>DUBE01000053.1:1453-75489 GCA_012960475.1 Planctomycetota bacterium
AAGGCCAGGGCCAGCGACACGGACTGACCTCAGCGGCTCTCGATCAGGGCCGGTCCGGAGCACTGGTCTGTCCGATACCAGCAAATGAATCCTTCTGGATCGCCTGGCTCATCCCCTTTTGCATCGGGACTTTGCTAACCCTGGCAGCGGACTAGCACTGGTTTGTCGGGCAGGTGGGTTACTTGAGTGGCGCGGCTGGCTTTGCCTATGTGATCCCCCGTACCTATTTTGGCAGCAAGTCTTTCGAGCGTAAAGATGTTGCGCTAGATGGTTCAGCCCAGGTCAGTTGACGCAACCCGTCCATGGTGCTACGCCAATCCCAAGCGAACGGAAAGCTGATGGTTATCTGGAGCGAAAGGACCGGGCGCGGTGCTCATTCTCCTAGGGCCCCCAAGAAACGACTCAATACCATAGACTCCCCCTCCATGCAGAACATTCTCCTCCTCAGCCTCATCACCCTCTCGGGCTTGGCTCTCACCAGCGTCACGCCCTCACTCCAAATCCAGGACACCGAGGCGCAAGAGCAAGTGAGCCCTTGGGTTTCTCTCTTCGACGGAAAAACCCTCGACGGCTGGACCCAACGCAACGGCACTGCGACGTACACCGCCGAGAATGGCACGATCCAAGGTCAAACCACCAACGGCAGCCCCAACTCATTCCTCTGCACCAATCGTGGCTATTCAGATTTCGAGCTCACCTTCGAAGTCCAAGTGGATAACGCCCTGAATTCCGGGGTTCAAATCCGCTCCCAAACACGAAATGGCTTCCTTGGCCGCGTCAACGGTCCGCAGGTTGAGATCGAGGCTTCAGGATCCGGCGGTGGAGAAGCAGGCTACCTCTATGCCGAGGCCGCGGGTGGCTGGATGACCCCCGGCGAATCCCGCACGCCCCACAAGCACTTTTTGGATGGCAAGTGGAATGCCTACCGCGTCTTAGCCGTGGGCCCGCGCATCCAAGTCTGGGTCAATGGCACCCTCACCTCGGATCTCATCCACAAGGGAATGTACGGCTCCCATCCCCGGGGATTCATCGCCCTCCAGGTCCACTCAGTTGGCCCCCGAGACAAACCCCTCAAGGTCAGCTGGCGCAGCATCCAACTGCGTGAGATCCGGGATCCCCGGGCGGGTTGGGTCCAACTCTTCAACGGTAAAGACCTCACCCATTGGACGACCAGCGGCAACTGGCTCCCCCAACCTAACGGCGAACTTCTACTCCAGCCACGGCCGGGAGAAAAAGGCTGGGAGCGCTTCAGCGACTACCTCTGGAGTAACAAGCAATACGCCAACTTCATTCTCGACATCGAATACGCTTATCCCGCCAAGGGCAACAGCGGCATCTACTTCCGCGTAGGCGACACAAACGACCCCGTCGCCCAAGGTATTGAAGCCCAAATCCTCGACAGCACAAGTCACAAGGGCGACCTCACCCACCACGACCACGGCGGCATCATCATGACCAGCCCCCCGAGCAAGAACATGTCCCTCCCCCCCGGCAAGTGGAACCGCATGATTGTGACCGCCCGCAGCCAGCACCTCGAAGTGGACCTCAATGGCGAGCGGATCATTGATCTACAACTCAACAAGACCGGCCTCAAGAACCGCCCCATGAAGGGCTACCTAGGACTACAGGATCACGGAGAACCCCACGCCATGCGGTTCCGGAATATCTGGGTGCGAGAGCTCTAGGGGACTCTGCACCAACGGCGCCAGCCCTTGGGCCAGCAAACATCTAGCACCTACAAGAGAAGGGCCACGCCAGAGGCGCGGCCCTTCTCTTGTAGGTGGTCGCGGGGACAGGATTCGAACCTGCGACCTCCGGGTTATGAGCACGATGTGCTGCGATGCACGCATCTCGATTCGCGACAAAAAGCGTATCGAATCCTGCTCGGGTGGCGTATCCTCGACATGTTCCAGCCATGCTGCGTCCGTTCATCATCTTCGCACTCGCCTCCACCGCCGCGGCGCAAGAGGACGAGGGCCTGCGCCCCTTCTTCGAGGCCTACTGCATCCGCTGCCACGGCCCCGAGAAGCCGAAGGCCGACCTCGCCCTGCTCGACCTTGGCGCGAACGACGAACGGTGGGTGGACGTGCTCGATGTTCTCGTGCTGGGTGAGATGCCGCCGCCTGACGAAACGCAGCCCAACCCTGCGGAGCGCCGCGCGGCCGCAACTTGGATCGAGGGGCACCTCGACGATCTCAGTCCGGCGCCCGCCCCCGCCGCCCCCACCGCGCGCCGGCTGACCAACCCCGAGTACCGAAACACCCTGCGCGACCTCCTCGGGATCGAGATCGACATTGCTCGCGACCTGCCACCGGACCCCGCCGAACCCTACCGGTTCAACAACCAAGCCCAGACCATGCTGCTGGGCCCCGAGCAACTCGACCGCTACCTCGAAAGCGCGCGCCGGGCGCTCTCGAGCGCGATCGTCGACCCCACACCGCCCGAGGTGCACCGCACGGTGCGCACGTTCGAGCCGCACCCCGGCGAGTTCACGGGCATGCGCCGCGACGAGGTCAGCGTCTACGGCAGCAAGCGCAACACCCCCGGGGCGGGGATCTCGATCAAGAGCTGGCCGGAGACGGGCGAGTACCGGGTGCGCATCCAGGCGGCTGCCATCCTGCCCGACGGCTACGACCACGCGCCGCTGCGGCTCGTGATGGGCACCGAGCTACGCCACGACGCGGGCACGGGCTCCTTCGCCACCGTGGGCGTGGTCGAGCTGCGTAACAACGTCGACCAACTCGCGGAGTTCGAGTTCCGCGGCCGCATCGAGAACCACCCGCGCCAGCCGGCGCTCGAGACCGCCAAGGGCACGCAGCCAGCGCGAATGTTTCTCTATGCGCAGAATCTGTTCGATAACGGCGAGCTGAACGACCACCGGCGCAGCGGCTTCGACAGCTCGTGGAACTACGCGACGCCGCGCGTCGTGTTGCGCTCGATCGAGTTCGAGGCCCCGTTTTATGAAACTTGGCCGCCCGCGCACCACACGCGCATCCTGTTCGAGTCCCCGCTGCGCGAGGAAGACCCGCCGGCCTACGTCCGCGCCGTGCTCGAGCGCTTCCTCGAGCGAGCCTTCCGCCGGCCTGCGACGCCGGAGGAACTCGCCCGCTTCGAGCGCGTCTTTGCCACCGTCGCGCCCGAGCTGACCCTCGAGGCGGCCATGCGCGAGACCCTGGCGTACGCGCTCGTCGCGCCCCAGTTCCTGCTGCACGCGCACGCGGATGACGACGACGCCCTCGCCTCGCGGTTGTCATACTTCCTCTGGGGCAGTATGCCCGACGCGCGCCTCCTTGAGTTGGCCGCCGACGGGGCGCTGCAAGCCCCCGAGGTACGCGCGGCCCAGGCGCGCCGAATGCTCGCGGACGCCCGTGCGCAGGATGCCCTGCGCGACTTCACGCTGCAATGGCTCAGCCTCAAGAAGATGCCCGTGGTCAAGGTCAACCAGGGCCTCTTCCCGCGCTTCCTGTACACCTATCACATCGGCGAGCGGCGCGGCGAGGAGGTGCTCTTCCGGCCCACCATCCGCGACTACATGCTCGAGGAGACGATTGGCTTCGTTGCGGAGCTCGTGCGCCGCAACGCCAGCGCGCTCGAGCTCGTCGACTCCGAATTCGCGATGCTGAACGAGCCGCTGGCGGCGCACTACGGCGTCGAGGGTGTCACGGGAATCGCGTTGCGCCCGGTCCCGCTCGAGCCGCGCCACATGCTGGGCGGGATCCTCACGCACGGGTCGGTGCTCGTCGGCAACTCGACGGGGTCGGCGCCGCACCCGATCTACCGGGCCGTGTGGCTGCGCGAAGCGATCCTCGGGGACGAGGTCCCCGCACCCCCCGCCGAGGTGCCGGCACTCGTCGACTCCGCTGGGGACGCGGCGACGGGCGCGGTGACGATTAAGGAACTCCTGCAGCGGCACCGTAACAGCGGTTCCTGCCGCGACTGCCACGCGCGCCTGGACCCGTGGGGGCTGCCCTTCGAGCAGTACAGCGCCGTCGGCGCTTTCGCCCCGCGCGCCCCCGCCGAGGGCGCGCGCGTGCGCGCCTTCTCGCTCGCCCAGGACGAGGACCTCGACGGATACGCGGCCTACCTCAAGGGCGTGCACACCGTCCCGGTCGACGCCTCCGCCACGCTCCCGACCGGGACTGCGGTGGACGGGCTGAACGCACTGAAGGCCTACCTGCTCGAGCATCGCCGCGACCAGGTCGCGACCAACGTACTGCGGCGGCTGGTGACCTACGGGCTCGGCCGCGAGCTGACTGCGCGCGACCGCGCGGCCGTCGAGGAGCTACGCTCGGCACTCGCAGCGGACGACTACCGGCTCCAGGACATGATCGTGGCAATCTGTCGGAGCGACCTGTTCCTCGGAGGATGACGGAAACGATGGCACGCAAATCCTGGCAGATCGATCGACGACAACTCCTGTGTGGCGGCGGGCTGGCCCTCGGGCTGCCACTACTCGACGGGATGGCGTGGTCAATGAAGGGGCGCGAGCTCCCGCGGCGCCTGGTCGTCAGCTACATCTCGTACGGCGTCTACGAGCCCAAGGGCGAGAAAGGCCAGAATCACCCGTGGAACTGGTGGCCTGGCGCGAACCCGGGGCCGCTCGAATTCAACGAGTCCTCCGCGCCGTTCGCGCCGCTCGCGCCCTACGTGAGCTACCTGCGCGGCCTTGACCACGCGGGCGGTTACGGCCTCGGAGGCCACTCGAGCGGCGACGTCTTCGCCACGGGCGCCGACATGGGAGGCACCGAGAAGACCAACAACGTCTCGATCGACCAGGTCGCGGCGAAACTGCGCGGGCACGAGACGCGCTACGCGTCGCTCGTGCTGGGCACCGAGGGCGGAACGGGCACGTACGGACGCGCGAAGACGCTCTCGCACCGCGGCCCAGGCCGGCCGATCCCCGCCGAGCACCGCCCGAAGGCGATCTTCGATGGCCTCTTCCGCCCGTACGCGGGCGAGAACGTTGCGGCGGTGCGCGCGCGGCTTGCGCGCGAGGCGAGCCTGCTTGACCTTCTGCTCGAAAACGCGCGGGGCGTGCGCCGGCGCCTGGGGCGCGCGGACCAGGAAAAGGTCGACGAGTACCTCGATTCGCTCCGGTCACTCGAGCAGCGCACCCAGCGCATCGATCGCTGGACGCACGTACCCCTGGCCGAGGTCGACCCGGGCGCGCTGGACCTTGGGACGTCGCGACGCGACCCCGAGGCCTACACGCGCTGCCTCTACGACCTGATCGTGCTCGCCCTGCGCACAGACTCCACGCGCTTCGTCTCGTTCATGCTCGAGAGCGAGGCATCGTCGGACAGCGAGACCTGGCACTACGCTAGTCATGCGCTTGGCTACGAGGGCGCGACCCACGACCTTGCCCACAAGCGCCCCGTCGAATCGGGCCACTGGGACCGCTGGCGGGCCCGGCAGCACGCGTACTTCCTCGAGCGCCTGCGGGACACGCCGGAGGGCGAGGGCAACCTGCTCGACAGGACAGCGGTCCTGTGGGGGTCTGCCCACCCGCACGCCTCGCACAGCAATGTCAACTACCCCCTGCAGCTCGCGGGCGGCAACGCGCTCGGGTTGTCGCACGGCCGACTGCACGCCTTCGAGGGCGCGCGTAAGGTTCCGCTCGCGAACCTCCTTGTGACGCTGCTCGACGCGGTCGGTGCGCCGGTCGAGCGCTTCGCCGACAGCACGGGCCCGATGCCCGAGGTGTTGGCCTGATGCGCGCGCTGCTCCTGGCGCTCGCGGGGGTCGCCCTCGCGGTCGGCGCGCGCGCCCAAACCGCGCTGCCGCGCGTGCTCGTGCTCGGCGACACGACGCAGCAGCCCGCGCTCGGCGCGGTGCGCAAGGCGCTAGCGGATCGCGTCGAGCTCGTGTTCCCCAAGGGCGTCCACGCGAACAACACGGGCGAAGCGCTCACGCACCTCGACGCGCTGCTCGGCGAAGGTGGGTGGGACCTCGTCTACTTCGGCTACGGCCTGGGGGACCTCGTCTACCGGGATCCGCGCACGAAGGACCGCCGCGTCCTCGCGCGCGGCGCCGGTGGTGTGCGGACGACGTCGGACGAGTGCTATCGAGAGAACCTGGTCCAGCTCGTCGCGCGCCTCGAGAAGACCGGCACGCCCCTGCTGTGGGCCAACACCACCCCCACCGAGCGGCTCGTGATCGGGAACTCCCCTGTCGACAACCTCTTCGACACGGGCGCGGAGGTCGCACTCAACGGCATCGCGGCCGAGGTCATGGACGTGCACAACGTCCCTGTCGTCGACCTGCACGCGTTCTGCATGGCACAGTTCGAGGACGGGAAGCACCCGGGCTTCCTCGACTACGCGAGGGCCCTGAGCAAGCGCAAGGAGGGTCCGTATCTGCACGAGCCTATCGTGGAGGCGATCCTCGCCCGGCTCGGCGACGAGGAGGCGGACCAGGCCGAGGATAGCGACAGGCAGGTCCGCACGCTGAAGGTCGACCTGTCCACGCAACCCAACTACAAGGACGGCATGGCACAGATCAACCTGCTGCTTCCGCCGAGTTCCGACAGCGCGCGAATTCTCGCCGTGGAGCTTAGAGCCCCGACCGCGAGGATGGAGACTTCCTCTACACCGGAACGACCTCCGGCGGTGAAGGAACGTCTCCCAGTCGACTCCCCGAGGATCTCGACGAGCCAACCACGCGTCACGAAAAAAGAGGACCCAGCCGGAAGCACTGCGACCACGCCTGCAGAAGACTCGACGAGCAAAAAGGGCAGGCACTTGTCGCCGGGCTGACCGAGGGGGAGGTTCGAGCGGACCTGGGCGTGCCCGTCTCCAAAGCGCATGAGAAGTCGGTGCAGCTCGAGACGCAACTGCAAGATGTCGGCTTGGTCTCCGGTCAGGCCGTCACGTATCTGGGCCAACTCACGGTCCAGATCGACCTCACCGAGACCCAGGTAGGCGAACTGATCCTTCAATCCCGCGCCGAAGGCCTCGATGTCTGCGCGGGCTTCCTCTAAGGAGATCCGCGCAGGGGGTGCGGGTCGACGAGCCCCGCTGGACTCACGGGCATTTCTCGAAGCCCTCAAGGCTTGACGCTTCGCCCTCGTCATCTCCACGCCCTCAAGCCGAACAGCCGAGCCATCCTTGAGGGAGAGAAGGTCAAGGTCGACTTTCTCGTCACCCTTCCACTTGAGCCTCACAAGGATCGGCACGAGATCCTCAGCAAATCGCTTCTCGCGTCCAGGGGACCACGTGTCAGCGATGGCAAGGATCTCATCGACGCCAATCCCATCGATCGCGACTGGCTTGTACCAGGTCCCATCCACCTGGACCTCGGGCTGATCCCCCGACCAGCGCAAGCCATCGAAGGGGCTGGACTTCTCGTCAACATCTTGGGAAACAAGAGAAGCAAAGTTCCGGACCGCGCCTGGCGGATGCGGCCAGAGAGGGAGCGAGGCCAGCAGAGCTACAGGCAAGAAAGTAGAGGGACCCATTCGAGTCACCTTATTGGAGTTGCTTTCGAGTTGACGACAGAATCGGGCAGTGGCACAAGCTGCCCCTGCGCCTCTGGTTTGATCCTAATTCTCGCAGCACCCCGAACACAATGGACGCATGCTTGAGACCTCCCCAACGAAGGATGGGCGTGCTCATATTACACGCCCCTCTTTGAAGGTGGCGGCGGGGGCATGATTGCCAGGGCTGGGAGAGATCCGAGCTGTTGATCATGGTATAAATTGCAGGATGCTCCGGTTCGACACACCGACCGCACGACTGAGATCTGTCGCGGCCATCGAAGGACTCTCCTACCTCACGCTACTCTTCGTAGCGATGCCGCTCAAATACATGGCCGGCTTCCCCCTCGCAGTACGGATCGTCGGGTCCGTCCACGGCGCGCTCTTCGTCTGGGGCGGCCTGCTCGCCCTCGAAGGAATCCGGCGGAGAGGCAAACCCTGGAGTTGGGGCTGGCAGATCCTCGTCGCGGCCCTGCTGCCCTTCGGCACCTTCTTCCTCGACCGCGGCCTGAGAGCGGACGACGAGTCGTTCCGCCAGGCCATGGACGACAAGCGCAGAGGATCGCAAGCACGAACCGACTCCTGAGTGAATTCGCGCTGGGCACTGCCTTCGAGGGACTCGACCGGGAACGATGCCAAGAGGCCTAGGTGTAATCCGTGCCGAGGGCCTGACTCCCCTCACCGAAGCGCGCGCGAATCGGAGCAGGAAGCGGAGCAACAGGATCAATCCGCTCACATCCCCAAACGCAGGAGAGGCCGCAAGCTGCGGCCTCTCCTGGTGTTAGATGGTAGCGGAGACAACGCTTCAGCGGCGCCAGCCGTTGGGCCAGCAGCAGCAGCCTGTCCCCGCTACACATACAAGCAGAGGCCGGATCCAAAAGATCCAGCCTCTGCTTGTATGTGGTAGCGGGGACAGGATTCGAACCTGCGACCTCCGGGTTATGAGCCCGACGAGCTACCAGACTGCTCCACCCCGCGTCACTTGTGGGGCGGATGGTAGCGACCTGGGGGGGGGATGCAAGCGGGAAAGGAGAAGAGTTAGCGGCCTCCCCCGTCTTCTGGAGGGGGGCCTCCATCCTCGGGAGGATCGGTCGCACCCGAAGAGCCCGAGCCCCCATCCACGGTTCCCCCATCGGGCTCAGGCTCGATAGCAGAACCGAGCGCCAAATGTCTGGCCAAGACCATCAGACGCTCATGATCCTCGCGGGTTTCCATCAAAGCAGCAAGAGCATGGGAGCTGAGGGCCAACGGCAGGTCAGCAATGTAAGCCTCAGGAGCAAGGAGTTCTGGTACCTCTCCCACCAATGATCGAGGCTCGGCCAGCAACTCGGCACCTCCTGCGGCCAACACATCTGCCACCCAGTTCTCCAAGTCCTCCAAGCGCCTCGGCGCGGTGGTCAGTGCCCAGGCGTCCGCGTGGATCACAAGGCCCATCAAAGTGCTGGCGAGGCGTGGGCCACGGGCCGCATCCTCGCCGGTCAAGTGAGCCCGCAGCAAGACCGCTCCCCTGCGAAGGTCCTCGGACGACAGAGCGCGGTGCATCGCACCGGGCTGTTCGCAGAGACTCGCCATCAACTGGGCTGCGGCGGCTGGGCGACCGAGGCGATCCAGGAGCAAGAAACGATCGCGCATGATCTCTGACACGAGAGCCTCTTGCTCGGGATTCGACTGGGCACTCGACTCAGCCAAAGCACGAGCCTCGTTCAGGGCTGAGAGGGCTCTTTCTGCCACCACAGCGATCTCTTCAGCGGGGTCTTCCATGGCAGTGGCTGAATCCCCCAGCAGCAGTCCATTGAGGTGTAAGCCTGCCAATGAACTCTGCCAGCTCTCCCCCGCCCCCAGCGAGTGCACTTGCAGCAGCCGTTCCCGGGCCGCCTCATCCAAGGCCTGAGGTCCACGAGATCGACGCAGAGAATAGGACATGGCCATCACCTCGCCATGTTGAGCAACAGAGAGTTGCGCCACGGAATCCTGGGGCAAGGCGGTCACCAGGCGTAGGGCAGCGGGCAGGTCCTGCCCCGCAACCAACCAATGGGCCGCTTGCAACATGGCACCCGCATCGGAACCCGCCAGGGCCGCCAAGGCGCTGGTCAAGTCAGCAGAGACCACCAGGGCCGGATCCCTCAAGCGCAAATAAGCTGGCCCGCCGGTCAAGCGGGCCAAATGCTCGGGCGATGCGATCTGGCCCACGAGCAGAAGCAGATCCACCAGGGCCTCTGTGTCGGTCTCCACCGCCAGGCGCTCCAGGCCGCGGTCCAAGACCGTGGCGGGATCCCGCTCAAAGCGCTGTATCAAGGGCCGACACTCGGGCGCCAAAAGAGCCTGCAAGGCCGCACGCCGTACAAGCACTTCAGGGTGAGCGGCCAGATCCTGCAGGACACGAAGGGAAGCCAGAGCCTGCGCACCTCCCGCATCAGCGGCGGCGATGGCGGGACGCACGGCCACGCACAACTCCACCAACAGAGCCGGAGGCGCGCCGCGGGAGCGCAACATGGCAACGAATTCTCCCAAGGCGGCACTGCGCAAGAGCAGGGGCGCACCGGCAGCAGCGGCGGTGGCGAGACCCGGCTCTGTACTTGCATCGTCCAAGAGAGGCGCAAGCAAAGGCATCAGAAAACTAGCCTGGGTGTCGGGAACTCCTTCCGTCGCACGCTCCGCCAATGCACGCCAATCCTGCAGGGCACGCTCGGCGAGATCCTGATCCAGGAGAGGAGTCTGGCGCAGAATGCCCGCCAGAAGATGACTGCCCAGGTCGAGTTCGCCAGCACTCAGAGGTTGCTGGGGCAGGGCCGACAGGATTGCGGGATAGAGGTGCTCCCGTCGAAGATCACGAACTATTTCAAAGAGTTCAATCAGCGTGAGCGGGGATGCCTGGTCGTCTTCGGCGGCTGAACTCAAGAGCAACGCCACATCGAGCAGGGCCGAAAAAGTCTCCCCGTCAAGTTCGCGCTCCAAACTCGCGGCCAGCACGGACCAGGCCTCGTCGAGCTTCAGATCCGCCGCAGTCACCGCAGAGGTCAAGCGCTGAGCGGCGGAACGACGTAACAAGGGGTCGGGCTCGGCATCGGCCAGGAGAGCCACGGCCCGCTGGGGCTCGTGAGCCAGCAGAGCCTCGGTCAATGCGCGACGCTCCAAGCTGGCGGCGCGTAGCTCCCTGAGAATCGAAGGACCCAAGGCCGGGGGCGCGGCCGCCAGGAACACGCGCCACTCGTCAGCGCTTTGGTGCCAGCGACCGTAGAGTTCCGAGAGCGCCTGGGTGGCGGCGTGGCGCACGCGCTCATGATCATCGGCAAGCCCCAACTCCAACAGCCAGGTTGAATCGTGCAACTCAAGGACACCACAGACCCGCAGGGCGGCGCAGCGCAAGTTGACACCGCTGCCTACACCGCTGACCAGATCGAGCAAGCGATCGGTGATCAGGGCACGACGGACGGCACCGGCTTTCAGTTCGCTCGCCAGGAGGTCAAGGGCCTCCTGTTTTTGGGCCTGGCGCCCTTGGGAGCGAGCAACCGGCAAGCCTGTGGGAACCGGGCTGCCCGCGCGCAGCACGAGCAGGTCGATCATGGTCTCGGGGTCGGACGCAAGGGCGAGTCTCACTTGCTCTTGCAGGCCCTCGCCGCTGAGTTGTGAGAGACGTTGCTGCAGGGCGACAAGGCTCTCCTTTGAACTCCGGACGGGCTCGAAGGAAGTTCCCTGGGTCGGGATTGCGGGAAGTGGGGCCGCATGCACAATGGACGCGAACACCAGAATCTGCAGTGCAAGAGCAAGCCCTGCCAAAAGCGCCTGAGCCGAGCGCGAGCGCAACATGGATGCCAACATCAAGATCGTCCCTCGGGGGGAGGAGGTTGGACGATGGAATCTCTCTTGCTGCTGCACTCCACCGATCCTAGCGCGATGAATGGGTCCTATTGCTCTCCAAAGTGCCCAAATCGTTCCCGCACGCGAGCACAAAGAAGATCAAGTGCCCCGTCCGGTTCAAGGCCGCCAAGTTCCACTGCAGGCCCCGCAACCTGTTCGTACCAAGGGGCGCGACGCTTGTGCAGTTGCTCAAATTCCTGGACAGCCCCATGATCTGTAAGGCTTGGGCGCAGGACCGAGTCCTGCTCCAAGCGCGCGACCAAGATGTCCACAGGCGTGTCGAGCCAAACGCAAGGCAGAGACTTGAGCAGCACACGATTTTCCTCGCGTTCCACCACTCCCCCGCCGGTGGCCAGGATGCGCGGCACCGGGTTCTCTTTCAGCACAGCAAAGAGGACTTCCTGTTCCCGATCACGGAACTCTTCCAACCCCACTTGCGCCAGCAAAGCCCCAGCAGAATTGGATCCCGTGCGTCTGGCGAGTTCCGTATCCAAGTCCAAGAACTCCCAGCCCAATCGCCTGGCGAGGCCACGGCCCAGAGTACTCTTGCCCACGCAACGCAGGCCCACCAATACCAGGACTGGCACACTCATCCCTTGCCCTGGACCAGGGCGCCTTCAAAGGCAGCTCGCAACAGAGCGTCATCCGCCTTGTGACTGGTGAACAGTTCGAACTGGGCTGCGGCCTGGCGTACAAACCATTCGGCCCCGGGAATGCAGGTGCAGCCTCGCTCCTGGGCGGCGATGAGCAAGGGCGTGCGCAGGGGACGGTAGACCGCATCGAAGACCAAAGAACCCGGACGCAGGAGTTCGGCAGGGATGACCATGGAACCCTCTGTTTGGGAATTGGATTTCCCAGGGCCAGCACCCTCGGAGCCTACGGGAGTGCAGTGAATCAGAATGTCGTAGGACAGCGAGCCAATCTCCTCCCAGAGCACCGCCTGGACTTCCATCTCATGGGCCAGAATCCCGGTCCGATCTGCATTCCGGCCCGCCACCCAAACGCTCGCCCCAGTGTCTTTGGCGGCCCCGATCGCGGCCCGCGCGGCGCCACCGGTCCCAAGCACCAACACCTGGGCCAGCGCCATCCCCACCGGACGACCCGGCTCCCTCGACCAGACTCCAAAGGCCCGCTCCAGACAAGTCCGAACCGCACTCAGATCCGTATTGGCGCCGGTCCAGGAACCATCATTACGCCGCACCAAAGTGTTCACCGCCCCCAAGGACTGGGCGCGATCTTCCACTCGCTTGGCCCGCACCGCCGCACGCGCCTTGAAGGGCGCGGTGACCGACAACCCTCTGAAAACCGGGTCATCTGCCAGATCCAGGAAGGAATCAAAGTCATCGGGCTCGAAGGCCACATAGACCGCGTCGAGGCCCACATGCTTGAGAGCCATTCCGTGCACAAAGGGCGATGCAGAATGCTGCACAGGCCTGCCCACCACCCCAAGGACCGCAGTCTCGTGGGAGAGTCCTCCCGGGGGCAGAATCCCCAGCAATTCCCCCAAGCGAAGTTGCCCCGGAGCGCTGGCATCAAGAGGCGCTTCCCCGGGCATGACCGCCGGAGCCGCGTAGGTGAAAGGCGAACCAAATATGGGCGCCAACACCCGGGTAAAAGTACCCGCTGGCCCCGAGCAAAAAGCAATCGTGCCCCCACGAGCGCGGCGCAAGTGACGCAGCATACGCAGGCCGTCTTCGGTGCAGGTCGCGTGGGTCACCAGCTTGATCGCGTCCCCCTCATAGAGCACCGCACGTATCTCTTCGTCCATGGCCATCAGGTTCTCGGGGGTACCTTCAAGGTCATGGCGACTGACGATGCGGTGGCAAGGAGCCTCCACCTCGCCCAACTCCAGACTCAGACTCCAATCAATATCCACAAAGCGCGCGCCAGCCACGGCCGCGTCCCGCAAGAGCTCGAAACGCTCCTCCTGACTGCCAGCAAAGGTCCCAAAGGCCTCAGACCCACCGATGGTCACGATCACCGGCTTGGGGCAGGACTTGAAGAAGGCGCGCAGAGCTTCGCCCCCGGGGTGCGGGATCTCATCGAGTCGCAACTCCACAAGATCCGCCAGATGTGCCTGGCGCAGAACCCGTTGGGTCAGGGTCGCCCAGTCCGGCGCCAAAAATGAAGTCACAATGGCCATGGCTATACGGTGACAGACGGACGATTGGGCTTCAACCCTGCTCGGAGTCTAAAGCCATCTCCTGCATGTGCGCGATCAACTGTGTGTAGAGTTTCCGCGTCCTGAAATCCATCACTTCCAACTGGCCCTCCAGCACGGATGTATCGCCCCGGGCAGCGGGCCCGGTCAAAGCCCCCCGCGGCCCTTTCTCAGCCGCCTGTTCGGTCATACTGAAAACCAACTGGGCCAGACCCTCGCGCAGCAGGTTGGGTTCGGGTAGATCCTGGGCCACCAGTTGCTCCGCGAGATCGAAGAGGACTGCGCTGCCCCCGGCGAGCAAAGACGCGGCGGCGTGATAGCGCGCCTTGGCCCCGGGCCGGTTGGCCAGAAGGAACGGCTTGCCACCAAGTTCTTGTGCCAGGTCCTCGGCCACGCCCACCGCTTCCGGGTCGCCCCCCACACACCAGGTCAAGTCCACCATCCAATTCGGCTCGACCTGTCCCGAAAACGAACCCAAGGGATGGGCCCAACCCACTGGCAGTCCCAGGCTGGCAATAGCGGCGAGCACTGCGCAGTCATGAAAACCGCTGAAATGCAAGGCGATAGTGCCGGGTTGCAGGCGTGGAGCGAGGGCCACCGCCACCTCTTGGATTGCATCGTCCTGCACGAGGATCAAGAGCACTTCGCTCTCGATAGGAGCACCTGACTCAAGCAGATGAGCAGCGCTCGCCGCGGCAACCGCCCCTGCCGCAACCTGATTGCGCCCACCCACGCTGACCCGGTTCCCCACTGCCACCAGCCGAAGAGCCAATGCCCGGGCCACGCGCCCGGTTCCTTCGATGTGGATGGTTCTCATGAAGTGCTGACCTCAGCATTCCAGTCTAGGACAAGGGCAGGGCCTTCAGAACTCGAGGCTCCATTCCCGCCGCAACGCAAGCGGTCTGGACGGTTTGCAGCAAGGCCTGGGCTTCATCCTGATCTGCGCAGAGAGCATAGAAGCTCGACCCGCTACCCGAGAGCAAGAAGATCTCGTGCAAGAGATCGCGCCAGACCTGCAATTCTGGAATCGCGAGCAGGGCCGGAGCTTGAAGATCATTGTGCTGCATGGCGCGTGCTTCGTGAGCGGTCAAGCGCGGCCAGTGAGGCGCCCCAGGGGCCTCCCTCATCTCGCCAGTTGCTGAGGCATCCAACGCCCCAAATACCATTCTTGTGGAAGCAAACACATCCGGGGTCAGCAACACGATCCACCAGGCCGCAGGTGCGGGCAGGACCTCGACCTGCTCGCCTCGGCCCGTACAGCGGCCGAGCCCGGTTGAACGCGCGGCCTGAAAAAACACACAATCGGAGCCAAGTTCGGCCAGGATCCCTGCACAGAGTTCCGGGTCCAGTTGGGCCCCCAGCAACTCCTGCAGACCAATCAAGGCCGCCGCCGCATCGCTGGATCCACCCCCGAGACCCGCCCCGGAGGGAATCCGCTTGGTCAGTTTCAGCTCTACGCCAGGGACGGAAACGCCTGTCTGCTCCAGAGCAGCCAGGCCCTGCTCAAGTGCAGCCACAGCCAGGTTGGAAGAGCCCCCGGGCATGTCCCCCCCAAGAGCGGGCCCATCCAATTCAAGGCGTACCCCAGCCTCTCCCGCCGCCCGCAACACCAACTCGTCATGCAAGCCCACCAACATCATGGTGGTGCTGAGTTCATGAAATCCATCCCCGCGCTTGCCCAACACGAACAGATCGAGATTGACTTTGGCTGGCGCAACGATGCGGACTTCGTTCATACGCTGTCGACGCCCCCGTCCGTGTGCAGCAAGAGGTTGTCGATCAAGCGCACCTCCCCCGCCTTGGCGGCCACCAAGCCAACCGCCTGCAGCAAGGAGCCTTCGGGCTCGGCCCTGGTCCAGGTGAGGGAATCGCGCACGGCGGCGTACTCCACATCCAGGGGAGAGTCTGCCAGGCCTTCACCCAGACAAGCCCCAAGGATCGAGGCCTCGCGCTGCCCTTGCTGCCACAGAGCGCGCGTCGCGCGCAGGGCCTGCTGAATCCGGGGAGCTTCTGCACGCCACTCATCCGACAAGAGCAGATTGCGCGAGGAAAGCGCCAGTCCATCCTGCTCGCGAACGGTTGGACACAGCACAACTTCAGGCCTGCCCTGTGCTAGCGCCAGATCACGCACCACCAGACACTGTTGAAAGTCCTTGAGACCGAAATAGGCGCGTGTGGGCTGGGTCACCTCAAAGAGGCGCTTGACGATGGTCGCCACCCCGGCAAAGTGACCTGGGCGAAACTCCCCTTCCAGGCCCTCGGCACCGGATCCGGGATCTACCATGGCCGAGGCCTCAAGGCCTCCATCCTGGGCCAACTTGCCGGGAAAGAACTCCTCCAAGCTGCCGGTGAAGAGCATCGAACCCCCGGCCTCCGCCACCAGCGCGCAGTCTCCCTCCAACTGCCGGGGATAACGGTCCAGATCCCCCGGATCGTTGAATTGCAGAGGGTTGACGAACACGCTGACCGCCACCAGGTCATTCTCCGCAGCAGCGCGCCGCACCAAAGACATGTGTCCCGAATGCAGGGCGCCCATGGTGGCCACAAAACCAAGACTGCGACCTTGCTCTCGCTGCAGAGCGCACCATTCACTGGCCGCTGATGGGTTGTCCAGATGCAGCAGATCCATCAGGAAAGGGCCGTGGCTTCCAACTGTTCCAGGCGTTCCCGCACGCTACGCCCACAACCGGGCAAGAGGTGCTCGGGCAGAATTTCTGCCAAGGGCGCCAACACGAATCGGCGCTCCTCCAGACCATGATGGGGCAGCGTCAAGTCAGGTGTAGCGGAAGATGTCGTTCCATGCCAAAGCAGATCCAAGTCCATGGCGCGTGGGCCATGGTGCAGTTCATTGGCCCGCTCACGTCCGAGTTTGGTTTCGATGCGCTGCAGTTCCTGTAAGAGGGCCTCTGCTGCGAGGGTTGTCTCCACAAGGAAGACGCCATTCAAAAATGGGCCTTGATCGGAAGGACCGCCCACGGGCTCGGTCTCATGCCAGCTGCTGCGTCTCAGAAGCACTACGCCAGAAGTCTTCTCCAACAAAGACTGGGCACGCTTCAGGTTGCGTTCCCGATCTCCCAGATTGGATCCCACCGCGATTGCAGCTGTCACCCGCTCGCTCATGCCGTCTCATTCCCTTCAAGGGTCCCATTCCGCCATTGACGGAGAAACGGGAGCAACCCGGTGAACAAGTAGACCCAACCCAAAATGAAAAGGGTCAGCACCGGCGCAAGAGCCAGGAACAGGAGCAGCAGAACCAGACGCACCATAGCCCAACGGCCCCGTGCGCTCATCAACTTGGAGAAGGCGTGGGTGTAGGGCACTTTGGAGACCATCAGCAAGGCCAGGGTCGGCAGCAGCAAGAAGGTCAGGTACTGCAAGCCCGTGCCCAGGCTCATGCGTAAGGCCTCGGGAATCAGAGCCAGAACATGTTCCATGGGAGTGGTGCTTTCGGCGCGCTCCCCCGAACCCCCGGCCAGAGCCTGGGACATCATCATGGTGGCCACCAGGGTGCCGGCCGCGGCGGGCGAAGGCAGACCACGGAAAGAGCGGTGGCTTTCCTCGTCGTGATCACTCGACAGGTTGAAGCGCGCCAGACGCATGATCGCCATCAGGGAATAGAGGGCAGCCACAAAGAAATTCAGCCGCGGGTGCAGCACTTCCTGCTGCTCAAGCATGACCTTGGCCAGCAGGGCCGGAGCCACGCCGAAGGTGATCGCGTCGGCAAAGGAGTCAAGCTGGGCCCCCAGATCACTGAAGGAGTCGGTCATGCGAGCCACGCGGCCGTCCAGACCATCGAGCAGCATGGCCCCCATGATGAACCAGCAGGCGGTCTCGAAGAGGGCAGCAAAGCCCTCATCGGTGCCCAGCACCAGAGCATCGATGGCCTTGGATATCGCCAGCAGGCCAAGGAAGGCGTTGCCGAGGGTCAACAGGTTGGGCAGGGACTTGGCGCGTCGCAAGGAGGTCTGAGTAGATGTACGGGGAAATGAAGTGGGACCAGGACTGAAACCTCGCAAGATCGAGGTCCCCCCGGCCGAGGGTTCATGATAGCGCGGCCCCCTAGGCACCCCCGGGGGAGGAGTGTCCCAAAACCTGCCCGGAACGGCCTCAAGGGGTAGAACCCACGCCCTCCGAAGCACTAGCATCGCCCCCACAATGAGCGAAATCGTCCATATCCAAGGCCGGGAGATTCTTGATTCCCGGGGCAACCCCACCATCGAAGTCGAAGTAGAGCTCCTTTCCGGTGCGTTCGGGCGCGCAGCAGTGCCCTCGGGGGCATCCACGGGCATCTACGAAGCCTGCGAATTGCGTGATGAGGAGGGCCGCTACGACGGCAAGGGCGTGCTCAAAGCGGTGGAGAACGTCAACACAGAAATCGCCGAGTCCCTGCAGGGGTATCCGGCTCTCGACCAAGGTGGAGTCGACCGCATCCTGATCGACCTCGACGGTACCCCCAACAAATCGCGCCTGGGAGCCAACGCGATCCTCGGCGCCTCCCTGGCCACGGCCCACGCGGCGGCGGCGGACACGGGGCTGCCCCTCTACCGCTACCTGGGTGGATCCCAAGCCCATGTGTTGCCCGTGCCCATGATGAACATCATCAACGGGGGCGAACACGCTGACAACAACGTGGACATTCAAGAGTTCATGGTCATGCCCATGGGTGCCACGACTTTCGCCGATGGCCTGCGCATGGGCACAGAGGTTTTTCATGCCCTCAAGGGAGTCTGCAAGCAGCGCGGACTGAACACCGCAGTGGGCGACGAGGGAGGCTTTGCTCCCAACCTTGAGTCCAACGAGGCGGCACTGCAGTTGATTCTGGAAGCGATCGAAAAAACCGGGATGCAACCGGGCAAGGACATCGTGCTCGCCCTCGACGCAGCATCGAGTGAGTTCTACTCGGATGGTTTCTATAACATCGACGGAAAAAAACTCGACGCTGCGGGCCTCTGCGCCTGGTACACGAACCTGGCTGAGAGATACCCGATCTTCTCCATCGAAGACCCCTTCGATCAGGACGATTGGGACGGCACGGTACAGCTCACCCGCAGCATCGGCGACAAGGTGCAAATCGTGGGTGATGACTTGTTCGTGACCAATGTGGAGCGCCTGCGCGAGGGCATCCAGAAGGGCGCTTGTAACGCAGTACTGATCAAACTCAATCAGATCGGCACCCTGACCGAGACCCTGGAGACAATCGCCCTGGCCCACCGCCAGGGTTACCGCTCGGTGATCAGTCACCGCTCAGGGGAAACCGAAGACACCACCATCGCCGATCTTGCGGTGGCCACGGGCGCAGGCCAGATCAAGACCGGCGCCCCCTGCCGCAGCGAACGCGTGGCCAAGTACAACCGACTGCTGCGTATTGCCGAGGAACTCGGCGACAGCGCCCGCTTCGGACCGCGTGACTTGACCTCGATCTGATTCCCCTGCACCACACAGAACCAGCCCCAAGTCAAGACCTTGCAGAACAACGGCTCACAAGAATCCGGACAAGAGCCCCCCTCGGGGGGGACCTTGGAGTTCTTCGTTCGGCCCACTCGCAAGCTGCTGAACCTCCTGCTGCACTGGGCTCCCCTCTGGACGCCAATCGTTCTGCTGCTGATGATCCTGCTCCTGGGCCTCAAGCCAGCCCTGGAGGAACGCAGTCGTCTGGAGGCCCAGCGCCCCGCCGTAGAAGCGCGACACAAGAGCAGCCGCAAGGCCTACCTACAGGCCCAAAGGGAACATGATGCCTGGCAGGATCCGATCTTCCAAGCGCGCAAGGAACGCATCTGGCATGCACAAACAGAGGCCCGTCGACGGGAACTCAAGGCCCTGACCGACGACCAGCCCCAAGCGGACGACCCCCAGTGATCCTTGTGCAACCGGTGATCGCCATCCTGGCAGGTTGTCTGCTGGGAGCCTTCCCCCAAGAGGGTCCCCTGGGCAACGCCGCCTTCCAACACACAGACAAGGCTGCCCAGACCGCCATGGCCGAGGGAGATGCCCTGCTGGCGAGGGTCAGGGAAGACGACGGGTTGAACCGCGCCTTCGACGCCTGGCATCGCGCCCTGTTGGTCAGCTCCAAAGGCGCAGCGGTGAGTGCCCAAGGTTCCGGGCTGAGCAAAGAACAAAGCACCCGCACGACCTTCGGTGTAGAAGAAGCTGTGCTACGCAGGATCGGTGCCCTGTCCCCGGCCCAACGATTGCTCTGGGCCGAGCGCTTTGAGACCCTGGGCGCAGAAGCCCTGACCAGTCTGCCAGACAGCCAACCAAACGGAGCTCTCGAGCGCATCGAGCGCACCCATCCGGGTACCCAAGCTGCAGCCCACGGGGCGCTCATCCTGGGGGACCGAGCAGCTGAAGAGGGTGCCCTCGCCACGGCGCGACTGTGGTGGAAGCGAGCCGGACGCCATTCGCGCCTCTCAACCCCTCAAGGAGCACGGGATAAACTGCAAAGCGCAGTGCAGCGTCGCCACCAGAGTCTGGCTGGCCAAGATCCAGGTGGGCAACAAACTCTGTTGGGTGCCAGAAAATTGAAGACAGCGCGCCAGGATCGTCTGGAGAATTTCGCCCTGGCTGCCCACTCCCTCAACCGGGTCCCTCTGGGCCGTGGTCTGCGCCTGGGCGCTGTCGAACTGAGCGACGGATCGGCCCTGGTTCAGGGTCCACGCATCGCCTTGTTCTATGAGCCAAAGAGCCTCGATGGAATGGGACGGCCGGAACGCATCTTGCTCAAGGGCTGGAGCCTGCCCGGTTCCGGGGAGCTGCGCCCGGTGGCCGCCCCCACCGCCGGGGGCTGGAGCCTGCTGCCCGCCAGCGATGGCGAGCAAGTGGTGCTGGTGATCGATCGAGGGGAACCCGGACGCACGATTCGCGGGTTGGCGCGACCCGCCCGGGGCAATGCCCTGGCAATGGTCAGGCGCAACCCCTCGAACCGCCCGAGCCTGGTATGGGTCCGCCGGGGACTCAAGTGGGAAGGTCCCGGCGCAACCGATGACGGCCCGAATCTGAGAGCAGTCCTTGAATATCAGCCCGGCCCCCTGATCGTGGGCAGCCAGCTCTTTGTGCTGGCGCGCAGCATGGGTCAGACGGTGGACGGCAATTTCCAGGACGGGGACCTCACCCTGATCAGCTTCAATCTGGCCAGCGGAAGACTCCTGCGCTCCCTGCTGATCACCCAAGCCAGCGATCTGACCCGGGAATCCAGCCTGCTGGGTTACTCCCCGGAGCTGCGCACGGTCTCGATGCCCCTGGCTCTGGTCGGGGAGACCATCTTGTGCGGCACAAATGCGGGATTGGTGGCGGCAGTTGAATTGGATGGACGACTGCTCTGGACCCTGCGCACGCGCCGACGGCATCCGGACGCCCCGGGCTGGCCCGGCTCGCGTCCGCCCCTGAGCACCCCAACTGGGGTCTGGGTCGCCCCGGGGGACTCAGACCGCCTGTATCGACTGGATCCACGACCCGGGACCACCCCCCTCCTGGCGCCGATCCTGCACCTTGGGCAATCCCTCGACCTGGTCGGAAGCAGCCAGTCGGGCCTGCTTCTGATGGGCCGCAGCGGGCCCCGGGAAGCCCTGATCGAGGTCAGTCTGGACCGCGGGAGCGATGAATCTGGAGGAACCGCCGACCCCCTGCTGCACCTGGGTCCCGCCGAACGCTTCACCGGCACCTCCCTGCACAGCACAGACCGCACCCTGCTGGCCACCAATCACCGGCTCTACCTGTTCGACCGCAGCCGAGAAATGCTCCTGCTGGATGCGCCCGCCCTGCTGGGCCAGGATCTGGGGGGTGATCTGGTGGGCCTGCGGGAGCACATTCTGCTGCTGGGTGCCAACACGGTGCGGGTGCTGCGAGTTCTGCGCTGACATGGGGGTGACGCAGGCCCCCGCTGGGGCTATGACTTGACTCACATCCCTTCCACCGCCCCGCCACATTCTGCGTAAGAACAGAGTCGCACTTGGGGCAGCTGGGCAGGGGTCGTTAGAGTAGCGCTCCCCCCTGCAACCCGTCGATTCCAGCGGGCAAGGCCCACAACCATTCAGACACCCATGCTTGACCAGTCACTCCTGCGTTTGCGCGAAGTTCATGGCCGCCTCGTCCAAGAACTCGGAAAGGTCATCGTTGGCCAGGACGAAGTCGTGGAACAACTCCTGATGGCCATCCTGACCCGCGGACACTGCCTGCTGGTGGGTGTCCCGGGACTCGCCAAGACCCTGTTGATCTCAAGTCTGGCGCGCACCCTGGAACTGAGCTTCAATCGCGTTCAGTTCACCCCCGACCTGATGCCCTCGGACATCACCGGCACCGAGCTCCTGCACATCGATCCGGAGACCAGTGCGCGCTCGTTCCGCTTCGCCCCGGGGCCTCTCTTCTGCAATGTGCTGCTGGCGGACGAGATCAATCGCACACCCCCCAAGACCCAGGCGGCTCTGCTTGAGGCCATGGTGGAGGGACAAGTCTCCAGCGGTGGAGAAACCCACCACCTCCCCACGCCCTTCTTCGTGCTGGCCACCCAAAACCCCATCGAGCAGGAAGGCACCTACCCCCTGCCCGAAGCCCAGCTCGACCGCTTCATGTTCAAAGTTCAGGTGGACTATCCCAGCCTGGAAGAAGAACGCGAAATCCTGCGGCGCACCACCGCCAACGAAAGCAACGAGATCGACCATGTGCTCGATGCAGAAGAACTGCTCGGTCTGCAGAGAGCGATCCGTGAGATGCCCGTGGCGGACGAGGTCTTCGACTTTGTCCTGGCCCTGGCCCGAGGCACCCGTGTGCGTTCCGGCGATCCCCTGCCATTTGTCGAACAATACGTCACCTGGGGTGCAGGACCCCGGGCGGGTCAGAACCTGATCCTGGGAGCCAAGGCACACGCAGCGATTCACGGCCGCAACCATGTGGCCAGCGAAGACGTGCGAGCGGTAGCCCACCCTGTCCTGCGGCACCGCATCGTGACAAGCTTCGCGGCCCAGGCGGAAGGCATTACCTCGGACATGATCGTCGACCGCCTGCTGGAAGAGGTCCAGCTTGGGGCGGGAGTTGGTGTCGGCCTGCCCGGTCTCAAGGCCGACAACTAAGCACTGCCCATGGCCCATTCCCTGGGAGTAATCGACCCGGCGGTGCTGGACCGCCTTTCCAACCTTGAATTCGTGGCCCGCAAGGCCGTGGAAGGATTCATGGCGGGACATCACCGCACCCCCCATCGGGGGAGTTCGGTGGATTTCGCTCAACACCGACCCTATGCCGCCGGCGATGAACTACGCAAGATCGATTGGAAGGTTTTTGCCCGCTCAGATCGTCTGGTAGTGAAAGAATATGTGGAAGAGACCAACCTCTCCCTCAACCTGCTGCTCGACGCATCGGAATCCATGGGCTACGGATCCCTGGACTGGAACAAGCTCGACTACGCGCGCTGGTGCGCCGCCAGTTTGGCGCACCTTGTTCTAGGACAACGGGACACAGTGGGCCTGGTGGTCTTCGACGAGGACTGGCGCGCCAAGGTGCCTCCCGGAAATGGCGCCCGCCAGGAGGTGGCGGTCTTTGGAGTGCTTGCCGATGCCCAGCCCACAGGCAAGACCGCCGTTGGCGGTGCCCTCAATCGCCTGGGACCGCGTCTCAAACAACGGGGCATCACCGCGATCTTCAGCGACTTCTTCGAAGACCTGGACACGATCATCGATGGCATCAAGCGCCTCCTGCACGAAGGCCACGAGCCAATCCTCTTCCAAATCCTTGACCCCGAGGAGTTGGAGTTCAGCTTCGACCATCTGGTAAAACTCGAAGGCCTGGAAGACGCGGGCAAGCGCAAGATCGATCCGCGTGCGATCCGCGAGGCCTACATCGAGGAGATCACCCGGCACAACCGAGAACTTGCCAGGGCCACCGCCGCATTGAATGTGGACTGCATTCTTGCACGCACGGATGAGCCCCTGGATGCGGTCATCAGCACGTACTTGACCCACCGCGCCGCCCGCGCCCGGGGGGGAGGACAGGGGACATGATCGAGGGCTTCCTCAACCCGGCCCTGGCCCTGGGAGCTGCTCTCGCAGCGGTGCCCCTGATCATTCACCTGCTCAATCGCCAGCGCTTCAGACCCGCACCCTGGGGTGCCATGCGCTTCGTGCTGGCGGCCCACCGACGCACCCGCCGACGGGTGCAATTGGAAAACCTGTTGCTGCTGCTGCTGCGTATGGGAGCGGTTGCTCTCCTGGCTTTCGCCATAGCACGGCCTTTTGTACGCGGAGCCAGCGGCCTGGGGCAGTTGACCGAGCACACCAGGGATGTGGTCCTGATCCTGGACGGTTCTGCCTCTACTGGTTTGCGCCGGGGTGCGGGCAACACCTTCGATCTCTTGCGCGAAGGCGCCCTGGCTCTGGCGGCCGAGTTGGACGGCAGCGACGGAGACCGACTGTATGTGATCCTGGCCGGTTCAGAGCCGCGCCTGGTCTCATGGCCCAGCCCTGAAAAAGCTCTGCTTGTACTGCCCACACTGGGCCAATCCAACGGTCTGCAGACCACACCCACCGACGAACGCGCGAATCTGTCAGGCGCTCTGGACGAAGCCCTTCGGTTGGTCCGGGAGAACCCTGGCGAGAGCGGCATCAGCACCATGGAGGTGCACCTTTACTGCGACAGCCAGCGAGACCTCTTCCTGCGCCCGGATTCAGATAGCTTGAGGCCGGCCCTGGCCGAAACCCTCAGCGCCCTGGGAGAACTCGGCGTCTCGGTGCTGGTACAGGACCTGACCGATGGGAACCTGCAACCGGACAACTGCACGGTAGAAGGTATCTCTCTGTTGGGCGATCAGGCGCAAACCAATACGGCCACCGAGATCATCGTGCACCTGCGCAGCTACTCCAGCAAGCCCCGGGCCCAGCTACGGGTGGCCCTCAGCGTAGACGGCAACCGCCTGCCCTCGCAGCGGATCAACCTGCCAGCTGGAGGTCACTTCGAAGCTCGCTTCCCATTCACCTTTACCGAAGGCGGGGCCCACACCCTGGTGGCGGAACTCGACGGAGACCAATTCGCCTTGGACGATCTACGTCACAGCGTGATCATCCTGCCACCCCCCACGCGGGTCTTGGTGATCAACGGTTCCCCCAGCGATGACCTGCTGGAAGACGAGGCGGGTTTCTTGATACTGGCCCTGGAAGCCCCACGGGGAGACGGCCGTCCGAGTCCCTTCGAAGTGGATGAAGTCAGCGCCGGCGCCTTTGCCGCGGGCGATACCAATCTGGCGGACTTCGATGTGATCTGGCTGGCGGATGTGGGCACGATCTCAAGCGCCACGGTCAGTGCCCTGGAAAAGCGCGTGGGCGAGGGCGCCAGCCTGGTGATCAGTTGTGGCGAGCGGATGGCAGACTTGGAGAGTCTGCGCCAGCGTATGTTCCGCTCGGACGGCAGCGGGCTCTTGCCCGCAGAGCCGATCCGCCGGGTTTCCAGCCCACGCAGAGAGAGCTACTACCGGGTCAAGGAGTTCGACGCCACAAGTCCAATCCTGGAGTTCTTCGCCAGCGAGCGTCACCGACGCCTTCTAACCGAGATTCCCATCGATGACTTTCTCGGTGTGCGCCCCCTGGGAGATGCACGGGTACTGGCCAGTCTTGATGATGATGCCAACAGTCCCCTGCTGATCGAGCGCCCCTGGGCTGCGGGACGCACCTTTCTTTGGACCACTACCATCGGTCGCGCTTGGACTCCGCTGCCCCAGTTGGCTCCAGCAATGGTGCCCCTGGTGGTGGAATGGGTGCGCTATGCAGGACGACGAGACGCGACGGAACTCTCCGCATTGCCAGGAGAGTCGCCCCTCTTGAAGACCACGGAGTTCCCGCGCCAGCCCATTCTCATGCGACCGGATGGCACAACCCGCACCCTGGCAGGCGAACCCACTCCAACCCCGGCCGGACAGTTCATCCTGCCACGACCCGCTGGCAACGACACCCAACGGGTGGGTCTCTACACCGTGAGGACGACAGACAGTCCACCAATTCCCTTCGCTATCACCGTTGACCCCGCCGAATCAGATCTTGCGCGCCTCAGTGCCCAACGGCTTGGAAGTCTGCACCCGAATCTGACCAGCGCGTCGCCCCGCAATGATTCCACGAACACGGGTACGACCGGCGAGGACAGGGAAGGTGAGCTCTGGCGTCTGGTGGCCTGGTTCTGCCTGCTGTTCCTGGTATGCGAGTCCCTTTGGGGAGCGCGCCTTGGTCGCCGCCGAGGGGGACGGGCATGATGGCCCTCTTGCCAGCGCCTCAAATCGGCGAGTCCCTGGACACCAGCTGGCGTCTCTTGGAGCTGCCCGCCGGTTGGGTTGTGGCCCTGATCATCCTGCCCATCTCTCTGGGAATTGCGCTTGCCGCCTACCGCTCCGAACGTCTGGGGACAGGGATGCGTGCGCTCCTGGTGGGCTTGCGTTGGTTGGCTCTCCTGGGACTCTTGACAATCTTGGCGCGACCTGTGGAAGTTCGCTCCCAGGAGCGAGTTTCCCGGGCCGAAATCCTGATTCTGGCGGACGACTCCGCCAGTATGAGTCGCCGTGACGCCTACTCGGGTGACGCCCAGGCCAGCGCGGCTTTGATGGGTATCCTGGGGGCCGACCCGGGAGAATTCACACGGGCAGAGATCACCACCAACCTGCTGCAGGGACAACTCACCGAACACCTTGAGCAACGGGGCTACGACACCCGCCTGATGCGCTTCGCCCAACGAGCCGAGCCCCTGGCGGACAGCACCAACCTCACGGGCCGTGGTTCTGCGACCCACCTTGGGGACGCCCTGACCAGCGCCCTGGCCCGGGCCCGGGGTCGGCATGTAACCGGCATGATTGTGCTCAGCGATGGACGCTCAAACGGCGGCCTGGCGACCCTCGACGCGGCTCAAGAAGCTCGCCTGGCCGGCATCCCCGTACACACCATCGTGATCGGAGACACACGCCCCGAGCGCAACCTGCTCCTTGAACTGGTGGAGGTGCCGAGTTCGGTGCTGGAAGAGGACGAGATCGGCATCACAGTGCGCGTACGCGGTCGCGGCGTGATGGGAACCGAGTCGATCGAAGTGGTACTCGAAGAAGTCAGCGCCTCGGGCATTGGACGCACCCTCGATCAAGCGCGCATTCAAGTCAACAGCGAGGGCCAGCGAGTCACCCTGATCGCCGAGGGTCAGCGCACGGGTTCGGGCAACAACGAACGACGCTTCCGAATCAGCGTCCCGCCCCTGTCCGAGGAGCGCATGGTAGACGACAATCAGGTCAGCGCCACCGTGCGCATCAATCCAGAGCGCATTCGGGTGTTGTATGTGGATGGCTACCCGCGCTGGGAGTACCGCCAATTGAAGGACATGCTCCTGCGTGCGGATGAACGCATCGAAGCCCAGTTGTTCTTGCTCTCGGCCACGCCGGATTTCCCCCAGGAGGCGACGCGCGGCCTGGATCGCTTGACCCGGGTCCCAACTGAGCGTCAGGCCCTGCTCGATGCCTACGACGTGATCATCCTGGGGGACCTGAACCCCTGGGCGATTTCCACCAACCCGGCCCTGGGCCAGGAGTTCGTAGCCAGCCTGACCGACTTCGTGGAAGAGGGGGGAGGCCTGTGCGTGATCGCCGGTGAATACGACATGCCCAAGGCGGTGGCGGGTACGGAGTTTGCCCAGCTGCTGCCCGTGGTGCTCGACCCGACCGGTTCCCTGGCTTTCGAAGTGGACGCCAGCGTGGAAAAGTGGCCGACCCTGGAGCAGCCCGCCAACCCTCACCAAATCGTGCGCCTGCATCAGGACCCACAGATCAATCAGCAACTCTGGGAAGGACCCGATGGCCTGCGCGGATTCTATTGGCACTTCCCGGTGCGCGGCCCCAAGCCCGGAGCCCAGGTTCTCCTGCGACACCCCAGCGCCTCCCTTTCCGGCAGTGGTGAACGGGACCCCTTGCTGGTGGCGGGTTATCACCCGGCGGGCCGCTCCCTCTTCTTGGGACTGGACTCAACCCACCGCTGGCAGTTCCGCTACGAGCACCGCTACCACGAACGCTTCTGGCGCAATGTGATTCGCTGGTTGGCCATCGGTCGCCTGAAGGGTGGCGATCGACGCTTTCAACTGGACTCCCTGGAACCCGAGTACGGTCTTGATGAACGCGTGACCCTGGAGGCGAGAATTCAGGACGAGGACTTCCGACCCCTGGAAGCGGAAAGCCAGGAGGTCCATCTGGAGGATCCCGATGGTCGCCGTAGCACGATTCTGCTCAAGGCTGATCCGACCCGACCTGGTGTCTTCCGCGCCAGCCAGGACGCGGGCCGCGCGGGCAACTGGCGCGCCTGGATCGAACAGCAGGGAAAACATCTCGCCAGCACCCAATACGATGTGGTCCTGCCAAGCCGCGAGAACAGCAATCCCACCCCCGACGCCCCCAGCATGCTGGCCCTGGCCCAACGCACGGAAGGAGTGGCGGTCACTCCAGGTGACCTGAGCCCCCTGCTGGCCGCCCTGCCTGGCGGCCAGGAGCGCCGGGAGCCAATCTCCAAGGAATTGGACGATGCCTGGGACCGCTGGAGCACCCTGCTGGGGGTCCTGGCCCTCTTGACCCTTGAGTGGATCCTGCGCAAGCGCCATGAGTTGATCTGAGGCGATGCCCGACTGAACACAGGTGTCGCGCCGCGGCTCCTGCCCAACAACACGAATACCCATGCTTCCACGTCATAGCATCCGTCCCTGGTCACACCTTGGGATCGCAGCCTTGCTGCTGTTGCTGCCCCCTGCCCTGACCCAGGGCTTGGGGGAGAAGGACATGGAAAATGCCTTTCACCTGTACGACACGCAGATGGCCAGGGCCCTGGCAGAAAAGGTGCAAGAGCACTTTGCCGCCGCACGCTACAGCGAAGGGCTGGCGGAAATGCAACGCCTGAGGGAGGAGCACCCCAAGGCGATTCTCAAGTTCAAAGGGCCTCCCCCCAGCCGCACCAGCAAGCAGCACACAGAGGGCATGCTGCGCTACGTGGGAGTCGATCGCTGGGCCCTCCAGATGCTGAGCACAGCACCTCCCGAAGCAGTGGGCCTCTACCGTCAACGCCATCAGGCCGCGGCCCAGCGCGCCCTGGTACGCGCACTGGAATTAGCGGCCCGTGGAGAGCACGAAGCTCTCGTGCAACTGGCGCGCCGTTGGCCCCTGACCCAGGCCGCCGCCCGGGCCTGGTTGGCAGTAGGCGATGTGGAGTACGAGGCCGGGCGCCCCGGACTGGCGCGAGCCGCCTGGAACCGGACAGCGCGCTCCCTCGATCCCAATCAAACATCAACTGACCTGCCAACCGAGGCCAGGCAACGGACAGGGGAGGATCCCATCTGGGCAGCCCTCGACCGCCGGCTGAGCCGCTGGAATCCCGACTCGACCGTACCGACCCAGCGCGGGCTCTCGGCCATAAACGGAAAGCCCTTCGTGGGCCGCGCCTTTGGCAATGAACCCGAAGGCTGGCCCAACCGACTGCCCTTGCCCAAAAATCCATTCCATCCCAGCCGCGAAGGACGCCTGAGGTTCTTCCCCATTCGCGTTGAAAACCGTCTCCTGGTCAGCACCAGTCGCGAACTGTTCTGCCTGCATGCGGAAACCGGCGACCTCGAGTGGCGCAGCGGCCGCGACCCTCTGGTGGAACAATTGCCCGGATGGAATGAGATCGAATCGAACAGCTATTCCAACCGGCGCTTCAGTGAGGCGGTGGACAACCGCGAACGCATCGTCTCCCCCGCCGCCAGCCAGACCACCGTGGTCAGTACCTTCCAGTTGCCCTTCGAAGTGGAACCGGAACAGGACTACAACGATCTTGAGATCATCCAGGTGCTGCCCGAAAGACGGCTGGCAGCTTTTGATCTGGAGACCGGCGAGCGCATTTGGGATCACTTTCCTCACGGAAACTGGGATGGAGATTCTGGCAGCTATGCAGAACGCTTCACTATCGCCAGCCCGCCCCTGGTGGTGGGTTCCCATGTGATCGTGCAGTGCGTCCGGACCCGTGGTCGCATTGAACTCAACGTGGCCTGCTACGACCTTGAAGATGGGCATCTGGTTTGGAAAACGCCACTGATCACAGGACAACGCGAGCTGAACATGTTCGGCCGCGCTCTCAAGGAATTCGTCGCGCCACCAGTGGTGCATGCGGATGGCCGCCTGTATGTACAGACCCAGTTGGGAATCCTCGCGGCCCTGGACCTTTTCAGCGGTACACCACTCTGGGTAACCTCCTATGACCAGGTGGAAATGACCTCTGGCCGCTGGCAACAGGGAGGCCGCATGAGTACGGTCTGGCGCAATGTACCTCCTGTCCTGAGCGAAGGCCTGCTGCTTGCGACTCCCCTCGACAGTCCCGATCTGATCTGCCTGGACTTGAAGAGCGGAGAGCCGAAATGGAAGGTCTCCAACGCCATCCTGTGCCTGGGGGTCGACTCCCTCAGGGGCAAGGGTGTGCTCGATCATCTGGTGGGGATCAGCAACCGGCGGGTAATCCTTGGGGGGCGTCGGGTGGCGGCCTTTGAAACTCCCGCAGGAGGCTTGGGAATGCGCGCCCCCCGGCGGCTTGCCTGGGCGTTTCCTGCGGGAACCTCCCAGCCCCTGGGTGCGGTGGTTGCACAGCCCTTGATCACAGGCTCGACAATTCTGATTCCCGACACCCGAGAACTGGTGGAACTCGACGCCCGCACGGGCCGCCGCACGGGCATCCTGCAATGGCTGCACGATGGCAATCTGCTGGTAGAGGAAGGGGTCTTCTTCATCACGGACGCCCGGGGTGTGCAGGGGTACTTCGAATGGAACGACCTTCTCAGCCGCGCTCGCAAGGCGGTCATGGATGACACCGAGCGAGCCCTGCCGCGCATCCGCCTGGTTCAGTTGCTGGTGGGTCGCGCCGAATCCATCATCACGAGTCGTCAAGACGCCCGGGACTTGATCGAAGCGGATCGCTGTCTGACCGAAGCAGAAGAGGTCTTCAGCCCCATCGAATTGACAGGCACCCAGAACAGAGAGGCCCAGGGGGAGCTCTTCAACCTCTACCTCACGCGCGCCCATCTGGCCCGGGCAGCCATGGACATGAGCAGGGCGCAGCTGGCTTTACGCCAGGCCCTGGAGATTGCGCCAGACGCGGAACTCGCAGCCTCGACGCGTCTGCACCTGCAGGAAATCCTACGAGGCCGCGATGAGGACCTGCGGGCAACGATCCTGACCGAGATGCTGGCCGCCAACCCGGAAGAACAAATGCTCTGCGCGGTGCTCAACGAACGACCCGCTGACCCCCTCTGGACCCAACGCCTGCAGCCCCTGCAGACCATGCCCGCCGATCAGACCAGCCGTGAACGGGCCATGGTTTCAGTGGCCATGTTTGTGCATTCAGAGCGGGTGCGCGTACTGCTCAGTCAGGCCATCCCCAAGAACCAGAGTCGGGCCCAGGCGGAACTCTATGCTGTCCTCCAGGAGCGGGTCGACGAGCCCTTCTCTATAGGGCTTGAAGAACGCCCAGGACCGCGCATCACGCACGCCTGGCAATGGGCCCGCACCCTGCTTCAAGAGGGATTGAAGCAGCACAGCTGGATGTTGGACCCGGCAATTGAAAACGAGGCCCAAGCTGAATTGGCGATCGCGCTACTCAACCCCGACTTCGACCAACTGGACAGCATCCCCCAGCGCTGGCCCTACACCCAAGCGGCCATCACCGCCCGTGACCTGCACTTTGAGTACGCAATCAACAACGGCAATCTGGCCATGGCAGCCAGCTTCTGCCTGACACCCCTGCCCGATGGCTGGCGTGTGCCAGATCTCAGCGACGAGATGCTGTCCCAGATACTGCGTCTCAGCAAACTGGTGACAGAGCTTGGGAACACAGAGTTCCCGGCTGGACTCATGGCTCGACTTGCCAAGGAAAGTCCACAGCGTGAGTTGCTCGACCTGGAGGGCCAGCCCAGCACGATCGAAGAAATCGCCAGTGCCCTGGCGTCAAAGCGCAAGCCCCAAGTCGTCCCGCCCGCACCCCAACTGAATTCGCCCATGACCATGCGTGCGATGACTAAAGACAGCGCGGTCGAGATTGCCCGGGTGCAGGGCTCCAGCGAAACCAAGGCCACGCTGGTACTGGCCCGTTCAACTCAAGTCGCAGGCTACCGAGACGGACCCGATCCCCTTTGGACCCGGGAAATTCTGGGACGCTCGCGCATTTCCCGTGAACCAAAGCGTAGCGCGGCAAACGGGAACTTGTTGCACCTAGCCCTGCCTCAGCGGATCGAGACCATCAACGTGCACACAGGTGAGATCCTCTGGACCACACCGCCCAGCATGGACAGCTACTCGTCGGTGCAGACGTCGAGCGGGCTGGTGATCGCCAGCGCCGACAGGGGATTCACCCAAAATGTCTTCGCTCTCGAAGCACAAACCGGAGTAGAGCTCTGGCGCTGGCGCAAACAGCGCATGTCCCGCACTCCCCCCACCATCAGCGATGACCACGTGATCATCTGGCCCGAGGGTCGTGGTCGGGCGTTGGTCCTTGATCTCTTCAGCGGTCGTGAGAGCGCGTCCTTCCTGGTGCCCCGCACGCACGCCGCCGAGTTGGATGCTGCCTTCATTCGAGATGGGATTCTGATCATGGTACCCCTCTCGCGCCTGGGCACCCCCCGAGACAACCACCTCATGGCAATTGACTTGTCAAACGGCAAGCAGATCTGGCAGATCAACCTTTCCACCCCGGAAAACGAGTCCGAAGCGGTCAACGTACTGCACTCCAAGGGGCGCACCTGGTTGGTCCTGGTCCAGCGCAAGAACGGCAACAGCCAAAGCAGGATCTGTGAGCTCTTTTGGGACCGGGGTCTGCTCGATCGCAGCCCAGTAGCGCGCATCCCCGCCCGAGGAGAACTGGTGGGCATCCAACGCCAGGACACACTGCACCTTGAGCAGCCTTTGGTGCTGGTGGCCGACACCACCCTGCGCCGGATCATCGCCATCGACCTGGAAGTCGGTCGCCGATGGAGTTCCCAGCTCCCGGGAGAACTGCTGACGGTTCGCGGCACAAGGACCATGCCCCCAATCTGGGGCCAGAGCAGAGTGGCCTTGGTGCTGTCGCGCATGAGCCCAGATCCCCGCAGTGGACCCCAGCCAGTACTCGTGCAACTGGATCGCAGAACGGGCCGTATGCTTGACCGTCAGGACATGGATCGCAAACCCCAGGGCACCCAAGCTCGCTCTTCAGCAGTACCCTTTGATGGTGGGCTGTGGTTTTGTCTGGACCAACGCTCGGAGTACTACCGATGAAAGCAGCTCCCATCTACGGCCTGGCCTTCCTGATCAGTCTGACACTTGGAGCGCTCTCGTCTTCAGCAGCCCAGGATCAACCCCAGAGGCCCGCACCCAAGCGGCCTCTGGTGGAGATTACCCCAGAGCAAGAGGCCGCCGTGGAACGTGGCCTCGCCTGGTTGGCTGCGCGCCAAGGCAGCGACGGTTCCTGGAGCGCCGAGGTAGGCTACAAACTCAACTCCGGATACCGCGCCACGGCTGTGGGCCGCGGACACGTGGGAGTCACTTCTCTGGCGGGCATGGCCTTCCTGGCGGGGGGGCACATCCCCGGCCGAGGCAAACATGGTCAGGTGATCGAGCGCTGCCTGAACTTTGTGCTCACCTGTGTGCAAGAGGACGGCTATGTGACCCACGCGGGCACGCGCATGTACAGCCATGCCTTTGCCGCCTTGTTCCTGGCGGAAATCTACGGCATGACCCACCGCCAGGACGTACGCGCCAAGCTACAGACGGCAGTGGACTTCATCGTGCGCAGTCAGAATGGCCAAGGGGGCTGGCGCTATGTTCCCCTGGCAAGAGAATCGGACATGTCCATCGTGGTCTGTCAGGTACTGGCCCTGCGCGCTGCTCGCAACATCGGCATCCGCGTTCCGCGTAACACAATCGACCGCGCGCTGGCCTATGTGGTGGAATCCGCAGTCACGGACCAGCGCGGCAGTTCCCGCAGTCGAGCTGACCTGGGCACCTTTCATTACCAGGTGGAAAGCCACAGCCGCTCGAGCTTTCCCCTCACCGCCGCAGGAGTCACGGCCCTGCACGGCCTGGGTATCTACTCCGACGACCTGATCCTGCGGGGCATCGAATTCCTGGAAGCGGAAGAGGACATGTTCAACGCGCGCTATGGAACCCGCGGCCACTATTTCTATTGGTACGGTCACTACTATGGAGTGCAAGCCATGTACACCGTGGGCGGCGACCGCTGGCAACGCTACTTCACCAAGCTAAGAGCGCATCTGCTGCGCATGCAGACTCCGGATGGGTCCTGGCCCAACGAGGTGGGCCCCGGCTCGGTTTTTGGAACCGCCATGGGTTGCCTGATCCTCGAAATCCCCTACTCCTTCTTGCCGATTTTCCAGCGCTGATCCAATGCCAACGACTCAATCGGATTCAGGCCAGACCAAAGGCCAACTGGCCACGCCCAGGCTGGATCAAGCCCTGGGTCGCCTGCGGGTTGGCCTGCGCGGCCTGCTCCTGCAGCATGGTCTGGGAACTGTATTGTTGGCCGCCGGGTTCTGGCTGGCATTCGCATACCTCGCCGACCGCAGCCTGCACCTGCCTGTGGCTCTGCGTGTATTGAACGGAGTGCTGCTGCTGGCACTGCCGCTCTTCGTCTTGCGCCGCGAAGTTCTTTTACGCCTGAAGCAACTGCCCGATGGCGCCGGTCTGGCGGTTCTGCTGGAGCGAGATCTTGAAGGCGCCGAGGATCGCTTGGTCAGCGCACTCGGGTTGCGCACGATTTCTCTCAAGGACCCCGCCCGGCCCTTGGTGGAAGCCCTGGTGCTTGAAGCGGAGGAACTGGCCACGACTCTCGACAGCAAACGCGTTCTGGATGCCAGGGGACCGCGCAAACGGCTGGGTCTGGGTTTGCTCAGCGCGGCTCTAGCTAGTGCCCTGCTCCTGAGCGACCCCGCCCTGGGCGCGATCTTCGTGCGTCGAGCCATGGGCCAGGACGTGGCCTGGCCTCGACGAACCAACCTCAACGTACAGCTCTCTTTGCCCTCGGGAGTCGAGGCCATGGAAACCAGTCCTGGCCATCTGCATGCGCGCATCGCCCGAGGAAGTGATGTGACCTTGATGGTCAGCATCAAGGGTCAGATCCCAGACGAGATCGTGCTGCACTTCGGCGATGGCAGTCGCAGCGTAGTCCACACAGCAGGCGCCACCAGCGTACGCCCCAGCCTGCGCAATGTGCAGGCTTCACAGGAGGTCTGGGTCATCGGCGGCGACGACGACCGGGGCCTGCCGCGCATTCACCTCGAAGTCCTGGAACCCCCTGACATCAGCGAGTTGGCCTTCATCGTCACCCCTCCAGGCTATACGGGCCTGCAGCGCACGGTGGTGCGTGGCACAGAGGTGCGCGCCCTGGTAGGCAGCCGAATCGACGTGTTGATTCGCCCGGATCCCCCGGAAGCCACGGGCGTCCTCAGGGTACTGGGAGAGGAAGGCACGATCGAACTCGTACCGCGCCCGTGGAGCCTCCCCGGCGGCCCCCAAGAGGGCACGGCCCTGGGTTGCAGCCTGAATGTGGATGTGGAGCGCTACTTCCAAGTGGAGCTTGTGGACCAGCAAGGCTTGAGCAATCCTGACCCCGGGACCTATGCCCTGCAGGTGATCGCTGACCGAGAGCCAGAGGTGATCCTGCTGGCCCCTGCGAGCAACGAGTGGTCCGTTGTAAAGGGCGGCGCAATCCCCCTGCGTGTGCGCGCCGAGGATGACTTCCGCATTGACCGCCTGGCCTTTGATGTGCGCAACTCCCAAGATCTGGAAACAGCCCTGCTCGAAGCAGAGCTGGCATTTGAAGAGACCCCACCCCTGGAGGGCGGTTTCATGGGCAACGGACATCTGGTTCTGGCGCACGAGTTGATTGAGCTCAATCAGATCGCCGGAGCTGACGTGGAACCCGGTTGGAATGCGATCTTGCAAGTGATCGCTCGGGACTCACACCCCTCCCCCGACCATCAGGCAATGAGCCCACCCGTGCGCCTGCGCTGCGTCAGCGGCGATGATTTTCTGCGCAAGGTCAAGGATGGCCTCGCTCGGGCCGGAGAAGATGCCGGACGCCTGCTGCAGGAAACCCAGGACCTGCGCACGCGCGCATCCCAATTGAAGAGCGCCCTGGAAACCGGCGAGGTAGCCACGGATCGCGAACTGGGCAGCCTGCTGCACTCAACCCGTCGCCTGCAGGGAGACACCCGGAGCTTGGGGCGAGATCTCTCGGGCCTGGCCGAAGGCCTGACCTACAACCGACTGGACGAGCGAGCTGGCCCTCTGCTGGACGCCCTGCACCGGGCCCTGGGAACCCACGCGGCACGCACTTTTGCCCCCGCTCCCTGGCGCGAAGTGGCAGCCCAACTCAGCGCGGGTCGCTTGGGCACCCCGGAACTCGCGGGAGAGATGATCGCCCTGGTGGAACTCGCCCTCTCGGTCAGCGAAGGCTCTGGCAAAGACGCATCCGAAGCCCTGACCGGTGCCCGCACGGCCAACAGCGCGGCCAGCGCCGGGCCCCACCTCTTGAACACCGTGGCTGCCCTGGACCTCTCCCTGGCGGCCCTCGATGCCCTGAGCACACGTTTGGGAGAATGGGACAACTTTCAGAGCGTGCTTACGTTGACGAAGGACCTGCTCAACCGACAAAAGAACCTGACCGAGCGTACGAAGAAGTTTGCCGAGGGAAACAAATGAGGAACCTGAGAATCCAGCTGCGATCCATACCACGCACCCTGGCACGACTGGCCCCGATTTTAGGTGCCCTCCTGCTGCTCAGTCCAGGCCTGACGAGATCGCTCCAAGAGGGAACGCCCCAAGACGGTGGCATCTCCCGTGAGCAAGCGGCCCTGGCAGAAGAACAAGCCCTCATCCGCCGTCAACTGCGTCGCCTGCGGGAGACCATGAGCGCCCTGGCCGGTCGCTTGGAGTCCGAAGGCCGGGTGCATGCGGCGGGCCTGCTGCGGGATGCCCTCGAAGATCTGGATCAACGAGCCCAAGAGAGCAACGGACGCACCTTGGAGGAGTTGATCGATTCTTCCCGGGACGATCTCAGCGGTGGCCGCACCATGAGCGCCCTGGAACGGCAGCGTGCTGTAGAAGCGCGCTTGATGCGCCTGCTGGAAATCCTTCTGGACCGACGCTCCCTCGATACCCTTGAAGAAGAACTGGCCCGCCTGAAAGAAATCAAAGAGACCCTTCGGAAATTGAGTGACCAGGAAGCAGGCCTGCAGGAAAAGACCGCAGCCCTGCGTCAGGCATCCAAGACCCGCGAACACCTGTCCTTGGAAGCAGCCCTTGAACGGATCAGCCAGGAGCAGCGAGATCTCTTGCACCGTTCGGAAGAACTTGCCCACTCATCGGGGACCTTTGATCTGGAGCAGCTGCGCGCACGCCTGGCGGAGTTACTCGGCGATCAGGAACTGGCCGTGGGAGCCCTGTCCACCTGGTCCCCCGCTGATGCCCTGCGCCTGGAAGCCCTGCGCCCCGCTCTGGAAGCGGCCCGCTCCGCCGAAGAGCAGGCCATGAGCCTGCAGGAGAGCGCCGATTCCCTGACAGCCAGCGCCCAGGCCGATGATCTCGAAGCCAGCGCCGCTGCCCTGACAGAAGAATCCGCCCGAAAGGGACGCCAGGCCCAAGCCTCCGGTGACGAGTTGTTGCAGGAGGCCGCCAAGGCCCTCGCCGAGACAGCTGAACAGATGCGCGCCGCCAGCACCGAGGCGCAGAAGGCCGCTGCCAGGGCAGCCGCCCAGACCCAGGCACAACAACTCGCCGCGGCCGCAACCGAAGCGCGCAACGCAGCCCGCAAAGCACGCTCGGAAACTCTCCCCGCCGCAGAACAGCTCGCCACCGAAGAGACCACAACCGGGGCCGCCGCCAAGCGCATTGCTGAAGCCCTGCGCGAGGCGCAGAACTCCACCAGCCCCGAACGCAGCGCCGCGGAAACCGAGCGCGCCGCCCGCGGAGTAGACGAAGGCCTGCATGCCCAGTCGCGCATGGGCGATGCGATCAAGGCCAGCCAGGAAGAGGGCCAAGAACGCTCCGAGCGCCTGGCCAAGGACCTGGAACACACTGCCGCCAGCCCCACCCAACCTCAGATCAGCAAGGCCAGTGCCAGCCAAGCCGCCGAGGCCCTGCAACGCGGCGCGAAGGCCCAGCAGCAAGCCGCCCAAGCCGCGGGCTCCCAGTCGCAGGACGCCGCCAAGCAAGCAGCCCAGCAGGCAGAATCTGAACTGCGACAAGCCCTTGAGGCCCTCGATGAGGCCATAGCCCAGGCAGCAGAAGAAGACGGACGGCAGGACCAACGCAAGGCCCTGGCAGAAGAGCAGGCCTCCCTGGAAGAGGAACTGGCCGAAGCGGCCAAGAACACCGACAGCGCAAGCCTGGGAAAGAGTGCGCAGGAGGCAGTCCAAAGCGCAATCGAACAGGCCCGTAGCGCCATGCAGCAAGCAGCCGGGTCCCTGTCCAAACCTGGACAGGGCAAAGCGGCCGCCGAACAACAACGCGAAGCCATCGACGCATTGAACAAGGCCCAGAAGAGCGCGGGGGAAGGCACCCAACCTTCGAGCCCGGAGGGCCAACAGACCGCCGCCGATCTCGCGGCCGAACAGGAGCGCCTGCGCCAGGAGATGCTCGACCTCGCCCGTCGCAACCAAGAGCGCAACGAAGCGGCCTCCAACGAAGCCCTCGACAGCGCCGCAGAGAACGCCCAAGAGGCCAGCCAGTCCTTGAGTCAGGCCTCAGGTTCCCAGAGCCAAGGCTCCCCATCCGGAGGCCAGGAGGAACAGACACAACCCGAAGAATCTGGTGGCTTGGAACAGGCCGAAGAGCAGGAAGCGCGCACCCAGCAGGACCTGGAACAGGCCATGCGCGAACTTGAAGAGGAGGAGGAGCAGTACCAACGCCTGCGCCAGGAGGAGCTGCTCTTCCAAATCAAGTCGGAAGTGGAAGCCATGCGGACCTCCCACTCAGAACAAATGAAAGCCACCCTCTCTGCGGACGAAGCCCGAGCCGGCTCACGTAATGTCTCCCGTCGCACGCGCATCACCCTACGTTCGATTGCCCGAGAAGAAGACGCGGTGGGCGCACGAGCCAAAAAGGTAGCGGACGCCCTCGAAGAAGAAGGGGTACTGGTCTTCCACGAGATCATGCGCAACATCGAGAGCGATCTGACTCGCATCGTGCGCGACATGGGCGAGGGAGGCGGCTACCAATCGGGTGCTCACTTGCAGGCCTTGCAGAATGATGTGCTCCAATCCCTGGACTGGCTGGCAGGTGCTCTGAAGGACGAGATGGAGCGTCGCGAGCAGGAGCAACAGGAGCAACAGGAGCAGGAGGAGCAGGAACCAAGCGATGACACACCTCCCCTGGTGCCAGATGCGGCCGAATTGCGTCTGCTGAAGAAGCTCGAGGAAGATGTTCTCGAGCGTCTCACCCAGTTGCAGATGTTGCACCCTGAGCTCAAAGACCCCGATGCGGAGCTCGATCCCCTGCTACTTGAAGAGTTGACCCGTTTGGCCTACCAACACAGACGGGTTGGGGAACTTTTTGAGTACTTCCGGCGCCGTCTGGGCGTCCCGGATCCGGATTAGGCCACGAATAGCCGGGCATGCTATGCTAGATAAGTCTGGCCCGCCGATAAGATGAGATGACAGACCCTTTGGAGATCAAGACAATGAAGCTCACCTCCCAGTTCCTCACACACCGCAAGCTGTTCTGCATGATGCCCTGCATCGCGGTCAGCCTGCTGGTCCTCCCGGCCCTGGCCCAGGAAGGCGAACAGGCTCCCAAAGCGGACGACAAGCCGGTGGTGATCAACCCCTTCGCCGAACAGCCGGAGTCCGATGCGGAACGAATGATCCGCCTCTTCCAAGAGGTCGAGCAACGCATGAACCGCAGCACCCAGTTGCTCTTCGATGCCAGCAAGGGTGACGTGGCTGCGTTGGATCAAGTCCAGGCCTCCAACCTGGAGGACCTTGGCCAAACTGCGGACGCCAACCCCCGCGCCGCTATCTCAAGTCTGCTCAGCGCCTCCCAAGAAGAAGGCGCCCAGATTATTTCGGCCATCGACGAGATCCTGGAAATCGCCGCCAGAAACGGCGGCACATGAAGCGGCTCCATGAGCGGTGAGGGCAGTTCGTCCTCCGAAACCCCCGGCAGCACCCAGGCCCAATCCCAAGGGGAAAGCGGCCAGAAGAAAGATGGTGCGGAAGAACCCCGGGAAGGTGAAGAACAAGGCAAGCCTTCTGAACAACAGTCCGACCAAGGCCAGCCCAAGGGCAACCAGCCCGATCAACCCGGCGGCCGCAAGGATCGCGGCAAGGTCGCAGCAGAAGGCGGAAAGGAAGCGGCCCGCCGTCCTGGCAACGATGTGGAAATCTGGGGCAATCTGCCGATTCACCTGCGCGACATTTTCCGCGCCGAGGGACAGGGAGACATGCCCGCCCGTTACCGTGACTGGATCGACTCCTACTACCGCCGGCTGAACGAGCACGGCGATCACTAGGGCCTGGCTTAGATGCCGGGCGGCTTGAATGGCCCCAGCCGAGAATTCCCCAAGCCTGCCCCTTGGACCCTCTTGTGCAGATTCGCCTGGAAGAAGAACGGGACCGGAGCGCTGTGCATGCGGTCAACTATTCGGCCTTTGAAACGCGAGCCGAAGCAGACCTGGTCGACGTCCTACGGGAGCAGGCTGTGCCGCACATCTCACTCATTGCCGAGGACAAGGGAACGGTCATTGGTCACATCATGTTCTCGCCAGTTTCTCTCAGCGGCCATCCAAAGATCAGAGCCCTGGGCCTCGCTCCAATGGCGGTGACACCCAGGCGCCAACGCCAGGGAATCGGCACAGCCCTCGTTGAGGCCGGTTTGGAGCATTGCAAACGAGGGGAATTCGCGTTTGCAGTGGTCCTCGGCCACCCACGTTTCTATCCACGCTTTGGCTTCCGCCCAGCAGGGCAGTTTGGCATCGACAGCGAATACGAGGTCCCTTCCGAGGTATTCCTGGCCCTTGAGTTGGAGCCGGGAGCCCTCAAGGAGAAATCTGGGAAAGTGCGCTACCATGCAGCCTTCAACAATCTGTCCTAGCCCCATGCGCATCATGAACACAGCGAGTCCTGGTGAGTTCCTCACCCGCTGCACGGGCAGTCTCGGATTGCTGCTGCTGTTGCCATGCCTGGGTTGGAGTCAGCCCATGGAGGAGATTCTGGCAGAGCGAGGAATCCCCGCCCTGCCCCTGACTTGGGAAGTGAAGCTCCTCGCGCACCACTCCCAGGACCCGCCAGCAAAAGGAGAACAAAAAGCTCTTGCTGAAATCCGCGCATCGATCACGCGGGGTCTGGACTTTCTTGCAGCGCGACAGGCTCTGGTGCGCGATGGCTCCCTGCCTGTACCCCACGGGGAACAAGAGTCCCCCATCGGAGTCACGGCCCTGGGCGCCCTGGCCTACATGGCTGGCGGATCGACACCGACAAGGGGTCCCCATTCAGCGGAGTTGGTGCGCGCTCTTGAGTACCTCCTGACCCACCAGGCTCCGATCACGGAAGCCCATCCTGGCTGGATTAGCGCCGCCGAAGACCGTCAGTCAAGAGCCCATGGCCACGGACTGGCAACCCTGGCCCTTTCCCAGGCACACTCCCTGTCTCCGCGCAGTCCGCTTGGCAAGCGTATCGACCAAGCCCTCTCCGCCGCCGTGCGCCACATCGAGGTCATGCAGGGTCCGGACGGAGGCTGGTACTACGGTCCCGGCCGCACGGCAGAGCAGGAGGGTTCGGTGACGGTGTGTCTGGTGCAGGCCCTGCGCGGAGCGCGCAACGCGGGACTGCGCATCAAACCCAAGGTGATCGGCCATGCGATCGAGTACGTCAAGAGTCTGCAGGATGAGACCGGTGGCTTTCGCTACTCCAAGACCCATCCACAAACTTCGGTGGCATTGACCGCAGCTTGCCTCGCGACCCTGCATGCCACGGGCGTTTATGAGGGGCAGGCCATCGACCGGGGCTACGATTCGATCTGGCGTGAACTAGAAGCGCGCAAACTGGTGGACCCCACCCAAGCAGCTCGTAAGAGCCCGGCCTTCCCCTACTATGAAAGGCTCTATCTGGCCCAAGCCCTTTGGCAACACCCCGACCCAAAGCACTTCAGACGGTGGGCCAGGTTCGAGGTACGAAAGGTCCTCGCTGACCAACGCTCGGACGGAGGATGGCAAGATGTACGCGAAGATGGGCGCGGTGAGAAGGTCACCGGCCGTTACGGAATCACCTACGCCACCGCTGTGAACTGCCTCTTCCTGTCAGTGCCCGAAGGAATGCTGCCGATCTTTCGGCGTTGAACCAGTCCAACATTGGACTCAAGAGTCGAGGGCCGCGCGCAACTCCACATTGGCTTCGAAGATCGCAGACAAGAGCGCTCGCTTGTTCTCATCGGGAGGCTCCGGAGTCGGCAGGACCTGCATCCCACGCGGCAAGAAGGAAGGCTCCAGTTTCGAGGAGGGTCTATCCAGAGCCAGTTCCAGTTCCTCACGGGTCACCTCCAAGGTGCGCGAAAGCTTGCGCACCCGTTGCTCAAGCCGATCGACAACGCGACGGTTCTCGTCCAGCAACGCCTGCTGACCCCGCTGGCGTTCCCGCTGCAGAGCCGCAACGCCCACACGCACGACTTCAGCCTCCAAAGGCGATAGCCTGTCCGGATTACCGCCCCAGGCCCTGAAGAGGCGGGTCAAGCTGTTCTGCAAATCCTGGTCACCGGGGCCTTCCTGGCCCACTTCCTTAGTCAGGCGCTCTTGTTCCTCCACCAGCACCTGGCGGCGCTCGCGTAGATCGTGCTTGAGCCGTTCGAGAGCAGGGCCCGCCGCATCATCCATGGACCCGCTTGTGAGCTTGTCGCTGCCACCTGCACCCTGTTCAACAGAACTGCCCACCCCTTGCTCCTGCACCAACTGCACAAAGGCATTCCGTGCGGAACGGGAAAAAGCGTCCCCCAAATCAGAGGGATCCCCCAGGGTGCGTTCCAGCAAGGCCCGGTTGACCGCCTTTTCAATCAGGCTGGCCACGCGGCTCATGCTCACCGTACGCAGATTCTCCACGCCGCGCTCCCTGAGTTCGTCCAGAGTCGTATTGCGCGACCAGCGGCGAACGACCTCTGTTACCTCATTGCTGGGGAAAAGCTCCATCTACCCTCAACGCTAGAAAACCAAAGACGTCGATTCACGCTTCTCGTGAATCTTCTTGGTGAACGGCCCTGGCCCCTTGTGGGGCCCCTGTCCAAAGGCACAATAGAATCCGTGATTCTGTCCCCCGTCCCGTTCAGACGCGCCCGACCCTGGCTCCCGACCCTGATCGGCGTCTTCTTGACCCTCCCAGTCCTGGCTCAGACGGGAGAGGCAACCCATCTGGGTGCCTGGCTGCACACGATTTCCAATCTGGAGGGGCCGGTGGCTTTGGATTTCACACCCAGTGGTTCCCTTTGGGTGGTGGAGGCCGACGGCGGTCGTCTCTCCCTCTTTTCGAGCAGCGGCACTCCCAGCACGCGACTGGAATCCAAGACCCCTTGGCTGGCTCCCATGGGGGTGGCTGCAGACACGCGCCTGTATGTCAGCGACCCGGCCCGACGCCGGGTGATGGCGATCGGCGTAGAGACCTGGCGTGATGCGGATACGATTTTGCAGGGGCCCAAGGGCTTCTGCCAGCCTGGCGCACTGGACGCGCGCGAAGGACGATTGGTGGTGACCGACCCGCTCGGCGGTCGCGTAATTGTCTTGCACGGCAGCAAGCGATTGGAGTTGGGCGCGGGCCTCCTGAGCGAACCCACCGGGGCCTGCTTGGATGACGAGGGGGGAATCTGGATCAGCGATGCCGCCCGTGCCCGGGTAGAGCACTTTGATCCGGATGGCAACCATGCAGGAGGGTTTGGGGACTACGGCGCCTTTCGCGGTCTCCTGGCTGCGCCATCAGGCATCGCCTGGTGGAACCACAGGGTCTTTGTTGCCGACCGGGACAACCATCGCATCAGCGTGCACACCGAAGGGGGCGACCTGCTCTACACCGTAGGCATGCACGCGATCTGGCCCCGTGAGGGAGAAGGGCTCTTGCACTACCCCAGCGCTCTGGCGGTCTCCCAAGATGGCACGCGCATGGCAGTGGCGGAACCCCTGGATGGCCGGGTGCAGGTCTTTAGCCGCGCCATGGGCGCCGAGCCCACCATCGATCCCCTGCGCCGAACCACTCCCCAGGCCGCAGCCCACTATGGCCCGGCGATTCGCGCCGCTGGCAAGTGGATGTTGCTTGTGGAACCAGAAACCCAATCGGTGTTGCTGCACGACAGACGCCGGGAAGAAGCACCTATCGAACTGACCAGCTTTGGTCGCCGGGGACATGTCCTTGGGCGTTGGGCGCAGCCCTCTGGAATCTGGCTCGACATAGAAACACGCATGGCCTGGATCACAGACCCCAGCGCAGGGATCATGGACCAGGTTCTCCTGCGGATTGACCCCACAGCGCCCCTGAACCAGCACCTTGGAGCAGCCGCCTGGATTCGCCGGGTGGATCTGAGCGCCTTGGGTCACGAATTGGGAGGCGTCTCGGTCTTCCACGACCCGCGCCCAACGGCGATCTGTCGACGCGAGGACAAGACCTATGTGATCGACGAAGCCAATCGCTGCGTACTTGTGATCGATCAGACCGGAAACTGCATCAAGATGCTGGGCGCAGGGGTGTTGCTGAAACCCGTGGACCTGTGCTTTGACCCTGTGGGAACCCTCTGGGTCAGCGATGCCTGGCAGGGCCGCATTGTGGGGCTCGATCCGGTCAGTGGAAAGAGTCGCGGCAATCGAGGGCTGGGCGCCCTGCGGCGGCCCGATGGCATTTGCTCTGATGCAAAGGGACGCATCTTTGTCAGCGACCGGGCAGCGAACCGGGTGCTGCGTTTTGATTCCTACGGGGCCCTGGACCTCTCCATCGGCACTGAGGGTCTCGGCCCAGAAGGGCTGCTGGGACCACGCGGGGTGTCCATCGGTCAGAACGGCAACCTGACCGTGGTGGACCACAGCAACCACCGTTGCATGGTGTTCACCCCGGACGGAGAATTCGTACGGGCCTATGGGTCCAAGCTGCATGTGCGGCCCGCCATGAAACCTGAGGTCTACGACGAACAGGGGAAGAAGCGATGAGACACAGCACACGCATCTTGAGTGCATGCCTGGTGCTCAATTGCCTTTGGCTTGGGGCTTGCAGCGACAAGGAACAGGACCCCCAGGGACAAAGCCCCGCCGGGCAGACACCTACGGACAAGGCCCAGCGATCCCCCACCCTGAAAGCCAACGCCAACGCACAAGGATTCCAACTGGAACTGATCACCAGCCCCCACCCGATCCCCCTCAACAAGGACTTCTCCCTACGTTTCCGCCTGCTCGACGCAAGCGGCCAGCCCTTGGACGATTCCCTCGAGCACATTACGTTGGACGCGGACATGCCTGAACACGGTCACGGCATGAAGGTGGCCCCGGTGCTCAGTCAAGACAAGGGCTGGATCGAAGCCACGCCGCTCTTGTTTCATATGCCGGGAATCTGGGAGATCTATGTGGACCACACCCAAGGCCATGTGACCGAACGCGCGCAACTTTCTTTCAGGGTTTTCTAGATCCCATGAGCGTCGCTCTTCGTTGCTGGCTCTCCCTGGCCCTTGGATTGGGCATCGGACTCTTCTTGATCTCCTGCGGGCCTGGCAATGAACCGAAGCAGGCCCAAGCCTGGCCACTGGAACTGTTGCGCCACCTTGGTCCGCTGGCCCCGCTTCCGCCCGACCCCACCAACCGAGTCGCGGATGATCCCGCCGCGGCCCACTACGGACAGTGGTTGTTTTTCGACAAACGCCTTTCGGGAGACGGCAAGGTCTCCTGCTCCACCTGCCACGACCCGGACCACGGATTCTCGGATTCGCGCTCCATCGCCCTGGGCCGTAGCCTTGGAGAACGCCACGCACCTACGGTGATCGGAGCGGCCTACCAGCGCTGGCTCGGCTGGGGCGGACGAGCAGACAGTCTCTGGATGCAGGCCCTGGGTCCCATGGAAAACGTGGTGGAGATGGCCGGGGACAGAAACGCCATCGCAGCTCTGGTCCGCCAGGATCCGGACCTCCGACGGGCTCACCAGGATGCCTTCGGCGAACTGCCCGAAGATGTGGACGCCCTCTTCGTTCAGCTGGGCAAGGCCATCGCCGCATACGAACGTCTGTTGATACGGAAAGGCTCGCCTTTCGACCGCTGGGTCCGCGCGACCCTCGATCTGCCCGATGGCGACCCTGAGGCCATGAACGCTAAGCAACTGAGGGGGCTACGCCTTTTCCTGGGCCCCGGACGCTGCACCCTCTGCCACCTGGGTCCCACCTTCAGCGATCTGGAATTTCACAACAACCAGCTCCCCGCTCATGCGGAGGGACCCCGGGATGATCCAGGTCGCTACCGCGGCGCGGAGCTGGTGCAAACGAGTCCCTTCAACGCAGCAGGCCCCCACAGCGATGCCCCCAATGGCGAAGCCGCGCAGCGGGTCCGCGCCCTGGTACAGACCTCCGAGTCCTATGGCGAGTTCCGCACCCCGACCCTGCGCAATCTCGCGCGCCGAACTCCTTACGGGCACCAAGGCCAATTTCCCGACCTGTCAAGCGTTTTGAAGTTCTACAACACCCTCGAAGACCAGGATCTGCGCAGCCACCATCAGGAACAATTGCTGCGGCCCCTGCGTCTAGATCAGGCGTCCCTGGATGCCCTGGAAGCCTTTCTCCTGGCCCTTGAGGGGGCCGATCTGCCAGAGGAGCTGACCCGGGCCCCCACTGCACCGTTCCGAGATCAAGACCACTGAGCCTCCCGTGGGCTCGATGACCTCAGCCGCCGTGCCCCAAGGATGCTCCCTGGACATGATCTAGACCCCTTGCCAGCAGCGAGGGGGATAGACTTGACCCTGACGATTCACCCAAACCCTGCCCTTCCCCATGAAAAGCCTGCTTCTGACCTCTTGCGCGCTCCTGCTTTCCACCGGCGCGATTGCCCTGCACGATGATGATCCCAAGATCCTGAGTCGCAAGGTCCCGGTGCGGGGCCCCATCTGGCGCAACAGCCCCAGCCTCTCCCCGAGCGGAGGCAACTCAACTGCAAACATGCCCGGCGCAGGCTTTGATTCCCAAGGGGTGACCTTGCAAGCCTGGTTTCCTCTGAACCAAATCGACAACGCAAGCTCAGGCAACGACTGCTGGGGTTACACCAGTCCCAGCGGACGCGAGTACGGAATCATGGGCACCTCCAGCGGCACCGCCTTCTTCGAGGTCACCAACCCCGCCGCCACCCAACTGATCGACTGGGTCGACGGCAACGACAGCCTCTGGCGCGACATCAAGGTCTACGGCGACATGGCCTACTCGGTCACCGAGGGCGCCGGAGGCATCCAGGTGATCAGCATGGCAAACATCGACAACGGCACAGTCAGCCTGGTCAACACCATCGATGATGTCAGCACCGCCAACAGCCACAATGTGGCCATTGACGAGGTTTCGGGTTACCTCTACCGCTGCGGCGGCGGCAGCAATGGCCTTCGCATGTACAACCTGGCCAACCCAAGCAACCCCCAGTTTGTGGGCAGTTGGAGTACGCGCTATGTACACGACGCCCAGATCGTGACCTACACCACAGGGCCCAATGCCGGACGCCAGATCGCCTATTGCTGCGCCGGCCTGAGTGGGGGCTCCGGAGACACGGGACTGACCATTGTAGATGTGACCAACAAGTCCAACCCCATTGTCATCAGTCAAGTCTACTGGCCAAACAGCGCCTACAGCCACCAGGGCTGGCTGAGCGAGGACCGCCAGTTCTTCTACATGGGCGACGAGCTCGATGAGAACGGCGTGCTGCCCTCGACCACCTATGTGATCAACGTGGCCAACCCGGACAGTGCTTTCTATGTGACCTCGTTCAACAACGGAAACCTGGCGATCACCCACAACTGCTACACGAAAGGTGGCTTGCTGTACGCAGCCAACTACACCAGTGGCATGCGCATTTTTGACCTGAACCAAAGCGCCACCAACCCGCCGGAGATTGGTTACTTCGACACCTATCAAAGCGGCGATGGCACCTCTTTCAACGGTCTCTGGAGCCTCTTCCCCTATTTCGCCAGCGGCACGGTGATCGGCAGCGATCTGGAAGGAGGCTTCTTCGTCTGGGATGTGGGAGATCCGGATCTGGTCCTGGCCATCCCCGGCGGCGCACCCGAGATAGTGGCCCCATCTGGTGCCACCATCGATGTGGACATCACCGAGAATGTACTCGGTGCCTTGGATCCAACAAGCCCCAAGCTGTTCTTCGACATGGGTACGGGCATGCAAAGCGTGCTTCTGCAGGCCGTGGGCGGCACGACATGGCGCGGCGCCATGCCCACGGGCATCTGCGGCACAAGCGTGGACTGGTACTTTGCGGCAGACTCTACTTCTGGGCAGACCTACACAACGCCCAGCACGGCACCCACCACGGTCTACACCTCGGTCTTTGGTTACGGCCAAAACCAGATCGTCAACCTAGACATGGAAACCAATGCCGGTTGGGTTGGCGGCGTGGCCGGAGACACGGCCTCCACCGGCGTCTGGGAGCGCGGCGACCCCAACGGGACCGCCGCCCAACCGGAAGACGACCACAGCGAGCCCGGCGTAAGCTGCTGGTTCACGGGCCAAGCCAACCCCGGTAGCGGCGTCGGTAGCAACGATGTGGATGGCGGCTTCACCACTCTGCGCTCATCGAACTTCAATGTCTCGAGTCTGAGCGATCCTGAGGTCTCTTTCTGGCTGTGGTACTCCAACACCGCTGGTGCCTCTCCTGGTGCGGACACTTTCCGGGTGGCCCTCTCCAACAACAACGGCAGCAGTTGGACCTTGGCCCTGACCGTGGGACCCACGGGCGCTGGCACGTCCGGCGGCTGGGAGAAATACACCCTGCGAATGGGAGATCATGTGGCCATCACCAACAACCTTCGTGTGCAGTTCATTGCCGAAGACGCGGGCTCTGGCTCGATTGTGGAAGCAGCCATTGACGACTTCACCGTGGGCGAATTGGACTGCACAGTACCGGGGCTGGGAACCCGCTACTGCACCCCGAATGTGTCGAACTCCACTGGTGGGCCAGCGGTAATCAACGCCACGGGAAGCGATTTGGCCGCAGCCAACAACATCACCCTGGCGGCGACCGACCTGCCTCCCAACCAATTCGCCTACTTCCTCTGTAGCGCCAGCCAGGGCCTGATCGTGGGCCCCGGCGGCGCCATGGGCAACCTCTGCCTGGGTGCCCCTATCGGACGCTTCAGCAACAATGTGCTCAACTCCGGCCCCTTCGGAGCCATCGATTTGACCATCAACCTGACCTCCCTGCCAGTGCCCCCGACCTTCAACCACGCGGTACAAGCAGGAGAAACCTGGAACTTCCAAGGCTGGTACCGCGATGTGGTGATAGGAATGCCCACCTCCAATTTCACCGACGGGATTTCAATTCAGTTCCAGTAACCCTCGAAGCTGGTAACCCGAAGCAACTCAAGCGAGCTCCATACGGTAGCGCTCCTTGAGAGTCTGAACGGAGACGCGAACTACCCGGTCCAAAACACCGGTGGCCCTAGAACGTCGCCACTACCACCGCTTCCACCGTGTGGGGCACGAAGGGCGGGGTTTCCATCAAGAGATTCTGATCATAGGCCCAATCACGGTAGGGGGCCTTGTAGCGGTTGCCCCCGTAGGCCCAAGCTCCTGTGGCCAGGCGGTTCTCCCAGGCTTGGATGAAGGAGCCGTTGATGTAGCAGTGTACGCCGCTCCATTTTTCGTGGAAGCGGGGCAGGTTTTCGAAGCCACCGTTGTAGGAAGATCCCACTGTGGGCAGATTCCCAGTGAAGAGGGAAACGTTGTAGGTAGTTTCTGATGCAACTGGCAAACCGCCGGCCAGGGATTTGGATCCGTCCCAGTTGTTCGAGAGCAAGTTGACCGCGTCTGCAATCACCGCCGAGACGATCGGATCCGAACCGGTGCCGCCATTCAGGTTGTAGTCCCCATGAATGTAGAGCGAACCCTCGGTGACAACAGAAAGATCATCAAGCAGAGTCTCTCCGTTGGTCAAGAGCACGCCCTTGGCAGCGGACCCGGTGCCTATGGCCGCATGCCCCACGTACAAGAGGCCGTTGGCAGGAAAGATCCCCAAGCTGGCACCTCCGTTGCTGGCCTGGTAGGCGAGTTCCAGGGTGCGCAGTTGTTCCAAGTCCACCTCAACCACACCCACTTCAAAGCTGGTGGATTGACGCGTGTCGGGGACCGTGCTCAAGGAAATCGCCCCAGCTACCTCAGCAGTCACATCACCCCAGCCGACCATCTCGAGGGGATTCATGGGGTCAGGGGTCACCAGCGGGCTGTAGGCCCGCCAAGAAGTCCCGTCTTCATCCACGATGATTTTCAGTCCCGCCTTGTTGTTGTAGTACCCAGGATCGAAGAATGGTCCAGCATCAGCCCCAGTCGCCGGGCGATAGCTTTCGGTTCCCCCATCTAGCACCCAGGCTCCACTCTCGCCGGGCTGGGTCTCAACGAACGCCTGGATTGATTCGATGTCCGCGAGTTGCACTTGCCCCACCTGCTCGGGATGGGCGGACCCGGTGCCAACCGTATAGGGGAATTCCTCCTCAGATGGAATCACGTAACCATCAGGAGCATCCCAGTACTCCAATGCTCCCGCGTGAAATGGCAACCAATCACCACTGTCAAGGAAGTCCCCATCCCCGTTGGAGTCATACCCCACGGTGAAAGCTGAGTCATACCCACTGATATTGCTTGGGATCGAACCAAGTTGGGATTGGCTTTCCATACGAAAGTAATCCGCCGGCTCGGTCGGATCGAAGGGGTTAGCAACCCACTTGCGCACCATGACCGTTCCGTTGGAAGAGGTGTTGTCCTTTCGGCGCCTATACATATTGCCCAACGCCCGGATGTGGTTGGTGTCCATGGTCAGGGTGTTGTTGCAGCCGAGGTACAGATCCCCGTTGCTGTGGACACGCCCAGAAACCGTCATGCTCGGACCAGGATTGATTTCCAGGTCGTCCTCGTAGAAGATCGTGTACTGAGTAGCGGGAGTGCGGGTCACTCGAAACAGGCGCGTAACCGTGGCCCGTTGACTGGCTTTGCGGGTGCCACCCGATCCGGCAAGCATGTCCCCCCACAGATCTCGTCCGTCCACCTCAAATCCCTCAAACAGGGCGCGGGTCCCCACGCTCATTTGATCCAGACTGGCAGTCAACTCCATGTCCGCGGTGCTTGGATCGTCCGTGCTGCCCACCAATTGCCAACTCTCCTGGCCGGAAACCACCACCCTGAGTTCGAACAATCGGCTGGTACGACGCAGGAACGCACCACCCGAACTCGCCTGGGTATAGGGATCCCCAAGGCCTTGAATCTTCCAGCCGATCTTGTGATAGGACTTCCCAACCGCGCCTGAATACCCTGTCGGCACCATGGTCACACCCTTCATGAAAAAAGCCTCATGTCCGCTCGGTGCGTCCAAGGCCCAACGCTCGCGGGCGCTCTCCACCACCGTATCCGTGGAGGGTTCGGCCTGCTGCCAGTCGTCCTCCCGATACCAGTTCGCCAGACGCCCTTCCAGATGCACCGAAGCGGAGGCAAGCACCGCCTCGGCAAGATACTGTTGATCCACCTCGGTCTCGCGCACGGACACGGACTGGGCGTCAAGACTGGAGTTGGCCATCAGGAGGGCCAACATGGCGGCGGACACGGAAGCCCCAAAGAGGGCATAGACCATGGCGATGCCCTGTTGCTGGCGAAACCGGCCTTTGCGAGATGATTGATTGATGATCAGCATATTGGTTCTTGTTTCCTGCCCTCACTCCTCGGGAAAACGCGCATCCCCAAAAGGCAGACGCAGAATGGATTCCGCGCGATAGTGATGTGCACGACCCCGACTATCCACCCCTCGCATCCACATGGTGACCACCAGGGCATTGGCAGCGACCACTACACCCAGACCTCCGTCAGCTGGATCAAAGTCTTCCTGGCGCTCCCAATACTGCAGGTCCTCCGCATACTTGATGTCAAGCCAATCGACTCCCTCAGCAATCACTTCCCGGCGGAAGGGATAGTCTGGATCCCCCACGGGCACACGTGGATCGCGAATGCGTCGGATCAGGTTGTTGCGACCATTGAGACCCGGCTCAACGATCCAGGCGATGTCGTTCAAGCTCCAGGCGATACGGGTTTCCTCGTCCACTTCCAGACGGGCACCATCGAGGCCCAGGTAGAGATCGGGATGCACCAGGTCAGAGATCTCCTGACTCAGGACCCCGTCCCCATTGCAGTCGAGCTCGGGGATTCCATCCCCAACCCACTCTCCGTAGGAACCACTGATCGTATAACCGAGCACATCGTGATCGGGCCGGCCATTGGCGTCCTGATCAGCGGGCAGGGCCAAAATCAGAGACGACTGGATGAGGGGATCGTTGCGGTCCAGACCCAGGCGATCCACATAGGCGATCATGCCCTGGATCGGAGCCGGGACATGGCTGTGCCCACGGCTGATGAATTCGGAGGCATCCAACGCCTGGCGAGAACCCGCCATGCGGGCCGTTCCTGGCACGCCGTTGTAGTACAGGTGCGGATAGTGAAGCCCGTCAACAAGTCGAATCCCGGTCATACCCAGGTCTTCACGCATGCGCGCCATGGCCTTGCGCGCATCGCGAACCAACCGCACATCCAGCGCGTTGGCTTCGGTCATGTCGCTCATGTCCTGAGTCGCACCCACCACCCAAGTGGAAAGAGTACCCAGAATCCCGGCCGCGATCAGGATCTCCAGCAGGGAGGTGCCGCTTTCACGGTGAAGAATCTTTCCCAGCATCTCAGTGCCCCATTTGGTAGGTAACGATCTGATGACTGTGCACATCGCCGCCAGTCAGTTCGAAGGGATCCGAAGGCGTACCATCGGGGTGAAAGGCCGCGATTGGGTAACCACTCCCATCCCACTGACTTCCGACCCGGCTACTACGGGCGTCCACCCACTCCACCATCAGTATCATGCTCAAGCCATCCGGGGCTTCGAAGCCCGGATCCGGACCGGAGGTTGCGGGGATGCCGGCCAGGTCCAGACCAGGGTAGGTGAAGAACAAGCGCTGCTCGCGCAGAGTTGCCAGCCGGCTCTTGAAGATCTCCTGGCGGTCCTCCCCGGGCTCGGGCGGAGGCGGTTGCACCTGTCGGGCTCGCAGGCCCTCGGAGTAGGCGGGCACCAGCCAGCGCGGACCATACTCCGCAGCACCAGCCCAATCCGTATCTGCAAGGGCCGGGTCAGGATAAAAACGTGCGCTGGGATAACCCACCAGCTTGGACTCGATGTCCTGGGCCAAGAAGTCTTCCATGGCGGAGGACAACTCAGAGAGGGCCAGGTTCTTTTCTGCCGAGCCCGTGCTCGAACGATTGATCACGATCTGACCACTGAAGTGCGCCCCGAGCGAAACCCCCAGGACACCAAGAGCCATGACGACCTCGACAATCGAAAGCCCCCGCTTGGCGCCACGGCCTGTTCTTGAATTCCATCCCCCTACGATCATCATGCCCCTTTCCTGATTTCTGAACCGACCACGCGCTTTCCCCGCGCTGCTCATCCATACCCTGTTTCGGCTCTCCGCATCCCCCACCCCAAACCTAACGCGGAGGGTCCTAGAATGGCGCTTTGAGTGCCTCAGTGCTGGTCAGTAGAACCAGCCGCAAGGGCAACTTTGGCACTCAGGCGCTCAAAGGGAGACAGATAGCGAGCGAGTTCATGGGTTTCGAAACCTGCTGAGGCCAAGGCCGGACCAATGGCTTCTGGTTCTCGTTCCGCAAGAACCAGATCCTCGGCCCCAAGTTCCACCCGCGCATGAGTCCCCTGATGACGCACGCGCAGGATGCTCAGACCCAGATCCATTAGGGCGTTCTCCGCCGCTTCCACCTGGGCCAGGGCCTCGACAGAGACCACCGTACCAACCGGTATTCGCGATGCGAGACACGCGCTGGCAGGCTTGTCCGCCACCTTCAGGCCCGCTTCCGCCGCGTAACGGCGCACGTCTTGTTTGCTGAAGCCCGCCTGGGCCAGGGGCGCGTACACTCCGTGTTCCCGGGCAGCGCGCTGACCCGGGCGATCATCCAACGCATCGTCTGCGATCTCTCCAAGAGCAACAAAGGGAATCGCGCGCTCTTGACGCCACTCGTCCAGGGCCCGAAAAAGGGCCGCCTTGCAGAAGTAGCAACGATCACCCTGATTGGCTTGATAGGCCGGATCCAATTGTTCGTCCGTGCGAAGCTCCACCAACTCGATGCCGATTTCAATAGCTGTTTCCCGCGCGGCATTGAGTTCTCGCCTGGGAAGGGACGCGGAGTCAGCAATCACCGCGCAAGCCTTGTCCCCTAGCACGGCCAAAGCCGCGTGACACAAGACGCTTGAATCGACCCCCCCGGAGAACGCGATGGCCAAGGGCGAGAGTTCCGCCAAGCTCTTGAGCAGAGCAGCCTTGCGATCCAGGTAGGGGTCGCGAACAGCCATCAGCGGGGCGCCTCTCCAGTCCCCAGGTACAAACGAATGTTGTCCACGTAACCCTGAGCAGAGCGCCTGAAACCCGCCACCTCCTCGTCGCTGATCTGGCGCACGATGCGCCCGGGAACACCCGCCAGCAAGGATCGCGGAGGCACCTGCATGCCCTCCTTGACCACCGTACCAGCGGCGATCAAGCACTCCTCTCCGATGGAGGACCCGGCCAGGAGAAGCGCGCCCATTCCGATCAGGGAACGGTCCCCCACACGCACACCGTGCAACACGCACCCATGCCCCACGGTGACCTCTTCCCCGATCACATTTGGCAGACCCGGATCCGCATGAACCATGGTCAGATCCTGAATATTGGTGCGCGCGCCAATCACCAGGGGCGCATCGTCTCCACGCAGGACACATCCAAACCAGATCGAGGCGTCTACGCCCAGGGTGATGTCTCCAGTCAACACCGCGCCCTCGGCGGCAAAGGCGCCCCCGGAGAGGGGCTTCATCAAGTCGTTGCTGGGGTACAGAGTCATAGCTCGCTGGCAAAGGACAGCAGAACCAGCTGCACTCCATTATTCATGGCGTGCAGGGCAAAAGGAACGAAGAGATTTCCGCTCAGTACCATTGCAGTCCCCATGGCCAGGGCCAGGACAAAAATCGGTCCCGAGGCAGCCAATCCGTGCAGCATGGCAAAAACCAGGGAACTCAAGCCGATTGCCCACGCTGCGCCCAGACGAGGACGCAGGCTGTTGAGCAGGATTCCGCGAAAGACCAATTCCTCCAGGAACGGAATCAAGAGCACCGCCAGCAGGAACACGAGGGCGGAGCCCTCCTGGCCGCCTGAGATCAGGTCCTTCACTTCTTGTACGGGCAACTCGCCGGTAAAGAACACCCAGACCTGAACCCAGAACAGGTTGAACCCAAAGAACAGGGGCATCAACAGGAACCAGGCCATGATTCCCGTGCGCAGGCCGCGCCCGGTCCCACGGCTGACCCAACCCAGGGCATCAAGCCGATTCGCAGCCAGGCTGCTGCGCAGGGCAGGGTAGCTGGCGAGAGCCATCAGGACGGCGGAAAGGGCCAAGAGCCGTGCCGCATCGAGTTCCAGGTCCACGGCCACCATCAGCCCGCCAATGGCCAGATTGGCAATGATGAACAACAAGAGCCCCCCCAGCACTTCTCGGCGACCCACAGCGGGCGGGATGGGAGGCCCTGTGCGGGGATGCCGGCCCTTGATCATCTGAACCGCAAGGACTCCCATTCCTGCCCCAAACAGCATCATTCCCAGGGAAAGGATCAGGAAGAAGGGGCTTTGGATTTCGCTGGGGTCGAGCGGCATCAGAAAGAGAGTGCCTCCCCCAGCAAGCCCGTTGCGGGGGAAGAAGCCTGGGCATGCAGACGAGATGGCATGCGTCCGGCCAGATAAGCGTCCCGGCCCGCGCGACAGGCGGATTTCATGGCCCTTGCCATGAGCACCGGATCCTCTGCCCCAGCCACGGCAGAATTCAACAGCACCCCATCCGCCCCCAGTTCCATGGCCAAGGCCACATCACTGGCGGTGCCCAGCCCCGCATCCACGATCAAGGGCAACTCAACGAGACTGCGCGCGATCTCTATGTTGCCCGGATTGGCCACGCCTCGACCGGAACCGATGGGCGACCCTGCAGGCATCACCGCCGCAGCCCCGGCCTGCTCCAGGGTCACAACCAAACGAGGATCGTCCGAACAATAGGCCATGACAACAAAACCCTCGTCGGCCAGAATGCGGGTGGCCTCAACAGTGCCCAGAGGATCCGGCAAGAGAGTATGCGGATCACCGATGACCTCCAGCTTGACCAGGGGCGTGTCGAGCAGCTCACGGGCCAGGCGCGCGGTTCGTAGGGCATCGGCCACCTTATAGCAGCCGGCAGTATTTGGCAGAATCTGAAAACGCTCGCGGTCGATGTGATCAAGCAAGCTCGTCCCTGCGCGCTGATCCAAGTTGACCCGCCGCACGGCCACGGTGATCAACTCAGCGCCCGATGCTTCAAGGCAAGCAACCATTTCCTGGTGCGACGCATAACGCCCCGAGCCCATCAAGAGGCGCGAGGTCAACCGCAAGGGGCCGATCTCAAGGGGCTTGTCCAGAGGCAATCCCATGGCTCAACCTCCCCCCACCAAAGTCACCACTTCGATGCGGTCACCAGAGCTCAGCTCACGTACGGGCCACTTCCTCTTGGGAACCAGTTTGCCGTTGATCTCCAGAGCCACCTGTGCATCCGCGAGGCCCAGGGTCTTGAGCAAATCAGGCAGCAGGCTGCCAGTGGGCACCTCCTGGGGCTTGCCATTCACCGCAAGGGTCAGACTCATGCGCTGCATCATAGCCAAGACCTCAGGTCACGCGCAGGAAGGCGCACTTGAGGTAGTCGCTTTCGGGCAAGCCGAGACGCACCGGATGGTCCGGAGAGGCCCCGGTGAAAGCCTCCAGCATGGTGTCTCGGCGGCTGACTCTGGCGGCAGAAGCCAGATGCCCCAAGAATTCAGAGGCATAGATCGCATGAGAGCAGGAAGCACTGACCAGATGCCCACCTTTGGCGGCCAAGAGCATAGCCCGCCGGTTGAGTTCCACATAGCCGCGCTCAGCTCCGCGCTTTTCACGCTTGTTGCGGGCGAAGGCCGGGGGATCGACGATTATCGTATCCCAGACCTCCTTGGCCTCGGCACGGGAGCGCAGGTCCTTCATGCAATCCACCCGCTCCACCTTGACGCGATCGGCCACACCAGAGAGTTCTGAGTTGACCCGAATCCGCTCACAGGCGGCGGCGTTTTGTTCCAGACAAAGGACCTCTTCCGCTCCGGCCAGAGCCGCGCGAATTCCAAACAACCCGTCATAGGCAAAAGTATCCAGCACCCGGCCTGTTGGACGCAGGGCGGCAGCCCGCACTCGATTCTCGCTCATGTCCAGATAGGCGCCGGTCTTATGTCCCTCACGCACATCCACCTGGTAGATCAGGCCACCGCTTTCCTGTACTTGAATCGGTCCATCTATGGCACCACTCAAGAGTTCCACTCGGGGCTCGAGTCCCTCCAAACGACGCACCGAGAGGTCCGAACGCTCCAGCACAGCGGCAGCTTCGAAGGGCAGTACTTCAAGCAGCACCTCCACAAAGAAATCACGCATGCGCTCCGCAGCCTGGGTGCCTATCTGCAACACCAGCGTTGCGCCGTAACGGTCAACAATCAACCCCGGAACCCCCTCCGCGTCCCCGCTGATCAAGCGGCAAGCACCCTCGGGCTCCAGCATTCCTAGGTTGATTCGCGCTTGAATTGCCCGCTGCATGCGACCAAGCCAGAATTCTCGATTTGGCTGCTGCTCCTCCCGGGTAACCATGCGCAAGGCGATCTTTGACTCCGCGCTGAAGAGCGCCCAGCCCAGGAGTTCCCCCTGGGGAGCGTGCACCGGCACCAATTCTCCAGGAGTCCCCTCGCCGTCGGCCACATCGTCAGCGTATATCCAAGGATGGCCGTTCAGCAGCCACCGACGGCCCTTGCCGCTCAAAGTCATCTTACCCATGGAGTTCAATCCTCTTTGTCGAGCCGCGTAGCTTACCCGACAGCGGACTGGGTTGGCGAATGAACTTGAGTTGGCTACTGAACCAAGGCCGCAAAGCGCGGATCATCCCGCAAGCTGCCCAGATCCGGATCATTTGCAGCCCAGTCCTTCTCCCGGCGCAATTCTCCTGGGCTGGTTCCCGCCTGGTCCAAGGACCGCCTCAGCCAGTCCAAGGCCGCCTCCCGATTCCCCAAGAGGGCATGGGTGCAAGCCAGGTTGTACTCCATTCCAGGTTCAGGACTGGCCCGGCGCAGGAGGTCCCGGGCCTCGTCCAAGCGACCCGCCCGCGCACGATAACAGGCCAGCAGAACCGTGGATGACGCGCTGGCGCTCAGCTCATGGGCCCGCTCCACCCAAACCACCGCCCGTTCCGGCTGACCGAGTTTGACGTTGGCATTCACAGCCAAGGAAGACAGAAGCCTCGCCAGCTGCTCCTCTGCCTGGGCCACGAACCTCGGCGCCATCCCGCGGGTCTTGAGGGTCGCGATCAGGCTCTCGATACGTTCGACTCCACGCAAGAGGGACTCCTCTGCTCGCAGGGGTTCATCCAAGTCGGTATAAGCACTGCCCTCCTGCATCTCTGCTTTGGCCTGTTGGATCTGGGACAAGAGAAACCAACTGGATGTGTCGCTGGCCCGGGCCATGTCACGGCCATAGCGTGCAGCCAGGGCGAGAGCCTCCTGGGGCCTGCCCTCCCGACGCAAGTCCGCCGCCAGCACCAGAGCCAAATCGCTGGGCCAACGTAGGTTGCTGTAGGCTTTCCAATCCAATGGGGCCTGCACCAGATTTCGTGCGAAACGTACCTGAGCCGCCTTCTCCTGTTCCGCACGAAACGACTCCACATCAATCAAAAAGGGCACCTGCAAGGCCTCAACTTCCTCGCGCCGTGCCTGGGCCAGTTGCTCACTGGTGTACAACATCCTCCTGCGTGTGACATCGATCCAATAGACGCGCTCGGGATCCTTGAGCGGATTGGTGACGACCTCATCATCCCAGGCAAAAGGCTCGAAACCGGGCATTTCACGCCCGGAAACCGTGGCCAGAAGGCGCCCCATGGTCAGACGGGCAGCCAGGACTCCATTGGGGGAGAGACCCGGCATGTGGCGCTGATCGATGAGCAGCAGCACCACCGACAGGTCTGCCCGCAGGACCGCATCCCAGGTGTTGGAGCTGCTCATGACCTGACGGGCCTCGGCCGCATCGAGCTCAAGACAAGCCTTGTGCAGTTCGCGCGCGGCGGACAGAAAGTCCCCAAGCGCCTGGTCCTCTTGCAGGCCAGGATCCAGGAGCAGCGCCCCGTAGAGGTCTGCCAGAATCAGCAGCACACGCACCTGCATGGCACCCACGTGAAGCGCCTGCTTGGCACGCACACTGGTACGGTCGCCTCGAGCGGTAATAATCGGAGCCAGATAGGTGTGAGCGCGAGCCAGGTATTCTTGACTGACCGCCGAATCCCCGCCCCCTGTGGCCACTATGGCTGCCAGAAGGTGAATCCGACTGGCTGTCAACTGGGCCTCGAACGAACCCCGCTGGTCCAGCAGGATTCCTGGCACCTGTCGCAGCAGCGCCTCGGACCAACGCCGCGCCAGATCCCAATCCCCGCCGCCCATCAAGGTCGCCCGCACCAGATCCATCAGCAGTCCGGCCTTGTGAGGATCCGCGCGCAGGATCGCTTCGCCCCTCAGGGCCATCAGCTCGGAATCTCCCAGGAAAGCCAGTCGGCCCACCAGGGTCTGCAGCCCCAACGCCCCCGCAGCGCGCAACCTGGGATCCACCCCCCGTGACAGGAAGACAAGTTCCCCGGGGCTCTCAGGAGGGGCGGCAGGGTCAACCAGCAGTGGGGCCAGCTTGGCAATGGCGGCAACGGTCAGGGTTGGATGCAGCTCGAGGCCCTCTCCCCCTGGGCCCAGAAGGGCCAGCAGAGGCCCCAAACTACGTGGACTGTCCGGAAGAAAACCCAATGCCAGGGCCCCCTGGGCAGGCTCAAGGCCCTTGGCCACCTCAACCAGGACCTGGCACCCTGCCCGTGCATCGAAGGCACCAAGAATCTCCATGGCCAGCAGGCCCAGCTCTGATTCAGTGCCCTGCCCGGCGATGCTGGCCAGAATCTCCAAGAGGGCCGGGGAGCCCCTTCCGGGATCCACGCGCAATGCGAGCAAGGTCTCACGGCGCCGCTCAAGAGGCAATTCAGGGGCCAGGCGGCTCACCCAAACCCCAGCCTGCTGGCCTGGGTTCTTCTGCTCCAACAAGATCTCCCCCTGACGGGCCAGGACTGGACTGCCAGCGATCGCCAGTGCCAGCCCCAGCGCGTAGCAGCAGATCCCGCTTCTCATGCCTGCCCATCCTCCTCCTGCCCATCTTCCTCCTGCCCCTCTTCCTCTTCCTGTCCCGCCTGGCGCTGTTCCCCGCGGTGCAGACGATAGCCGAAAGTTCGCCGGGAAAGGCCCAGCCGACGGGCCGCAGCAGAAGCGTTGCCACGGGTCGCTCGCATGGCCGCGAGCAGGAGGGCATCGGTCAGTTCCTCAAGCGAAACACCTGCTGCCAACACCGACTCCGCGATTTGATCCGCCGCACCATGGGCCTCTTCAAGCAGATACTCAAGCGCCTCCCGCTGAACTTCAGAATCACCCCCAGCTAGTGCCAGAGCCCTTTCCAGGGCATTTTCCAATTCCGCCAGATTCCCGGGCCAGGAGTGTCTTGCAAGGAGGTCGAAAGCTTCAGCACTCACCGGTCGCGGCTTGAGTCCAGCTCTGGCGGCCGCATCTTTGATCAGAGCTGGCACCAGCTCTCGCAAGTCCTCGATGCGATCCCGCAGGGGCGGCACCACCAACTCCACCACCGCAAGGCGATAGAACAGATCCTCCCGAAAACGCCCGGCCTCGACCTCCTCCTGCAAAGGCCGCCGACTGGTGGCAACAATACGCACATCGATCGGCAGCGGTGCATCCGTGCCCAGGGGTTCGACCACTTTTTCTTGAAGCACACGTAGCAACTTGGTCTGCAATGGAGCTGGCAGGTCCTCCACCCCGTCGAGCACCAGGGTACCCCCCTCTGCCAGGCGAAAACGCCCCAGGCGCGCTTGCCCCGCGCCGGTGAAGGCCCCCGCCTCATGGCCAAACAACTCTGCCTCCAACAGGCCCGGCGACAGGGCTGCTGGCTGCACCACCACGAGCGGTCCTCCGGCACACTGACTGGCGTGGTGCAGGGCCCTCGCGGCCCTTGACTTACCGCTGCCCGGCTCACCTACGATCAGCACCGTAGTGCGGCTCTTGGCCAGCTTCTCCAAACGCTCCCGGAAGGCCTTGATAACTGCCGACTGGCCGTCAAGGGAGCAGGAATCCACCAGGGCCTGGGAGGCCGACTGGGATTTCCCCCCAGAAGAACCAGCATCAGGGCCTCCATTGGTTGACGCAGCCCCCTGGGGTACTTCAAACTGATCAGTCACAGTTCCTTTGGTCTTGGTCTGGTGAACACCTCCGGGTGCGCGCCAGAGCGCCTGCCGGAAGTGGGGGCTTACCCCGCTTCCTTGCATATTAGGCTAGGAACCCCTGCCGACGCCACAGAACCCTTTTACCAAGCCCTCAAGGGCACCAGACCATGAACCCCGAAGAGCTCCTGCGCCTGATCGACGTCCTTCAAATCCAGAAGGATGTCTCCAAGGAAGCGATCTTCCTGGCCCTTGAGGACGCCCTGGCCCAGGGAGTTCGCAAGCGCCTTGGCATGGGTGAAGATCTGACGGTGCAGTTGGACCGCAAGACCGCCGAAATCACGGTCGAAGACGAGGAGGGCGAGTATGAAATCGAGTTGACCGAGCTCGGGCGTATCGCCGCTCAAGCGGTCAAGCAAGGATTCTTCCAACGCCTACGCGAGGCCGAGCGCGATGTGCTCTATGAGGAATACGAAAACCGCGTGGGAACTCTGGTCAACGGCCAGGTGCAGCGCTACGAAGGTCAGGATCTGGTAGTCAACCTGGGTCGGGCAGAAGCCTACCTTGCCCGCGAAGACCGAGTGCGCGGAGAAACCTTCGCCCCCGGCGATCGCATCCGCGGCATTGTGGTCGAGGTGCGCAAGGATGGCAGCCGCGTCCGCATCCAACTCTCCCGTACACACCCCGACCTGGTGCGTCGACTCTTCGAATTGGAAGTGCCGGAAGTCGCGGACGAAATCATCCAGATCAAGCGGGTTGTGCGCGAGCCCGGCTATCGCACCAAGATGGCCGTGATCTCCAGCGACCCCAAGATCGACAGCATTGGCGCCTGCGTGGGAGTGCGGGGTTCGCGCATCAAGGCGGTGATCGATGAATTGCGCGGTGAACGCATCGACATCATTCGTTGGAGCGACTCCCTCGAAACCCTGATCATGAACGGGCTCAAGCCCGCCTCGATCCACCTGGACAACATCTACCCGGACGAAGAAAGACATGCGGCAATCGTGCTGGTGGAAGAAGACCAGCAGTCTTTGGCCATCGGCAAGCGCGGCCAGAATGTGCGCCTGGCGAGCAAACTCTGCGGTTGGGAAATCGACATCAAGACACGCGAGCAATACTTTGCCGGCGAGGAAGGCTCTGACCCCGACGCTGAGACAGACGCCAACCTGGGTGAGTCAACACCCCCATCAGATGACGCCCTGGAGCAAGAAGCATCTGCTGTGAAGGCTCCCTCTGACACCCAAGAAGCATCTGCTGTGGAGGCTCCCTCTGACACCCAAGAAGCATCTGCTGTGGGGGCTCCCTCTGACATCCAAGAAGCATCTGCTGTGGAGGCTCCCTCTGACGCCACAGCAACCCCGGAGGTAGCCACCCCCCCCGGTGAAGACCAAGCCTGAAATCTGCTCACCTTGTGCAGAAGCAAAACCTAGCCCCCCCCTCCAGTTGAGCGACAAGACACGCATTCACGAACTCGCAAAGTCCTACGGCATGCCCGGAAAGGACTTGGCAAACAAACTGCGCGAGAATGGCTTCGTCCAAGCCAGGTCGCACATGTCTGCCCTCGATTCGATCGAGCTGCTGCAAGCCAGGGGTCTGCTGGCCGCCATTGGCATCACTGAGATCCAGACAGACGCGGCGCCGGTCAGGGCAAAGGTCGCGGAAAGTGCCACGCCCCTGCTCAGGCGCAAGAAGAAGAAGACCCGCCCTGAGGCCCCCGCGGGCGAAGCCTTCAACGCACCCCCTCCTGTGCCAGAAGTGCAGACTGCCCCGGAGCCAACTCAAGCAGAGGGAACCACCAGCCCAGCCCCGGAATCCGAGACGGAGGTCAGCACACCCCCTGAGCCCGAAGCAAGACCTGAGGAACCTGCGCCCGAGCAGGAACTGAAGCCCGCACCCGAAGGTCCGGCAGCAAAATCGACGACTGCGCCCTCCGATACTGGATCAGCCGATGATTCTCAACAAGTAACCGCACCTACAAGCGAAGCGGTCGCAGCGGCTGCGCGGCCCCGACCCCGAGGCAAGATCGTCGGTCGCATCGACCCATCCATCCTGGCAGCCCAAGCACAGCCCCAGCGCAAGCGCGAGGGCCGCCGCCTGGCCAATCAGGATGATGCCACCCCTGACGTTCGCCCCACCTTTGGGCGCGGCAAGGGTAGCCCAGGCCAAACCACCGGTCCCCGAGGCGGCATGACCGCCACCCAATTGCGCGAGCGCGAACAGGGCCGCTTCCTGCGTCGCAACCGCCAATCCGGTGTCCAAGGCCAGCGCCGCACGGGAGGCCGCGGACGCCCGGTTTTGGTGACCGAGTCCCCCTTGGCGGGCGAGAACATCACGATCGAAATGCCGATCACCATGAGCAAGTTGGCCGAGGCCCTCAAGCTCAAGGCTGCGGTGGTCCAAAAAATGGCCATGCAAAAGCAGTATGGCATGTTCACCCTGAACTCACCCATCGACGAGGACACGGCGGTCTTGCTGGCCACCGAGTACGAGGTGGAACTGGACGTGCGCCATGAGGTCTCAGCAGAGCAGTCACACCTGGAAGAGATCAAATCCAAGCGCTCCGAATTGGAAGAAGGGGACTTGGTCAACCGCGCCCCGACCCTGGCCTTCCTGGGTCATGTGGACCACGGCAAGACCACCTTGGTGGACAAGATCCGTTCCACCAAGGTTGCCGACGGCGAAGCCGGAGGCATCACCCAGCACATCGGCGCCTATCAAGTCACCACTTCGAACAACCACTCCCTGACCATCGTCGACACCCCCGGTCACCAGGCCTTCAGCGCCATGCGCGCCCGCGGTGCCCAAGCTGTGGACATGGTGGTGCTGGTGGTTGCCGGTGATGATGGGGTTAAGCCCAGTACCGAAGAGGCCGTGGCCCACGCAAAGGCGGCGAACACGCCAATCATCGTGGCGGTCAACAAGAAAGACAAGGCCGAGTTCGACTTCAACCGCACAGTGCAGCAGTTGATGAAATTCGACCTGACACCTGAAGACTACGGCGGACAGACCGCCTACTTCCAAACCAGCGGCATCACTGGCGAGGGCATCGAGGAGATGCTCGACCACGCATTCCTGATGGCCGAGGCCGAACTGGGTCTCAAGGCGCACCAGAGCGGACCCGCCAGTGGTGTGGTACTAGAAGCCGAAGTCCAACAGGGCCGAGGCATCGTAGCTCACCTCTTGGTTCAGGACGGAACCCTGAATCAGGGCGACGTGATCTTGGCAGGCGAAGGCTACGGCAAGGTCAAGTCCATCTCAAACGACCAAAGCAAGCAAGTCAAAGCCGCCGGACCGAGTACTCCGGTGGCGGTCATGGGTCTTGATGCCCTGCCTGGAGTTGGCGACAAGTTCCATGTGATCGAAGCCCTTTCCAAAGCCAAGGAAATCGCGCAAGAGCGCGAGCGCCGCAACCGCGCCTCTTTCCTGGCAGCCAGCACCGACCCCAATCTAGAGCTGGAGGCGATCCTGGGCAAGGAGCCCCTACTTAAGAAGACCAACATCAACCTGATCGTACGCGCCGATGTGCAAGGTTCAGTGGAAGTCATTCGCCATGAGGTAGCGAAACTCGACCACGAAGAGGTTGCGGTCAAACTGGTCCATGCGGGCGTGGGCCAGATCACGGAAAGCGATGTAGAACTGGCGGAAGCCTCCGGTGCCACCTTGGTAGCCTTCCACACGGGCATCCCGGGCACCATCCGCAAGGAAGCCGAGCGCCGCAAAATCACAGTACGCCGCTACGACGTGATCTATGAGTTGCTCGACCAACTGCGCGACCTGATGGAGGGCACCCTCTCGCCGGAGATGCAAGAGGAAATCATCGCACATGCGGAAGTCAAGGCGCTGTTCAAGTCCTCCAAGATCGGCGTCATCGCCGGGTGCGGCATTACCGACGGAACCCTCAAGCGCAACCACAGAATACGCGTCCTGCGCGATGGAGCTGTGGTGCATACAGGCAGCATCGAGTCTCTTCGTCGCGAGAAAGACGACGCCCGAGAAGTCCGCGAAGGATTCGAGTGCGGCATAGTGCTCGCAAATTACGGTGATCTACGCGAAGGCGATGTGATCGAAGCGTTCGTCATCAACGAGATCAAGCGTACCCTCGCTTGATTCCAACAGCGGTCCAGCAACCCATGGCCAACCAAAGGACCATTGCGCGCATCGAGGGCGCCATCAAGAGGCGCGTGGCCCACTGCCTGCAATTTGAGGTGGCAGACCCGCGCGCGGGCTTTGTGACCATTATCGCTGCGGAATTGACCCCGGATCTTGCCAAGGTCACCGTACGCTGGAGCGTGCTCGATCCCAAGGAAGAGCGGGTGCGCGTGGGGAAAATGCTTGAACACGCCCGCGGCTTCGTACAACGCAAGATGGGTCGCGTGCTCTCCCTCAGGCGCATGCCACGCCTGGAGTGGAAATACGATGACACCGGCGTCGAAGCTGCGCGCATGGATCTGCTGATCAGGGATGCCTTGACGAAGGACGCAGGCGTGCGCGGCGACACGCCGGAGACGGCCGCAGCAGATGAGCATTCACACAGTGACACGCCGACATTGGACGCCCCAAGCGGTAGCCCCGCCGAGGCCCCTACACCCCTCAACGCGCCCACCGACGACACAACCGGCTCCCCGCCCCCGGGGACCCAGCAGGACTAGACCATGCAAGAGCCGGCATTGATCCAGATCGGCTCCCTTGGAAAAGGCACCAGCGGTCAGGTCTTGCACGCCAAGCTGCTCGCGCCCCTGGGAGACTACGAAGCAGGAACAGAGGTGGCCCAGAAGAGACCGCTCACCGCCGCAGGCGAACAGAGTATCCAGCGGGAGCAGCTCGTCCTGGCTGGAGTCCAAGCCCCAAACCTGCAAGTCAGCCTGGGTCTGTTCGAAGACCAGGAGGGTCCCTTCCTCTTGACCCGCTTCATCGACGGTCCAACCATCGCAGACCTGATTGCACAGGGGCCTATGGAGGACGAGCCCCTTCGGCGGGTGGGAAGGGACCTGGCCCAAGCCCTCGCCGCGCTTCACACTGCCGGTTGGCTGCATGGAGATCTGGCCCCCGCCAACGGACGCCAAGATCCAGGAGCTCGCACTATTCTGCTGGACCTGGGCTTCGCCGAGCGCACCGATGCCAAAGCCTCCCCCCGCGGGACCCCCGCCTACCTCTCGCCGGAGGAAGCTCGTGCTGCTCCCAAGACCTGCGCCTCGGAAATCTACTCCCTCGGTTTGATCCTGTGGGAGCTCGCGACCTCCAGTCATCCCCTCTCCCAGGACGGCTGTGCCTCAAATGTTCCAGAGGAAGCTCTGACCGATGCGGTTCACCTGCTGCCCAGCGCCCGCAATGCACGTCTGGCCCCGGACCTGGATGAGTTGTTGGGACAAATGCTCGACGAAGAACCCAGCGCTCGGCCCACCGCGCAGGAGGTCGCTCGTTGGCTCGGCAACCCTCCTCCCCCGCACACCTGGGGTGAAGATCCTTGGGCCGCCCGGGACTGTCTACCATTTGTTGGGCATAAGGAGGAACGGGCACTGTTGCGTCAAGCCTGGGAGTCAGCCAGCGCGGGCCAAGGAACTCTGGTCTGGCTCGAAGCCGACCGAGGCCTGGGAAAAACACGCCTGATGGCAGAGTTCGTGCGATCCCTGCGACGCGGTCCAAGTCCCGCAACCTACCTCGCGGTGCGCTGCACAGCGGCCCTGGAAGGCCGACCCACACACCCGATCCGAACCCTGCTGCGACGCTGGCTGGCCCTGGGACGCCACACTCCTGCCAGCCCACGGGAGAGCAGACTGCTCGCATCCAGGACGACGCCCGAAGTGGCAGCTGCCCTGGCCCAAACCCTCGATCCCGGGACGACCGACGCTCTGCCCCAGGTGGAAATCACCCTGCTGTCTCATTGGCTCATCCGCACCGCAGGCAGCAGCCCCATGGTCATCCTGGTGGACGAACTGGAACATGCTGGAGAGGCAACCCTGGCAGTGCTCTCGCGCCTGATCGATGTCCTTCCAGGACTGCCCCTATTACTGGTCCTGGGAATACGCGCTCCAGAAAGCTCCCAAAGCGAAGCCGTCGCCGCCCTAGCGGCACGTGCAAGAGGATCGCTCCACCATCATCGAATGCGCCTGTCGCCCCTGGACATTCAGAGCATCAAGGAACTGATCGATCTCACCTTCGCGGGCAGCGTCCCTGCCGAGCGTCTCGCGCAAGCGCTGCAGAAACGGACCGCAGGTCGACCCACTCGCATCGACGCCCTTATCAAACAAGCCCTTCTCATCGGACTGATGCGTGTTCATGCAGGGGGTGGTTTGGAACTGGTGGGAGACATCGAAGACCTGCCCCACATGCAGGGACGCATTCCCGACCTGCAAGCCCGCTTGAACAGCATGGACCCAAAGGCCCGCAACTGGATAGAACGCATCGCAGTGGATGGCTCCGTCGCCCGGACCGAGCGGCTTACCCAGGGTGCAACCCGCGATGAAGTGCACGCTGCCATCGCCCTGTTGTTGCGTGAAGACTGGCTGGAGCAAGGACCTGAGGGCCCGGCCTTCGCGAGCAGCACGATTCGTGACGGAGTACTGACTGCCATTCCCCATGCCAGGCGCAGGAAGCTCCATAGTCAGGCGGCAGATGCCCTGGCCCATGAGTCCGGATCAGGCCGTGCCTTCGAGCGAGCTTTTCACCTCAAAGCCGCAGACCGGAGAGAAGAGTTACTGCAACTGGTCTTGGAGTTGCTGCCCAAAGCCCAGGCCCTTGGTCACCCAGCGCGGGTGCTAGTGCTGGTGGAGTGGGCTCTTGCAAGCAGCCCCCCTCCCCACCAAGAAGCGCTGCAAATCTCAGCCCATCAGGCCCTGGAACTGCACGCCGCCGCCGCAGAAGCAGCTGGAGGCCTGGGACGCAGACAACAGGAGAGCCAACACCTGGATGCTCTGGTGGAACTTCCCTTTGACAGCAAACGAAATCCCACCGAAGTTGCCCGGGTCTACCTGCTGCATGGACATGCAGCCGCAGACACGGGGCGCGCAGGCCTTGCCCGCGGCTATCTGCGTAACGCGGCGCGCCTTGGACTGCCTGGCAAGCAGGCGGATTTGACTGCGGAAGCCCTGAGGCGTCTGGCGGAGATCGAGTTGGCCACGGGGAATCAAGAGAAGGCCCTGAAGCTGGCGCGCCGAGCCCGCTCCAGAGCCAACTCTCCCCTGGTGGGCTTGAAAGCCCTGCTGATCAAAGGTTTGATTGCCCTGCTGCAAGATCGGCCCACACGTGCGCGAGCCCACGCCCTGGCGATTCTCAAACGCTGCGACAAGACCCCGGACACCCCCGCTCGAGCTGAGGTCAAAGCCCGTGCTTGGATTCTCAAGGCGCGCTGTCATTCCGCCATGGGAGATCCGGAAACGGCCTTGCCCCTCCTGCAGTCCGCCCTGCAAGCCGCGGAACAAGCAGGTCAACGGGCCCTGGAGGCCGAAGCCCACGCGCGTCTAGGTCGCGTGCTGATCGACCTGGACCAAGATCAAGCTGCAGAACAATCACTGCGCGAGGGCCAACTGATCGCCCAGGAAATTCGCATGGGCCAGGGCGAAGTTCTTGCGCGCCTTTTCCTTGGGACCCTCTTGATGGAGCAGGACCGAAGCCTTGGTGCACGCCTCGTGAAGCAAGCTCTTGAGCGCGCCTGTGCCTTGGGATTGGTACGCGCCGAGTCCCTGGCCCAAGCAATCTGGGCCCGGGTGCTGCGAGCGGGAAACCACCCCGAGGAAGCTGCCGAAGCCGCGCAGGCCGCGCTGAAATCCCTCCAGCGGGTTGGCGCTGAACTCTGCGACCGCATTGTGATCGTAGGCACCCACCAATTGATCATCGATCCCGACGGTACCGGAGACGAGTCCAGGAAGAGATCGAGGGACTTGGAGCAGCGTATCGCCCGGGTCAGCCGAGCCGCCAGTCGGGGAGCGCACCGTGCACGCATGAAAGCCAGCCTCGAATCCCTGAAGCGAGCGGTGGAGAACCCAGAAGGCCCCCTCTATCCCCGACGCGGGGCACAGAGCGAGGACTAGGGCCCCGGCCCATCCCCCAGACCCCCAAGGGCCAGGGAAGGGCTACTTCGACACCCAAAAGGGCCAGTACACGCAGGTGCGAAGCCGCCCCCGATGCCCAGGACTGGAAAAATCCAAGGCCTGACTCAACGGGAACCTGCTCCTTTTGCGAATTCTATATTGATAATGAGACGCATTCGCAATAAGATCCTCCGCCCATGGATCGAAAAGCCCTCAGAACCACAAGGGACCAGTCAGCCCTGGTCGGAGCGGCGCTTGCCCTGACGGCTCAATCACCCCTGGAAATCAAACGAGGCGTGGCTCGGGCAACCCGTTTGTTCGTAGCTGGCTTGGTTCTAGGTGGCCTTGCCTCGGGCAGTATCCCCGCCCACGCAAACCTCACAACCCAAGGACAGACCACCTCCCGCTCCTCCGGTGCCTGCGTAGAACGCCAACTGGGTGTGATGGGAACCGGCCTGGAATTAGTGGTATGGGCCCCGCAGCGCAGTACCTGCTTGACCGCCAGCGAAGCGGGAGTGCGGGCGTTGGAAGAAACCGAAAAGCGGCTCTCCACCTGGCAAGAGGGAAGCGAGTTCTCCTCACTCAACCGCGCCACGCTGGGCAGTTGGCAAGACCTCTCCCCCACCACCGCCGTGGACCTCAAGCGTGCCCTTGTCCTTGCGCGCGCCACCCATGGGTTGTTTGACCCAACCCTGGGGCACCTGGTGCAAGCCTGGGATTTGCGTGGCGCGGGACGGCGGCCTTCGGCAGTGGAACTCGAAAAGGCCCGCTCGAGATGCGGCTACCAAAGCATCGAATTCGAAGACAACAGATTCCGGCGCACCCAAGATGTGCTCCTCGAAGAAGGAGCCTTCGGCAAGGGAGCGGGGCTCGATAGAGCGGCAAGCGCCCTGATGACATCCGGAGCACAAGCAGCCAGTCTCAATCTAGGGGGCCAGTGGCTCTTCGTCGGCCCCGGAGACTGGTCCGTGCAACTTGCCCACCCAACCCATCGCACAGAAGCGGTGCTCGGCCTGCGCCTGCCCCCGGGATCAATGGCCACCTCTGCCAACTCCGAGCGCATGCTCAAGCTCTGCGATGGTGAACTGGGCCATCTGCTCGACCCGCGCACGGGCATTCCAAGCAGCAAGACCCATTCGGTCAGCGTTTGGGCCAAGAGCGCCCTGGTGGCGGACGCCCTCTCCACCGCCCTCTTCATCGACCCCTCAAGAGCTGCGGAATTCGCCCAGCGGTTTGATGCGGAAGTCATTCTGCTCAGAGTCACTGGGACAGGTCTCACAGCAAGCATCACACCGGGTCTGGTCAAGGGCTCTGATCCTCTGACCCCAAACCTGCGGATCATTCCTCTCGTTTATCAACAAGCTCACTAAGTAACCACCCGAGAAAGAATGTCTCTACTCCTGCTCCCTCTTGTTCTTCTCCTGCCCCAGGATCAGGTCAGCGATCGCCTCGATGCCCTGGCCCGGGAAAACCAAATCCTCAACGCCAAGATCGAAGCCCTGGCCGACGAGCTTGAACGCCGAGACCTGGGCGAGTTGGCCCCCTCCGAACTGACCCGTGTGGCTGGCATGGGGCTCTCCGCGTCCCGGATTTATTCCAATGACCATGGCACCAGCGTGGGAGGCTATGGAGAATTCCTCTACAACCTGCCCGCCGGCGCGGGCAACACCTTTGACGCCTTGCGCGGAGTGCTCTATGTGGGCCACCGCTTCAATGAAAGCTGGTTGGTCAACACCGAAATCGAATTCGAGCACGGCAGCACCTCGAAGGCTGGCAGTGCTTCTTTGGAATTCGGCTATGTGGAGTATCTAGCGAGCGAATCCTTCGCCCTGCGCGGGGGTCTCCTGCTGGTGCCCATGGGTCTGGTCAACGAAAACCACGAACCCACCGCCTACCTGCCGGTCAGTCGCCCCAAAGTCGAGCAGAAGCTCATGCCGTCCACCTGGCGCGAGATGGGCCTGGGTGCCTGGGGCCGCAAGGGCAACCTCGATTGGCGCACCTATGTGGTCAACGGCCTGCGCGGGGCAAACTTTGACGACTCGGGTCTGCGCGGCGGTCGCCAGAAGGGCAGCAAGGCGGACGCAGAGGATCTGGCTTTTGTGGAGCGAGTGGACTGGCACGCTTTCCCCGGCCTGACCGTTGGCGGGTCGTTCTATGTGGGGAACTCTGCGGGCAACAACGAGAACCTGGGAGGCTCCCTGGGTACGCAGATCGTCGAATTGCACGTCACCTGGCAAGAGGGACCGTGGCGCCTGCAAGCCCTGGCTGCCCAGGCGAAAGTAGACGGGGCCGAAGCCTTCAACCAGAGCTTCATTGACGTTGATCCCATGGACAACCCGAGCCTGGCCAACACCCTGCGCGGCGCCTACCTGCAATTGGGATACAACGTTTTGGCCAGCAGCGAAAGTTCCATGGCCCTCTCCCCCTATATACGCTTCGAGACCCTGGACACCCAGGCGTGTCTGCCCTCGAACGCGTTGGCTGATCCCAGCTTCGATGAGGACATCGTGACCGTGGGTCTCGCCCTTGAGCCCACCGACGGGGTGATCATCAAACTGGACTATGCCCGCAGCGACGAGAACTCTGACCGCACGGCCCTGTTGATCGGATACTCCTTCTGATGGGAAACATGTCTGTGCTCATCTGCCTGTTGCTCAGCTTCAGCGGCAGCGGTGGAACACCTTCCCTGGGTCATCCAGGTCCGGCACGGGTGGAGCGGCCGGGGCCAGATGCACTAGTGAGCACCCATGAGAAGCGCCAGCCAACCAAGCTGCTCACCGTGGACGAGGCCTTGGCTCTTTGCTTCCCCAAATGCAAGACCACCCGTGGTACTGAGTTCCTTTCCCCAACAGAGGTCAAGCAAATCGCAAGGCTCTCGGGATCAAAGGACATCTCACGCATCGCCCATCCCTATCAAGCCCATGACTCACAAGGTGCCCTGGTCGGCACCGCCTGGTTTGACACGCACCGGGTGCGCAGCAAGCGCGAGACCCTGATGATTGCCATCGATCCTGCAGGCAAGATCCTGCGCATTGAGGTGCTGGCCTTCGCAGAACCGCGTCAATACCGGCCCCCCGCCAAGTGGTACGGCCAGTTCAAAGGAGAAAGCCTCTCCCCCAAACTCACCCCCAAGGGCAACATCAAGACAATGGCCGGGGCGACCCTGACCACGCGCGCAACAGTTCAGGCCGCTCGTCGGGCCCTGGCCCTTCAGCAGGTGCTCGGCGCGCGCAACCCCAAGCCCAAGCCCAGCCCAGTTGGAGCCACAAAGTGAGCCGTACGACCGCCTGGTTGATCCACCTTTCCGCCCTGGGGCTGGGAGTCACGGGGATGGTTTATGGCTGGTTGCGCTACTTCACCGATCCCGTGGATGAGTTTGCGGTCTACAACCACCCCTCGGAACCGGGCCTGCGGGATGTGCATCTATTGCTGGCGCCCTTGTGTCTGTTCCTCTGGGGAGTGGTCTGGCGCAGTCATGTGTGGGCACGCTTTCGCGGAGGCATGCAGAAGCGCCGACGCACGGGCATCGCCCTGATGGCCTTGGTGCTGCCTATGGTCCTCTCCGGCTACATGTTGCAGGTAGCAGTGGATGAATCCCTGCGCCAGCTTTGGATCTGGACCCACGGGATCACCGGAAGCGGCTGGATCCTGCTTTATGCGCTGCATCAACTGGGCCCTCGCAGTCAGGAAGCTGACTAACCCTCACGGGTCAAGCCCAGGAAGCGCTCGATCGCCCGGCCGGTGCGATGCCAAGGACCTTCCCGCTCAAGGATCTGGACTACCGAGCGCATCAACATCTTCCGCCGCTGCGAATCCGCCTCATAAGCAACCATGAAGCGCGCAAGATCCGAGGCAGGGAGGAGACTGCCTCCTGGATAACGACCCAGAATCCAGCGCATCAAGCGGGCCAGATTTTTCTTCGCCACCTGATCCATGCCCCTGTCAAGCAAGCGGCAACGATCAAAATCGATGATCCAAATCCGTGCGGGACATGGGCCCTTAAGGTCTTGCGGCTCAACCAAGAGATTCGCGGGCTGCAAATCCACATGGTCGAGGCCCAAGCGATGGGCTTCTCCCAGGGCTTGACCTGCGCTGGTCAACAGCTTGCGCCAGGCGCTCCTCTCCAGTTCGCCCCGGAAGCGCTCGGCCAGCAGAGCGCGCAGGTCCCGGGTTCCACTCACCAGACGCATGCCCACCTCCAATTGCCAGGACCTGGGTCCTTGATGGAGTGCCCGCAGGGAGACCAACTCGGGCACAGCGACCCCGCGCCGAGCGAGCTCCAGGGTCAGCTTGACCTCGTCCAGCAAGCGACCGGGATCCTTGAAACGCTCGCCGGTGATCGCGCGCAGGAGACCCCCATGCACATAGCGGCGAACTAGCACCAGCCCACACTCATGCTCCAAGGTCGCCGGGGGCCGACGACCAGGGCTGTCGTATTGTCCCCGGGGGCCGTCACCTTCAAGGCCGTAGCCCATATCCGAGAAGCCCGCGGCCCAATCCGGAGCGCAACCAAAAAAACTCTCCCCTTGACGGACCAAAGTCCAGTCAGGGGGCGAGTTGATCTCGCGGCCGTTGGAGGTTGCTCCGTGGATCACGGGCAAAGAAAGGGCTTGGGTTGCAGAGACCCGAGCAGAAACTACTCGAGGCCAGCTCCAAAGCTGGTCGGAGGCGAAGCGGACGCTTCGGTTTCCTCTTCGGGAGCAGGCTCGGGGGCGGACTGTGCTTTCGGCGCGCGCTCTTCTGCGGGTGCCTCGGCTGAATCGTGGCGGAAATCAACTTTGGGGTCCAGAGTAGGATCCGTGGAGACTTCGCCAGGAGAATCGCCGGAGGAACCATCCATCCCCAGGCCAAAACCACCGTCAGGCTCACGCTTGGCGGCGGGCTTGCGGTCCTTGGGCTCAGCACGCTCAGCACGCTCAGCACGCT
>DUBE01000054.1:0-391 GCA_012960475.1 Planctomycetota bacterium
TAGGAACAAAGCTGAGCGGTGGATCGGTCGGGTGAAGAAGAAAGTAATTGTGCGGCCTTCCACCTCTTCTGCAATCACTACCGAACCGAGAATCAAGCCCACCAGGGGTGCAGCGAACTGCAGGGCCATCAGGCCGAGGCCCAACGCCAGCTTTGGCGCATCGACCATTCCTCCTGCGGCCAGGGCGATGCCCGCCGGGACCAGGGCCACCAGCAAGCAGATGACGAAGCGTATCGACTTGATCAGCACTCCCGCCTGGAGGGCTGCGATCAACAGGGTTGCTTTGATGAATGCCATGTGTGCTGCGGTCTAGCCCACCAGATAGTCGAAGACCGCTTCCAGGTCTTCGTCGTCGGAGTCAAGGGATGTAATGCCCGCCTGCAGGCGGGTT
>DUBE01000054.1:473-71803 GCA_012960475.1 Planctomycetota bacterium
ACCCCGGGCAGGCGCAGCAACTCTACCGCCAGGTCGACGGGCGCATCGGAGGCGATGCTGATGCGCCGGGGATGCTTGGAAAGCAGGCGCCGGATTTCGCTGATTCCGCCCTGGGCCAGAAGGCGGCCCCGGTGGATCAGCACGATGCGATCGGTCAGACCCTGCAACTCGTGCAGCACATGACTGGACACGAGCAAACTGCAGCCCTTGGAGACGAGATCATTGAAGACGCTGCGAATTTGGTGACGCGCGATAGGATCCAGCCCGCTCAGGGGTTCGTCAAAGATGATCAGCTTTGGCTCGTGGGCAATGGCCTGGGCGATGCGTACCCGCTGGCGCATGCCTTTGGAATAGTTCCCGCACTTGCGGTGCATGGCATCGGTCAGTCCCACCCGTTCCAGGGCCTGTTGGGCTCGTAACTTGGAATCTCTGGCGTTCATGCCTGTGATGCGGAGCAGGTGGGTCAGGAAGGCGTGCGCGCTCAGGTGGTCATACAGCGCGTCCTGTTGGGGGCAAAAGCCCAGTTCACGATAGAGCACGCGGTTGGCGAAGGGGTTGTGCCCCAAGACCCGGACGCCGCCTCGGCTGGGCTTGAGTTCACCCACGATGAGTTTCATGAAGGTGCTCTTGCCTGATCCATTGGGACCAATCAGGCCCGTGATTCCGGGCTGGATGGTTACCGAGAGATCCGAGAGTCCTACCACCTCTCCGTACCAACGCCCCAGTTCCCTTGCTTCGATCACGCAGGATGTCGGCGCGGGAGTTTCGGCGGGCCTGTCCATCAGTGCCTCGCTCATCCCACTACCTCCATTTTGCGCACATTGCGCCAGAGCAGCAGCATGCCGCTCCCCGCGAAGATGCCCAGTGCAATCAGCGACAGGGTTGGGTCGTCGGCCCGTGAGAGCTGTTGATCAAACAGCCAGTCCGCAAAGACCTCAAAGTTGTAGGGCAGACTGAGCAGCTTGAGTTCGCTGATATCCAGTAGCTCCGCCGCCACGTCGGCTGCTCCGTGGAGCACGATGATCGTGCCAAACACCAGAGTCATGGCCAGGGTCTTGCGGTTCACCAGGCTGGAGAGGGCCAACACAATCGTCGATACGGTCAGGATCCAGGTGCTCGCGTAAAGCGCTGTCTTCCAGATCACCTCGGATTCAAAGCGCAGGAAGCTCCAGTCCGGCGAGGCAAATGCTGCGGTGCTCACGATCACGAAAGTTGGAATGCCAAGGGTCAAGAGTCCAAAGAACATCAATCCAAGCAGCTTGCCCAGCAGATAGCCTCCGCGGGTCAGAGGCCGAGAGAAATAGAGCAGATTGGCGCCCATGCGCCTATCGTCAGCGATCATGCCTGCGCCGAACCAGGTCATGGCCAGCAGTGCGAAGTAGGCCGAGGTCTTGACGAAGAGCACCACGTTCGCGGCCACGTTCCCCAAGACTTTTTGCAGGGCGACGGTCATCTGCATGCCCGCCAGGCTGCCGTCTTCCTTCAGCGGTTCGGAAAGGGAGTACATCAGGTAGACCTTGATCGCGCCCACAAGGGCTGTGATCAAAGACGGAGTGAAGAGCAGAAAAGCCGGCAGCTTCTTACGCAGGCCCAGGCGGATTCCCGACCAGGCCAGGGTCAGGGGACGCAGTGGATGCTTGCGCAGTTCGCCGGTGAAGGGTCGGTAGACCTCTGCGTGGGTGCTGGCTTTCATGGGGCCACCTCTTGGGTGCTCGCCGGGGTGCTCGTTTCGCCGTCCGCCCGGATTGCCTGGAGGAATACATCTTCCAGGGAGGACTTGGCGAGTTCGACACTCTCCAGGGAGGCGCCGCATCGGGCGGCCACTTGGAAGAGCACATCGGCGCTCTGGCTCTCGTCGGGTAGCCGGATCGTGCAGCGGTTGTCCTGGTGGTCTTCCAGGATCACCCCAGCTGCGGGCAGGGCCTGCGTAAAGGCTTCAGCACCCCGGGGCACATTCAAGCGATAGCGGGCTCCATCTGCCTTGGTCAGAGCTGCCACTGAATCGGCCAGTTTGACCTTGCCCTGCTGCAACACAATCACATGTTCGCAGGTGCGCTCCACATCGGGCAACAGGTGCGTACACAGCAGTACATTCTTGTTGTGGTTCTGGGCCAGGTCCGCCACCAACTCCAGCATCTGCCTGCGGCCCTTGGGGTCAAGACCGTTGGTGGGTTCGTCCAGCAGCAGTACCTGTGGGTCATGCACCAGTGCCTGTGCCAATTTTAGCCGTTGCTTCATGCCCGTAGAGAAACCGGTCACGGGTCGGTAGCGGGCCTCTTCCAACTGACAATAGTCCAGCACCTCGTGTGTGCGGGTCATGGCGTCTTCGGAGGTCATTCCTGTCAAGCGCCCAAGCATGGAGATCAATTCCACGCCGGTGGTGTCGGGCAAGAGGCAGTCCCCTTCGGGCATGTAGCCCACATGCTCGCGAATGGTCAGGCGGCCACTTCGGGTTCGTGGACTTTGTCCTACAATGCGGGCGCTGCCGCTCGAGGGAATCAGCAAGCCCAGCAGCAGCTTCAGCAGAGTCGTCTTGCCCGCACCGTTTGGGCCCAGCAGACCCACTGCGCCTGGGGGCACGCTCATGGAGAGATCGTCCAGGGCCTGGACCTTGCCAAAGGCCTTGCCCAGACCACTGGTCTCGATCAGGCTTTGGATCTCTGTTGGGGCTGCGCTCATGGGGGCAGTCTACGAAACCCTCAACCGGCGGCGCACCATGCGACTCAACAGATCGCTGGCCAAAACGATGGCTGCTCCGCAAAGGATAAGCAAGAACTGTTCGGGGACATCCTGGCGGGCGCGGGCTTCCACCACGAGGTAGCCAATCGAACCGATGCCCACCATGCCCAGGACCGTGGCGTCTCGCACGCAGGTTTCAAAGCGATAGAAGGTGAGGGAAATCGCGCGAGTGAAGGCTTCGGGCCAGCGCGCCAGCAGGGTTGTCGAGGCTGCTCCCGCACCGCTCGAGCGCAGGCTGTTGGCTGGGCCAGCGGGCACGTTCTCCAGGGTTTCGGTGAACAGCCTGCCCAGGATTCCACCATTGTGCAGGGCCAAGGCCAACACCGCCGGCCAGGCAGTGTGGGGCAGGAGGGCCACCAACAAGAACGCCAGCAGGTATTCGGGCAGGCTGCGGGTGAGACCGAATCCAAGCCGCAGAGTGCGGCCGATCCAGGCGGGTTGGCCATGCTCGTTGGCGCCAGGAAGGGCCCGCGTGCAGGCGCCCGCATGGGCCCTGGATGAACCCCCATCGGCAGGGGTCTCGCAATAGTTCTCCATGGGTCTGGAAGGTTCCTGGGGGATGTCTTCCCGAGCCGCCAAGGTGGCCAATAGGGCCGCTGCCCCAGCTGCTATTACAATCGCCACCAGTGCCAGGCCCAGGGTCTGGGCGCTGGCCAGGAGCGCTCGTTCTTGCAGCACATTCCAGGCCCAGGCGAGCCAACCGGCGAGACCCGAGCCCTCGCGCTGCACTGACTGGGGTAGCAGGTCCTGGGTCAGAAACCGATGTAGGTTGGATCGGCGCTCCAGAGCAAACAGTGTCTGCAGGTGCAGGCTGGGACTGATCAAGGAATAGAACACAAGTCCGCCCATCAACCCGCCACCCAAGTGCAGACCAAAAGATCGGGGCCGTTGGCGGTGCAGCTCCTTGATGCGCTGGTCTCTTGGTTCAGGTTTCATGCCTTCAACCTCCGCCGCATGGCCGCGCTGCCGAGTTCAAAGACCACCATCAAGATGATCAAGGCATAGAGGTGGGTCCAGACCGTGGGATAATCGCCCTCTTCAAAGGCCAACCTGAGGCCCAGGCCCAGGGTGGGGAAGCCAAAGAAGCCAAGGATGAAGGAGCCTCGCAGAGCGCACTCCAGACGGTAGAAGGTGTAGGCTGCCAGATCCGGTAGGGCCCGGGGGAACGTGCCAAAAAGAACCGCTGACGGGCGTGAGGCGCCGAGGCCCTCAAGGGCCAGGAATTGGCCCGGCTCCACTTCATCAAGCAATTCGGCAAAGACCTTGGCCAGGATTCCAGTGGCGGGTAGGGCCAGGGCCAGCACTCCAGCGCCGGGGGAGAGCCCAAGGGCTGCCAGGAACAGCAGTGCCAGCAGGTATTCATGTACCGAACGCAGGAGAGTGATCAAGAGGCGCGTAGCCCTGGGCAGGATCTTGGCCAAGGAGCTGGAGGATCCCGACCAGGTTCGTTCGGACGCCAGCAGGGCCAGGGGCAGGGCAGCGGTCAGGGCCAGACCCAGGGCTGCGAAGGCAATCAACAGTGTGCGTTTGGTTGCCTGGAGAATGGAGCTCAAGAAGCCCGGAGCATCGTCCGGCACCCAGCTCGTGTGTTCGAGGGCCGGGCTGAGGGCTGCCCCAAGAAATGCCCTCGCTGTTCGTGCGCCGCTTTCTCGAGGTAAGAGGTCCTTGAGTGTGAGCCCCATGGCCGCGGCCGCGGTCAATCCTATCAGGGCAAAAACGCCCAGGGCGATCAAGCGCCAGGGTTTGGGCCGCTTGCTGTGCAGCATTGTGTTCACGGGGCCCCGTTCTCCTGGCTCGGCAGGGCGTAGAGTTCCTTGATCTTGCCCTCAGAGACCTCCTTCGGTGCGGAATCAAAGAGAACCCGGCCTTCGCGCAAGCCAATCAGGCGGCTCATGTTGCGTCGCGCCAGTTCCAGGTCATGCAGGGAAATCACTAGAGGAATTTCCCGCGAATTCGCCAGGCCAACCAGGAGGTCCATCACTTGCTGGGCCCGGGCGGGGTCCACTGAAGCCACTGGTTCGTCAGCCAGCAGCAGCGCTGGTTCCTGGTACAGGGATCGCGCGATCGCTACCCGTTGCTGTTCTCCCCCCGACAGATCCGCAGTGCGTTGGAACAGCAGATCGGCGATGCCCACCTGCTCCAGGATATCGTGTAGGTCCCGCAACTCGCTGCGGCTGGCCAGGGTCATTCTCCGCATGTGCCCTAGGCTTCCAGGCCGGCCCAGGCGTCCGACCGCCACATTTTGCCAGACACGCAGGTTGGGCACCAGAGCATGGTCCTGGTGCACGAAACCGATTCTGCTGCGCAGACTACGTAGCCCGTTCCTCTTGAGTTCCCAGGGGTTCTGGTCCAGGACCCGCACCCCTCCCTGACTCGGTGGCAGGCCCGCGCTGAGGATTCGCAACAGGGTTGTCTTGCCAGCCCCGCTGGGACCCAAAATTGCAACCTGTTCCCCGCGACCAACTTCGAGGGAGATCGACTGTAGGACTGTCCGGTCACCCAGGCTCAGGCTGACTTGATCCAGGCTGCAGGCGGGGGAAGGCTTCACTCGGGGAGCATACCCACCGCGGCCATGGTCTGGGCGACTGCGGTGAAGTCTTCGTTGCAGGCAGGGATCAAGCCTTCAGGTCTCTTGAGAGCCGCCAGGACTTGAGGATCGTCGCAATTCACCAGAGCGTCTTGCAGAGCTGCGGTCAGACCTGCTCCGAAAATGTCGTCCAAGTCGCCCCGGACTGTCCAGTTGTAGTCCGGGTAGGGCGGGGTCTCCCAGATTTTTAGGCAGACTTCGGGATCGAGGCGACCATCAGAGACCATGCTCTCATACGTCTTGTAGTTCAGGGCGCCGCAGTCCACAGTTTGGTTCTGTACTTGCAAGGCCGTCTGGTTGTGAGAGCCCGAGTAGCGATTCAGGTGACCGAAGAATTCTTGCGGTGTCTTGCCGGTTGCCTGGCGCAAAAAGAACTCGGGCATCAGCCGTCCCGAAGTGGAGCCAGGAGAGCCGAAGGAAAAACTCCTGCCTTCCATGGCCGTTGGGAACTCGTCCGAGGGTGCGATACCTGAATCCACATGGGCGATGAAGTAGCTCTTGAATTCTGGATCCACCCTGCCCTGGGCGATGGCCCGTGACCCGGGCATCGCCTTGCGGGCTTGGACGCCGGTTACGCCCCCAAACCATGCCAGGTCGACGTCTTTGTTCTTGAAGGCCTCCACGGCTGCCGCGTAGTCGCTCACGGGCACATATTCGCAGGCCAGATCGAGTTCCCTCTGCAGGTATTTGGCCACCTGGGCAAGTTGCTCTGCCATGGCGGAGCTGCGCTCGTGGGGAATGGCCGAAAAGCGCAGAGTGCGGCCCGCGGCAAGCGCCTTCTGGGAGCCTCCGCAGGCGGCTGGCAGACCCAAGGCTAGCAGACAGCTGAGCAGTAGGAAGGGTCTGGGTGCGTTCATGGGCGCAGGAGCTTATCCCAGGGCCCAGCACGGTTGGCTGCGAATCTCACCGATCCACCCTGCGGATACAAGCTGCAAACACGCTAGAGTCTGTGATCGGCATAGGATGCCCGCACCAGGCACACCATCGGTCAGATTCATGGACAATCCCAGCGCACCTCTTCCATCAGGCCAATCTCCCCCGGACAGAATTTCGTCTGAGTCGAGCGGCCCCTCCCGGCGGGCCTTTCTCGGGGGCTCAAGTGCCGCCTTGGCGAGCACGACTTTGGCGAGTTCCGCTGGCGTTGCCAGGGCGAGGCCCCAGGACGGTCCGCGCCTCACGGGTCTCTCCAAGTTGACTCTGACCATCAACGGCGAGAAGCGTTCGGTGGAAGTAGAGCCTCGCACGACCCTCTTGTCCCTGCTGCGCCATCGTATAGATCCGCCTCTGACCGGAGCCAAGGAGGTCTGCGACCGTGGCAACTGTGGTGCCTGCAGCGTGATGATCGATGACCAACCGGCCTACGCCTGTATGACCCTGGCGGTGGATCTGGCCGGGCGCGAGGTACGCACGGTGGAAGGCTTGGGCACGCTTGATGATCTGCATCCAGTTCAGGCCGCTTTCTGCGAGCACGACGCGAGCATGTGTGGTTTCTGCACTCCTGGCTTTGTGGTCTCCACGGTTGCCTGCCTGGAACAGGAACCCGAGGCAGACCCCAGTCGCATTCGCGAACTCCTGTCGGGCAACCTCTGTCGTTGTGGAACCTATCCTCATGTGTTCGCTGCCGCGGAGACCGCCCAAGGAATGATGGCCGGAGGCACACTCGATGCCGCTGGCAGTCGGGAGGACAAGCGCTGATGGTCGACCCCACGATCCGCTGGAAGTCCCGGAAGAAACTCAATCTGCTCAATACGGAGTATCCCCGGGTAGATGCATCCGCGAAGGTGACCGGTAGCGCGCGGTTCTCCCACGACATGCGTCTGCCGGGCATGGTCTACGGGCGTCTGGTGATGATCCCCGCCAGTCGGGCGACCATTGAGTCAATCGATCTCAGTCAAGCTCTGGCCACCCCTGGCGTGGTGCTGGCGGAACTGGCCGAAGAGGACAAGGATCAGGTGCGTTACCTGGGGGATGACGCGGTCGTGGCGATTGTCTGTGGTACATCTCCAGAGACTGCTCAGGACGGGGTGCGCGCGGTTCAGATTGAGTGGACTCCCGAGGACAACATGCTGATCAGCGAGGAGCAGATCAGCGCCCCGGACGCGCCCAAGATCAACCGCCGCGGTAACCTGCGACAGTCCGGTGAACGGGGGGATGCGGAGAAGACTGTGCAGGCCCTTGGGTCGGCTGATGTTCAGGTCTCGGCCACTTACAGTGTGCCCGTGCAGCATCATCTGTGCCTGGAGACCCACGGCTGCGTGGTGGACTACAACGGCGGAGACGAGGCCACGGTCTATGCTTCCACCCAGGCGGTGAGCGGTAATCCCGGTTCTTTCGCCCGTCATCTGGGCCTCAAGAGCAGTCAGGTGCGGGTGGTCTGCCAGCACATGGGTGGGGGCTTTGGCTCCAAGTTCGGCATCGGCCTGGAGGGAGCTATGGCATGTCGCGCGGCACGCCAACTCAAGCGCCCGGTGCATTTGATGCTCGATCGCAAGGCTGAGTTCCTGATGACCGGCAATCGTTCCGGTTCACGCCAGGTCATGCGGGCGGGGGCGTCCAAGGACGGCCGCATCGTTGCCCTGGAGGTAGAGGCCTTCAAGTTCGGCGGCACCAGTGGTGGTTCCTTGCCCACGCCGCCCTACATGTATCAAGTGGAAGAGGCCTACGCGAAGATCAACACGGTTCATCAGGCCTTGGACGGTAATCGGGCCATGCGCGCGCCGGGTCATCCCCAAGCTTCGTTTGCCATGGAATCCATGGTTGATGAGTTGGCCTATGGGATTGGCATGGATCCCCTTGAGTTTCGCATCAAGAACCTCAGCGATGAGGCCCATCACCGTCAATTGCGGCGGGTGGCCAAGGAAATCGGTTGGGACGTGCATCCCAATCGCAGCGGGCCCGGGAAGAAGCCCTTGGCGTCGGGTCAGCGTCCCGCGGGCGCTCCTCTGCCTCCTGCTGGAGATCACTGGAAGGAGGGCATCGGCTTTGGAGTTTCGCGCTGGGGCGGTGGAGGCCACGGGGGCGCCAGATGCGAGGTGCGGATCGATTCTGATGGATCGGTGACCTCCAGCTGTGCGGTGCAGGATCTGGGTACGGGTTCGCGTACCTATGTGGGCACCATCGTGGCCGAAGAGTTGGGCCTGGGCCTCAATGCTGTGAAGGCCCGTATCGGCGATAGCGCCCTGCCCCCGGGAGTTGCTTCCGGTGGTTCGGTGACCACGGGATCAGTTGCTCCGGCAGTGCAGCATGCGGCCCTATTGGCTCGCGAGGCCCTGGAGAAAAAACTCGAGCCCGTGCTGGGCGCTGAGCCCGGGGCCTACACCTTTGACAAAGGCCGGGTGTTTGTGACGGACGACCCCAAAAAGAGCCTTAGTTGGCAGGAGGCCTGCGCTCTTTTGGGCCGGGATCCTCTGGTGGTGACAGGCAAGCACCAGGGCAAGTTGGCCGACGGCGGCGTTCACGGGTCCCAGGCTGTGCGGGTCGCCGTCAACACGCGCACGGGCCAGATCAAGGTGCTCGACATGGTGGCGGTGCAGAGTCAGGGGCTGACCCTGAACCGTCTCGCTACCAAGAGCCAGATCAACGGGGGCATGGTGGGGGCCCTGTCCTACGCTCTCTTTGAGCAGAGGGTGCTGGACGCGGACTTTGGCAACCTCCTCTCAGCCAACATGGAGGACTACAAGATCGCCGGTGCCAAGGACATCCCGCGCATGCGGGCCCTTATCGACGATGACGACATGCGCCCCACGGTGAGCGGCATGGCCGAAGGGACCGGGGTTCCCGGGGCCGGGGCCATAGCCAACGCGGTCTACAACGCTTGCGGCGCTCGGGTGCGCCACCTTCCCTTGACTCCCGACCGAGTGCTCGAAGCCCTCAAGGACGCCTGATGAAGAACTTTGAAATGGCTCTGCCGAACTCGGTGGATGAAGCTGTGGGGCTCCTACCCAAGACACTCAGCGACGATCGGGCGCGTCTGCTGGCGGGCGGTCAAGATCTCTTGACCGAAATGAAGGAGTACCTGGTCGAGCCGGATCTGGTGGTCAATCTGAAGTCCATTCCTGACCTGGATGGAGTGGTCTGGGCCAGCGACGGAAGTTTGGAGATCGGCGCCCTGACCACCTTGGCGAGTCTGGAAAAGGACGCTTCCATTGCCGCCGCTTTCCCGGCTCTGGTGCAGGCTGCGGCGAGCATCGCCAGCCCCCAGATTCGCAGTGCGGCTACGGTGGGGGGCAACCTGAATCAACGGCCCCGTTGCTGGTACTATCGCTCTGAAGATTATCCCTGCTTGAAGAAGGGAGGCACCGAGTGCTTCAGCTACTACGGCAAGAATCGCTACAACGCTATTCTCGGCGGCGGCCCGAGCTACATCGTGCATCCCAGTGATCTGGCCCCGGCCCTGGTGGCATTGGGGGCCGAAGTGCAGCTGATCAGCCCCAGGGGTGAGCGTGTGCTGACGCTGGAGGAGTTTTTTGTTCTGCCAAGCGAAGGAGATGTTCTTCGGGAGACCCGTCTCGCCGCGGACGAGGTACTGACCCGCATCCGCGTTCCGGCTCCCGCTGCAGGTCAGCGCTCGATCTATCTCAAGTTCAAGGAACGTGACGCCTATGACTTTGCCTTGGCGGCGGTGGCCTTGGTGCTGCAAACCGACGGTGACAAGTTGGCCAGTTGCCGCCTGGTTCTTGGAGCAGTGGCCCCCGTGCCCTGGCGCTGCACGCGCACGGAGCGCAAGTTGGCGGGGCGGCCGCTAGGCGAAGAACTCGTGGCTTTGGCGGCCCAGGACGCCCTGGCTGACGCCGAACCACTTTCCGAGAACGGCTACAAGGTGCCCCTTACCCAGGGTCTGATCGCCGAGGCCTTTGAGGCCCTCACAATCTAGGAGTACTTGAATGGAAACCAAACCCAAGCTCCCGGAATTGCTTTGCGCGGACCTGTGTAGCAAGAAATTGCTGGTGCACGGAGGGCAAGCGCGTTGTGCTGAGGATGTACTCGATCGCAGTCAACACTGCTGGTGTGCCCGTACGGAAAAGGCGCTGGGTCCCGATGGGGAACTGGCCTGGCCTGATGACTGCGATGCCCAGCGTTCGTGCTATCGCAGCCCTTTTGGGGATCTGCTGTAGGGGTGCGTCCTCAGCCATAATGTCCTAGCGCCGTTCGAATGCGGCGAAAGACCGATCACGGCGGATTCATAGTGGCGCGCAAGAAGACCAAGACCAAGATCAAGAGGGCGACCAGCTCTTCCAAGGAAGGCTTGCAGGAGATCATTATCCTGCCGGTGCGGAACATGATCTTGTTCCCGGGGGTGGCCTTGCCCTTGATGATCGGGCGTGAGCGTTCGATACGGGCGATTCAGGCGGCCATGCAGCAGGGCCAGTCCGTGGGTCTCTTATTGCAGAGGGACGGAGAACTGGAAGTGCCTGCGCCAAAAGATCTTCACCGGGTTGGCACTGTGGCGGAGATCCTGCGCTACTGGCCCCTGAGTGAAGACCGTCACAACGCGATCTGTCAGGCCCATGATCGCTTCGAGGTGGTCAAATTCCTGCAGGAAGAGCCCTTCATCATCGCACGCATTCGCATCGTGTCTGCCAAGGAACGAATCACAAAGCCAATCGCCGCGCGCTTCAGGGCCCTTAAGGACCGCGCCCGGGAAGTGCTTGAATTGGCTCCGGGAGCGCCTGAGGACCTGGCTGAAGCTGTCGAGGGCATCGAGTCGCCCACTCAAATGGCGGATCTGGTGGCGACCTTCATGGACGCACCTGCTGCCGCCAAGCAAGACCTCTTGGAGACATTCGATCTCAAGCAGAGGCTCGACAAGTTGATGCACATTCTGGGGGAACTAGAGGAGGTCCTGCGTCTCTCCAACAAGATCCGCCAGGACACCCGGGGCAATCTAGACCAGGCCCAGCGTGAGTATTTCTTGCGGGAGCAACTGCGGGCCATCCGCCGCGAGTTGGGCGAGGATGAGGACTCGGACTCGGACCTCGACGATCTTGGCGCCAGGGCCGAAGCCCTGCCTCTGCCTGAAGAAGCACGCAAGAGAGTGGAGCGCGACCTGCGTCGCCTGGCCCGTACTCCGGAGCAGTCAGCCGAGCATCCCATGCTGCGTACCTGGCTTGAGACCGTGCTGGAACTCCCCTGGGGACAGACCTCACATGCTCGAGTCGATCTTCGCCGGGCGGCTCGCATCCTGGATGAAGACCACCACGGATTGAAGAAGGTCAAGCAGCGCATTCTTGAAGCGTTGGCTGTGCGAAAACTCTCCGATGAGGGCGCTGGGACAATCCTGTGTCTTTTGGGGCCTCCCGGAGTGGGCAAGACATCCTTGGGGCGCAGTGTGGCCCGTGCTCTTCAGCGGCCCTTCGCTCGCATCGCGCTTGGGGGCATGCATGATGAGTCCGAAATTCGTGGCCACCGACGGACCTATGTGGGGGCCATGCCCGGGCGAATCGTCAGTGCCATCAAAGATGCTGGCAGTATGGACCCGGTGTTTCTGTTGGACGAGGTGGACAAATTGGGTCGGGGCTTTCAAGGGGATCCCTCCGCGGCCCTCCTGGAGGTGCTCGATCCCGCCCAGAACAAGACCTTTACCGATGTCTACCTGGGCCTAGCTTTTGACCTGTCGGGAGTGTTTTTCCTGGCCACGGCCAATGTGCTCGACACAGTGCCGCCGGCCCTCAGGGACCGGCTAGAAGTGATTGAGTTGCCGGGCTACTCCGAGAGCGAGAAGCTCGCCATCGCGAAGGCTCACCTGTGGCCCCGGCAACTGAAACGGGCCGGCTTGACCACGGCCCACTTGAAGCTGCGCGTGGGCGGCCTGCGCGAAGTGATTCGTTTCCACACCCGCGAGGCGGGCGTGCGGCAGCTGGAACGCTGTCTGGCCGCGATCTGTCGCCATGCGGCCTTTGGAGTGGCCAAGGGTCGCAGGCGCAAGGCTCTGGTTGTGGACGTTGCCGCGGTCGTCAAGATCCTGGGTCCCAGGGAACACGAGCACGATGTGCGTGAGAGGACAGCCAGCAGCGGCGTGGCCACGGGCCTCGCCTGGACCCCCACCGGAGGCGAGATCCTGTTCATAGAAGCGGCTCATATGCCAGGCAAGGGGGAGTTGATCTTGACTGGTCAACTTGGCGAAGTCATGCAGGAGAGTGCACGCATCGCCCAGACCCTGGTGCGCTCTCGAGCCGAGGACCTGGGGCTGGACCCCAACCCCTTCCAGAACAAGGACCTGCACTTGCACCTGCCCGGTGGTGCTGTGCCCAAGGACGGTCCCAGCGCTGGAGTTGCTATCTATGTGGCAATTGTGTCCTTGCTCTCAGGTCGTCGAGTGCGGGCGGATGTGGCCATGACCGGTGAAATCAGCCTGCGCGGGCGCGTCTTGGCGGTGGGCGGGGTCAAGGAAAAGGTCCTTGGCGCCCTGGCTGCGGGTATACGCACAATCCTCTTGCCAGAACGCAACATGCAGGACTTGCGTGATGTTCCCGAGGAGGCACGTGAGCGCTTGACCTTCGTGCCCCTCAGCGATGTGAAGGATGTGCTTGATTACGCGTTGGTGGACGGGCCGGGTTGAGCTCCTGGTTCGGCCTGCTGCTTGTGAGTCTTTCAGGGGGGGGGCTGTCATCGACAGGTCATCCCGATTCTCAGAGCTTGACGGAGATCTGGGTTGCGGATGGTCACCTCAGCATTCACTTTGAAGTCCAGCTGGAGAGTCTGGCAGAGGTCTTGGATCTGGTCGATCCTGATCAGGACGGTGCTCTTTCAAGCCAGGAGCTCTTGGTTTCTGAGGCTTCGATCCTCGCGTACCTCGATCAGCACCTGCGCCTGACCGGAGCGTCCGGAGAGGGCGCCCAATCGTCTTTGCCACTGGTCCAGCCGGAGTTGACCTTGATGAACAAGGGCGAGCCCCTTGAGCGAGACGGAAGGGTCTGGCTGGAGGCCGCCTATCGCTTGCCTTTGGACTTCGAGTTGGATCATCTCTCGGTGACCATCGACCCGTTCTTCGAGACCAGTCCCGGACATCTTTCCACTTTGATCGTGCACTGGCCCGATGCTCTGCCAGATCTGGAGATCTTGTCCAGTGGGCAGGCGGACTGGAGCGGGACCCGTGGACCTTCTTTGCGGAGAGAAGCCCTTTGGGAGGGGTTCTTGGTGGGGCTCTTGGGTGCTGCTCCCCTGATCGTCCTGCTCTTGGCGGCGGGAAGCACACGGGCTGGCTGGGACTTGCTGGTCTGGTTTCTCGCGGCACTTCTTGCTCCGCTTTGGGTTACCCGTTTGGGGTTTCAGTTGGAACTGCGCACCATGGGTCTGGCTTGTGCCGTTGGCGCGGTGTATCTGGGCAGTGATGTGGCCCTCAATCCTGGTACGCGCATCCGTTGGCTGACGGCCGGGATCATGGGCACGGCAATGGGGGCGCTCTTGGTTCAACACCCCACCCTGCTGCCTGAGGTGCTGGCACCCGCGAGTACGCGCTGGATTTTTCTTGCCGCGGCACCTTCGGCCTGTTTGCTGGTGGCTCTGCCCCTGGTGTCCCTTGCGCGTAAGCACATGACTCGCGTGGGCTGGTTGGTGGCAGTCCTGGGCCTGGCGCTCTTCTTGGCGCGTGCCAGTGGGTTCTTGTCTGCGGGTTGCTAATTCAGCAGGTCGCTGATATTGCGCAGGCGTTGAAGCGAATCCTCGCGACCTCCAGATCGTGAGCGCAGGGACCAGGCCTCGGCATGTTGTTTCAGGACCTGGTCGAGCTGCTCTTTGAGTTCGGTCCGAGTCTCCTTGGGGATGTCGGTGAGGTGCGCCCCTTGTCCGCCTCCCAATCGTGCGCTTGCAAGCGCCTCGCCCAATCCACTCAGCGCGCAGGCGGCTTGCAGTTCCTGGTTGAGCGGCGTGCCCGCAGGCAAGAGGGACAGGGCCTCGATCTTGGCTTGTGCCATGCGCGCGAGGCCCTCGTGAGTCAGGTTCGGTGCGCGCTTGAGCGGCAGGGGCCTGTGGGCATAGCGCAGATGAAAGAAGGGGCTGGTGCCGTTGATTGCGGGCGAGTCAAGTGCCTGGTGGGCCTGGCCCAGGGCGACGATGCCCTGGCCGTGACCCTCGGCTTCTGGAATCGCCAGCTCGATCTGGCTGGCAAGGTCGCCGGTGGTCTGGCCCGGATTCCACCCCTCCGCGGCTCCCAGGACCAACCCGGGCCAGGAAATGGGCCATGGCTGCCAGTGCCCGAAGTCGCCCCAATCGGCCACCATCCAGCCCTTGGCGCCGTGTTTCACGGCAGTCTGGGCCGCTTCGGCAAGGTTGGCGCGAGCGTTGTCGATACGGCCCAGAAGACTCTGCCAGGAACTGGTTCCGGGCACGATCCAGAAGTCGAGTCCAGAATCGGCAAACAGACGCGCTTGTTTGTCAAAGGGATGGCCCGCTTCGTAACCCCAGAGCAGAGAAAGCGCGTTCTTGGGCAACTCCGGCACCAGCTCGGGGTGCTGGCAGATGATGTCACCCCAAAAGAGCATCTGGGCTCCACGGGATTCCAGGTGAGCGTGGATCTTTTGCAGGTACTCCAGATAGACCCGTCCCTTGCCGCGCTGTTTGCAGGCGTCAGCGCTGCGCCCTTGTCCCACATCAAAGGTCTCGTCGAGTCCTACATTGATCAGCCTGGACTGGTGGCAGGCAAGCAACTGGTCGATCAGATCCGTGGCAAGCTCCAGGCTGCGCGGATCCGTGGGACACAGGCTGAAAGGTTCCTTGGTCAAGCTGAAGGCGTGTTCCATTCCCCGTGGGTCCTCGGCCAGGCTCTTGTATTGCGGCAGAGTCAACCAGCGGTGCATGTGGCCGAGGCAGTTCTGGTTGGCCACCAGGTTGATGCCCAAGGACGCGCAGAACCGGTCCAGCTCGCGCACCTCGTCCGCCGTCAAGGGTGAGGCGTTCTTCCAGACGCTTTCATGACCCCGATAGGCAAATGTGTGCTCGGTGTAGAGTTCCAAGTGGTTGTACTTGAGCCCGGCCAGAGTGCGGATCAGATCGTGCAAGTGCTCCATGCTGGGCACCCGGTCCCGGGACACATCCAGCATGAAGCCACGGGTGGCAAGGGCAGGAGCGTCTTTGATCAGTCCCAGAGGCAACGGTTCGTTCCGGGCCAGGCGCAGCAGTTGCAGCAGGGTGGCCAGGGCAGGGTGGGGGGTTTGGGCAGCACAACTGATCCGGATGCCGGAGGACGTGATCTCCAGCTCGTATCCCTCGCCTGTCTGTTGTGCGCTGGAGAGGGTGATCGCCGGGGTCTCGCCCGCTCTCGCTGGCCGCACAAGATCAGGGCCCAAGAACGAAAGGCAAGGGTCAAGGCATTCGCTCGGGCCGCCCGCCGTGAGCGCTCCGCCCGGCTTCAGATCCCATACCCCGCCGGTCAGGTGGAGGGACCGGGGCTGGGGCACAAGGTTGCTCAGGGGGTGAGGCAGCATCGTGGGAGATTCTAGGAGCGTGGGCGATCAGCTTGCTAGGCTCTGCTCTGTGCGGGATGCGGATCAAGGGAATGGGGACAGGCGAGCACAGGACCAGGGGCGAATTCCCCGGGCTCTGATCGGGATCGCCGTCCTGGGGGTCCTGCTACGGGTGGCCCATGTGCTCTTCGGAGAGGCGAGCCCCTACGCCCAGGCGCCGATCATGGATGCCCGCTATCACCTGGACTGGGCCCGAGCCTTTGCACTGGGCCAGGAAATTCACACCGAAGCCTACTTTCGTGCGCCCCTCTACCCCTGGTTTCTGGGGGTCTTGAACGCGGTCTTCGGGGAGAATCTGCTTGCCTGGCGTCTGGTTCAGTGCCTGCTGGGGGGAGCGACGGTTTTCTTGACAGGCCTCTTGGCCCTGCGGGTTTTTGGTCGTGCACAGGGGAACTTGGCTGCGCTGATCATGGCGGTGGCTTGGGTGCCCTTGCATTTCGACACGGAACTTCTGATTCCTGTGCTGTTTCTGCCCTTGCTGCTGGGGGCTTTGATCACCACTCTTGGTCTGCATCAGCACCCGGGTGGGAAGAGCGCTCTCTGCACTGGTTTGTTGTGGGGGCTGGCCACCATTACCCGGCCCAATGTGCTGCTCTTTGCGCCCGTGTTTTTCTTCTGGGTGCGCGGCCGTGCGCAGGGTCGGGCAGGCTGGATTCTGGCGCTCTTGTTCAGCGTCGGATGGATCTTGCCTGTGCTGCCCATCACGGTGCGCAATCGGGTGGTGGGGGGCGAGTGGACCTTGGTCGCCACCCAGGCCGGAGTCAACCTGTGGATCGGCAACAACCCGCAAAGCGATGGCAGCACCGCCATCGTGCCGGGAACTCGTGCGGGTTGGTGGGAGGGTTCGGAGGATGCGCGTCGTCAAGCGGAAGTGGCAGAGGGCGAGAGCTTGACTCCGGGCCGTGTCTCGGCCCACTACATGGGACGTGTGTTGAACTGGATGGAGCAGGATCCGGGGGCCTTCCTCCGGCACCTGGGAACGAAGACGCGGCTGCTCCTGTCCTCGCGGGAGTTGGGCAACAACCTTGAGCCCACCTTCTTCGCCACCCATTACGACCCCCTGGCGAATTCCTGGTTGCTGCCCTTTGGGTCGCTCTTGGGATTCGGCCTGGTGGGGGCCTTTCTTGGCCGCAAGAGGACGCGTGAGCAGTTTCCCCTGTTTGTTTTCGTGCCCCTCTATGGGGCCGGGGTGGTCGCCTTCTTCATGTGCTCTCGTTTCCGGTTGCCCATCTGGCCTGTGATGGCGGTATTTGCGTCCCACGGCATGCTGTTGGGGGTCTGCGCCATCCGGGGGGCGCAGGCGCGACGAGCCGCTGGCGTGCTGTTGCCCGCTTTTGGAATCTGGGCCCTTTCGGTTTGGATCACGCCGAGCAACCTCCTTCCCTCTGAGTCCATTGGCGAAATGCAGCTGGGTGACGCGGCCATGGGGTTGGGGCAACATGGGCTTGCCGCGGAGCACTACAGCCGGGCCACGGCCCATGAGCGGGTATCGCCCCATGCCCGCTTGGGCCTGGCGCGCGCGTTCTTGGAACTGGAGCGCTTGGATCAGGCGCAAGCGATTCTTGACGAGTTGCTCCAGCACAAGGGTTTCCCTGAGGCCCGCGAGGATCGCCTGCGCGTTGAACTCAAGGCCCGGCGCTACTCGGAAGCAGTTGCCCTGGCGCAGAACTACCTGGACAATGGTGCGCCCGAGCCCGGGGTGCTGTATCAGTTGGGCAGGGCGCGTTTTTTCCTGGAGGATTACCGCAGCGCAGAAGAGACCCTGGCCAGGGTCCTGCACTTGGACAGACGCCATCTGGGCGCGGCCTTCGCTCGGGCCAGAAGTCTTGATGAATTGCATGAGGACAGCCTTGAGGCCTGGACGCTGGCCGCAGACCTTTATCTCTCCACATCAAGCGAGACGGTCTTTGTCGAGCAGGCTCTTTCCCGAGCGGTGGAGCTGACCCGCGCCCGGGGCCAGCAGCAGCGGGCCGAGTACTACGCCGCGGAACTCCAGCGCTGGCTGGCGAAGCACCAACCGAATTGATTTCAGCGAGCCCGATAGAGCCGGCCGACAACCCCTTCGATCTCGCTGGTCACGATCAGGTCCAATCCCCCGTCTCCGTCCAGGTCGATCAATTCCAGGTTGTGCATGTCCACGCCGTCCAGGCTCCAGATGGGAGTCACGGTGAAGAAATTCCAGGGACCCAAACGGACATTGGTCAGGCCTCCGAAATCATGGGTGCTGACCAGGTCGCGCACCCCATCCCCGTTCAAGTCCTTCCAGGCAAGGTCGGTGGTGTGGGGCTGGTGGATCTGGGCCATGAACACGAACGCGCCGCCACCGTCACCCGAGCGCATCACATCCGCGTTTTCGCTGGCGGGCAGGAGGTCAACCACACCATCCTGGTTGAGGTCTCCCAGAATCAGGTCATAGGTGGCCGACGATGAGCCTGAGATCATCACCTCCGCAAATGTGCAATCCCCCTGGCCCAACCAGGCCGCGTCTGCCTCATTGACCCCATGGCCGCAGAAGAGGTCGAGGCTGGCGTTTCCGTCCAGATCCGCTAGGGCAACCTTGTGGGTCATCTTGGCGGACATCAGTTGGCTGATCTCAAAACCAAACCAGGTGCATGGAGGTACCGTGTCCCCTCCGCCGCCCCCCGGGTTGGCCGAGGAGGTCAGGTTGCGCAGGACCATGTCCTGGTGACCCCGCAGGGTGCCCAGTACAAGGTCGAGATCCCCGTCCTGATCGAGATCTCCAAAGGCCATGGAATTGCAGGGCGGGGTGGCGGGATGGAGTCCAGCAGGGGCCGGATCATAGGCGCCATCGTTGTTCAGGAAAATGCGCAGCCCGCTGACTGTGCCAGCGGCAAAGAGGTCCAGGTCTCCGTCCTGGTCGATGTCCAAGAAGGCCAGATCCTCAACTCTGTTGAGGCCCGTTGTGATCTCCAGCACTTCGATCAGTTCGCCGGAGTTGTTTCGCCAAAGCGCAACTGTCCCCAATTCGGCCACTGCCAGGTCAATATCTCCGTCGCCATCAAAGTCCGCGCTGGTCATGGCGGAGACCGGTCCCGCCCCCAGGTCCAGGGGCGCGGATTCCGGAGTCCAATCCCCGAAGGTGCCACCCAGGGAACTCATAAGGAGTCGTGGCTCTGTGCCCAGGGCCAGATGATCCGTGTCGCCGTCCCCGTCCCAATCGGCGGCCACCAGCTCCAGAGCGCTCCCCGCCAGAAGCCCGTTTTGCGCGCTGCTCCAGTTCGAGCCTTCGGGGGTCAACAACTCAAAAGCTGTGTCGCCATCCAAGGCCCCCAGCAGCAGTACCTCCGGGCGCGAATCACCATCCAGATCCACGCAGGAGAGTGCCTGGGTTGGGTTCAGGGAGATGACTTCCGCAGGCCAAAAACTGCCGTCACCCACGCCTCGAAAGACCCGCGCACCCGCAGGACCGGCTCCCAGCACATCCTGGATTCCGTCGCAATTGACATCGGCCACTTGCAGATCAAAGGCCGTGCTGTGGGCAAGGTTGGTGCCAAAGAGGTAGCCTCCTTGGCAGGTTCCCAGCAGGATCAGGGTCTGGGCGTCGAGGGCTGCCACAATATCGAGTCGACCGTCCCGGTTGGCGTCGATCAGTGCCAGGTGCCGTGCTGCGTTTGCGTTGATCAGGGTGGGGGGGGTAGGTCCAGTTGCGGTGAAGTGTGTGATCCAAAGGCCAGCGATTCCCCCGGCCACCAGATCATCGAGTCCATCACGGTTCATGTCAGCCATGAGCAGGGCCCCGGATCCTTGACTGCCGGGTAGGGCTATTGCTCCGCTCGCATTTGTGGGGAAGTCTGTCAGCAGCAGGTCGGCTCCCAGTGTTCCCACGATCAGGTCCACCTGACCGTTGCCCTGGACTTCGCCGCCAGCCAGGGCAAGTCCTTCATCGGGCAGGGGAATGAGCACCCAGGGGGCAAGCGGGTTGCCACCATGATCCAATGCCTGCCAGCGCAGCCAGCCAGCGCTGGGCGCCCCGCCAGTAATGACCAGGTCCTTGGCGCCGTCACCGTTCAGGTCCATCAAGAGGGCGGCGGCTGCGCCGAACAGATCGCCGGATTCCAGCGGGGCGGGGACCAGACCCGGAAACACATCCATGTCCAGGTCTTCGGCGGAAAAGGTACCCGTGGCCGCGTCTCGAATCAGACCGTCTGCTGGAATGCGCAAGGTGCTGGGCTGGCCGATGAGCGGAGGGCCAGGACCTCGTCTGCCGCGGCTTCGCAAACTGGCTTCGGCTCCCAGCCAGACCTGCAGTCTGGTGGTGTCTTCTGGGTCCAGCTGGGCGCTCCATTCCCCAAATGAATTCCCGGGTGTGGGCAGGCGCAGATCGAGTTGGGTCGGATCCGCGATGGTGATGTCCCGGTCGAAGCGCAGTACCAGCAAGTTGCCTCCAGCGCCCCTGCTGTTCCCGCTCAGGTCCAGATAAAGAGCAGGACCCATACCCAGAGGGCCTTGTGTGCCACTCCCGGGTCCGCCGGATCCGGTGGGCGCGGAGGGTTCTGCGTTGTAGCAGGAAATTGTGAGTGCTGCGAGCAGGCAGCCCAAGCCGGTGCCCTTGTCCATGTGCGTGCAAAAGTCCATCCCATCAGCCTAGGAACAGGCCCCGGACAGTTCTAGAGCATAAAACCAACTTCTTACTGAGCGGCAATTGCCTGAGGATCGGGACCTAGATAGAAGAGGGTGTCTGCGGCTTCTGGGGACGCCTCGGCAGCCAGGGTCAAGGGGATCGTGCGCTTGCCGTCTCGTCGCAGCAGCAGGGGTACCGCGGCATCTCCATGGTGTTCCATGAAGGCCTGCAGGGGAAACTCCTCGCTCAACTCTGTGGCTCGAACTGTTTCTCCAGCGGCTATGCGGCGGGCCAGCTCGGGGTAGGTCAAGCCCTTTGGAAACAGGCTGCGTCCTGCGCTTATGTCCTTGTCCTGCTGGCCATCTTGCAGGCGGTAGACCTCTGCTCGGCCAAAGAACTCCGCGAACTGTTGGGTGGCCAGCCGGTTGACCTGCTCATTTGGTGTCAGGGCGAGCATGTGGCCCAGGCCGCCCATGGGAATGTGCTCTGCTGGATGGGCCGAGGTGGCGTCTGCCGCAGCGGTTGTGATGCCTGCCATGCGCGCGTCACTCAAGCGCCTTGGATTGGAGTCAACCAGCACCACGGGGATACCCTCTTGACCGAGGGCCTGGGCCAGGCTCTCCGCAAAGGCCGACGCGCCCACCAGCAAAACCCCACCGGGATCCTTGCGGGCCAGCTTGAGTGCTCGTGCCAAGGGTGCGGCTCCCAAACCGTAGACCAGAACCGTTCCGGCGGCCACTGCAAAGACTGTGGGCACCAATCGATCCGCATCGGGCAGGACGCCCTGCAGTCGTGAAGCAAACAGAGCGGCAACTGCAATGGCCACTACTCCCCGGGGCGCTACCCCGGCCACGAAGGCTTTTTGTTGCCAGGGGAGCTTGCTGGTGGAAAGGGACAGGAAGGCTGCTGCTGGTCGTACCACCAGGATCAGCGTCAGTACGAACAGCACTGTAGCTCCGTCCAGTTGGGCCAGTTCCGCCGGCTGGATGCCCGCCGCCAATACGATGAACAGGCAGGCCAACAGCAGGGTGGTCAGGGTCTCTTTGAATTCTGCGATGTGTTGCACCCGGACAACACGTTGATTGGCCAGTAGGAAACCCATCAGGGTCACCGCCAGCAATCCCGCTTCGTGCTGAATCGAATCACCCAAGGCATAGGTGGCGAGCACCAGTCCAAGGGTTACGGGCACCTCCAACCGATCGGGGATCCAACGCTGGCGCAGTGCCAGGATCAAGAAGCTCGCGCAGAGTGCGCCCACCAAGAGGCCGGCGCCAAAGGTCTTGAGCAGCCCCAAGCTGATGCCCCCCAAAGTCAAGGATCCATCGCTGCTGCTGATCGCGCCCAGCACCAACACCGCCAGGGTTGCACCGATTACATCTGCCACGATGCCCTCCCACTTCAGGAGAGGCCCGCACTCTCCGGTGGGACGCACATGGTTGAGCAGGGGCGCCACCACAGTGGGGCCCGTGACTGTCAGGAGTGCGCCAATCAGAATGGCCAGGCCATCTGAGAAACCAAGGATTCCGCTGGCGGCCCAGGCGACCAGACCCCAGGTGATCAGGACTCCCCCGATGATCAATCCAGTCACCGGGGTCAGCAAGGCGCGGAGTTCGCGCATGTCCAAGGTGAGGCCACCTTCAAAGAGAATGATCGCCACCGCCAGGGAAATCATTGGGCTCTGCAGGGTTCCAAATAGACTCGCGGGATCGAGCAGACCGGTGCAAGGTCCCAGCAGGAGTCCCATGGCCAGCAGAAGCAGGATTGAGGGCACTCTCAGGCGCCAGGCCAACCACTGGGCTGCCACGCCAGCAGCCAGGATTCCCGCCAGGGCGGGCAGCGCCCCGGGGGGGGCGATGGGCAAAGTGGAGAGCGCGGAAAACACAGTCCGCAGGGTACCCTTTCTCCTCATGCGGAAGCCAAGGTTCCCCTTTCGTTGCCAAGGGAAACCGTGCACGGCCAAGCGTTGGTACATCTTCCCCAGCAATTCATGAAACTCCCTTTCGTCTTCGTTGTTGCCAGCGTGCTTGCTGGATGTGCAGCCGGTCAGGCGCGTGCGCAGGACGGTACCGAGGTCAAGGACGAACCGGGCACCGCTCAACAAGCGAGCAGTGACCGTTTAGCGCCCAACCGCGCCGATGAGCCACGTGCAAAGCTGTGGTCGCTTGAACGAGGCGAGGATTTTGCCCTGCAAGCTTCCATTCAGTGGAGCGAGCAGCGCAAGTGCATCACCTGCCACACCAACGGACTTGCACTAGCGGCTCTTGCAGGTTCCAAGGACCGTCGCTATCAGGAGCTTCGGAGCTTTGCGCAGGGGTATCTCAAGCGTTTCATCATTGACGGAGAGAAATCAACGGGAAGGCGTGGCGCGGTCGAAGGTCTGGTGATGACAACTGCGATGCTCACGATCTCCGACATGGAGACCACAGGCAAGCTCACACCAGGCACCAGGGCAGGCCTGCGCTGGTGCCTGGATGCGTTGTCCACGTCGGGAGCATTTGAGGGTTGGCTGCAATGCGGCTGGGCACCTTTTGAGGTTGACCAGCACTTCGGAGTCGCCGTGCTGGGGTTGGCGCTCGGGTACGCGCCTGTCAGTGACCGGCAAACTGAATCTGCACGCCGTGGCATCAAACGCTTGCTCGGATGGATGCGAAAGAACCAGCCCGTCAATCTCCACCAGAAGGGCATGCGGCTGTGGGCAGGCAGCCGCCTTGACGGGGTGCTCACCGCAAAGGCTCGGCGACTCTGGATTGCCGAGCTGCTCGCGGTCCAACGCGAAGACGGCGGCGTTGCCTTGCGGGATCTCGGAGAGGATTGGAGGCGAGCTGACGGATCGGAGCTTTCCGAGTCGTCAGATGCCTACGCCACGGCTTTCACCTTGAACGCGCTTCGCGAGGCGGGCCTGCCGACCAGCAGGCCAGAGCTGAAGAAGATGGCCGCCTGGTTGAAGCGCGCGCAACGAGAGAGTGGTCGCTGGTTCTCCCGTTCCCCGCACCACGACGGCAAGCACTATATCAGTCACGCGGCGACTTGCTTTGCTGTCATGGCGCTACGCGGCGAAGGCTGAGTCAGAGGCCGGGAGCCATGAAGTGTCGGCGGACCACGTAGGTTTTGGGCGGACGCAACGCAGTCGCGGCCTGTACCTGTTGGTTGTGCGCGGGTTCCCTTGGAGTGATTGGGGGATCTTTGGTTCTTTCAGGAAAGGTGAGGGGAGAGTACTCTGTCTCCGGCTGCTGAAGCCAAAGCGGCTTCTTGCTTGGCTCTTCTTCCATTGAAACCATCCAGCGAAACAAACCCATGACGCGAACCTCCAACCTGATCCCTTCTCTGCTCAAGTCCAACAGGCTGCAGGTGATCGCCGCCGCAGGCCTGGTTGCGTGCTGGTCCCTCTCCGCTGGCCCTTCCCTTCAGGAAGATGCGCCCGGCAGTTCTTCCGCTCAATTGGAGGGCAGGACCTATGAAGTTGATCCGGTGCACTCCGGCGTTCTTTTCAAGATCCGGCACCTGGGCCTCTCCTGGTGCTGGGGTCGCTTCATGAGTTTTGAGGGCAGTTTGGTCTATGACTCCGATCCTGCCAGCTGCAGCGTGCAGATGGCGATCGACCCATCTTCCTTGGACACGGGCAGCGCCGGGCGGGACAGGCATGTCAAGGGAGCTGACTTCCTCAATGTGACCCAGTTCCCCGATGCAGGGTTTCGGTCCACAAAGGTCAGTGCGGGCGAGGATGGTGGACTCAAGATCGTGGGCATGTTCAGTCTGCACGGGGTTGAAAAGGAGGTCGAACTCGTGTCCAAGATTTTGGGCCAAGGAGATCGGGGAGAGCGCTTCGGGGAGCGCATCGGTTTCGAAGGGAGCTTTCGTTTCAATCGGCGAGACTTTGGCATTACGACCTATCCCGATAGCGCCGTGGGGGATGAGGTCGAAGTGATTATCGCCATCGAGGGCATGCTCAAGTAGGCGCGTGCTCCCTTGGAACTCAGCACGCTCTTTTTTGGCTTCTTGGCTGCGAATCTGGTCCTGCTCTTGGGAGAGGTTTCTCCCCCGGGCCGCGGCCAGGCCGTCTTGCCCCGTGTACTGGCGGTTGGCCTGACCCTTCCGCTTGCCCTTTTCGCCGGCTACCACGGACTGAACGGGCAGGCTCCCCCCTGGCCGCCGATCGATGCGCTGGGGATCTTGGTTTATTGCCTGCCCTTGACCGCGGTCGTGCGATTCCTTCCGCGTCGCAGGCTTGGCCTGGCCTTGGCCTTCGCAGGACTGGGGCTTTGGCTCTGGTATGGGCTTGAGCCCTACCACGGCAGGCACTGGCTGGGCTCCCAGCCCATGCTCCGGCTGGGAGGCACCGCGGTCATCTTGCTTGTGCTTGGGTTTGCACTTGACCGTTGTCTGTCCAGAGAAGAGCAGGGCTGGTGGTTGCCCGCTGGCTTGCTCGGTCTGCTGGTAATCGGCGCCCTCCTTGTGGCTCAGTCCAGCGGGGCGAGCGCGCTCCTGCTCGGTTGTCTGGGAATTGCCGTGGGCTCCAGCTCTGCGGTCTGTCTACGCGCCAAGGATCCCGCGGCCCTTGTAGCGCTTGCCTGGCCAGTGACCCTGGGAGCAGGAGGGCTGCTGCTCAATGGGGTGCTGTATGCCTCGACTCCCGCTTCTTCTGGCTTGTGCATGGCGGGAGCTCTTGGAGTCCTTTGCGCTCCCGTGTCCCTCAACAGGGGTGCGCTCCTCCTTCGTTTGCTTCTTGCTTTGGCCCTGGCGGGTTGGGGTCTTTGTTTGGGGTGGCCCGACTCCGATCCCTACGCTGCAGGTTGGTGACTAGCCTCTCGCGCCCCCGCAGGAAGGACAGAACTTCGCGTCCGGAGCCATGGCCTCTCCGCAGCCGCTGCAGGCCAGGGGACTTGCGGCCATTGGTGGCTTGAGAGCGCCGCCGCATTGGCTGCAGAATTTGCCTGGAGCAACGCTTGCCTGGCAGGATCCGCAGACAACTCCAGCGGTGACCGGGGCCAGCGTATCGCCCCCCGCGTTGTCCCTGATCAACATCTGGGCCATGCCCAGACCGATGCCCAGGCTGGCTCCAGCGGCAAGGTTGCCACCACCTCCACCACCGTCGCCACCGCCGCCGCCCATGCTGCCCGCGGCCATGCCCTCGCCCGCGCCCATGAAAGCCTTGCCCGCGGCGAAACGCTGGTAATTCGCCACACCGCCCACGGTGCGCAGATAGGCCGCATCCCGGTAAAGGGTCTTGAGGTGTTCTGCATCGTCTTCGTCCATGCCCACCACGAAGTTGCCCAGGCGCACAATGGTCAAGCCATAGGGGGCCACATGAGCGTCCAGGCCAGCGAGAACCTCTTGCTCCAACTCCTCGGTGTACGCGCCGCTGGTCACATCGAGCAGGGGCCACTTGCGCTTGACCAAGGTCTCCGCTACACGATCGCGCATGACCTTGAGGACCTGTTCCTTGAGCCAGGACTTGACTGCGAAGGACTCCGCGCGGCCCATGCCCACCAGACCGATCACCAATTGCTCAGGATCAACGACTCGGAAGCTGAATTCTCCATGCACAAGGGTCTCCACGGGAACCCCTGACTTGGGATCTTCCACATGACCAATGCGGCCGCCAAAACGTGCACCCACATGTTCCCGGGTATTGACGAAGAACACCTCGGAAATCAGCACGTTGCCGCCGGTGAAGGTATCGACCAGATTGGAAAAGAAGGGGATGTTCGATGTGTTCAGGGTGTGACGGCCTGGCTGGAGGGTGCCCACTACCTTGCCGTCCTTGAAGAATAGCGCGACTTCGTCGGCCTCCACGGTCAGTTGGGCCATGGTGGGGATGGTGGGGTCAGGGTGTTTCCAGACCACCTGGGCCTTAGCGCCATCCGGGCGCGCCACCATCATTTCTGATGTGCCTTGTTTGAACCAGTCCATTACGCCCATCTCGCTATCCTCTTGGTGGGGATCAATCCGTCCTGCGAGCCCCGAGAGTGGGGGTCGCCCGGATGCATTCTACGCAGGGGAGGCCCGGAGTATTCATTCTCACTTGCTGCTCCCCGCTCAGAGCGTATGTTGACGCCTTCTGAGGGTCCAAGAGGGCTGTCTGACGTGCACGATGCGCGCCCTGTCCTCGGGGCTTTGCCCCCTGTCGGGCATGATCGACAACCAGCACCGAGCGAGATTATCCTTCCCCCTGACACCCAATTCGGCCCGCTGCCGAGCTCCCTTGGGGCCAGTGCCTCCACCCGCGGGGGAACTCCCGCCCAGGGCCGACCCGTCCAGTGGCCGTGGGCCTGCCTTCCATTCCCTTGATTTCACCTCATTTCAAGTCTCTTCCTGCCCAGTTCGGTCTGGGCCTTTTGTTTTCCGCCTGCGTCGGCCCGGCTCCTCAGGTGAGCAGGCCCAACCTGCCTCTGCCGGCCACCTGGTCGGCACCCATGAGTGCCGACCCGGAAGCGCCTTTTCAGTTCCTGGCTCAACTGGGTGATTCTCGTCTCGATGATCTGATCGTCGAGGCCTTGGGTCACAACCAGAGCCTGTTGGCGGCAGCCCAGCGGGTTGAGGCGGTGGCGGCCCAAGGGGTGATCGCGCGGGCGGGTCTCTACCCCAGCGTCCTGGCTGGTCTGGATTTTCAGCGCAACCGGCGCAACTACATCGGCTTGCCCATCCCGGGAATCGGGGACTCAGTGTTGACGAGCACAACTTCAAGTTGGAACTCGGGTTTGTCTGCCTCCTGGGAGGTGGATCTCTGGGGCCGGGTGCGGGCCGGGGCACGGGCTGCGGACGCGGATTCGCGAGCCGCTAGGATTGAATTGGAGGGAGCGCGCCTGTCCTTGGCTGGTCAGGTCTGCCGGGCCTGGTTTGCCCTCTTGGAGGCGAATCAGCAGGTGCGCCTCGCCGAGCAGACCCTAGCTAGCTGGCAGAGAAGCGAGCACTGGGCTCGCAGCCGTTTCGAGGCGGGGGTCGGCCCGGCCTTGGATCTGCGATTGACCGCTGCCAATACGGCCCGGGCCCGGGCGAGCTTGCTGGAGGTGGAACAGGCCAAGGATCTGGCCGCCCGCGCCATGGAAGTCTTGTTGGGGCGATACCCCGCGGGGGAACTCAGCGCCGCCGATACCTTCCCTGAGATTCCCCAGACTCTCTCGGCGGGGATTCCTGCTGCTTTGCTGGGCCGTCGCCCGGATCTTCAAGCCGCCCGGATTCGCGCCGAAGCCGCAGCCGCACGTTCCCAGCTGGCCCGCGCAGATCTCTATCCGCGGCTTTCTCTCAGTGCTTCAGGTGGGGCCTCATCGGATGAGTCCGGGGACCTGACCGATTCGGATTTCGGAATCTGGTCCCTTGCGACCAACCTGGCTCGTCCGGTCTTCGACGCAGGGAGCCTGCGGGCCGGGGTAAGAGCTCAAGATGCCCAGACCCGAGCAGTACTGGCGGAGTGGGCCGGGTTGGTTCTGCGTGCCTGTGGGGAAGTCGAGTCAGCGCTGGTGCGTTGCTCCTTTGTGGATGCGCGGCTGGTCGCCTTGCAACAGATGAGCGAGGAATTCTTGGAGGCGGAGCGCCTTGCGCAGGAACAATACGTCAGTGGGTTGGTGGGCATCGTGATAGTGCTCGACGCCCGGCGAGGTCGTTTGGCTGCGGATGCGGAACTGCTGCATGCCCGGCGGGCTGCCTTGGAAACGCGCCTTGATCTTTGGCTGGCGCTTGGAGGTGAAGAGCCCAGCGGTGAAGCGGAGGCTTCAGGCGAGGAATCTGACCGCTAGACAGCGCCTGGTCTTGTGCTGCTGAGGCAATTGTCGTGCAGGGCCCTGGGTTCTTAGCCCTCGGACGTCATGTCTTCCGCGCCAGAGCACAAGCTGCCCATCGTTCTTGGGTCTTGGGGGAGGAGCCGACTGGTCGCTGCTCGGCCTGCTCTACTATTGATTCGGGCGCCGGCAGCATTGGGGCATGGTTGTTGATTGATACCGAGCGTTCCTGGCAATCGTTGTGCCTGGTCAGTCCCTGCTGAGGGGCTCGCCTGGGGGAGAATTTGGTTGGGCCTGCGGCCAGTCAAGACCTGGCTCGCGGGCGGGGCCGGATGCGAAATGCCCGGAACTTGAGGACCGGTCTGGCTGGCTCCAGGCACTGGCTGGGGAAGATTGTGGTTCCTCATCCAAAAAAGACCCTGGGAACAACACGGATAGTGGCAAATAGGGTACTTGTAGGACTACCTGCCATGTTTCGCCGCCCCAAAGTACCCCTGCGGGTGATCCACCCGATCGTCCTGGAGCGCCCCTTACGGCCGCTCGTTGGCCCCAGTGAGGGCTCTTGGATGTTGGTTCCGGCTCGTACGGAAGCTTCTGAAGCTGAAAAGAGAGTTCCTTCAACTGCTCCTCGGGCCCTGGGCCCTCAAGACAGAAAGGACCCGGATCAGAAGCTCCGAAAGCGGCTTGGCAACCTGATGCAGAGGATAGAGGATCAAGCGGATGAACTGGACAGTCTGAGGAGTTCTCTCGGTTCACAGTCTGTCCTCAAGCCCATGCCCCCCCCGCGCATCTCGATCCCGGGTCGCGATCGCAAGACCGGCAAGCGGCATGCGGCCGCCATGCGCGCGATCTTTGAGGCCAATGTGGCTCTGCGCAGGGAACTCGCTCACCAGGTCCTGGATTCTTAGGGGCCAGCGGCCCAAGGGGCTGCGTATGATTTGCGGGCAGTTCCCGTGATCCGGTCCCCCTGCCTGATCTGTGGGGCCGAGCCAAACCTGAGCATCAACCATGACTGAAGAGCCTGCCGACGGCGAGGACAAAGGAGTCCTCTATCTTGGAATCGACCTTGGTACCTCGCGCACCAGCGTGACCGCATCCAATGGTCTGCGTGAAACAGTGGAATCCTTCGTGGGATATCCCAAGGACCCCGTGGCGCGCAAGCTGCTGGGCAAGGATGTGCTTTTTGGCCAGGAAGCCAGGGACAAGCGCCTCTCTTTGCGCTTGCATCGGCCCCTGGAGCATGGGGTTCTGTCCTTCAACAAGAATGATGAGGAGGACGAGGAGAGCCTCAAGGCTGCAAAGGATCTGGTCCAGGAGATCGTACGCCTTGCTGCGCCCCGTCCTGATGAACTGGTCTATGCGGTGATCGGCGTTCCCGCCCAGGCTTCGATCCACAACAAGGACGCGATTCTACAGGCCGCCAGGGAATCTGTGGACTCGGTCATGCTCTGCTCCGAGCCCTTTGCGGTGGCCTATGGCCTCGATATGTATGACGACGTGCTGGTCATCGATGTTGGCGCGGGGACGGTGGACCTTTGCCGTATGCACGGCACCATGCCCGATGATAGCGACCAACTGACCTTGCCCACCGCTGGTGACTTCGTGGACGACGAGCTGGCCAAGGAGATCAGCCGGGCCTACCCGGATGCTCAGCACACCAAGCAGATGATCAAGGCGATCAAGGAGCGCTATTCCACGGTGGAGCCCACCTCCGGGATGATCATGGTGGATCTGCCCGTCAACGGCAAACCCACTTCCTTCGACATCACGGAGTGCATGCGGAAAGCCTGTGGGGAAATGATTCCGCCGGTAGTGGAAGGCTTGGGCAAGCTGGTGGCCACCTTCGATCCTGAGTTTCAGGACAAACTCAAGGGGCGGGTTCTGCTCGCCGGTGGGGGAAGCATGATTCAGGGGCTGGACAAGGCGATCGAAGCCTACATGCGGGAGCATCTTGGGTCCGGGAAGGTGGTCCGAATCGAGGAGCCTATCTACGGAGGTGCCAATGGAGCCCTCAAGATTGCTCACGACATGCCTGAGGATTACTGGACCGAGTTACAGGAGTGATTCTGTTTTCCCAGGGCTGAGTCTGGCAGCAGACTGAAACCTTGCGCTAGTCAAGGAGCCTGGTCGCCGTCTCACTCTTGCGAATTGATGGGCCTGGGGGCACTTGTGGGGGGGGGTAAGCGCTTGCCGAGCATGGCAAGAGCAGAGACAAGATGCTGTCTGGAAACCTCATCCGTGCCTGAACAATGATGCAGGGGGGTGACAGTTGTCGCGCCCGTCCTATGGACTCCTCATGGGAGAGAGTATTTTTGATATCGTTGGCCCCGGGACCGGTTTTGGTCTTTTGATGGGCTTGGGCTTGCTTGGCTGGTTGGGGGGGTGCGTTTGCGCCTTTGCAATCGGCTGGCGATTGAGAGGAACCGCAAGGGATGAGGCTGTGCTACTGGAGAAGCAACCTCTGACCCCACTAAGAACCTACCAGCGTTTGTTCTAAGGCGAGAGACCGGGGGGCGCGGATTGGAGAGTCCGCGCCCCCTTTCACATTCAATTCCGGCCCCATGGGCTTGAACGAAGGGCGCGGCTCGAAGGAGCCGCGCCCTTCTTTTGTTGGCTCGCGCTGTTCCTTTCCGAGCTAGGGGTATGTCCTCTGCAGCCCCCTCCGTAAGCTGGCGCCCATGGAAACCACCCCGGAATCGGGATCCAAGCGCCTGCACAAGGGATCGGTGGGCCTGCTGCTGTTGAGCGTTCTGCTCTTCGCACTGGGCCGAGCTTTCCCGCTCCATGTAGAGCAGGTCTACGGGGGCGTCTTTCCCCTGGTGGCCGCTGCCCAGGCCCTGCTCTTGTCCATGGTGCCCCTGTCTGTCAGTGAGTTGAGCATATTGCTCCTCTTGTTGCTCTGTCTGCGCTGGCTGAGTCGAGGCCTTGTGCCCTTGCTGTCAGGTCTTGCCTGGTTGATTCCCCTGCTTCTGGCATCGGGGATCTTGTTTTGGGGCCTGAATCACTGTCGCCCCCCGATTGCCCAACGTTTGGGTTGGAGCATGGATCAGCCCCGGCAGGTGGAACTCGCTGGTTTGGTTGGTGAACTTGCTGGGGAGTTGAAGGCTTTGGAGGGGTCTTTTGAGGAGGTCGAACTGGCCCCCTCCACGGATGCCTTGGAAGAACTCTTGACCTCGACCTTTGACAGGCAGGCCATGCAATGGTCTTGGCTGCGGGGTGCCGATGCGCGTCTAAGGGTTCCCCTTGCCCGGGGACTGCTGGCGCGCCTGGGAATCGCGGGGGTCTACTCTCCCTGGACCGGTGAAGCGCACCTGGAGGGATCCCTGCCAGCGCCCATCATCTGGCACACCGCGGCCCACGAGGTTGCGCATCAACGGGGCATCGCCCGCGAAGAGGAGGCCAACTTCATCGCCTGGGTTGTGCTCCGTGACGCGCCCGAACCAGCTGCTCGTTATTCTGCCCGCTTTGCCCTCTTGAATCAGGCCCTGGGTGCCTTGGGCCGACAGAATCCGGAACTCGCGGGGGAACTTCGCCAGACTTTGCATCCCGCCCTCCAGGAGCGCCGGGCTTTGGTGCGCCAATTCTGGCGTCTACGCCAGGGCGCTCTCTCACGGGCAACAGGGCGGGTCAACGATTCCTATCTCAAGGCCGCGGGCCAGGAGCAGGGTCTCAGGAGTTACGGGCTCGTTCTCGACCTTGTCTTGGCTGAACGGCGTTAGACTCGGCGCCTCCTATGCCTGTCCCCCCTCTGCTTCTACTGCACTTACTGCTTGCCTTCCAGCACCCTGCTCAGGGTGCACAGGAACCTTATGTTCCAGATGTTGCCGAGGCCAGCGATGAAGCAAACGAAGCTCTGGCCCGTATTCGTCTGCCGCTGGATTTTGAGATGAAGCTCTGGGCCTCAGAGCCCGACCTGGCCAACCCGGTCTGCTTGTATGTGGATCATCGCGGCCGCGTGTTCGTGGCCATGAGTTTTCGTCTTCACGCCGGGGTCACAGACATGCGTGGGCACATGGACTGGCTGGAGGATGAACTCGCTGCCCAAAGCGTTGAGGATCGGCTGGCCTTCATGGAGCAGCATGAGGGGGAGAAGTTCAAGGAATACGGCGTCGAACACGAGCAAATCCGTCGTCTCGCTGACACGGACGGGGATGGGATTTGTGATGAGTCGATCGTTTTTGCTGAGGGCTTCAATCATCCCGCCGCGGGCATTGCCGCTGGTCTCCTGGTGCGCGGTTCCGACGTCTGGTACGGCTGCATCCCCAACTTGTGGAAGTTGACCGATGCGGATGATGATGGTCGCGCCGAAGCCCGTGAGGTCCTGCACACGGGATACGGGGTCAAGATTGCTCTGTTGGGGCATGACATGCACGGCCTTCGTATTGGGCCGGACGGGCGACTGTATTTCTCCATCGGAGACCGGGGTCTGCACATCAACTTTGAGGATCAGACTTTCCATCTCCCAGATCGCGGCAGCGTCTTGCGTTGCGAGCTTGATGGTTCTGGCCTTGAGGTCTTCGCCACTGGCCTGCGCAATCCTCAGGAGTTGGTTTTTGATGATCATGGCAACCTGTTTACAGGGGACAACAACTCGGACGGGGGGGACAAGGCCCGTTGGGTTTATGTGGTTCAAGGGGGGGACACGGGCTGGCGCCATCACTACCAGTACGTGACTCAGCCCAACATGCGTGGACCATGGAATGCAGAGGGTCAGTGGAAGCCTCTCCATGACAAGCAGCCCTGGTTTCTGGTGCCGCCCATTGCCAATGTGGGGGACGGCCCTTCGGGGCTCTGCATGGTGCCCGATGTGGGCTGGAGTGAGGAGCAGCAGGGGGCCTTTCTGCTGTGCGATTTCCGTGGTTCTGTGTCCCAATCGTCGATCCTTGAGGTGCGTCACCAGCCCGTTGGGGCGGGTTTTTCCCTGGAGTACGCGCGGCCTTGGATGCGGGATCTCTTGCCCACGGATTGCGATGTGGGTCCGGACGGTGCGCTTTATGTGAGCGATTGGGTCAACGGTTGGAACATGACCGGCAAGGGGCGTGTCTTCCGGTTGGCTCCTGATGGCCTTGATCTGGATCCCGCAGTGGAGGAACAGAAAGGTTTGCTGGCGGAAGGAATGAAGGACCGGGACTGGGAAGAACTCGCCCAACTACTGGGGCATCCGGGTCGGGCAGTGCGCCAGGAGGCGCAGTTGGAGCTTGGCTTCCGCGCGCTCCGGGGGGGGCTGGGTTCCGACGCCCTGCGGAGGGGAATGGGCGCTCTGTTGGGCGCAGCTTATCACTTCCAGGATCGTCCCCTGGCTCGACTGCACGGGATCTGGGGTGTGGGCCTGGTGGCGCGGCTGGAGCCGGAGGCTGGTGGATTTGCGGCCAGCCTCTTGCCCTTGGCCGAAGACATGGACCCCGAGGTGCGTGTGCAGACCCTCAAGGTATTGGGCGAGTTGAAGGACCCTCTGGGATTTGCTGTTCTCAAGCGGGCTCTGTTGGCGGTTGATTACCGCGAACGGGCGGCAGCAGCCCATGGGCTGGCGAGCTTGGCTGAGTATCTTGGACCTGACCAGCGTGAGGCCTGTCTGGAACCTGTGATCGACTTCCTGATCGAGGCAGGGGCCACAGACCCCTGGTTGCGACACGCGGGCGTACGCGCTCTTGAGGCCCTGGCGACCCCCGAGCAACAGCGTGCTTTGTTGCTGCACGAAGATCCCAATATCAGGCGTCTGGGGGTGGTGGTTCTGCGCCGCAAGAGGGACGGGTTCATTGTGGAGGCTTTGAACGATTCAAATTCGGCGGTTGTGGAGGAGGCCGCCCGGGCGATCCATGAGGTGCCCCTGTCCACCTGCACCGAACGGTTGGCTGAACTGTTGGCTGGACCCGTTGAGCGGGACTTCTATCTCTTGCGCCGTTCTCTTGCAGCTTGCCGAGAATTACACCGACCCCAAGATGCCCAGCGGATCGCTGCTTGGATCGTTCGTCCCGGATTGGACCGGGTGCTGGTGCACGAGGGTCTCGCAATTCTGGCTGAGTGGTCTACGCCCAGCCCCATTGATCGGGTGATTGGATCCTGGCGGCCAATTGATGGGGCCCAAGTTCCAGAGGGATTGGATCTGGCGGCGCTGTTGGGAGCCGCCCGCAAGGCGGGCAAACCCGCTGTACAGGCCTGGCTGGATCTGGAAGGAAAAGATGAAGTGGGAGCAAAGCAGGAGCTCCTGGATCTTCTGCAGCAGACCGAAGAACAGGATTCTCGCGTGGCTGCCCTTAGGAGGTTGATGCGTCGTGGGTGGGCGGATCCAGCTCTGCTTGACGTGTTGTTGAAGGATTCCTCCAGCAAGATAGTCAGCACTGCTCTTGAACATCTGGCCACGACCCAGCCCCAGCGTGCGGCCGCTGAGCTCCTGCAACTCGCTGGCAAGGGCCCAGCCCCGGAGCGTCAGGTTGCGGTCCAGGTTCTGGCCCGGCTTCCCGATCGCGTCGGTCACGGGGCCATGGCCCGCCTGTTGCGAGCAGAGGCCAGCGCGGAGGGAGCGTCGCCAATTGCTCTGGAGCTGACCCGCGCTCTGGCAGGAGACCCAGGCCAGGACTCGGCCACGGCATTGAGTGCTTGGAATTTGCGCGCGGACGCCGATCCTGTTGCGCCCCGCGCTGCGCTTGTGCGCGCGGGTGGCGATGTGCAGCGGGGCCGCCGGTTGTTCCGGAATAAGGCCGAGGTGTCCTGCTTGCGGTGCCACCGGGTAGGCGAAATGGGTAGCAGCCAAGTGGGACCTGACCTGGCAGGTGTGGCCGCGCGGCTTGATCAGGACGCACTCTTGTGGTCCATCTTGGAACCCAACCGGGATTTGGCTGAAGAATTTCAGGCCTGGACCTTTCTGCACCAGGATGGGACCATGGTGGTGGGCCGGGTGCTGGAGGAGGGAGCCGAAAAGCTGGTCATACTGGACGCAGAGGGCGTCAGGCACACCTGGGAGCCTGGTCTGGTGGAGGGTCGCCGCAGGGATTTGTCGTCCATGCCCGAAGACCTTGCGGAAAAACTTTCCGACTCAGAGCTGCGAGATCTGCTGGCGTTTCTGTCGCAGTTGAAATAAAAGCCGCAGCAAGGGAGCAAATAGGGCTGAAACCTCAAGTCGGGGGACCTGGAAGGGCGATCCAGAAGAGCAACTGCCCTCCAGTTGTACCCCCAGATGACTGCTGATTCAACACCTACCTTCGCCCGCAGTGGGGGCAATCTCTTTTCGCCGCAGGAGGTGCGTGCGTTGATGGAGGTCGAGTTCCAGCGCGGACAACGTCATGGGTATCCCGTCTGCTGTCTTGCCCTGCGTCCTGATCGCCTCGATCAGCTGTGCTTGATTCACGGACAGGAATCAAAAGACGAAGTGCTCAACGCCGTCGTAGACCTTGTCCGACGCACGATTCGTGCCGGTGACCTACTTGGCTTTACTGAAGACGAACGCCTGATCCTGATCTTGCCGCATCTGGTGCCTACTGCTCTCGTGGTCCTTTGCAAACGGATCATCGCGGGCGCAGCCTCTCTCGTCTTTGAGGGCGGGACTGGAACGCATCGCACAACCCTTTCCATCGGTGCGAGCCACAGCCGCCATGCTCACGCCCTTGACTTCGCAACTCTGGAACGGGTTGCTCTCGACGGATTGGCCGTGGCAGAAGCTGGCGGGGGGGATCGTTGGGTCGAAAGTGAGCTCTATGAGCTTGAGTCCCTGCCAACCGCAGAACCCACCGGTGCTCCGGCCGAGACCGCCGCGGAGCAATTGTTCCCCGACTATCGAGAGCGCTTGGTTGACATGGTTTCCGCGGGCGGTGGTTTAGAGGACGCGGCTCGGGAGTTGGCTGACGAAATTGTTCGTCGTGCCCTGGAGGGGCAGGTTGTCCAAACGGATGGAAGCCCCGTGACCGAGAGCGGGCAGCCGGAAGCCGATCTGCTGCGGCGACGGATTGCCAAGCTGACCCGCAGTTTGGGGATCAGCGAGGAGGAACTGCGAGAGCTGAGGGCTTTCAAGCAGGCCTCCCTTGAGCGCGGTGAATCCATGGCGGGAGCCGCCGGAGAGCGTACTCTGGGTACTGAGGACTCCTTGCGTGCGGATCTGATGCGCACCATTTTTGAGGCCAACCGGGACCTTCAGCGCCGCTCCAGGCGCGATGCGGGCTGAGATTTCTGCCTGAACTGAATTGGGTTGGGGTGGTCCCTTTCTGACGGGGGCCTGGTCCGGTCGCGGTTAGTCCGTGCTTCACACTTGGGCTGAGGGGATCCCAGGGCGCCCGGTTGAGGTGACGATCCAACGCTGCGTCTGGGAAAGGACCATATATGGCTATACAGGGGCCGCTGGCAGCCTCCAGAAGCGGGGTCTTGGGGTTCGAATTGAGGCTATCTCAGAATGTAGAGAATACCCCTCCCCAGGAGCCTGGATTCGGGGGACAATTTGCTGGGCGCTGCTGTTCAGTGCCGAGTTCTTCTTTCTCCACATTCGCTTGAGACTTCTCAAGGGATTATCTCCATTCGGCAAATTTCCATGCTAACTAACAAGATCCTACGTCTGCTCCCGGCTGCCTTGCTGGTGGGCGCCGCAGCAGCGGTGAACGGTTCCGACACTTGCGCGACTGCAACCCCGATTTCTGGTCTGGGTATTCACAACTTTGATAACACAGGCTTTTCTATCGACGGTCCTCCTGATTGCAGTGGACAGCCTGTCCGCAGGGACATGTGGTTCATCTGGACTTGCACGGCCACCGACGGTTATTCAGTTTCTACGTGCAACGGCACGGTCCTCGATACACGCATCGTGATTTACGATGGTTTTGACTGTGCAACCTTTCCCCAGATCACCTGCGCAGCCTCGACCTGTGGTGGTCAGACTGAGGTGACTTTCAACGCCGTCAATGGTCAGCAGTATCTGATCCGCCTCGGCTCCCGAGCGGCGGGCGCCTCTGGTTCGGGCACCTTTGAGATCTCCACAGATTTCTGTATCACTGCCCCGACGGACCCCCTCGATCCCAACGGGGATTGCGCTTCGGCCGTTCCCATTGCAAACACTTCTTACACGAACCTCTTCGTTTCCAAGGACGAGCCCGACTACTACTACTTCGAGCTGGCGCCGGCAGCAACCTTGCAGATGGACTACACATTCAGCCATGGCTCGGGTGATATTGATGTATTTGTCTACGATGATTGCGGTGTGAATGTGATCGCGGAAAGCCTTTCCGGCGACAATGACGAGCAGATCATCTACACCAACACTGATACCTGTGACATGCTGATTTCTGTGCGCACGGAGATCTGGACCGGAAGCGGCAGTCCCTGCAATAGCTATGACTTGGTGGTGTCAGGAACAGGTGGTACCGGAAACCCCTGCGGTGGCGGAGGCAACGTGACCTACGCTTGTGATCCAGCCAACAACAACTCCACTGGAACAGACGCCAAGGCGGATGTGACTGGCAGCTTTGATTCCGGGGACACCTACCCGATCCACATTGAAGTGACCAATGGCCCCCCGAGCCAATTCGGATACTTCTTGGCTTCCGCGACGGCGGTCGATCCTGGCATCAATGTGTCTCAGGGTCAGCTGTGCGTGGGCGCGCCCCAGGTGCGCTACACCGCTGCCACCGCCACCGGCGAAGGCAACCCGGACTTCAAGAGCGTGTCGGTATTCGATGGCAGTGGCGTGTTGCAAAACCTCTCTGGCACTTCGACTACAGGCATGGGTTATGACGTTCCCAACTACATCCCTGGTCCGGTCTCCCAACAGGTTGTTCCGGGTTCCACCTGGGTCTTCCAGCTGTGGTATCGCGATGTGGGCGGTGTGTCGAACTTCTCGACCGCTGCTGTTGTGACTTTTAACTGATCCGTCAGCTGTTCGTCGGAGGTAACCCCGGCGATCACAGAGGGGCCTCCCCGGCGTTTGTCGGGGGGGCCTCTTGTTTATTGCCGGTTCAAGGACTCTGCGGTTGCTTGGGATCCCTCCAGGAGATCGCTCGCGGGCGCCGCCCGTGGGGTGCCTGTCATTAGAATGCTCCCATGGTCCTGGCACCCCTTGTTGCTCTGTTCTTGCTGACCGGACCCCGGGTCCAGGAGGGCACGCCTGTGGATCTGCCCTCTGACCAAGGCCTGGATCCAGCTCTGGTCGATGAACTTGGGCGCTTTGAGCCCAGTCAGGATGGTTGGACCAGCGAAGTCCAAGCGGACCGCGTGGTCGAGTTGGGCCGGGCTCTGGGTGTCTGGATGCTGGGACAGGCCGAGGCTCCCCCCAGCCTGGTGGATCCCCTGGTCTGCAGGTTGCCCGCGGCTGCATTGACATGGAAACAGACTGGGGCCTTTGGGTTTGCCCGCTTGCTGCTGCCCGCTGACGCTGTGGGGCAGGCCCTCGCTCTTGGTCAGGCGCGTGATAAGTTCACAGGGTTGCTCGACACGGGGTCCAACCTGGTCTTTCAGGAGGCCAAAGTGATCGAGCTCCAATCAGCTGGTGAGGGCACTTCGGCTCTCTTGAGCGTGGTTTGGGTCAATCGCTCCCGCACAGTCCAGGCCATTGCCAAGGTACGCCTGTCCCTGCTTGGGGAACTTGACGATCTTTCCGTCCTGGGCCTCGACCTGCAGGAGTTGCAGTTGGCCAGACGCGAGGGAGATGTTCCCTTGATGGGGGATCTGGGGGTGAATTGGATCGCGGACCACGAAGCCCGAGAGCAACTCTCGCTTTCATTGGCGGACTTGAGAGCAACCCTGGATGCGCGATTGGGGGTCGGCCTCTTGGGACACCATGGCTTGGCGCTGGGTGATCTGGATAGGGATGGCCTGGAGGACATCTATGTCTGCCAACCGGGTGGGCTCCCGAATCTTCTCCTGATGCGCGATCACAAGGGCGAGTTCCAAGATCGGGCGGCAGAGCTTGGAATTGATTTCTGTGATCCCTCGCGCAGTGCCTTGCTGCTCGATCTGGACGGGGATGGCTGGCAGGATCTGGTTCTGGCGGCTGGGGCAGAGCTGCATTTTTTTAGGCGCCAGCCAGGTGGCGCATTTGTATTGAAGTCCCGCGCGAGTGCGGGTCACCTGACCTCCCTGGCTGCCGCTGACTTTGATGGGGATCAGGACCTGGATATCTTTGCCTGTGGTTATCTGTCGCCCTACCAGGGGCAACAGGTGCCCCTGCCATACCAGGACGCCAAGAACGGCGCGGCCAACTTTCTGTTCTCGAACCAGGGAGGCTTTGAATTCGAGGACGTGACTCAGTCTGTGGGTCTGGCGGCTGACAATCAGCGTTTCACCTTTTCAGCGAGTTTCTGGGACTTTGACGAGGACGGTGACCAGGACATCCTGGCGGTCAATGACTTCGGTGCCAATCAGCTGTGGCGCAATGATGGGGGGCGCTTTGTGGATGTGGCCAGAGCCCAGGGTGTTGAGGATGTGGCCGCGGGCATGGGCTGCAGCCTGGGGGATGTGAATGGAGACGGTCATGAGGATCTCTTTGTTTCGAACATGTTCTCTTCCGCGGGCAGGCGCATTGCCGCCCAGGAAAAATTCAGGCAGGGAGCAGATGCTGCGGAGCGCCGGGTTTTTCTGCGCCATGCCCAGGGAAACAGCTTGTTCCTGGGCCAGGGCGGGGCACCCCTGATCGAGGTTCCAGGGGCTGGTGGCGCGCAGATGGGGCGCTGGGCCTGGGGCGGGATTTTCTGCGACCTGGACCTGGATGGACGACGCGATATCTATGTGCCGGCTGGCTTCGTCACCGGGCAGCGCCCGGATGACCTCTGAAGTTACTTCTGGCGGCAGGTCGTGTCGCACTCCCCCGGTTCGGTTGAACAAGAGCAGGATGCCTATCTGCTGGGCTGGCAAGCCCTCTCCCGGCACCTGCGCAGGGGATTCTCGTGGAGCGGTCACGAACGGGACACGGCCTTCGCCGGTTTGGGGGATGGTTCTTTTGTTGATGTGTCCGCCATAAGCGGTTTGGACGTGGTGGATGATGGCCGTACTGCGGTGGTCTTGGACTTGGACCTGGATGGGGACCTGGATGTGCTGCGGGTTGGGCGGGGCGCTCCCCGCTTACGTTGTCTCTTGAACCGGGGTGAGCCGCACCGGGGGTTTGTGGGTTTGCGTCTGGTTGGGCAGGGCTCGATGGTGGATGCCATTGGAGCTCGGGTCACCTTGATCTGCGAGGGTGCGCCGGAGCAACATTTTGTTCGCCGTGCGGGAGGAGGTTTCTTGTGTCAGGCGGGGCCCTGGACTCTGCTGGCCAGTGCCCTGGGACAGTCGGCCAGGGCCAGCGTGTTGTGGCCCGATGGCAAGCGCGAAGAGTTCTCGGGTCTACGCTCCGGTCGTCGCTACATACTGCGTCAGGGCACTGGCGAGGCCCAGCGCTTTGTCCCTCCCAGTCTCTCCTCTCAATGGGCGCTGGGCCCTGTGGAGCCTGCCCACGAACCCGCTCGCCGGGGGCGCCTTGTGGCTGCCGCCCCCCTGCCTGTGCCCAGTCTTTTGATTCGCGATCAGGATGGTCTCAGACGGCGCATCCTTGGCACACGGAGGGAGGTGGCGGCTCCTTCTGATCAACCCACCTTGCTGCATGTATTCAGCGTGGACTGCGCGGTTTGCGTAGCTGCCTTGCCGGGCCTGGCGCAGAGGGCTCGTGAGTGGTCCAGCAACGGTGTGGCCGTGATCGCCCTGTCCAGTGACCCGGCTTCGGAGCAATTGAGGGCCAGGGGACTCTTGGACAGGTCCGGTTGGCCTGGAGCCAGAGGGCGTATCCCTGAACAATCCCTGCGCATCCTGGACGCCCTTGGCGGCTACCTGAGCGATAGCGATCTGCCCATGGTCTCACCTAGCACTTATCTTTTTGATGGCAGTGGGCGATTGGTAGCTCTCTATCAGGGTCGGGTTGACGAAAGGCAGATCCAGGCGGATCTGGGTTTGGCCGCTCCCTGGGATCCAGTACGCCGTCAGAACTTCGCGGGGTTGCGTCCAGGGCGCTGGATCATGCCACCGTTCGAGGAATTGGGGATTGGATTCGCGCGGGTGCTCAAGCGTCGGGGATTGCCTGACTCCGCCCAGGAACTCGAGGCCCTGGCAATCAAGGTGCGTGACTTCGATATGCCAGGCTACCTGGTCGAGCTTGCCATGGCCCGTTGGCAGCAGGGTCAACGGGAACAGGCAGTGGCTTCAATGAGACAGGCCCTCGCACTGGAAGGAGCCGCCCGTTCAAATGAGCGGCGCGTCCAATGGTTGCGTTCTCTGGCCAGCATGGAAACTTTGATGGGACACGATGGGCAGGCCCTCGAACTCTGGCAGCAGCTGATCGGGATCAAGCCCCAGGACTACGCTGCGTGGGTTGGGCAGGGGGTGATCCTGCACCGTATGGGGCGGGAAGCCGACTACACTGCCTTGCTCGAGGAACTTGAGTCCAAGGCGCCTCAGTTTGCTACCCAACTCAAGAGCCTGGTCAAGGATGAGGCGCCTTGAGCGCAAGCTTCCTTGCGCAAATCCCAAGAAGGTTTATCGATGTCGGTCGAAGCTCAATCCCGTGCACGCCTGGTGCGGCGAGAACTCCAGTCAGCAGGTCTCGGCAGAGAGCTGGGAGTTGAGGTTCGGGCTTTGCTTGCAGCCTTCCTGCGGGACGCTGATGTGGGAGTCGATTGGCCTCCCCGGTTGGTGATTGTCGGTCCCAACAACGCGGGCAAGAGTTCGGTCTTCGCTGCTCTGGCGTGCAACCAGTTGAGCCCCGTCAGCAGTCTTGGGGGCACCACCTCCAAGCCTCATGGGGTGATCGGAGAGCCCTGGGTTGAAGCCCTGGAGCAGAAAAATCCGGAGTGGGTTGTGGGTCCCAGTGGCCCCGGTGCAGCGGATTGGTTGTTGGTGGACACCCCTGATTGTGACGGGCACAAGTCCGAACACGGAGCGGTGGCTCGCGAGGTGGGGGCCTGGGCGGATCTTCTGTTGGTGGTGGTCACCCCCCAGACCTACAGTACCGAAGCTCTGCGCCTTTTCCTGGTGGACCTCGTGGACCTGGGCCGTCCATGGTGCCTGGTGATGAATGTGGCCGGAGATTCCGAAGTGGCCCTGCGCCAGCTTGAAGCCCTGAGCGGGCAGCTGCCTACACAGCCCGCGGCTTTGTTCTGGCAGCCAATGGTGGATGCGGGCACAGTTCTCGAACCCATGCGACTGATAGGAGGTTCTTCTGGTACAGGCCTGGACCTCTTGCCCTGGTTGGCAGAGTTGTCTTCCAGCGAGAGTTTTGGCACCGAAGCCCTGAAATTGCGACGAACCAGACAGCAGGTCCTGCGTGGGGAGTTGATTCTCAAGCTTGGTGCTTTGCGGCAGCAGACAGAGGACATTGAACAGGCGCTTCGCGCCGAGCTCGATTCCATTGCGCTTGAGGTGGCCAAGGGGGTGATGCCCCTGGGTGTGGTGTTGGATGCCTTGCGGTCGGTCTTGGACCGTAGCAGCAACGCTTCCCAGCGGGGATTCCGTCGAGGATTGAAGGCCTTGCGTGAGTTTGGCGTGCGGCAGATCAGGCGCTTCTCCGCGCGCAGGTCCCAGGCTTCAGCACTGCGTTTGGAGGATGCGGAACGTGAGATCCTGGGTCTGAGCTGGACCCGTAATTCCAGGAAACTCAGGGCCCTTGGACGGCGGGCTGCCAGTCTGGATCTGGAGAGCGCGCGGCTCGATCAGATCAAGGGAGAGTTTGCCCCCCAACGCCTGGCCGAGGCGCGGGAGGAGTTGGGGCAGGGCCTGGATGCTGCAGCTGACCTTGAGTCCTATCGGCAGCAGGTGGAAGCAATGCTGGCGGAGGATCTCAGCGATGGCAGAAAGATGCAACTGCTCCAGGGGGGAATGGATGCCATGCTGGCAATGCCGATTGCTTTGGCGGCAGTCGTGGTATTTCAGACGGGCGGACTGGGAGCCGATGTGGTGGTAGGTGGCGTGGGAGCGTTGACCTCCGTTGTCCTGGAGAAATTCGCGGCCCATCTGGGCAGGGGGATTGCGGAGCGCTCACGCCAGCGTTGGACTGAGTTGGCACAAGCCCGCATCGGTGAGCATTTGGAACAATTGGGTCTGCCCAAGACCCTTGCCATTTGCAATCAGGTGGCTGTCAGTACCCGACAATTGATCGTAGCTCTTGAAGACCTGGAGCAATCCCAATGAATGCGGCCGATCTACACAGTTTGCTCGCGAGCCAGGCGGAGGGTTGGGATCAGGTTCTGGAAGTTCTGGCTGAATTGTTGCCTGAACGAGACTTCGCCCGGGCTCACAGGCTGCTGGCGGATCATCGCATCTTGATCGAGCAGGATCGGCCCGGCGCCCTGGTGGTTCTGGCGGGTTCAACTGGCGCAGGCAAATCGACTCTCTTCAATGCGCTCTGCGGCAAGGAACTGTCTGAGGTGGGCGAGATGCGTCCCACCACCAGGCAGGCGGTGGTGGCGCTAGGGCCCGCTGCGAGTCGGGATGAACTGCCCGCGATTGCGGACCAGGGTCAGGCCCAGCTCAACCGTCTGGATGCGCCGGGCCCCATGGGCCTGGCAGATCTGACGCTGGTGGATGCGCCTGATTTGAACTCCTATGAAACCGAAGGACGGGAAGTCCTGGCCCAATGGGCCGATCATGCGGATCTCTTGCTGGTCATGGTCCATCGTCAGAGCATCGTTGAGCAGGCCCCCGTCCAATTCATCGCGGACTATTCACGACGGCGTAGGTTGCTGTTGGTGCTCGGTCGAGCTGATGAGTTGCCTCCCCAGGCTCGTGAAGAATTGGTCGAGCAATTGTTGCGCGTGGCCCGGGAGGAATGGGGCGTGCAGAACCCGGAGGTGCTTGCGGTGGATTCCCTGGCAGCCATGGAAGGGCGCGGTGGGGAGGTCTGGCAGGGCCAGGCGGATCAGTTGCGCCAGGCTCTGGCCGCGGGCGCCTTGATTCGGATTCGCAAGGACAATGCCCGGGGGGCGTTGGAATCGGTTGGGCAGGACCTTGCGCCAGCTCTTGATGAGGCAGTGGAGTTGCTCACCCAGCGAAGCTCGGCTCTGGATCGCGCCTTGGAACTTTGGACCAACGGCCTGGTTCGGACGACCCGCGTCAATTTGCAGACCCACTCGGTGGAGTGGGTCGAACTCTTGCGCCAGCTTGCCGGCGACGGTTGGCGGGGACCCGGGGGTTGGGCCATGCGGCTCTCCGGAGCAGGGTCGGGTGGTCTTGGGCTTGGCCTGCTGTTGGGACGGCGCAATCCCCTCTTGGGGCTGGGTGTCGCGGCGGCGGGCTCGGCCATCGACTCCCTTGAGGGCGCAAAGATTAAGGAGCGCCTGGACCAGGGCATCGGTATCTGGCCTGGTGCTCAGGAAGAACAGCAGGTCATCGAAGTGGCCAGCCTGGAGGCTGGGCTGGGGGGCGATGAAACACTCTGCGCCGAACTCAGCAGGCGCGGAAGCCCGGCCTTCCAGGCGGCCCTGTCCGCCTGGACCGCGACACATTCAAGTCGTTCCTGGTCCCCACAGGTAAAGCTTCTGCTGCGTGCATTGGTGGATGGTCCCCTTGCCGTGCTGGCTGCATTTGCCCTCGTGCGTGCCTTGCTGGGTGTCTTTGGAGAGGCCGGCCTGGGAATGGACCGATTAATGGACTCCCTGGTGGTGGCCACCTTCTGGCTTCTGATCTGGCGCTGGGTTAGTGGCCGCCTGCTGGCGCGGCGCGCCGGTGAGGAGCGGCAGGCCTTGGTGGGCTGCCTGGAGGAAGCCCTGGCCAGTGAAGCCGAAGGGATCCGCAAGAGCCGGGATGACGCCTGGAAGCCCAGGCAGGCGCTCCTGGAGCAGGCCAGGCAAGAGTCATCAAAGAAACTTTGACCCCCCTTTGATGGTGGAACCGTCCCCTTTGGGACGATAAACAAGGGACCCATGGCCAACATCCTGCTTAGCTTTCTGCGGCGAGTCAAAACCTTGACCCAACCCCGCGCCAAGACCCTCGACGAGTGGGCGGATGCCCATGCTGAAGTGGTGCGCCGGGAGCTTCAGCGTATCTTGCCTCACGTGCCGGCGGACGCACTGGTGTTGGATGTGGGAGCTAATGTGGGCCTCTTCAGTGAAGCTTTGCTGCGTGAACGACCTTCGGCCCGGGTAATCCAATTCGAACCGGTGGCGCGCTACCATGATGCCTGCAGGCAGCGTTTCGCTGGGGACGAGCGGGTGGAACTCCATCAGCTGGCGCTTTCCGACAGCCAGGAGCAGCGTCCGATCTACAAGGCCCGGCACAACTACGGTGCCAATTCGGTCCTGCCTGAGATCATGTTTGATCGGCGCGACAATGCCATGGTGCGTCCCGACACAGTGATTGACGAAGAGTTGATTCAGTGCACAACCTGGGACTCTTTTGCGCGAGAGCATGGCATCGAGCGAGTGGACTTCATCAAGACCGACACCGAGGGTTTTGACTATGCGGTCCTGCGAGGCATGCTGCCTTTCTTGGAGCGCACGGATTGCCTGCCTGTGATCCTGTCCGAGTTGTTGGAGCAGGAATACCATCCCCATTGGGACGAGCAGGCTGCGGTGGTGGAATGCCTGTTTGAACTTGGCTATCAGCGTCAAGACCTCTCTGGTATGGCCAAGGTCGACGACATTCTCTTTCTTCCAGCTCAACAGACCTGAGGGTGCGGCCCATGTTGAGGCGTTTGCTGGCGAGTCGTTTTGTTCGTGACTCCACGGTTCTGCAGGCAGGCAGTCTGACCATTTCCGGGTTGGCATTCCTTGGGGCGGTGGCCCTGACCCATGTGCTGGGAGCCCACCGTCAGGGTGAGTTCTACATCGCCATCGCCGCTTACTCGCTGCTTTGGTTCTGCTTGAATCTTGGTCTTTATCCGGTGACCATCAGTCAGGTCTCCCAATGTCTGGCGAAGCAGGATCGTGAGGGGGCCTTGCGATGGTTGGCCTATCTATTCAAGAGCGGCGTTCCCCTGAGCATCCTGACCCTTGCCACGGGAATTTGGATCCTGCCCGTGGCCCTGGGCTGGTGGACCACCGATCCCGGCGCGGATGTGCAGCGGATTGCAATGTGCGCATCGATCCTGGCCCTTTCGCCGCTCTTGGAGTTGCCCCGGGTCGTGGCCCTGGCGGGGCTGGAGGGGGCTCGACGGATGCTGGCGGTGACGCGGGTGGAAAACGCCCAGGAGGTTCTGCGGGTGGTCTTGGTGGTGATCGGTGCCCTCTTGACCGGCAGCGCAGTGGGACCGGCCATCGGTACTGTGAGTGCTTCGGCTCTTGGTTCTTTGGTGGCCTTGAGGGTCTTCAAGCGCGAGCGTCTTGTCCATGCTCCGGATCTTCCGGGCATGGGGGAAGTCCTTCGGGCTGCGGTCCGGGTTCCTTGGACAATGGGCTTGCGCCTGGGAATCAAGATGGGCATCGTGCGAAACATCGACGCCCTGGCCGTGCAGGTCCTGCCCGCCCTGATCCTGGGGCATTTTTCTAGTCCTCAGTGGGTTGCCTTCCTGCGCATCGCCCAACGCCTGGTCGATGTGAGCCGCATGTTCATGAAAGGGATCAGTCGCACCGCTTTGCCCGTGCTCAGTGGGTTGGCCAATGTTCGTGACCGAGCCGCACTGCGCCGAGTCTATTGGCGTGCCACCTTGGGTTCAGGCCTGTTGATTGCCAGCGGCTTGGGCATTTCGACTCTGGTGCTCCCTTGGGCTATCAGAGCCTTCCTGCCATACGCATTCCACCATCCGGTTTGGATCTCCTTCTTGATCCTCCTGCCAGGCACCGCGGTGGTGGGTTTCTCGGTGGCCAATGACACCTTCTATTTGGTAACCGGTCAGCTGCGGGTGGCGATTCTTCTGTCGCTGGTGGGCCTTGCTGTTAATACGAGTGTCCTGGTGTTGGCCTGCATGCGCTGGCCTGATTACGGCGCGGCGGTGGGCTTGTCGTTTACCTTCTTGTGGAGCCTGACCCATGTGGGCTATGCCGCCTTCTGGTTCCGTCGTGATCGCGCGAGTGAGGCGCCCGCATGACCCAGGCAAGGGCTGTGATTTTCGATCTCGACGGAACCCTCTATCATGAGGGTCTCCTGCGTCGGCGCATGTTGATCGAACTGGGGCTGGGTACCCTGCGGCTGGGGCTCAGGCTGCCCAGAGTCATCGGAGCCTGGCGCCAAGAGCGGGAGGACCTGCGGGGTGAGCGTTTCGCCACGGGGGAGCTGCTCGCTAGAGAGCATCTTGCTCGCGCCGCCCGGCGCTCGGGGATGTCCCAGGAACAGATTCAGAGTTGGGTGCATGAGTGGATGGAGCAGCGTCCCCTGCGCCACCTTCCAAAATGTGCCCGTGCGGACCTGTGTTCGACCCTGCAGGGTTTGCGGGCGGGGGAGATAGCGGTGGGAGTCTTCAGTGACCATCCGGTGCGGGACAAGCTCAAGGCTCTGGGCGTGGACCAATGGGTGCAAGTTTCGTGCTGCGCAACCAGCGAGCAGGTGGGAGCCTTCAAGCCAGATCCCAGAGGCTATCTGTATCTGGCGCGGCTCTTGGGCGTCGCTCCCGAGGAGGTGCTGGTGGTGGGGGACCGGGAGGATGCGGACGGGATCGGTGCGCGGGACGCGGGCATGCAGTTTCGCTTGTTTGGCCCCGGAACTGAATCCATTGCCCGCTTGCAAGAGGTTCTGCCTCTTGTGGGGCTTGGCCTCTAGTCGGAGAGCTCGGCCCAGGTTCTTCCTGGCTCGGGCGTGACGCACTGATCCAGACCGCAAGCGGCCCAGCCAGGGACGGCGATGCCTCCCGTTCCGTCCGGTCGCCCGTGATAGCCACCGTCCATGTTGGCCAGGCATACATAGCCGCCCTGCTCCATGATTTCACAGGCCCGGGCCGATCGTCCTCCGGCCTTGCAGCCCACCACGAAGCGTGTGTCCGAGGGGAAGTGACGCTGCACTACTGAGAGGAAGGTCTCGTTGGGTTCCATCCCTGCTGGGCTCATGAATGCCACTGGGATGTTGTAGGCGCCGGGAGGATGGCCCTCGTCGTATTCCTCGCTGGTACGCACGTCGAGGTAGACCCAACCGGAGGTCAAGCGAGTGCTTGCGCCCTCGGGGAGAATTGTTTCATAGCTCATGGTGACAGGGTAGAGCAGATGCTCCCGTGGATCGGGCCTGATTCTCTAATCTTCGCTGCTTGGGGCGGCCTTGAAGACCAGCACTTCGGTGCGGCTCAGATCGTCCCCTGCCAACCACACTAGAGCGTCCAGCTCAGGCGCGTTTACTTTCTGCCAGGCAATCAGGCGCACCCGGGCAGCGGGGTCACTGTATGCTGAGTCGCCCCTCTGGACCTGGGCACCAGCAATCCAATTGCGACGCGTTTCGCTGGACAGGCTGGCGTCGTTGGCGACCGGCATGAGACCTGCTTTTGAGATGTTCTGGCGCAGGGCGTGTGCGCTGGCCTTGTTGGGCCCGCTCACAAGTATCAGAGACTGGGGAGGCAACTCGCTGAGCCGTGTTGTCTTCACTATCAGGTCCAATTCGGACACCTCATCAGGAGGATTCCCCGCGAAGCCCCTTTCGCGACCTTCGGATCGACTGGTCCCGAGAGAGGCGGGAGATGCAGTGTCGCTCACTCCGGGGTTGTGGAATGAATTGGTGAAGGCCGCCCTATAGAAGGTGATTGAGAGTAGTCCCATCCCCGCCAAGGCCAGGGCCTTGAAGGGGCCGCGGCGTTTGCGGCGTCGGGCCGTACGGCCCAAATGCCGTTGGCCTTGCAGTGTAGGGGGGCCCCACCCGGCTGCATGGGCTGCGCGGGTGACCGGTCCGTGGTCATCAGGCCCGGTAGAGACTGCGGCCCAATCGTCTCCACCCATTGCGCGATAGGGGGCCTTGGTAGTGGCGGGCGCCCGATGGGACACCTCCATCGGCGGAGCAAGGGTGCCGCGATAGGAGGGCAGGTCCGCAGGCTGCACACTCCATACATCTTCGGCCTTCAGCAGGTATTCCAGATCCTGGGTCATGTGGGCCGCTGCTCCGTAGCGCGAGTCCATGTCAGCCATGGCCTTGCGCACCACGAATTGCAGGGCCTTGGGGCTGGGTCGATTGAAGCGCGAGAGGCTGCCGTGGGCTGGAAACGAGTTTTCGAGCAGGGTGTAGAGCACGGCGCCGCTGCCATAGATATCGAATTTGGCCCCGTCCACCTGGTGCACTTTGACTCCCTTCATTGCGAGGCGTACAAGCTCTGGATCGCGGTAGTACTCGGTGCCGTGGGTGGTCAATGTCATGGCCGAGGCGAGGGGCGTGACCAGGCCCAGGTCCACCACATGCAAGCCCGTGGGTCCAACGATCAGGTTGGTTGGTTTGATGTCCTTGTGCCAGAGTCCTTCCGAATGGAAACGAGCGAGGATGCGGGTCAGGTCGCGTGCATGACCCATGGCATCCTGCAGGTCTCCATGCTGCAGGCCATCATCGCCAGAGTGCTCGTGCAGACGCCTGGCGGTGACATCGAGGGTGTCACCGGCCATGAATGGCATCACATAGTGGAAAGAAGATTCATCCAGGTGATGCTCCAACACCAGCCCCAGGCGCCCTGCGGCTTCAAGGGCGCGGCTCTCGCGCACGATTTGGGGTAGGGTGGATCCGGTTTCGAGGGAGAAGGCCTTGATCACCACACGCTCGGGAACGGACACTCCTTTGTCCCGGAGTTCCGAGGCTTTCTCAGGGGTGGGCCGGGCCACATGCAGCAGGGCTCCTGAGCCTCCCGGAGGTAGTTGGCTGAGGACGCGATAGCCTTCGAATTCACCCGGTGTGTTGCTCGCGGTTTGGGGCATGGGCACGTCGGGGCCCGGGGTTTCAAATTTTCTTGGACCGGCCATCATCTGGGGCATGCGCTCTTCCAGGTTCGTGAGAGCCGGCCCCATGCCGAGCAGACGCAGGGGGTGTCCAAGGATCAGACGGTAGGCGCATTGCATGACCGCCACCAATTCGTCCTCCACCGCGGCGAAATAGTGGCGCACAGCTCGGCCGCGCAGGAGAAGGATGTTGGTCAGTCCCAGGACCAGGGCCAGGATGGCGGCCACCAACCCGCTGACCAAACTCAAGGCATCGTTGAGCATGCCCTTGGCGAAGCGCATCAGATTCCCGCCTCCGTGGCGGAGCGTGCGATTGCCTATCCCAAAAATGCGAAACACCAGCCCTACCAATCGTACGGCGATCCAAATCAGGATCGCGGGCAAGATCACGGCCATCACGGCCATGAAGAAGAGGAGCAGGATTCCGCCGCCGATCACATTCATTGGATGTATTTTTGCTTAGGTCTTCAGGACCTTCCCTTCTGCTGGCGGCGCCGGCTTGCCCGCAGCCAGACCTCGGCCAGGGCTTCGTCAAAGGAAGCGTCCTGCCCCTTCTTAGGATTCAGCTCCAATCCATTGCGGGGTAATTCGTCCCAATCTTCCTCAGTGAAGCTGTATTTGCTGAAAACATCGCTGAGTGCCCCCCTCAGAGCATCGCGTACCCGTCCTGCTCGGCGGCTGATGGTGGCTTCGCTGGTGCCCAGGGCAGCAGCCACGGAGCGGCCCCCCTTGCCTTCCAGGACCCGCTGCCGAAAGGCCTCGAAGTCCTCAAACCCTGCACTGCGCTCCACCTGCCGCAGGGCGGCGTCCACCTTGGCTTCAAAGACCTGTGCCTCGTACTCTTGATCAGGGCGCTCGCCGCCTTCCACGTCAAGACGGGGTCCATCATCGTCCTGGGGGCTGAGGGACAGGGGTTTGATCCCGCCACCGCGCTTCTGGGCATAGCGCTTGTCCATTTCGTCGCTGAGGGTGTACTTCGCGATCGCCAGCAGCCAGGTGCTGAAGCGCGCCCCCTTGGAGGGGTCGTGGCGATCGATCGCGGTGGAAAGTGCCGTCAGGGTCTCCTGGGATAGGTCAGCCACGGTTTCGGGTCCAATGCGCCCGCGGCCCCAGCGTGCCAGCTGGGCCCTCAGTATCGGTCCGAACGTCTCCCAGAGTTCGAACCAGGCCTGCGGGTCCCTGGCCCGCAGACGTCCGACAAACCGTGTGGTGAGATCGTGCATGGTTCCAGCATACGGACCCAGGGCTAGGGCTGCTTCCCGAGCATGGGAATCCGGGGAACGGCTGCAAGACCCAGTCGGGTTTCCCCAGAAAGAGGGAGAGCCAACCCAGCTGGGGCCCCCAGGCCCTTGCCAGACCGGGTGGCACCATCAGAGCGGCCCCATTTTTGTCCGCCAAGTCAACTAGCCCTGGAGAACCAGACCACCATGTTCCGCATCATCAAAGGAATCACCAAGACAGCCGTTTTTTCGCTTCTGGCCGTGACCGCCATCGCCGGAGGTACCTACCTGCTCGCAGGCCCGGGCCGCGCAACGGCAATGGCATATCAATTCAAGGACCGGGTAAGCCAGGTCATTGACACCAATCTGGACGATCCGGGTGCCCTTCGGCGTCAGCTGGTGACCATCGAGAGGGAGTATCCCGAGCGCATCGCCGAGGTCCGCGTGGACCTTGCAGACTTGCGCGGGGACATATCCAACCTCGAAGAGGAATTGGCCGTCTCTGATCGGGTCGTCGTACTTGCGGGCGAGGACCTGGCTCAATTGCGGTCACAAGCCTCAGGTGCCCAACTCACCAGCCTGAGCGGCGGTACCCTACGAGCGCAAATCAAGCGTCAGGATTCTCGCGAGCGTAGCTTGGAGCAGATCATTCTTGCCAATCAGGGGCGGGCCGTAGAGGCCGTCCAGGACCTTGACGTCCTCAGGGGACAGGAGCAGCGGCTGGACGGCATGGTTCAGCAGTTGGAGTCTGAGCGTGCTCAGTTCCAGGTTCAGCTCAGCCAGCTTGAGCGTCAGGTGGATTCAATTGCGCGCAATGACCGCATGATCACCTTGATGGAGAAACGCAACCGGACGATCGAGAAGATCCGGTCTTGGGATGCGGTCAGTTTGGACCAGATCTCCAGTCACATCACCAAGATCCGCACCCGTCAGGAAGCGCGCCTCGATGTGCTCACTCAGGACGAGAACCATGTGAACTACGAGGATCTGGCCCGTGAGGAACTGCGCGCCGGACGCCTGAGTGGCGCTCACGAAGGCTCCCTCATGGTGCTTCGAGCTGAAGGCCTCTAGGCTGCTCACTGTCTGGCTCTCTCTCCCTTGGGGGAGGCTGGACCTCTTGCTGGAGTTCTCCCTCGCCGGGGGCCACGATTGACGCATCGTGGCCCCCGGCAGTTGTTCACTTCAGGGCGCTGAATCTTGAGGGGTCTACTATGGGAGCATCGACGCGGTCCGATCGCAAGCGACCCTGATTCCGGCGGCAGGGATCTGTGATCGGCGTGGAAGCAGTGCTGTTCAGGAGTTAGACTCCCCCGATGCCCTTCCCCGCATTTGAACAGGATGGCCCCAGTGCGCGTGATCGGGTGGACTACGAGAGTTCACCCTTGACCCGCGCTGAGTACATCTCAGCCCTGGTGCACCTCTACAGGGGTGAACTCTACCGTGCGAACGCCTGGCGCCTGCGCTTGGACAACACGACCAATTGGGCGGTCTTGACAAGTGCAGGTCTCTTGACCTTTTCATTTGGGGAAGGTGCCCATAGTCACTGGATTGTCCTCATGGGCATTCCGATCGTGACGGTCTTTCTGTTCTTTGAAGCACGTCGATTCCGCTTCGCTGATGTCTGGCGAAGCCGGGTACGTCTGTTGGAGGAGAACTTCTACGCACCGATCCTGCGGCGGGACCTGTCGAGCCCCATGGAACGCTGGGGCGATCTGGTTGCCGATGATCTATTCAGTCCACGCTTTCGCATCACCAAACTTCAGGCGGTGAGGGCACGCTTTGCTCGTAATTACTGGCCGATCTATACGGTCCTGCTGCTCAGTTGGGTCATGCATGTGCAACTGAAGCCCTTGCCCGCAACCTCCCTGGCTCAGGTGCGTGAGCATCTGGCCGGGGGCCTGCTGCCCTGGTGGCTTCCCCTGGCTCTGGTGGGGAGCTGCATCTTGGGGGGGCTCTGGTTGCTACTGGGTGTTGAGCGACACCAGCTCACCGACCTTGAGGTCTGGGAAGACCCTGAACAGGGCATTTCCGATCAGATCGGAGATCTCTAAAGGCCGATCCCTTTTGGGGAGCTCCAAGATCCCGCTCTGAACTCACTGCTGCCAGGTCAATCCAAATGCGCTCAGGAAGGGCGAGATCCCGCTAGTAGCATTTGAAGTGAAGGTCAGGCGCACCTGATAGTAGAAGGACCCGTTGATCTGGGAGACATCATCTTGCCAGCTGTCGTTGCTGGTGAAGGTGATCGGGGTGTTGACTTGCAGAACACCGGTCAATGCGCTGAAGGCGTCGTGATCGATGGAGTTGTCACAGACTGAAGAGGTGTCCACATAGTGGTCTCCATATCGGTCGAGCATGGTCGCTGCCTCCCGCACCTGGAACGCGGGGTCGGTTTCGATCGGCGGCGGGCCGGGGCTGGTGGTTACTCCGCTGGCGCCTCGGAAGGAGACGTCGATGCTGGTACCGACTGGCAGCAACTCCGAGCGGGGCTCAAGGACCGGCGGATTGAAGTTCGGGTTGTTGATCAGGCCGTTGGGGAAGTTCTCACCATTGGCATCGAGCACCTCCCACCAGATCGAGTGGCTGCGGCTGATGCGAACCACAAAGTCGAGGGCTCCGATGTAGACGTAGTTGTCCAAGCCCGGGGTCGGGTCGCCCGGGGGCACCGAGGTGGAATCGAAGCCGCCATTGGCGAAGTCCTGCAGGTCAGGGTTGACGATGAAGGCATCATCACTGCCTGCCGGGAATCCTCCGGTGGAAAAGGCCCGGAAGTAGGGTTGCAGACCGGTGTAGACCGGCGGGGGGGCAACGTTTGTGTCAAAGTCGTTGACCCCGGAGGCGGCCAGGTCACTGAAGCAGCGCACTTCAACCAGGAGGGGCAGGGCGATGCTTTGGATCTGTTCGGTGCTGTAGAAGGGGTGCAACACAGGAGGATTCATGGGGTCGTCGCAGACGTCGATTCCCGGGGGAGGCTGAATGGGCTGGGTGATTTCCGGGTTGGTCTCGTACCAGCGCTGCATGTCGACTCCGCCGTTGCCGGGGCCACCGCGGGTTCGCAGGCCAGTGTCCCGCCAGGTGTAGTAGCGATGCTCGCTGGGGGGGATCGTTCTGTTCATTGGCCAGGGCATCAGGTTCGTATTGGTGCCTACCAGGATCAATTCGCCCGGGGAAATGGTGTAGCCCAGATCTCGGGTGTGGACGATGCGCTGGGGATCTTCCGAAAAACTCAGCAGGTTGTTGGTGAAGGTGGGTACCAGACCTGAGTCCGCAAAGGGCACGACGTAGGGGGGGCCTACCACCCATTCGTCGGGCTGGAAGAACCCGTGGGACATGCGCATCTCGATCACATGGAAAATGTCGATCACCGGCGTGCCTGCTTTCGGGGCCCACCAGAGCCCTTCCACATCCAAGTTGTAGGTGCTGGGGTCGGGTATGTAGAGATCGTCGGTCGGGTCATCCACATCGAGCCCCGGTCCGCGTTCAATCATGTTGAAGCCCACGTCCATGAAGCGCCAGATGAACTGGGTCTTGGAGCCGAAGCGCGAGAGTGGGTCGATGACACGGGCAGGGTTGACGGGCATTGCCCCTACGGTTGTGAAACCACTGTAGGCCGGCTTGCCGTTGGCCGTCTCCGCTGGTTCGCGAGCCACCACGCCCATGAAACGCGAGACAGGTCTGGGACGGATGATTCCCAGGTTGGATTGGAAGACGATTTCACCGCCCCATTCTGCGTAGGGGAAGGCGGCTGTGATCGGATCGGCGATCTGCAGGTCCTCGTCATGGGAGGTGTAGCGGCTTGCGCGCCCCCCATTGACCACCGCTTCGCCTCCTGTCCAGAGCGTGATGGGAACCTCGGGCAGAGTTGTACTGAGCGGGTTGCCTGCCAGATCCGTGGCTCCGTTGTCATCGGGATTCATGGAAAAGGTATAGACCTCGGCCGAACCGGCGGCATGAGCAAGGGGCAGGTCCGGTGTGAGTTCGAAGCTGTCCAGGCTGGTATTCGCCAGGATCGCAGAGACCACCCAATCGTGGGAGCCGAAATCGGGTGCACTCAAGGACTTGCGGGTCAGCCGCAGGGATTCGAAGGCCTCCATCGTGTCGCTGGCCATGGGCTCGCTGAAGCGCACAGAAACCTTTGTGGAAACGTGGGCTTGGCTGGTGGGGTTTTCCGGTGCGCCCAGAGCCTCGGGCCGCAGGGTGATGAAGCAAGCTTCATTGCCCGTATCCAGGTCCGCATCCCATGCTGAGTGGATCTTGACCGGTTGCACTGCTATGGAAGTCCATTCGGAGGGGTTGTCCCCCCAGGCCGGAGGCCACTGGAGCAGTTCCACCTGCACCGAACCGATGTCCGGCCCCAGGGGCGCGCTTGAGGGCAGGAGCACTTGAGCCACCACCGCACCCTGCACCAGCAGGTCTCCCTCAAAGAGTTGCTGGGCGCAGTTTTGGGAGTCAAAGCGTATCACCGGGATAAAGAACTGGGTTTGCTGCGCCTGCTGCTGGGGGACCTGCAGGATGGCACCGTCAAAGATGCCCACAATGCTCGGCGGGACATTGTCAATCAGGAATCCGTTGTAGGCATCTCCGGTCAAGCCCTCGCTGCCCCCAGAGCGCGCGTTGCGCATGATGGGCTGCAGGGGATCGGAGTAGTCCACCGTGCCAGCACCCAGGGCTTCGATGTGGTGTGCGGTCAGGTTGGAGACCAGTACATCCTGGCCCAGGACCGGATTGATCACCGTGGGGATGCGCAGTTGGAGGTTGGCCACGTTGGCGGTGATGCTGGCGGGCAAGCCTATGGCGTTGGGCGCCAGGGGCGGGTCGGTGGAGAATGATTCGACCTCGCTGATGGTCAGGTCGAGCACGACCCGAGTGGGGTGAAAGGCCAGGACTCCGTCGTGATTGGTGTCGAGCACATCCCCGTGGTTGGGGTCCACGATGATGCGGGACTCAAAGGGCACCGTAGATGGTGCGCCCACCAAAATGCGCAGGCTGCGCTCATTGACCGTGCTGGGGTCAAGCAGGTCGTTGAAGGTGATTTGCAGGGCTGCGTTGCGCGGGATGGCGGTAAAGAACCCACTGGTGATGAAACCCACATCGGCTACGGGTTCAAGGCCATCAGAAAGCTGACGAAGCAGGGTGTTGAAGGACTCCTCCTGGGAGCCGCCATCCAGAGTGCGCAAGATGGTCAACTCGTCCCGACCTGTGAGAGTGGTGGAGTCGAGTTCATAGAAGCCTGCATTGGTTTGCACACTGGGGGCGATCACCAGATCCACATTGGTCAGGATCTTCGGGTCGCCCGGCTGGGCCCCGAGGGCAAACACATTCACCAGTCGGCCCCAGGAGATGCGTTCCAGTCGCAGGTCGGGGGTCTGGCCGCCGTAGGATTCATCAACGATCACCCGTCGACCGTTGAGGGGATTGACAATCACCTCTCCCGGATTGCTGGTGATGATCGTGGGTGTCTTAGTGTCGTTGCAGGCAACAGTCAGAGCCAGCAAGGAGCCGCCCAGGGCAAACTTGGAGAGCAGCGTCAGGCCCGAACTCGCGTGAGTCCTGGGCAGGTGCTTGGTGGAGGAGCTGTTGGCCATGGTTGATTGCGTGGTACTCGTGGCTTGACGGGTCATCAGAAAGTGCCCGCTCGATCAGGCGGGAGAGTGTGCAGAGAATGAAGCTGCTAGGGAGACACCCGACGGCTTGGGCCGGGGTATTGAATGAGGTGCCGAAGGGTGGAGGCTGGACTGTCGGATTCTGGCGTGTCGGGTCAGGAATGCCCGAACCTGCGCCTGGCACAGGCAAAACCTGTTCCAACACGCAGCGGCAATGGGGCACATACCATAGGGCCCCAGAGGCCATCAGGCAACGATTTCGAGCACTGGTTGGCGACACTTATCGGGCCCATCGTGCGATACCGCACGGCCCCAAGGGGGATGGAGCGTGGCCCGCAAGGGGGACCTTGGAGGGGGGCCGATGGGCCCGAGGGGGTGCCCCCGGATTCCCTCAGTTCAGTTGCGGGCTGTATTCATGGGCCCGGGGGGCAGAATTGGGCCCTCGGATCGTGCATGCTGCCCCCCTGAAATGTCCTTTCTCCGCCTGCTATTCGCTCTCACTGCCCTTGTCTTGGGCCTGCTTCTGCTAGGCGCCCAGCGGGCAGGCAGCCTGGATGACCTGTTTGTGGTCCTGAGTCAGGGGCGTAGCTTGTTGGAGGGCTCCTGGGGCGCCATTGAGGCCGGCGGGCTCCCTGCTTGGGGGGCGACCAGCAGCCTCGACCTGCTGCTCAAGGCCCTTCTCCAGACCCTCGGCGATCCGATCCTCATGGTCTGGTGGGGCAATACTGGCATCTATCTGTTGGCCTGCTGGGTATTTGTGAGGCTCGCCCGGGCCTTGACCGAGGAGGGGCAGAGAGGCAGCGGCCCCGATCCGCTCATGCCCTGGAAGGCTGGACTCCTGGGGCTTGGTTTTGTCTGTGCCCCAGGGTTCTCCGAGGGCAGCACCTATCTGCTGGAAAGCGCCCTCTGGGGCCTCTGCATGGGGCTTGTGGCCCTGGGCTGGCTCCAGAACTGGCGGACCCCCAGGCTTGGGATGGCCCTGGTAGCCCTGGCCTGGTGCCGTCCCGAAGCGGCCCTGCTGGCTCTGCTGCTGGGTGCAATCAGGCCCAGGCTGCTTCCCTGGGTTGTGCTGGCGGTGTCCCTGGGTCTTGGCTGGCGGTACTGGGCGGCCGGGCACATTCTGCCGGATACCTTCTTCGCTAAGAGCTCGGACTCTCGGTTGCAGGAAATCCGTGATGGAATCGCCTACCTGCGCGCGTTCTTGGTCACTCCGGGGGGTGCCGGAATTTTGCTGGGGCTCTGTTTGGCTTGGTGGCCAGGGGAAGCAGGGCTGACCCCTGCGCGGAAACTTTCGCTGCTGGGTGGAGCAGCTCTGGCCCTTGTCCTGCTTGAGGGCGGGGACGGTTATGTGGGGGCCCGACTGATGCTGCCTGTCAGCTTGCTGGGGTTGGGGTGTGTGGGGCTCATGCTCAGGGAGGGCAATCGCAGTCAGAGGCGCGGCGCCCTTGTGGCACTGGCCTTGGTTCTCCTGCCCGCCCTGGTTGCCGCTGGAGGAGTGGCGCATCAGTTGTTCGAAGTCTCGCGTCCTGAGCCCCTCAGGACCCGTGACTTCGATCCGGAACAAGCCGCCGGCCGGGGTCTCGCTTGTGCCTCCTTTGCCCTCGGGGGTGCAACGGTTGGGGTGCGTGACATGCAGAGCCTGCGTTGGTTTGAGCCAGGTATACCTCTGCGCGATGCATCGGGTCTGACCGATCGCAAGATCGCACGGTCTCCTGCCCCCGGCCGCGTGCGCCATGGCCGGGATGCCTTTGGATTGTTGGCCCTCGACGGTGTCGAGATTCTTTACCTGGACCACCAACGCCTTCGTCCGCAGCCCTGGGCCGGACTTGATGTACGTCGCAGCTTGACCCAGGCGAGCGCCGCTTACATCGGTTTTCCCCGCAGTGCCGAGGAGGCACAACTCCTGGCCCGAGATTATGTGGCGGTCTCCATGGAAGTGCCCGGCGGGTGGTTGAATGTGCTGGTGCTCAAGGGCCTTGAGCCGGGACTGCGCGAGTGCGGATTTCACCTGGAACAGCCTCAATGAGCTAGATTGGGCCCATGGGCAGAACATCCAAGGACCGGGGCAGACGTGAACTGGACGGGCCGGCTGAGGGCTTGGGGCACAACCCCTTCGCCCAACTCGCGGGGGGCAAGGGGAAATCAGAATTGGGGGGCCAGGCTGCTTCTTTCGAACAACCTGCCAAGCCTCCATCCAAGACTCCCGCGGCCCAACCGGAACTCATCATCCGACGGGAGCGCAAGGGTCGCGGGGGCAAGGGCGTGGTGCTCGTGCAGGGCCTCCCCAAGGACCAGTGCAAGTCCATCGCCAAAGCGGCCAGCAAGGCTCTCGGCAGGGGCGCGCGGGTGGAGGGGCAGGAGGTGGTGATTCAGGGAGATCGCGCCGATCCGGTGCTGGACTGGTTCGTGGGTCAGGGATTTAGGGCCCGGCGTGGAAACTGAAATCCGCTCACCCCTGGCCGGCACCGCAGAAGGCGCTCATGGCGGCCACCATCCAGCCCGGGTCGGCTGAGCCCCCGAACTCCCGGGCGCTGTGCATGGCCAGTTGGGGGCAGCCCACATCTACAACGCCAATTCCCAGGTTCATGGCGGTCAGAGGCCCAATGGTCGAGCCACAGGCCATGTCGGATCGCATGGACCACTTTTGGAAGGGCACCTCGGCCTTGCGGCAAGCCAGTTCGAAGAGCGCTTGGGTCTCGCCTTCTGAGGCGTAGCGCAGGTTCTGATTGACCTTGATCACGGGGCCTCCGTTGAGCGCCACCTGATGGTGCGGGTCGTGCTTGTCAGCATAGTTGGGGTGCACTGCGTGGGCCATGTCGGCGGAGACGCAGACCGAGTCCGCCAAAGCGCGTAGGTAGTCCTCACGTTGCCCGCCCCGTTGCAGAATCAATCGTTCAAGAATCTGGCGCAGATGGGGGCCCTGGGCTCCGCTGCGTGAGCCCGACCCTACTTCCTCGTGGTCGAATAGGGTGATCACGGTGGCCCGTTCAGCGCCCTTTTGGGCGCACTCAAGCAGGCTCATGGTGGCGGCCCAGGTGGAGAGCAGGTTGTCCAGCCGGGGGGCGCTGAGGAACTCTTTGTTGGGTCCCGTCAGGCAAGCGGGAGTCAGGTCGTGGGTCATGATCTCGAAGGAGAGCGTGTCCTCTGGGTCTAGCTCCAAACGATCACAGAGCCACTCCTTGAAGGTTCCCTCGCGTTGGGCGCCCAGGCCAAAGACTGGGGAGAGATGCTGCTGGGGGTTGAGCTTCAAGCCCTCCTTGCGCAATTCTGGATGAAGATGGATTGCCAGCTGGGGCACACGCAGGAGGGGTTCGTCGAAGTGAAAGTCCAGGGCTGTGGGCTGACTGTCCCCGTCGACCCAGACCGTGCCCGAAAGCCCCAGGTCCCGGTCGAGCCAGGAGTTCAGCAGGGCCCCTCCGTAGATCTCAACGCCCAACTGACGGTAGCCAGCCCGACCACTGTCGGGCTTGGGCTTGAGCCGCAGGTTGGGGCTGTCCGTGTGGGCCCCAAGAAGGCGAAAACCACTGGCCTTGTCCAAGTTCGGCGGCTCGTAGCCAGCGTGCAGGGATCCGGCCCGGCGCACAAACCAGCCACCCTCAACATCGGCCCATGAGTCGCGGTCCTCCAGTTCTTGAAAGCCCTCCTGGCTCAACCGTCTTGCCACTTCCTTGCAGGCCAGCCGGGGGCTGGGGGAGGCGTTGATCAGGGCAGCGAGGTCTTCGCTCCGGGCCAGGTCGGGGTCAAGCATGGGGTTTGGGGTTGGGTCCGGGGAAGGGGAGTCAGTCCACGTGCTGCACGCGCGTCACGCCGAGCATGGCTTCAAGGGCTGGCATGCGGCGCCCCAAGAAGGGCACATGCTCGATGCGCGCAACGACTTGGCCTTCCCTGCGCACAACCAGGGAACCACCGCCAAGGAGCAGGATCAACTCAAGCATGTCCGGTACCTCGCGGGTCACGGTACTGCCCGCCCGGGGAATGCTCTGCTCTCTCCCAAATGGTTGCACATAATGCGTGAACTCGTTGGGCTCAAAGCGCCAGTAGTTGAGCCGTGGGCGCATCATGCCAATTACGAAGAGCGAAGAGATTGCGGCCAGCAGGAGGAAGAGGGTGTCCGTGTTGTAGGTGGGTTCAAGGCCTCCGAGCCAGACGGTGAAGGCCCCAAGGATTGCCCACTGTTTGTCATGGGCTACCCATAGCCCGATGCACACCAGCGCCAGCACCAACAGACTGATGACGAACTTTTTCTGGTCCAGGTCCACCACGGTCACCAAGAGGTTGAAGGTCAGGGCGGCGCTCACCAGCCAGCCGATTGTGACCTCCGAAACCAAACCCAGGCTCTGTAGCAGGCCACCCGTCAGCAACATCACCATGGTGGGCCAGAAGTAGACAATCGGTGGAAATGAAGCCACGGTCAGGGCCTCCCGATGTCCGTCAATGTTCTTGGGCCAGTAGACCTCCCAGACCGACTCCTTGGGCCGCTTTGACTTGGCGGGTGCTTCATCGGAGGGCGGGGTCCCGGGGCCGGTTTCGGTGCTGCTCATGGTCTCCTCTTGGTTGGGGCTTGGTCCTCTTCGTTTGAGAGGAGCGTCTATTCGTAACTGCCAAGATGTCGATGGAAGAAACTGTGTTCTAGCTTACCCGCTCGCATCAGAGCACCATCCATCAAGTAGTCGGGCAGCCGGATGTCTCCCTCAAAGCGCGGCACCGCTTGCATGGTCAGCTCAAGCTTGTCGCCGCAGCAAACCTTGAAGGGACGCACCGGGAACCAGGATTGACGCCAGTGGGTGGCGGGGGCTTCGGGAGCGCAGGTCAGGGAGGTCTCCGGGGCCAGGTCCACCTCGAAGTAGCCTCCGATTCCTTGCACCACTCCGTTGCACTCGATGGGCAACTCGACCTTCTGGTCAAAGAAAAAGTCCTCTGCGCTGCAGAATTCCAGATCGAGGTCGATCAGGGACACATGGGGTCCCAGGGCTCCGCTGGGCAGGATCGTGGGGGCGGTAGTGCTGAGTTCCGCATATTCGTAGTCACTCATGGGCCCGAAGTCGAAGCCGTAGATCGGATCATCCCAGGATCCGGGACCATGTACCTGGTGCAGCCCCTCGTCCTGGATGGGGAACAGTTTGAGGCGGAAGCGATCGGGCACCATGCGCCCGTCCTCTGCCAGAAAGCGGTCGCGAACATCGAGCACGGACTCAAACATGCGTTCGGCGAGGCCAAAATAGCCCATCCACTCGGAGACGATCAGATCTACTTTGCCATCGAGTTGCAGGTCCTCGGCCCGGCAGTGGTGGACTTTGATGATGTTCTCATAGTCATTGGCCTTGGCCAGGGCCTCGATCACCGGAGCCATGCTGGAGGCCTCCACCGCGTGTACTCGACGGGCACCGGCTCGGGCGGCGAAGAGGGAGAGGATGCCCGATCCCGAACCCACGTCCACCACCACCATTCCCGGTTGGATCAACTCGTTGAGTGCGTCCCGGTAGGCTTCCGTGCGCACCGTGTCCTGGATCATCAAACGGTGTACGCCTGGGTCTGTGTAGCTCTGAAAATAATCGTCTGCTCTCGGCATGGGGCAAGAGGATGCCCGAGAGGGTGGGCTCTGCGAGACGACAAAGGCCGGATTCGGCGGGTCTTTCTGGAATCGAAGCCTTGGGGGCGATGGACACAAGGGTGCCTTGAATGCATGCGGACGATGGGAGTTCAGGCCCCACTGGAACGGGCCACGGATTCCCGCCCCCGTTTCGCTAGTCGAGAGGGGCTGGACTGGCGTCTGGCTCTTGAGGCTCGCTTTCATACGGCCATGGCTCCCAGGAGAGCCGGGATTCAGCACAACTGATCCGGTTCCGTGGTGCTGTCAAGAGCAGGCGCCCAACCTTCTCCGGGGAGAACGCTGGGCGTCATGAATGGGGCCCGTTGGCCGCGGGCTCTTGTGCTCCGATCAGGGAGCGAAGGTCACCGCCAGACCCTCGGTAAAGTTGCTCACGGTGCCCGGGTTCTGGTCCCGGTACCAGGCCTGGAAATACCAGGTCTCGCCGATCTGGGCGCTGACCGGCGGGTTGACCGGGATGCTGGTTATGCTCAGGTTACGGGCGAAGGTACCGAAGGCGTCCACTTGGCCCACCTGGGAGTTGTAGCGGCCCAAACCGCCGCTGAGGCAGATATTGCCCTGGGATCCACCTGGATTGGCCACGAAACCCTGGTTTGGCGCAACGATGAAGAACGCGAACTGCCCCACTGGCAATTGGGTTGCCATCAGGACCAGGTTCTGGTCCTGTAGGCGGGTTGAGCCAGTCATCAGTATGGTGCCCGCCATACCTGTGGAGTTGGTGGCTGCGGCGCAGTAGGTGCTTGGCGCTGGATTGGTCCAACTGCCGTACAGCGTACCACTGATGGTGAAGTCTGCGCTGATGCCCGTGCCCGGGTCGATGAAGGAGAAGGTTCCCGTTGAAGGGGCGTTCAAGGTCACCGTATTGCCAGCTTGGGTGATTTGCCCATTCAGGGCCTGGGGATCTCCCGAGAGTCCGGTCAAGTCAATTACGCTGACCCCGCCGGTCAGGGGAGAGACGGTCACCGTGCCTGAGAGTGCGGTGGTGACGTTGTTGGTACTGAAAGTGCCATTGGCGTTCACGATGAACGGGGCGGAGGTAAACTCAAGCGTCAGACCTACCACATCGATGGTGGCCAGAGGCGGCAGGAAGGGCAGGGGATTCGGAATCATGCCGTGCAGATCGGGGAATACATTAGCAACCCCCCCGGAGTCGAATTGTCCGGTTGAGATGGGCAGTACGCCCGCTCCCAGAGTCATGACCATGTTGCCGTTGAGTGTAAAATTGGTTGAGGGGTTGCCCACAATCGCGCCAATGCTGGAGGTGCCAGTCCAATTCCATTGGCTCTGGCTTGACGAAATGGTCAGGGAGATGGGGCTTTGAGCCAGGGCCGGGCCCGAGAGCAGAAGAAGGGGGAGGAGGAGACGCATGTTGGGATCCTTTGGAGAATTGGGACGGTAGGGGGTCTGTTGGGGACACCTCAAATCCTACGCCTCTGTGACTGTTCTGGGTAGGGTGGCCAGCAAACACTCGCATGGAGGGGCCTTCTGGGGTACAAGAGAGCAACGCTTGTTCTCCTTATGAGAGCCTCTTCCCTCCTCAACCTTCCAATTGCAGCCTCCTTGTTGGCATCCTGCGCCGCCCCCTCTGGGCCTGTGACGGGGGTGCGAAACTCGTCCCTGCGCCCCTACATGCTCTTTGACCTGGGCGAGAGCATGCACGCGGACAGCCGTCTGGAAATTGCGGACGTTGGGTCTTTTGGGTTCGAATCGAGTATCGATGGTCGTTGGGGAATGGGGGCCGGGGTTGAGTTCGATTGGGGTCAGAACGTGGATGTCCGCGTGGGTTGGATCGTTCGACGCTTGCGTGCGTCGGATATCGAGGGCTTGTCTTTTGCATCCATGACTCAAGTAGAGGCCATGGGTGCTTTGCTTTTCGAGCCCCTTGGCGAGCAGGCCTCCCTTGCTGGCTGGGTGCCCTTCTTGGAAATGCGTCTGGGGCTGGTGCCTCGCACGCGAATCCACACTACCTTTGGCCCTGGAACTGCTGACATCCCCCTCCTGGTGGACGCCTCGTCCTATTGGAAGTGGGGCCTGGGATTTGGTGCCTCACGATCCCTTGGTTCTGGCCTGCGCTTTGAGTTGGGGGCGATCTACGAAGAGGCCTTCGCGCCCGCCGAGTCGGACTCTATTCTCGTGATCAGCGATGTGTTGCAAGTCCCAACCCACACGGAATTCAGTCCGCGGGGATGGATTTTTGCGGGAGGTTTCACTTGGACCCTGTGAGTCCTGACAGCCCAGGGGGCATTGTCTGCCGCACGGCCCACCCTGATCCTGGTCGTTTGCTTTCTTTGGGCGATGCGGCTCGTCGCACCCGTACACCTCTCTTGCATCTACGCGCGGCCATTCAGGATGGTCGCTTGCGGACCCTGCCGGCGCTGCACCTGGGCCAACCGATTCGTCTGGTTGAGCCCGCCGCCATGCGAGACGCTTTTCCCCAGGCGACCCTGCAGGCTGGACCGGCCCTGGATCCTGCCCGTCGAGGCATCGACTGGATTGGCACCAGTGAAGGGGACCAGCCCCCCGGATCTCTGCCCCCTGCGCCGAACCTGGCTCCCGAGCGGGAACCCGAAGGGGCTCTTCCAGGGAGTTCGCGAGACCTGGAGGAAAAACCCAGGGTGCGGATTCAGGAGGGGATCGAGCAGGTTCCAGAGCAGGAGCCTGCAGGGGGACTCGCCCCAAGTGGGGAGGATCCAGAGGTGCACCCCATCCCTGTCCCCAAGGAGATTTCTGCGGCCCCAGACCAGGACCCGAGCCCTGTACAGCAGACCATGGGGCGGGCCTTCCCGTCGGTAGAGCCCATGGGTCGTCACGCTCCGGCACCCGATGAGACTTCGGACCGTCTGGCGGATCTCTTCGGCGACGGGTCCGCGCTTTCTTCGGAAAAAGAAATCCAAAGGCCGCAGTCCAGGACCCAGAAATCTCCTGCTGAGGCGAGCCCTGTAGAGGCTTCTTATTCAGGTGAGCCACTGCTGGGGCAAGCCACAAGCGTTCAGGCTCAAGCGGTCCAACTCGGGCGGGATGTGCGTCGCTTCGAGACTCGCAACGCCCGGCGGCAAGTTGTCTTGCAGTTCTTGCTGGTGCTGGGAACCGGGGTGATGGTCAGCGCCTGGATGTGGTCGCGCTCCCAGTCCTCCGACGATGTACTGGCGGCCCCTTTCGGTTCCCAAGGAGAGGATCCCTTGGCGCCAGGAGGCCTGGGGCAAGATCAACCCGAAGGCGCAGGTGGCGTGACATCAGAGCGAGGAGACCAAAGGGTCCCCGCCCAACGATCCTCCACGGGTTCTGGGACGAGCCGCTCGGTCCAGGGCCCACTTGGCCGTCGACCTGACTTTGTCCTGGATCCTGAACCTCCCCAAGCGTTGCGAGCCAGCGGGCCAGCTTGCGCCTGGTGGGGTGTGACACAACCAGAGGGTGCGCTACGGGAACTGCTGGGCCCCTGTCAGGGTCCCTGGGACGATGAGCGCCTGGCAGTTGTGGGCCTGCACCGTCATCGCGGGTTGCATACCTGCACTCATCACCTGGCGTTTCTGCGGGATCGCGGAGGCGACCTTGCCCGGGAAACAGCGGCTGCAACGGCAGCAAAGCGCGAGGGGCTGCCGGCACCTTTGATGACTCAACGGGTAGAAGGCGCCGCACGCCGCATGTTGCGTGAGCGGGTTGGTACTTGGGTGGAGTCGGGATTCGAGGCGGGCGGCCAGCACAGCCTTGTCCAGCTGGACCAGGGGGGCTGGCGTGTGGATTCCTGGGTGCGCTTGCTGGAGCAGGGCGACCAGACTCGGGTGCGCCGCTTCATCTTGGAGCTTGTGCTGGCGGATGGACCCCACTTTGATTGGCTGGTCGGCTTCGAATGGACCACAGGGGTTGACTCCAGCGGGCGTTGACTTGACCAAAGGGGCATCATCCCTGTGCAGTAAGCCCATGCAATTGATCTCGAATAGCTTTTGGCCCGGGGAGGCGATCCCTACCACCCATGCACTCTTGCAGGAGGAGGTTGAGGATCGTGCCTGCCCTGCAGGCAATCGCTCAGCGCACTTGGCCTGGAACGGCGTGCAAGGAGTCTGCATCCAAAACCCAACCCTTCTTTCTTGCCGATGAGCAGTCGAGCTGGGCAATCAGATACTCCCAACGCACGAATTGTGGAGCTTGAATGTCGCCTGACGTTTCTGGAGGAAAATCTGGAATTGGTCTCGCGCGAGACCGCTGCCCAGGGCGAACAACTAGTCCAACTGCTGGCGCGCATGGAGACCCTGGTCTCCAGCCTTCGTCAGGGCAGGGAAGGGGAGTTGCCCGCAGTCTTGGACGAGGCCCCGCCGCCTCACCATTAGGATCTGGAGGAACACTGGGCCGGGACTACTTGGGCGCGCCCTCTTGACCGGACTCGGTGCGATGAAGGGCCCAGTTCTCGGGACTGGCCTGGTGCAGGGCCGCCGCCATCTCATCGGCCACGTCGCCGCTGCTGCTGTCTTGAATGCGGTTGATGCGTTCCCCGGGGTCAGTCTTGAGGTCATACAAGAAGCGTTGGCCCTCGCCGAAGTCGCTGTACTTCCAGTCTCCTCGACGCATACACCAGTAGCCCGCCGCCGGGGGCGAATCTCCGGGCTGCAGTTTAAGCTCACTGTCTTCGGGAAGGCCTACGGAACGGGTCAGTTCCATGCGCGCTTCGTCTTGCCAATCCAGATCGGGATCTCCGGCCAGCAGGGCCTGCAGGGGTCTTCCGGGCAGAGACTGTTTGCTCTTGGTGCCGGTCCAATCCACCAGACTGGCGGTTAGGTCCAGGTGACTGGCGACTCTGGGTCGCAGTACCCCTTGGGGCAGTACTCCAGGTTGGCGCACCAGCAAGTGCACGCGGCTGGCGCTATCAAAAAATGAGCGCTTGCCGAACAAGCCGTGTTCTCCCAGGGTCTCCCCGTGATCGCTGGTGTAGATCACCATGGTGGAGTCGCTCATTTTCAGCTCAGCGAGTCCCCGAAGCAATTCGCCGACGCAGTGATCGGTCCAGGCCAGGCTCGAGTAGTAGGCTCGGGTGGCATTGAGAGCCATCTTGTCGCTGACGCGCAACATGCGCGTAGTCCTTCGCCGTCGTGCAAGGTCCTTTGGCAGGTCAAGTTGGCGCATGACACGTTCCCTGGGCAGGGGCAGCTCCGCGTCTCTATAGAGCTCCAGGAAGTCACTTGGTGGAAACAGGGGCGGGTGGGGAGATAGATAGCTGGCCACCATCAGAAAGGGCTTGTCCTTTGGACGTTGGGCAAGGGCCTTGAGAGAAGATCGAGTGACATGCTCTTCCATGTGGAAGACCTTGCCGGAGCCCGCGTTCTCGTAGCGCGTGTTGTAGGGCTCCATGAAGGGCACCGCCGTGGGCCGGTCGGTGATGATGCGGTCGGCTCCTGCGTGTTTGGCCTCAGGATGTTCTGCCTGGTAAGCCTTGAAGAGATCGTCCTGGGATGCCACCTGGTCAAAGCCGGTGACGTTGCAATGGGTCTTGCCAAACCAGCCCGTGTGGTACCCACCCGCAGTGATTTCATGGAAGACCGTGCGCTCTCCTGCCACGAGGGCATGTCGGTTGCGGAAGGTCCCGTGGGTTGATGCGTACTGGCCTGTGACGAACGACTGACGGGCTGGGGCGCAGAGGGGCACACTTGCGTAGCAGGACTCGACCTGGACGCTCTCCGCAGCCAGGGCATCCAGGTGGGGTGTGGTTGCATAGCTGGATCCGGAGCCAGAATAGCCCGCAAGATCGTGACGGTGCTGGTCCACCATGATCAGCAGGATGTTGGGACGACCCTGTGCGCTGCCAATGGTGGCGGCCAGGGAGAGCGCGCTGGCTCCTTTGAGGAGGTCGCGTCGATGGGGCTTCGGTCTCACTGGGCTCTGTACGGGATTCGGGCGGCCTGGTTGGTGGCAGGGATCGAGAACCTGCATGGTCGCAATTCGGCTTCTACCTCGCCATCATGTCTCCCATGGACAGCCGTTGCACCTTTCAATTGACCTTTTGGATTCCTGCCCTGGTCTGCCTGGCCCTCAGCGCTTGTAGTGAGCAGGATCAAAACTCACCTGGGCTGGAGCCTCAGGAAACTCCTACTGATCCAACGAGTGCGGAACCAGGAGAAGCGGCCGGGGATTCCCTGCCCCCTCAGGTGGTTGTTCCCCGCAAGACTTTGGGATTTGAACTCGGCGGAGCCGTGGGAGATGAGGCCCTCAAGGACTACCACGTTGTGCTTGGTATCAGCATCAATGACAAGGACGTGGGCGAGTTGGTGATCGATCTCTGGCATCAGGAAGCACCGATCACCACCCGCAACTTCTTGCGCCTGGCGGACGAGGGCTTTTACGATGGACTGACTTTTCACCGCATCATGCGCGACTTCATGGTGCAGGGTGGCTGTCCATTGGCAAACGGTACAGGCAAGTCGCCCTACGGAAATTTGCAGGCCGAAGTCTCGGACAAGCCAGCGAGGGATCACCGTTACGGGGTGCTTTCCATGGCGCGCGGGGGATCGGACATTAACTCCGCATCTTGCCAGTTCTTCATCTGCTGCGATGACGGGCCAGCCCATTGGAACCTTGACGGCAAATACTCGAGTTTTGGGCGGGTGGTCAATGGGGTGCCCACTCTTGAAGCAATGGCTTCGGTCGGGGTGAGTTCGGATGGCCGCGAGACGTCCAAGCCCAGGGTGCCCGTGGTGATCCGTTTTGCAAAGGTGGTGCGGGGACCGCCACCCGTGGGGGAGATGCCCCTGGTGCGACCGGGCATGGACGAAGCATCTGGCTATAAGGCTTCCCGAGTGATCGTGCAGGCCCTGGTCGTGGAGTGCAGCGTTTCCGGCAAGCCCCGCAGCGCCTCCGAGGCGCGGGCCTTGATGAGTGCCTACCAAGAGCAGATCAAAGAGGGCGCGGACCTGATGGAACTCGCTGCCTTGCACTCCGATGCTGGCGGGGTGCGAGATGATGTTCGTCGGGCGGTGCACCGAATTCTGGCCCCGGGTGTGCGCGATCGAGAGGGGGATGCGGCCATGCGTGAGATGCAACAGGGCCTGGAGGAGCGCCTGCGCCAGGCGGGTCAGCAGCTCGCTGCGAAGGAGATCGGCCGGGAAGAGTACGTGAAGATCTCTAAGGGTTTGAATTCCGAACTTGGTGAGTATCTGACAACCGTCCGTTGGCGGCCCGCCCAGGAGTTTCCCCAGGGGTTTCTGGATGTGGCTTTCGGTTTGGATGTGGGTGAATCTGGGCTGGTGGAGTATCACCCGGCTCTCGCGCCGCGAGGTTTCACCCTATTGAAGCGCAGCGAGTAAGTGCTGCACTGATGGAGTTCACTTGCAGGTCAGGGCGGCTGTCAGAAAAGTCTCCCTCAGTTGGCCCTTGGCCACCAGGGTTGTCTTGTGGGGCTTGTCCGGCGGGGCGATGACGCGTTACCCGCAACCTTTGTGCCTCGGCCCAACCTGATCCAGCGCTGCACATTTGAGTGTGCGGGGGGAAGGTCAACTGGTGTGCGCCCTTCCGTTGAATTCATGCTCCCGAGTGCCTGGTCGTGCTGAAGTGCATTGCGGCCAGCAGGCACAACATCGAGAGGGCAAGGGGCAATGGCGCCGCCTCTTCTCCAAATACCCACACCGCCACCAGTGCCGCCAGGGGTGCCTTGAGGTTGTTCATGACAGCCAACCTGGACACGGAAACCTGGCGCGCCCCCTCATTCCAAAGGTAGAAGCCCAGGCCGGTTGCACCAATGCCCAGATACAAGAGAGCCCCTATGCCCTTGCCGTCAATCTGATCCAATCTCCCGGGAAAATCCATCAGAGCCAAGGGCGTCAGTACGAGGGCTCCTGCCAGTAGCATCCAGGCGTGGGTTGCCATGGGCTGCTGTCGCTCGTGATTTCCAGCAGCACGCCAGCGGAGTTGACCATAGGCAAAGGCCAGATTGGCCAGTTGGGTCCAGGCAACCCCGATCCACCAGTCTGGGTCAGGATCAAGATCGGCGATCGATAGCAATATGGCGCCGCTGACAGCAAGCACCACTGCCAGGAGGGATCGACCACGCCAGAGGTGCCCCTGCCTGTTGAGGATCAGGACCCAAAGGGGTGTGGTTGAGGTCAGGAGAGCAATCGCGTGACCTGGAAGGAACTGGTATGCGCGCAGATAGGCTCCATAGCAGACGCCAAATTGAATGGCGCCCACCAGCAGCCAGGATGTCCTGGGCCGTGTGGCTCGCCCTCCGATCAGCAGGGTCAGCGCCACTGCTCCGAGGCCCAGCCGCGTGATCGCCAGAACATCCGGATCGACCTCGAGCAGGTAACGCGGGATCAAGCCAAAGGGCAGGGTCCAGAGCAGGGTGGCGATCAAAAGCCGAGGCATAAGGTGATCCTACGGGAAGGCGAGGGCTAGACTCGGCCCATGGGATTGTCTCTTTGTCTGAGTCTGTGTTTTATGTTTTGCGCATCCAGCCCTGACCTAGCTGGAGAAACCCGCGTCTGGACCGGGGCCCAGCACTGGGCCAATCGTCTGGCAGATTGGCGTCAAGGGGAACAGGGCCTGCTGTGTGTGGAAGGCCGTGCACGCTGGCCCTTCCGCAGCTTGCACCGTTTGACTCGTGCCTGGGAACCAGAGCAGGGCCCGGGTTGGGTGTCCGTGACTCTCTGGCCATTGGATGAGGGCCCGTTCCGTGATGAGCAAGCGGCTGGTTTCCTGATCGGGGCAGGAGGAAACGGGGTGCATGTGCTGCGCAGCGCCAGTGTGCACCAGACTCCGGCTGCGGACGGGGGCACCCTTGTGCTTGTTCAGGGTGACGGGCAATTGGTGCTGCGCGACTTCAGTCGGCCCCAGGCTGGGAGAGGAGGCGGTTGGGTCATGAACAACGCCACCAGGCTCAAGGACCTGCCACTGCTTGCTTCATCAACGGATCGATTCGAGCATGGCCTGGCCGGCGAGATCCAGCTGCGTGTGAAAGGCGAACTGGACGCCAGCGGCGCAGTGAACCTGACCGCGGAAGCCCGTGGGAATCAGGGCCAGAGGCTGGTCCTGAGCTGCACTCTGCCCATGGAGGCGGTGGACGGTTCTGTGGCACTCT
>DUBE01000055.1:0-3402 GCA_012960475.1 Planctomycetota bacterium
CGGCCGGGGAAGAAACAACGGGCCGGTTCCCTGTTGAACGTGGCGGAGGGCTTGGGGGTGCGCTTGCTGGAGCGCGAAACTGGCTCCGATGGCCAGCCAGCCGCCACCTGGATCGTTGCTCTGGAGGGAGATCAGGCGCAAAGGCGGTCGGATGAAGAGTTGCTGGAGGCCTTTGGCGCGATTCCCCTGCCCCCTTACATCGAGCGTGCCCCGGATGACCCGCGACTCGCGCAGGATGCGACCCGCTACCAGACGGTTTACGCCGCCCAGATCGGTTCGGTTGCTGCGCCTACCGCGGGCTTGCATTTTACCCGGGAATTATTGGAGCGCCTTGAGGACCGAGGCGTGCAACGGGCTGAGGTGACTCTGCATGTGGGGCTGGGCACTTTTCAGCGGGTGCAGTTGGACGATCCCGAACAGCACTCCATGCATGTGGAAACCTACTCTTTGCCCCAACGCACCGCAGAGCTTGTGGCTCAAACCCGCGCAGCCGGGGGGCGTGTGGTTTGCGTAGGCACTACCGCTGCCCGGGTGCTGGAGACCTGCGCCCAGCCTGGTGGGCTCGTGGCCGCCGGAGCGGGGGAGACGCGCATCTTTCTGCGTCCTCCTCATGGTCCGCAGGTAGTGGACGCCCTCTTGACGAATTTTCATCTGCCGCGCACGACCCTGTTGATGCTGGTGGCTTCCTTCATCGGCACTGAGCGCATGCTGCGCTTGTATGGCGAGGCGATCGAACGGGGCTATCGCTTCTATAGCTACGGCGACACCATGCTGCTCTTTGGCAAGCGGCTCGAGAGCTGAAGTCAGTCGGGGCTGAGCAGTGCGCGCAGGGTCTGGGCCACGCTACCCGGGTCCTCGGCGGTCAGAATTGCCGAAGACACCGCCGCGCGACCTACCTGGGCGAGCTCTGCTGCGCAGCTCCTATCAATGCCGCCGATGGGAAACAGGGGCCGAGTGGTGGCCGATGCCGCGATCCACGCGCGCTCAGGACCCAGTGCTGGCCCTGTGGATTTCGTTGAGGATGGATAGATCGGGCCGAAGCCCAGGTAGTCCACGGGCTCATTCCAGGTGGCGGCGACCTGCTCATTGGTGTGGGTTGAGAGGCCGATCAAGAGGTCGGCTCCCAGGAAGGCGCGAGCTTCTTGCACCGGACAGTCTTCTTGGCCCAGGTGAACTCCCGCGCAGCCCTCGTTGCGTAGGAGCGCCGCCACATCCACATGGTCATTGACCATTACAAGAGGTGCTACATCCGGGGCGTGGGCCACGAGTTTGAGCACCGCTCGAGTCCAATCTCGCGCCAGAGCGGAGGATGAGCGCTCCTCTCGCGCTTGCTTGGGGCGCACCTGCACCAGATCCACATGGGGCAGGGCCGCTTCCAGGACGGCCAGACCTGCTTGAAGTGAACTGGGGGAGAATACCAGCAGCAGGCGGGCATGCTCCAGTCGTTGGCGCAGGATGAAGGGGTCGAGGGCGGGCACGGTGTCGGGGAAGTCTGGTGGAGAGAATACCTTCCTGCGCGGGTCCCTACGTCCCTGCCTGTCTCGGAATGGGGCAGCTGTGTTCCCTGTGTGTCTGGGGCCTGTTCTGGCCAACCTTGTCCGCTTCTGCTCAAGAGATCTGCAGCGAGACCCTCCCTGAATTGCCTGGTTTGCGATATTCTGGGCGCAGCGGTGTCCTCCTGGGGCGTCGCGTTGCTGCCAGCACCCTGCACCTACCTTTGCTGCAGCTATTCAGGCACGGACTTCCCACTCCAGTGCCCCCGCAACCGCTTCTTCCCTGCCATGCGTTTGATTTCTTGCACCCTGCCCCTTTGTCTGCTCACGAGTGCTTTCTCCCAGCAGTTCGTTCATCAAAACAACCTGCTGCCGAGCCCTCACCGTTGGACCGAGGGGGTGACTGCCGTGGACGTGGACCTCGATGGGGACCTGGATCTGTTGTTCTCCGAAGGCGACGGCTTTTCCTCTGCCGGAGCCCAGCGCCAATGCCGCTTGCTCATCAACCAGCAGATCCCGAGCGGGAACATGACCTTCACCGACGAGAGCACCGCGCGCCTCGGCGTACACCTGGCCAATGGCAAGAACGTGATCACAGGCGATGTGGACGGGGACGGCTGGCCCGATCTTCTGTTTGTCAACGCCTTCAACACCAAGGTGCCTTATTTGTTCATCAACCGCGGCGCCAGTCAGCCCGGTTTCTTTGACATGGAGAGCGCCACCCGCGGCTTGACCGAGGTCTTCAATGGAGGCGGCGCGGCTTTCGGCGACCTGGACGATGACGGCGACCTGGATCTGATCATCAGTGATTCGGGCAGCAGCTACCTGGGAGGCGGCGGCGGACGACCGCGTTTCTTCCGAAACGACGGCAACGGTGTCTTCACTGAAGATGCGGCCAGCCTCAACGCTCCCATCAAACGTGCCCAGATGGATGTTCAGTTGGTGGACTTGGATGGAGACTTCGACCTGGACTTCTTTGGTCCCAACCGTTCCTCCAACAGCGGCGGCAACCATTACCTGATGCTGAATGATGGAACGGGGTCCTTCACCGATGTCTCAGGCAGCCTGCCCAACAATTCCTCAAGCGTCTATGAGGCGGAAGCGGGGGATCTTGATGGGGACACGGACATCGACCTGTTCTTTGTCAGTCTCTCTGGCTTCAATGAGGGGCACATCGAGAACACCGATCCCACGGCCAATCCTCCCAGCTGGGCTGTGGGCGGCAGTCTTTCCGGTTCCGGTGACGACAACGAGGTCGTGCTGATCGATTACGACAACGATGGGGACTATGACGCTCTGATCGGATCCCTGGGCAGTCGCGAATACCTCTGGCGCAACAACGGCAACCTGACTTGGAGCAACGCCGCCAGCCAGATCTCTGCGGTCTTCGACTCGACCCTCGATGCAACCGTGGCGGACCTTGACAACGACGGGGACTATGATCTGATCACCGTCCAGGGCGAGTCCAACTCGTCCCAGTGGCGTAACAAGGTCTACCGCAACCAGGGCGCGCCCGACACCCTGCCTCCTGTCATCGTCGGCGCTGATTCGCCGAACGCGAGTTTTCCCTATTGGCCTGCGGTGGTGCATGTGAAGGTGCGCGATCAGGTCCTGGACGACGGTGTGGACTATCTGAGAGCCGAGGCCCTGGCGGCTAGAATCTCGGACGCGGTCTGGGGTGTGGATCTGACTCCGGGCGGTTTCTCCACTCTCAACACAAGCATCTCCCCCGGCGGGCTGGTCGAGGTTATCAATGCTACTGGAGCTTCCGTTGACTTCGAGCTCTCGGGACTCTGGACCGAGCAGTTCAGCCTGGGGGCCGGCCAGAGCGAGTCCGTGCTCCGGCTGTTCCCTGGTACATGGACTCTTACCGCTCTGGGCCAAGGAGCTTCTTGCACCATCACCGTCG
>DUBE01000055.1:3461-149289 GCA_012960475.1 Planctomycetota bacterium
CTGCATGCGATGTGCTGGCGCAGGGTGGCCAACAGTTCCGGGTCGAGGTGCCCCAGTTGCCCCCTGGCCAGGGAAGCATGTGGGGCTTGCAGATGATGGTCAGCGACTGGCCCGGCAACGCCAGCGCCTTGACGGACATTTTCGCCGGGTCAGGCTCTCTGGGCACGGCCTATTGTTCGCCTGCGGCCCTCAATTCCACCGGCCAGCCAGCAACCATTCAGGCCACTGGCAGCGCTGCGGTGGCTGACCAGAACCTGACCCTGATCGCGTTGGCGCTACCCAGCAATCAGTTCGGCTACTTTCTCGTTGGAGCCAACCAGGGCGCGATCGTGCAACCGGGCGGTTCCCAGGGAACGCTTTGCTTGAGCTCACCCATCGGTCGTTTCGTGACCCAGGTGCAGAATTCTGGTCTTGCGGGGAGTTTCTCTATTCCCGTGAACATCAATGCCCTGCCCACATCGCCTCCCGTGGCGGTCTTGCCAGGGGACACCTGGAACTTCACCGCCTGGTTCAGGGATGTCAATCCAGGCCCCACGAGCAACTTCACCGACGGGATCGAGATTCAGTTTCAGTAGGCTGAAGGGCGCATGACCGCCCTCTTTGTGCCCCTGACCCTTCTCCTGCTGGCCCAACAGGCCCAGCAGGAACCGTGGTTTTCGGATGTGACTGACGAGGTTCTGCCCGGGGTGCGTGTGACCTGTGGTTCTGTGACCAAGGACTGGATCCTGGAGGTCAATGGGGGCGGGCTGGCATTGGTGGATCTGGATCGGGATGGACGGCTCGACTTGGTGGTGGTGGATGGTTCCACCAGGGAGCGCGTGCTAGAGGGCAAGAAGGGGCTGCCGCCGCGCGTCTTCCTGGGGCGAGCTGGTGGGTCGTTTGAGGCGGCGGGCGAGGCCTGGAGCATGGACGGGGATGGTTGGGGTACGGGCTGCGCCGTTGGGGATGTGGATGGGGATGGGTGGAGTGACTTGCTCGTGACCCAGTGGGGGCGGGTGCGCTTGTTTCACAATTCCGGCGGCCAGGGCCTTGAGGAGTGGACCGGGCGCGCGGGTTTGCCCGTTGAGGGCTGGCACACAAGCGCTGCGTTCCTGGATTTTGATTCCGACGGGGTCTTGGATCTGTTCTTGGTGCGCTACTTGGACTTTGACTTTGGAGAGCAAAAACCTCGCGGGGAAGCGGGAGCCACCTGGAGAGGGCAGTCGGTCATGGCTGGACCCGAGGGGCTTGAACCCCGGGCGGACCTGTTGCTGCGCGGGCTGGGGGATGGGCGTTTTGAGGATTGCACGGGGCAACTCGGTCCTGCGCCAGCGGCTTTTGGGCTCGGTGTAGTGACTCTGGATGTGAATCAGGACGGGCGCATGGATCTCTATGTGTCAAATGATTCCCATCCCAATCATCTTTGGGTGGCGCAGGAGGGTGGGGGGTTCTTGGAGCAGGCTTTTGAGTGGGGGCTTGGGTATGGGGCCAACGGGCGCGAGCAGGCGGGCATGGGCATCGCCTGCGCGGATTTGGACGGGGATCGGCGGCCGGCGCTCCTGGTGACGAATTTTTCGGGCGAGCCCAATGCGCTTTACCTGCCTGCCCAGCGGCGTGGGGCCTATCGCGAGAGGTCCAGTCGGGCGGGCATAGCTGGGCCGAGTCTGACTTCCCTGGGTTGGGGCGCAGGGTTCTTGGATGCGAATCTGGATGGGGCGCTCGATGCCTTTGTGCTCAACGGCCACGTTTATCCAGAGGCTGACAGTGTGGGCAGTGATACTTCTTATGCCCAAGCGGATCACCTTTATGTGGGCCAGGGCGTGGGCTTTGGGGTGCGGCCTTTGACAAAAGGCAAGAGCTTCGTGTCTCGCGCCGGGGTGCTGGGAGATCTTGACGGGGATGGGGATCAGGATCTGGTGGTCTTGACCCTCGATGGTGGAGTGCGCGTATTGCGCAACGCTGCGCCGGGGGTGGGAAAGGCTTTGGTGGTGCAGTTGGTGGCCCGCCGGGGGGATCGTGATGCTCCCGGAGCGCGAGTGGAACTGACCATTGGAAAGCAGCGCAGCACGCGCTTGGTGAGCACCTGCGCCGGGTTCCAGGCGGCGCGGCCCGCGGAGGTACACTTTGCCCTGCCTGGATCTGAAAAGGACTGGACGCTGGAGGTGTTTTGGCCGGGTGGCGGCAGGAGTGTGGTGCGGAGCGGCGAGGATTCAGGCGGTGCTGTCCACGAGAACGGCTCGCGGCTATTGGTGCGCGTGGAGCAGGGCTCATGAGGTGCCGGTTCTTCGCGCTGATGATCGCATTACCGTGCATTTTCAGCGCTTCGCTTCCTGCCTGGCAAACCCCGGTCCTCGAACCCGGTGTGCAAGCTCGCATCGCCCTGGCCCAGTCCATGCAGCAATTGCCCCAGGCCAAGCAGGGCGCCTGGAAAGACTGGGACGAGGACGCGGGCATCGATGAGCGTGTGCAGGCTCAATATATGGAAGCCCTGAAAGCCTGGCGCCAAGAGGATTTTCCCGCAGTGGTCCTGGCGCTGGTGCCAGCCCTGAAGACAATCCCGGACTATCCCGCCTGCCTGCATCTTCTGGGCCACGTCCAATTCCGCCTGCGGCGGCATGAACAGTGTGTCCTGCTCCTGCAGCGCCTTTTACGTGTGGCGCCCCAGTTGGTGGGCCGCACCCGGCACCTGGGGCACTCTCTGGGTCAATTGGGGCGTACGGCTGACGCTCTGGCGCACTATGACCTGGTGCTCGCCGCCGCGCCCGGGGACTTGCAAGCCCGGCGTGGTCGGGCGGTGACCCATTGGCGCGCGGGGCATGCAGAGCGGGCCCTGGCCGATCTCTCAAAAGTCGTGCAGGTGGATCCCGAGCAGGGCCAGGCCTGGCTCTTGCGTGCGACGATTTGGTACGACATGGAAGAGCTGGAAAAGGCCCAGGTCGCAGTCGGTCGCGCCCGAGCTCTGCGGCCTCGGGATCCCGCGCCAGCCTTTCTGCTGGCGCGGATCCTGCTTGAGTTGGGAGAGAAGGAGAAGGCGCGCGCCATGGAGCAGATCTTCAAGACCCTTGAGCTTGAGCGCTCTTTGCTGCGGCCCCTGGAAGGACAGCTCCTGATCGACCCCTGGAATCTCGATCTGTTGACACGTTTGGTGCGAGCCCATCAGAGCTCGGGGGACCGGTCCGCCGCCATGCGTGGGCTCTCGCGTCTTGGACGCGCTGCCCGACGGGTGGGGGACGAGCGGGTACTCGCCTGGGTTGCCGAGCAGCAAGAGCAGAACCCTTTCCGTTGAGGGTGCTGTTTTCCTCCTTGCCGAACAAAGCCCAAGAAGCGGAACGCTCTGCGCCTGGTCCCGCGCTAGGGTTGACCCCATGACGAAATTCAATCGACGCTCTCTTTTGAAGGCTGCGCCCCTTGGTCTGGCCGCGCCTTTGTCTGCTTCCCCTGGGATGAGTTCACCTTTGAGCGCAGCAAGCGAGTCCCTGGACCTTTTCTTCTCTCTCAAGATAGGCATGGTCCGAGATGGCGCGAACCTGACGGAGAAATTCACCCAGGTGCAACGCCTGGGCTTTGATGGCATTGAATTGGACAGCCCCAACGGCTACGGCCCTGATGAAGTCGCCCAGGCCAAGAAGGCCACCGGTCTGCCAGTGCATGGAGTGGTGGACTCGGCCCATTGGCAGGTGCGTTTGTCCGACCCCGATCCAAAGGTGCGCGCCCAAGGGGTTAAGAATCTCGCCGGTGCGGTGGTGCACGCCCATGCCTATGGGGGCTCGGCGGTGCTGCTGGTGCCGGGAGCCGTGCGTGGCAAGGAAGAGACCCAAAGGCATGTCTGGGAGCGCTCGATTCAAGGCTTGCGGCAGGTGCTGCCCAGTTGTGCACGTCTGGGCATTCGCATTCTGATCGAGAATGTCTGGAACGGTTTCTGTTACCAGCACAACGGCCCAGAGGATCAGGGGGCAGAACTCCTGAGGGACTATCTTGACGCCATCAACAGTCCTTGGGTGGGCAGTTACTTCGATATCGGCAACCACCAAAAGTACGGCCGGCCCGCGCAGTGGATTCGCACCCTGGGTCAGCGCATTGTCAAGTTGGATGTGAAGGACTGGGGCACGCAGTCGGGCTTCTGCAAGATCGGCGAGGGTGACGTGGACTGGGACGCGGTTCGCGCTGCCCTGCTTGCGATTGGTTACACCGGTTGGGCCACGGCAGAGGTTTCCGGTGGGAGCGAGGAGCGCCTCAAGGATGTGCACCGGCGCATGGCCGAGGCGCTGAGAGCTTGAAGTCGAGTCCCAAGGCGTTGCCCTTCAAGCGTGCGGTTGCTTCAGGCTTACGAGCGTAGAAGCGATTCGATCAAGATCAGGCGGACTCGCGCTGATCGTCGGGCTGTTCAAATTCCGTGCTCTGAGTGGTTTCTTCCGCCTCCGCCGCCTTGGCGTCAATGATGGCACCCGACCGGCCTTGGGTCTTTGCCTTGCGTCCCGTCAGTGGGCGGTTGCCAAGACCATTCTGAAAGCGCTCCCAGTCTTCAGTAGAGAAGAGTCGAACTTCCGCACCGCATTGGACGCAGTAGCTGCGCTCGATGCTGGCGAGGTAGGGGACGTAGTCGTTGCAGTCCGTGCAGAACTTGCGGTCGTCGTAGAAGTTGTTGCTTTCCATGGTGCGGTGAGGGTGAGCTGTGTAGAGAGAGGGGCTACTATCCCCTCGACACCAGGAAGCCGAAACCTTCACAAGGCCGATTGGAGTTCTTTGATGTGCAACGAAATGAGCCGCAAATTTGCTGTGGAAGTGACTCGTTTCGAGAGGATCTAGTCCTCCAGCTCCAAGGAAGTCCGCAGGGCTGCTCGGGCATCGGGGTCCTGTTCCTGCTGCAGGGCACCCGCCACTTGATCGCGCACACCTTTATCCTGGCCGTGGCCGTGCAAGAGCCCCCAGGCAGCGGACTCTCTCACCTTGGGGCTGGGGTCCGTCTCCAGAGCCGATTGCAAGGCAATCCGACCGCTCTCACTGGGCCGGTTGCCAAGTACCAGAGCCGCGTTGGCCGACAGTCCTTCCCGCCCTGCTCGTCGAATGGCCGTACCTTGAAACTTCTGCTTGAAGGCTTCGGGATCGGGGTCCAAGGCCAACCAATCCACCAAGCTGCCAGCGCTGATTTCCGGATGCACGGGGAAGCGTTCTTCTTGGGAGGGCACTCCCTCGCCCCAGGGGCAGACTTCGCTGCAGATGTCGCAACCAAAGACCCAGTCCCCCAGTTTCGCCCGCAGGTCATGGGGCACGCTGCCCCGCTGCTCGATGGTGGCCCATGAGAGGCAGCGCCCGGCGTCCAGTTCTCCGGGGGCCACCAGGGCTCCCGTGGGGCAAGCATCCAGGCAGGCTGTGCAGGTCCCGCAGGAGCCCGTGGGCAGGTCCGCCGGGGTGGGGTCCAACTCGATATCCAGTACCAGTTCCCCCAGGAAGTACCAGGGTCCCAGTCGTGGGTGCAGCAGATTGGCGGCCTTGGAGGCAAAGCCGAGGCCCGCCTCCTGCGCGTGGCTGCGCTCCATCAGGGGCACCGCATCCACTGCGCTCCGGGCTCCATCGATCAGCCCGGCCGCCACCATCTGTCGCGCCAGCCGCTTGAGGCGCTTGTCGATCCAGTTGTGGTAGTCCCGACCCGCCGCGTAGCGCGCCACCCGTCCGCCACCGGGGAGCTCAAGGGGTGGTCTGGCGTGGGAGAGGCCCACCATCAAGAGGGTGCGGCCCTTGGGCACGAAGAGCTTCGGATCGTCGATGACCGCAAGATTGGTCTTCATCCAGCCCATGGAGGCGTGGCGATCCTGGGCGATCCATGAGCGATAGTGCTCGGCCTCCCGGGGGGCTCGAAAGGGGGCCAGGCCCGCCAAATCGAACCCTATTTCCAGGGCCATTTCGAGGATCTTATCAGCTTGAGACATGGGGCCAGATTTTGCCCCCTCTGGGGGTCTTTGACAAAATAAAAATGGGGGTCTAAGTCGTGATTCTACAAGGACTTGGGTTCTTTCTTGCAGGGCTGTTCGGTTGCTGGGTGCAGCCCCTTGGCCCAAACCAGAAACCAAGCCTGTTTCAGGGACTACAATTGAGGCTAGCCGGTGAACTCTCCATCTCGGCGGTTCTGGATGCCTTTGTTCCCCCTGGAAGGTCCCAGCGCCCATTCACCGGTCCTTCTTCCTCCAATGCAGATTCAGGACACCCTCCTTGCCAGTCCTTTGACTGGCCCAGACGCCCGTGAGAGGCTGTTGGAAAGGGTCAAGCAACTGGGTCGTGAGGTCCCCCGGGCAGAGGTCCGACGGATCGCTGAGATTCTGGGTGATGAGGAACGCAATCTGGATGAACTGCGGGATGCGGTTTCCACCCGCTTGATGGAGGCTTTCAAAGGCGAGCGAGCCCGCGGTCCCTTTGGCCTGCTCTACGAACTCAATGCCAGCCATCTGGTGATCCAGGTCGCCGCTCGCTTGCGACGCTACTCCAGTCAGGCCGATCCCCTGGACGTGCTGCAAGAAGTTTTCTTCAACGTCTACCGCTATCCCCATCGCTTTGACTCCAGCCGAGACGATGCCTTCCGGGTCTGGTCGGCGATGATCGTGCGCAACACGGTACTCAAGCACCTGCGTTCCCAGGGTCGCGGCGGTCGTCAGGAAATCCCCTTCGAGGACCTTTCCGATCAACCCACCGACGGGCAGATGACCCCAGTTCAGGGAGCCATCAACGCGGAAGACCGCGAGCAATGCGCTGAGGTCTATGTCACCTACCTGACCCTCTACATGACCTTCTTCCAGCTGTTGGGCGAGCGCGAACAACGCGCCCTGACTTTGGTGGAAGTTGACGGGGCCAGTTATCGCGATGCGGCGGCCGATCTTGGCATCCGTCTCGAAAACCTGAAGATGGTCATCTTCCGCGCACGGCGGAAGATCCATCGGGCGATGCGTCGCACCTTCGACGGTTTGCCCCACGATTGCCGCCCGGCCCGCGAGCCGAGCAGCGAGTCTCGGATGTCCCTTGGCCGACACGGCCTGGACCTATGCAATGAGGAGGACAAGCTATGAGTTCCTTTGATGGATTTGGCGCCCAAGGCCCCGCCAGCGGGTTCGATGCTTGGGAAGTGGGAGTCGGCGGACAACCCCTCAGTGATGCCCAGTTGGCCCTGCAGCAGGACCTCTCCAGTCTCGCCGATGGCGAACTCGACGAGGGCCTCGCGGCCAATGTGATGCTCAAACTTGAGTCGGACGAAGAGGCCTCGGCCTTCTTTGAGGACCTCACCCGTTGCGCCAAGATGCACCGGGACATGGCCGATCCTGATCGCTTGATGGCCCGCATGGCCATGATGACCGGTGCCTCGCACCTGTGCACCGACCTGGAAAACCGTCTGGCCACGATCTTCTATCAGTTGGGCAAGGCCTATCTGCTTGCGGCGCTTGATCCCGATCGAGTGGTGGAGCGCGCATTTGAGGAGCCGGTGGCTGTGGAACAGACCCGGGTCAAAGGCCGCGGATTCGTCGATGGAGTGCTGCTTGGCTCCGATCGTGAAACTCTCGACGGGTCAGAGTCCAGTCGCCAGGACGGAGTGGACTGGCAGACCGCCCGTGCCATGCTCAATGGCCGGCTTGAGCGCATCGAAGAGCCCCTGAAGAAGGCCAGCCGTCTGCTGGAGCAGGCCATAGCTGTGGCCCCCGATCACGAAGAAGCACGCTTCTACCGTGCCTACCTGGACGCTCAACAGGGCCGCAAGCTGCTGGCACGGGAGCGCTGGGCCGATCTGTTCGATACCGCACTGCAGCCCGCCAACCGGGGCCATGCGGCGATCCAAATCGGCCGTCTGCACCAGGCAGAGGGCAATCACAGGGAGGCCCTGCGCTGGTATCGCTGGATCCTGATCAGCGGCCTGTTCGAGCAGGATGAGCGCTTCTGGGTCGTGCGCTTCAACATCGCCATGACTTACCTGGAGATGGGTGACCGCGATCGCTGCCTTGACTACTTCAAGGGTCTGATCGATTCCCAGCCCCAGCATGTGGCTGAAATGGCCCATATGGCAACCCAGGCACCCTTGCTTCAGGAAGTCCTCGAGCAGTACCCGGACTTTGCCAACAACCTGATTACACGCTGTCCCGAGTTATTTACCAGTCCTGCTGCCTGAATGTGGCAGCACAGAACCATTCGAACCTAATCACAAACCAAGAAACCTCAAACCTCTTGCCGGACCCAGTCGTTCGGCGAGGCAAACCCAGAGGGAGCAATCCCATGAAACTCAACACTCTCGCCAAACCTATTCTTCTCAGCACCGTCCTTTTGGTGGGCGTGTTGAGCCTTCCTACTGCCCAAGGTCTTGCGCCTCTGGGTGGAGGCAACAGCGTGGGCACCATGCCCACTATGGGTAACGGGCCTGGGGCGCAGGCTCCCCTGCGCGTTGACCAGAACCTGTTCCTAGCTGGCCCCCATGAGGCTGTCCTGAACGCGGTGCTCGATTTCCGCGATCAGGGAGCAAGCTTCTACCTGGGCCGCAACATTGCCCTGCAGGGGATGTGGGTCCTTGAGATCCGCGGGGACTTCGAGATCACCTTGGATGCGACCGCCCTGCAGTCCGGCCTGGTGCAGGTTGGAGTCCTCTCGAGCCAACTCGACAGCATGCTGGCGTCCTTCCACTATGTGGGCAGTTTGGTGCCCCCGGTGACTGTGGCCCCCAACTCGATCCTGAACATGGGTATCCAGCACGCCCTGCTGGGAACGGCTCCCCCGGTGAACTTTGAGGTTGTCTCTGTGGTGCCCAACCTAGGCCGTGCACTGCATCGCGTGACCTATGGGGCCAACGCGGTGACGATCTCCCAGCGGATGTTCTAGGCCCCAAGTGGGATCCTGTGGGGACGCGAGACCCCATGAACTTCCAGGCAAGCCCCGCCCTCCGGCGGGGCTTGTTGCATTTCAGGGTTTGAGATCTCCGAGCAGGTGCTTGCGTTGGCTGTCCCAGCCTCCCAGCATCGGAATGTGCAGCAAGCTCACATCCTGGCCATCGACGCGGGCACCACCGGTGTCACCACCTTGCTCTTTGACTCCAATCTGCGCGTTGTAGCCCGTGCCAGCGCTGAGTTTCCCCAGCATTTTCCCCGACCCGGGGAAGTGGAGCACCGAGCAGACGAGATTTTGGCCGCAGTGGATTCAACCGTGGGCCAGGTGTTGGCCTCGTACTCTGGTCCGATTGCGGCCTTGGGTCTGACCAACCAAAGAGAGACGGTCTTTGCTGTGCGCCGTTCCGATGGGGAGGCGCTGGCTCCGGGAATTGTCTGGCAGGATCGGCGCACCTCCGCACGCTGCGAAGAGTTGCGTCAGCAGGGAATGGAGCCCAAGGTGCAGCAGCGCACGGGGCTGGTGCTCGATCCCTATTTTAGCGCCACCAAGATCGAATGGATGCTGGCCCAGCACCCTGAAGTGGCTCGCGCCCGCGCGGCAGGAGACCTCCTGTTTGCCACGGTGGACACCCTGATCGCCATGCACTTGATTGGACCGGCGGGCGCCGTGACCGATCCCACCAACGCCTCGCGAACCATGCTGATGAATATCGATGGAGGAGGCTGGTGCTCTGAGATGGGGGAGTTGTTCGGGGTGTCGGCTGAGGAACTGGCGGAGATTCGGCCCTCCGCCGGGGACTTTGGTATGGCGCGCCTGCCCGGCGGCCGAGAAGTTCCCCTGACTGGTATCGCTGGAGATCAGCAGGCCGCGCTCTTTGGTCAGGGTTGCTTTGAAGCGGGCAGTTTGAAGAACACTTATGGCACCGGGTGTTTCCTCCTGCTCAACACCGGCGCCCGGCGGGTGAATTCGAGCAATGGGCTCTTGACCACTCTGGCGGCGGATCGCAGGGGGGGCACTTGCTTCGCCCTGGAGGGCTCCGTGTTCATGGGGGGAGCAACGATCCAATGGTTGCGGGATGAGCTTGGGATCCTTGGCAACGCTGCGGAGTCGGAGTCCTTGGGAGGTTCGGTGAGCGACACGGGGGGAGTGTTCCTGGTGCCGGCATTCGCGGGGCTTGGGGCACCCCATTGGGATCCCGAGGCGCGCGGGGCCCTGCTCGGTCTGACCCGAGGAACCGGCCGCGGTCACATCGCCCGTGCGGCCTTGGAGGGCATCGCATTCCAGTGCACGGAGTTGATTGAGGCCTTGCGCCAGGACACTGGGCTGGCGGTGGATGAGTTGCTGGTGGACGGTGGAGCCGCGGCCAATGACCTCTTGATGCAGTTGCAGGCCGATCTGGCGGGGGTGCGCGTGCGCCGCCCTGAGGACTTGGAGAGCACCGCTCGCGGAGCCGCGGCCTTGGCGGCGGTGGGGGCCGGGGTGATCATGGACCCTGCTGAAGCGCTGGGCATGCAAGCCGGGGTGCGGGAATTCTTGCCCGGCCTCGATGCCCTTGAACGGGAGCGGCGTCTGGCTGAATGGGCCGCGGCTGTGGCGCGGGTGCGCAGCAGCTGAGGCCAGGTCTACTCCTGATCGGGCCAGACGCCCCCATCCAGAGGCAGGCGGTCGTCAGTCCTCTCTGTGTGGAAATTGTCGTCGCCGCCTCCGTACCCCATGCTGCTCAGGTCCTGCAGTTCGAAGGCGGTCAAGGGCGGCAGGTCGCCCTCCAGACGCGGGGACGCTTGCCGTAGACGCAGCAGACTCTCGCGCATGCGCGCCACTTCGCTTTCGAACTCTGTCCTGCGTGGATCGTCTTCGGAGAGCAGCACTCCCTGGCCATAGCCTCCCTGCGGCTCGCTCAGGTCAAAGCGCAGCACCCGTCCCGCTTCTTTGCCACGCACATCCCAGGTGATCTGCCGTGTGCCGCGGATCCAACTGCTGCGTCGCAGGGGAACTCTTTGACCCTCATCAAAGACCACCAGTTCCGACAGGTAGGTGCGAGGACTGGCCTCTGCGCCTTTGGCCAGTGGCAGCAGGTTGCGTCCCCCCAGGGGTGCCCCGTGGTCACTGCCCGTGGCCGCCAGGATCGTGGGTACCAGATCCACCAGCCCCACCGTGTCCTCGATCACCGCGCCCCCCTTCAGTCCCGCCGGCCAGCGCAAGATCAGGGGCACCTGAATGCTTTCCAGGTGCACCGAGCCCCGGTGGGTCTTTCCCCCGTGTTCAAAAAACTCTTCCCCGTGGTCGCTGGTCACCACTATCAGGGTGTCTTGCTCAAGGCCCAGGTCCCCGAGCGTCTTGAGCAAACGCCCCAACTCGTCGTCCACATGGCAAATACCCCCGTCATAGCGTGCGATGAGATTCTGCAGGTCGCGCGGATCCATGTCCGGCTGCACAGGAGAAATGGGCGCTGTAACCCGCGTGCCATCGATGTTTCCGGTGTAGTCCGGGTCGAACTGGGAGTGAAAAGGCTCGGGGCTGACGTAGGGGTTGTGCACATCGAACAGGTGCAAGAACAGGAAGAAGGGCTGCTCCTCTTCGCCACGGTCTTCCAGCCAGCCGATGGCTTGATCCACAACCTGGGACGTGGAATGAATGACGCCGAACAGTTCTGGGTGTTGCGCGTGCAAAGCGCGCATGCCATCCGCGTCGTCCGCGTCCCGGGCGGCCATCCAAGCAGGCCCTACCTCGGGGTGACTGTAGAAGTTGTGCCCCAGGCGTTCCCACCGGTCAAATCCCCGGCCAAATCCAAAGCGCGCGTCCAGGTACTTCCAGGTGAACCAGCCCGCTGTGTCGTAGCCAGAGGCCTGCAGGCTCTCGGCCAGGAACCGTCCACGCAGATCCGGCGCAATGGCTCGGCCCTCGGCATCTCGCCGACGCCAGAGACGGTCATCATCGATACCGTGGGCGCTGATGGGCAGGCCCGTGAGCATGGTGATGTGGGCGGGCAGGGTCCAGGAGGTGCTGGAGATGCAGCGCTCAAAGCGCACGCCCTGAGCCGCGACCTCATCCAGTACCGGAGTGGTTTCGAAGGGATAGCCCGCGCTTGAAAGGTGGTCTGCCCTCAGGGTGTCGATGCTGATCAGCAGCACATGGGGCCGCGGCGGGCCATCCACCTGGGGGCTGCAAGCGCACAGAAGGGCCAGGCCCAGGGGCCTCAGGAAGTGAGGGCTGTGCAGGGGTCTGGGGTCTCCTCCCAGGGACAGGGCTTGGGGAGGGCAGAACGACGGGGCCATCGGGGCAGCCTAGCACCCCGCTGCTTTGCATTGGATTCCCGTGTTGGAAGATCCGGACCAGCCGCAGTTGCAGTCTGTCTGCGAGCTGGGAGGCGAGCTGCCCCAGAAGATTATCGCGGGCAGCTGTTTTCTTGCTTGCACTTCTAATTGGGGAGACGGTCCCGGGCTCTTTTTGTCAGGCCCAGGGAGCCTCCAGGGCTCGCTGCCGGGGCCCCGGGCAGGGCTCCCCCAGCCCCCCCCAAGGGCCAAGGCGTATGATTCCGCCATGACCAGCGCGCAGAATCAGGAGGAGCTTGCGATGACCCAGCGCCTGCCTTTGATCGCCTTGACCGTGGGAGATCCCGCGGGCATCGGGCCCGAGATCGTGCGTGTGGCGGTTCAGGACAAGGCTCTCGCCCGGCGGGTGCGTCTGCTGGTGATCGGCCCTCGGGCTCTGCGTCCGGAGGAACTGCTCAACAAGGGAGCGGACGATGAGCCGGGACACCGTTGGCTTGAAACCCAGGGACCAGAAGAATGGACCATGGGGGAGGTGCAGGAATCATGCGGCGCCGCAGCCCTGGCGGCTTTGCGCCAGGGCGTGGAGTTGGCCCGCACACATCAGGTGGCTGCCCTGGTCACCGCTCCGGTCAGCAAGGAAGCCATGCACCTTGCCGGGGAAAAAATCGAAGGGCAAACCGAGTTGCTCGCCCGTCTGGATGGGACCTCGCGCTTTGAGATGGTGGGACTGAGTGGCAGCTTACGGGTCATGCTCTTGACCCGTCACCTGCCCATCAAGGAGGCGCTTGCCAGCATCACCCCTGTACGCGTGTTGCGGCATCTTGAGTTGTTCGACGAGGCCCTGCGTGGGATCGGCATTGAACATCCGCGCATTGCCCTGGCGGGACTCAATCCTCATGCGGGTGAGGGCGGTATTCTGGGGACCGAGGAACTTGAACTCCTTGTTCCGGCGGTCAGCAGGGCTCGGGAGGGAGGTATCGATGTGCGCGGCCCCCGATCTCCCGATACGGTTTTCCTGGAGGCTGCCGACGGTCGCTTCGATGGCGTGTTGGCCTTGTATCACGATCAAGCCTTCATTCCACTCAAGTTGCTCTCCCGTGGGGCGGGCGTGACCTGGATTGCTGGGCTTTCGTTCCTGCGCCTCTCCCCTGTGCACGGTACGGCCTATGACATCGCTGGCAAGGGCCGTGCGGATGCGAGCAATCTCTTGGCGGCAATTGGAACGGCGGTGGATTGGTGCGACCAGTCCGAGGGGCTTGAGAAGGCACAGCCCCTGTTGGCGGAACCCCGTTTGGGGTGTCCGGCCCAGGGCGGTTGATGAGTTGGGAAGGCCCCCAGCGCCTTTCGAGCCTCGATTTCAGCCTTGACTCTCCGTGCGAACTCCAGTCACGCCGGGTAGACTTCCGAAGGGCCTATTGGATGGCAGATTCGTTCCGCCGGGGGCGCCCTCCCGGTGCCCTCTGCCCTTCCGAGCACCTTCTTCATGATTCAACGCAAGAAAAAGATCGTTCTCTACCAGCCCAAGCAGGTGGACGAGACTCTGGGTCTTGAGTCCAGCAAGGACATGCTGCCGTTGGAGATGTTGACTATCGCGGCCTATCCGGACCAAGAAGGGTACGAGGTGCTGATCATCGACGGCTCCCTCTACCGTGGTGAGTCCGGCCACAAGGCTCTGGTCGACGCTTGCGAAGGGGCATTGCTGGTGGCTACCACGGGCATCCTGGGTTACATGGTCAACGATGGGTGGCAGGCCATGACCAAGGTCAAGGCTCATCATCCCAAGCTGCCCGCTGTGATCGGTGGTTGGTTTGCCAGTGTGCGGCCGGATCTGCAACTGGAGACCGGCTTGTACGAGGCGGTGATCATGGGTCAGGGAGAATTGACTTTCCGGGATGTGGTGCATGCCATCGATTCCGGTGAGCCATTGGATAGTGTGCCTGGTCTTTCGATCATGCGCGAGGGTCAAGTAATCCGCACCGGTGCGCGAGCCGTGGTTGGTTGGGACGAGATCGCTCCCATGCCCTGGCACTTGCTCGATATCGAGCCCTATCGCCGCCATCAAATGCGCGAAGACAGTGCTCGCGATGTATTGCGTCTGCCCACGCCCCCTTGGATCGGTTACGGCAAGCCCTACTTCGGCATCACCTACTTTGGCAGTTACGGCTGTCCCGAGCCCTGCACTTTCTGCTGCTCTCCGCTGGTGACCGACCGCCGTTGGAAGCCCGTGCCCGCCGAGCGCATGCTCGACGACATCCAAAATATCTACGAGCGTTGGGGCTTTGACTCGATCCGCTTCCATGACGCGAACTTTGGGGTGCAGGAAAAACGCTCTCGTGCATTTGCCCAGGGGCTCATCGACCGCAAGATCAAGATCGGCTGGAACGCGTTCATCGAAACCCATTCGATTCTGCAATACAAGCAAGACACGCTGGATCTGATGGCCGAGTCAGGTATGTATGTGGCCGAGATTGGTGCCGAAACCGGCACGGACTCCATGATGAAGGACATCGGCAAGCCGATCCATGGGGACGACAACATTGAAGCCGCTGTCAAGATGGATCGCCTTGGTATTCAGGGCTCGATCACCTACATCATCGGCTTTCCCGGCGAAAGCGAAGAGTCCATGATGGCTACCATCGATCAATGCCGCCGTCTGCACATGGCCGCGCCCCACGCGCGCCCCAATGTCTGGCCCTTCCGCCCGATTCCCGGCACGGTCATGTGGGATCAGGCCTTGGAACTGGGCTACGACGGCCCGAAAACGATCCCCGAGTGGGGCTCCATCGGCGAGTACCACCTGGAAGAGACCTGGCCCGGCAACATCCCCCCCAGCGTGACCGAAGCGCGCATGATGTACCAGCACTACGCGACCCTGAACTGGGGTCTCGCCCGCGGTCGCCGTCGTGGCTTCTGGGAAAAGCGCGCCGAGGAACGCTTGAACAACGGCAGCTTTGTGAACGGCCACCTTGAGAGCAAGATCTTCGGCCTCTACAACAAGGTGCGCCGCAAGCTCCTGCGTCCCGATGACCTGCCCCGCTCCTGGGTAGACCCGGGACACAAAACGGGAACGGCAGGCAATGAGCGCTCGGGTGCCACCAAGGCGATGACGGACGCGACGAAGGGTTGACGTCTGCGCGGAGTGCCGCGCCCAGGGAACCAGGTTGAGGCCTGGCCCCTAGGCCTTCGCCAACTGCTCCAGGATCGCGAGAGCACTCTTGTCGTTTAAGGGGCGCTTGGGGCTAGTCAATAGTTCTCGGCCGATGACGTTGCAGCCCAGGTGCCCAAACATCAAGCGCAGGGCTACAAGCAGCTTTGACCCACCGCCTCCAGAGTGGGTGGCGATGGCGACTGATTTGGTGTTGAACAACTCGCGGAAATCGTCTGTGTTGACGGAAAGCCAGGCAACGGCGTTGGTCAGGGTCGGGGGGATCGAACCGTTGTATTCGGGGGCGCAGAAGAAGAAGGTGTCTGCGGCCCGGAATCTGGCGGCGAGGTCTTCAACTGTTGCGGGCGTGCCCTGGGCGTGGGCCTGGGGCGTGTAAAGGGGCAGGTCGAGTTCAGTCAGGTCCAGCACCTGGGTTGGGCAGTCCATAGGGGCAGCCAGGGACGCGAGGTGCTGAGCCAGTTCGAGATTCTTGCCGTTGCTGGCGGTGATGATCAGAAGCATGGGGGGTGGAGACGGGCTGGGTGAATAACCGGGGCAGCAAGGGTGCCTGATCAAGTGGTTCGATCTGAATTAGACATTCACTCGCTGAAAGTCCAGGGCGAAGCCACCGCGTACAAAAACAACGCCCACATCGCCGCTGGTGACTTCGCCCGCAGTCTTGCCTACAACTGGCAATTCTTCCCGTTGACCCGCCTCGTCGAGGAAGGTGATGAAATAGGAGGTGCTGGTCATTGAATTGCCCCCGCCACGGACTTCGGTGCGTTCATCGAGGACTCCCACGACCCGCCGTTCGAGGGGTGCTGTCTGGTAGCCGCTCATCCTGCTTCTGGCCTTGGTGGATATGCGGATGAAAAGCCCGACCATGGCCAATCCGAGCAAAGGGACGATTGCAAACAGTTTCATGGATTCGGGGAGGAGGGAGGTGACGGTGATCGCGAAGGCCAGCATCCCCAAGCCAATTACACAGGCAATCACCGTACCAATGCCTGAGATCACCTTGAAGGCGGCAAAGGACGGCGGGGCGGGGGGCACGCGTCGTTGCAGGGCTGCGAATTCTGGTGCCTCGCGCACCAGGGGCAGGTCCCGTTGAATGCGGTCGGACAGGCTGTGGATTTCAGACGGAGCGTCCTCTTGTCGTGGTAGCTCGTGACCGCAGAACTCACAAGTGGTGCGTCTTGAGTGCGGGACCGCAGCACCGCAGTTGGAACAGACTTGGCTGGTCATGGGCAGGGGGAAGGGTTGGGGGCTGAACAGGTCTTACGAATTCTTGCCGCAGCATTTCTTGAACTTCTTGCCGCTGCCGCAAAAGCAGGGATCGTTGCGACCCAGTTTCGCGGCTTTGTGCACCACGGTTTCCTGTTTCGGGCCCCCGTGGTGGTGAGGGTTGTTGCCTGTGCGCACGGTTTCGATGAACTCGCCCCGGGTGGACTCGATGGCCGCGCGGATTTCGAAGGAGTGGGCCAGTACATGTTCTTCGGTCAGGTGATCGACCAGAGCATGCAAGATCGGGGGGACCTCCTCTGCCAGGGGGTCCTTGCGCTTGAGCCGACCGGGGAGACAGTGCCCCAGGGCCGCGTGCATGTCCTGTCCATCGAGCAGGTGAGGCGCCTTGCCGATCTCCTCATAGCAGACCGCCAAGAAGGCAGCGGCGATGCGGCGTTGGTCTTCGGGGGAGGTCTCGAGTTTCTTCGAGTGCTCCGAATCCATGAACGACGCCAGGGTCAGGGTGATTTCCTTCTTGCTCATGGGGGCAGTCTAGCTTTCCAGGGAACGCGGGGTGGTACCCGAGGGTCTTTGGGTGCGTTCTCGGGTTGTGAAGATTGCGGATCGAGGTTTGTGAGACGGTGCTCTGGTCCTGGGGTTGGCTTTTTGGTGTCCGCCAGGGCTTTGGCCCCAGGAGCCCAATACCAGGAGGCCGGCGTGTCACTGTTCCGATTTCAACAGCTCGAGCATCGCCTGCCCCATGCCTTCGCCGATCAGGTAGTAGGTCTCGGCGTTGTTGTTCCAGTGGTAGGCCTGGCCCGAGGGCGAGACCTTCTTGGGACGATAGAAGTCTCTGGTTCCGACGAAGGCCACGTTGCCGCGGAACTCCTCGCGCTGTGCGACGGCGGCCTGGGCCTTCATGAGCGAGAGGGCCCGGGGGTGGCGCTCCTCGTGTCCGCTCATGCCGGTTTCGGCAATCACGAAGGGTAGGTCCGGGGCGTCCAGCTCCTTGCGCGCGTCGCGGATGAAGCAGGAGAGGTTGTGCTCGTAGGCGTCGTTGAAGGCCTGGTTGACCCGGTCGTTCCAGCCCTGGTGCCAGCCGATGCCCAGCATCTCGTAGCCATCGTGCTTGAGGTCGGGGAAGTGCCCGTCGAGGTCATCGAGGACCTCGCGGACCTGGGCGAACAGGGCCGTGTAGGACTCGCCGACCTCTCCCCCCGCGCTCGGCGACCGGAATTCCTTGCCGACGCTCTTGCCTCCCCAAGCGACCTTGATCAGCAGCACGGGCTCGTCGAAGAACTCGCCGACCACATGTCCGAAGCCCAGCTCGGGTCCTATCTTGCTCTCGTCCCCGCCGTAGCCGACCGACAGCAGCCCTCCGCGCTCGAAGTAGGAGATCCACACGTCGTCGCGCACGACCCAGTCGCCGTTTCCGTCGACGAGGTGGTCGTATTTCTTGCTCTTCGCGTTCGACTTCACCAGGTGCTCGAGGGTCCCCTGGCCGCCGTTGCGGCCGGGGTTGGCCTTGACTTCACCGGCCCCGACCATGTTGGACTGCCCGGTGAGGATGAAGACCTTGAGCGGGGCCTGTTTTGCGGTGGGTGCGAGGGGCGCGGCGCTCAGGAGCGCGAGTGCGAGGAGGGGAGTGAGGCGTAGGTCCATGGGAATTGTCGTTGGGTGAGTCCCAAGCCTACATACTTGTGGAGCGTCCAGGGTGATCGACGCCGAGGCGTCCTGGCATGATGCGTCGGCGTTCGGCAGCCCTTGGAGCAGAGCCGCGTCCTCGACGGACCCGCGGCGCGGTCGGTGGTGTTCGACCTTGCTCATGGGGGCAGTCCAGCTTCCAGGGAACGAGTGGTGAAACCCGAGGGTCTTTGGGTGCGTTCTCGAGTTGTGAAGATTGCGGATCGAGGTTTGTGGGGCGCGGCTCTGGTCCTGGGGTTGGCTTTTTGGTGTCTGCCAGGGCTTTGGGCCCAGGAACCCAGCCTGCGTGAGCAGCGCGCCTTTTTCAAAGAGGCCAAGAGCCAACTGTTGAACCCCAGCCCTTCGGCTCGGGCCAGCGCCGTGCGCAAGCTGAGCAAGCTGGGCACTCGTGAAGCCTGGGAGTTGATTTGGGAGGCGTTGGACGATGGGCAGGCCGAGGCGGCGGATGCGGCCCAGTTGGCCCTGCGGGATTGTGATGCGGAACGGGTGTTGAAGAAGTGGGCCGGGCGCGAAGGACTGCGCTCGAAAGACCTGGGGCGTCGTTGGCGCCTGGCGGAGACCACCGGTTGGTTGCAGGGGCCGTTTGAAGCGCGCGAACTCGCCGCCTGGTTACGGGCGGGGGATGATGAAACCACGAGGCTCCTTCTGCGCTCGGTGGAACGCCTGGCGCAGCGCGGCCGCATTGTCGGGGGGTCGGATCGACTGGTCAGTCGACTTGCGTCCTTGGCCCGCTCCTCGCGGGCATCGGGGGCGGTCAATGGGGGCGCATTGTTGGCCCTTGCACAGGTGGACGCGTCCCAGGTGGGGTCGTTGGCCTTGCCAGCTATGCGGTCCAAGAAACCCGAGCTGAGGGTGGGAGCGCTCCTGGCTCTGGAGGAATGGGTGGCTCAGAGCCAATCAGATGGCAGGAATGGAGTTGGCGTTTCCCAGTTGGAAGAGGGTTGCCGGCACTTGGCAGCGGACGACAGCGTGCTCGTGCGGCGCGCGCTCTATTCGTTGCTGGGGCGCTTTCCCCGGCGCAGTTCGGTGGAGTTATTGGTTGCGGCCCTCAAGATGGAGGAAGCCATGCGTTTGCGCTTGCAGGTGATCGCGGCTCTGCAGGAACTCTCGGGCTTGCGCTACCGCGGGGATCCGCGTCCCTGGCAGGCCTGGCTGGGGGAGTTGAAACCTGGGCCCTTGCCGACACCACAAAGGGGCAGCAAGACGCCCCAGGGGGAGGGGCGTACTGCGGCAGAGGGTAGTCTGCGCCTGCCCCTGAACAGTGATCGGGTGGCACTGTTGATTGACCTCTCCGGGTCGGTGCAGCAGAAACTCAAGACCGGCAACACGCGCAAGGAGGCCTTGGATCAGTACATCCGGAACACCTTGAAGGTGCTGCCCGTGGGCACCCTGTTTCAGTTGGTGCCCTACGCGGCCAGGCCCCATCCCTGGCCTGATGAGCCGGAGGTCGCCGACCGGCGCATGGGGCAGCGCGCTCAGGAGTACTACGACGACTTGCATCTGGCCGGTACGGGGGATTTGTGGGAGGCTCTGGAACTGACTCTGGCTGGGGGAGAGTTGGACAGTGTGTTGATTCTTTCGGATGGGGCGCCCACTGGAGGATTTCATTGGGACCTGGGGCTCTTTGTGCAGCTGACCCTGGAGCGGGTGCGCCTTGCGCCGGTGAGTTTTGATCTGGTGCTGGTGGATGCAGGGAAGCGCGTGACCGCGCACTGGAAGAAATTGGCGGAGCAGACCGGCGGGACCCTGGCTTCGGTCAAGTTGGCGGCTCCGAAGAAGCAGCCAGCCAAGAAGGGCAGGCGATCGAAGCGCTAGAATCGCACATCCAGCCCTTGGGGATATGGCAGCATGCGCAGAATGAGCATGACCCAGAAAGACTGGCGCGAGCGCTACGAGTCCGCTGACACACCCTGGGACCTGGGCGCGCCCCATCCCGAATTACAGGCCCGGATCCGGGCAGGTGAGCTGGCTCCTCCGCGGACTGGGGCCCGGGCTCTTGTCCCCGGCTGTGGTCATGGGCACGATGCCCTGGCCCTTTGTGCGGCGGGTTGGTCTGTGACTGCCTTGGATTGCGTTGAGTTGGTTGCGGCAGAGGGAAGTCCCGGGGCGCAGTTGCGTCAAGGTCTTGCGCGGGCAGGGGGATCCCTGGAAATCTGCGATGCGCTGGCGTTCTCTGGGCAACAGAAATTCGATCTGGTTTTTGAGCACACTTTTTTCTGCGCTCTTGAACCCAGCGCCCGGCCAGCGTGGGGGGCCTTGGTTCAAAGGGTTCTGGTTTCCGGCGGGCATCTGGCTGTGCTCTTGTTCCCGGCAGACAAGCCCGTGGAAGAAGGAGGCCCGCCTCACCGTTACGCGGCCCCGGACATGTTGGAAGTCCTGGGCAATGACTTTGCCCTCAACCAGGACGAGCTGGTGTCCACGGGGGTTTCAAAGCGCAGTTGGCAGGAGCGTTGGTTGACTTTCTCTCGCGCTTGAGCGTTCAACTCTTGGGCCGCGTGTAGAGCCGATACTGGAAGCGACCTCGGTGTTTGTTCAAGCCGGGCAGAAATTCCAAGAGGCGCAGCACAGATCCCACCCCGCGCACCAAGCTGCCCAGGCGCGGATTGAAGTTGCGTGTGCGGAAGGTGAGCTCTTCTGCGGTCGGGGTCGCTTGCAGGCCGAGGGTTCCCTTAGTAGTGAAACCAGCTGCCTTGGCCAGGGCCGAGACCTCAGCGGGGGCCAAGGCTTCAAAGGGACCGATGTTGGGATCGGGGGAGAGCACATATTCCACTCCACCGGGGCCCTTGCCTTTCGAACGCAGGCCTTCGGTCCAGTTGTGGTAGGAGTTCTTGGAGACAAAGCCAAGCAGCAAGCGGCCGCCGGGCTTGAGCCAGTGGAACATCTGAGCCATCAACTCGCTTCGTTCTGCGGCGCGCAGTCCCTCCAGCCGGAAGAAACAGGTCAGGGTGTCGAACTGATTTTCTGCCGGCGTCGGTTCCGTGCCTGTTGCGGGCCAGAGGTAGGAACTGGCAGCAGGCTTGATCCTGCGTGCGCACCAGGCGGCCACATCGTTCGAGCGCTCTACCACGGACCACTCAGTTCCCTTTCGTTTCCGTGCCATGCGGTCGCTGAGGATGCCCGTGCAGGGCAGAACATCGAGCCATTGCTCGGTGGCTGCCTCACTCTGGGGGAGCAGGTCCTGCAGGGCCTGATCCAGGGCGTGGACTTCCCAGGCCCGGGGTTTGTTGTGGCGCAGACCATTGAGTACCCGTGCCCGTTGGTAGATGGTCAGCAACTCTGGCTCCCATGCGGCGGGATCCGCGCTGGAAGGGATTGGCTTGCCCGCGTAGTGGTTGTAGTGCGTCACCTGGGACAGGGGTCGACGCTTGGGTCCCTTCTGAGGTACGGACTTGGGATAGCCCAGGGCAAGGACGGCCACCACCCAGCGATCGATGGGCAGGCCCACTTTGGCACGTAGAGCATCCGCGTCGCCCACCTGGGTGATCCAAAAACTGCCCAGGCCAAGGACCCCCGCGGCCAGGCTCATGTTCTCTATCAGTGCGGCGGCGGATTGCACATTGGCGAAGTTCTCTTCGCTGAAGCCGCGACCATAGGCCACCACGATGTTGACCGGTGCGTTGCCCATTTGGCTTGAGATCTGGGCTAGCTCTTGATTGATCTTTGGATCATCCACGACCACCAGATCCCACATCTGGTAGTTGCAAGAACTGGGGGCCCAGATGCCCCCGTGCAGTACCTGATCAATTAGTTCGCGGGGGACCGGATCAGGTTTGAAGCGGCGGATCGAGCGACGGGTGTAGATGGCTTGCCAGAAATCCATGCTCGGTGGATTCTGCAGGGGCATCTGGTTGCCATCGTCGAGGGTTCCGGGGCTTGAAGTCTGCGCTTCTGCCTCGGCGGGAATGCCGGTGCCCTCATTGGGAATGCTCGAGCCCTCAGCTGAGAAGCTGGAGCCTTCAGGGTCTGCTTGTTCGTTGGGCGGGGTCATCCTATACCTGGGCCCCAAGCATCGTCTGCGGGGGGGCCAGATGGAAGGATCCCTTGGCAGGACCTGTGCTGTAGGCTCTTCCCACCCCACCCCGTCGAGTCTGATCCCAAGAGAGCCCATGTTCCCTATCGCCAATCTCCATTCTTCGAGTTTCTTTGTTCTCGGTCTCTTGGCGGCCCTGTCAGGCGATCCCCAGGCCCTCGCTCAGGCAGCAGTCCTTGCAGACGGCCCCAAGAGTCCCGCCGAGCATCTGGGTCGACCCGTGGGCACGGACTTCGAACTGGCGGACTGGGACCAGACGCGCTCATTTCATGAGCAACTGGCTCAGCACAGCCCCCATGTGCTGCTGCGCAAGTTGGGGACCACCGCAGAGGGCCGAGATTTCCTGGAGATCGTGATCTCCAGTGCAGAGAACCTCGCTCGTCTGGATGAAATTCAACAACTGAACCGAATCCTGGCGGACCCCCGGGGTTGGAACGAGGATTCAAGGCAAAGAGCAGTGGAGAACGCGCCGGTGACCCTGGCGGTTTCCTGCTCAATGCACTCGACCGAGGTGGCGGGGACCGAACTCGGCATGCAGTTCGCCTGGTTGTTGGCCACCAGCGAGGCTGAGCCCTGGAAGAGCGCCCGTGACAAGTGTCTGGTAGTGCTCTTTCCGACGCTCAATCCCGATGGCCTCGACACGGTCGTGCACTGGTATCGGCGCACGGTCGGCACGGAGTTCGAGAGTTCGTCTCTCCTGAGGCTCTACCAACTCTACACCGGTCACGACAACAACCGGGACTGGTTCATGTTGACCCAACCAGAAACCCAGTTGGTGACTCGGGAACTCTACAAGCGTTGGTTCCCCCAGATCTATTGGGATGTGCATCAGCAGGGTTCGAATCGCGAGCGCTTTTTTGTGCCGCCTTTTCGAGACCCCCTCAATCCGAATCTCGATGCGGGTATTATTACTGGCATCGATCTGTTGGGCACGCGCACTCTTTTTGATTTGACCAACAAGGGTCTGACTGGGATTTCTACCGGGGTCAGTTACGACATGTGGTGGAACGGAGGCAATCGCAATGTGCCTGTGCGCCACAATGTGGTGGGGCTCTTGACCGAAGCAGCTTCTTGTGATCTGGCCACGCCGATTTTTCTTCCTCGTCAAGAACTCAGCGCGCCCCGGGGTTTGGGCGCCTATGTGCCTTCGAACCGTTTTCCCGCGCCCTGGCCCGGGGGCTGGTGGCGTCTGGCGGACATCATTCGCTACGAGTTGGCCTTTGGGGAGAGTCTCTTGGGCAGTTTGAGCCGTGAGCCTGGCCTTTGGCGCCGCAATCAATTGGCCGCTTCCTTGCGAACAATTGAAGAGGGCGTGGGTGAAGGAGTGCGCGGTTGGATCCTGCCGGGGAACACGCCCGATCCCGATGCGGCTCTGCGCTTGGTAAGTATTCTGCTCGACTCGGGGCTTGAAGTGCATCGCACCACGGAGCCGTTCCACGCCAGCGGGCGCGAGTTTCCCGCCGGGACTCTGCTTGTTCGTCGGGATCAACCCTACGGGGCCCATTTGCAGGACCTGATGCAATTGCAGCGTTATCCCGAAGGCGATCCGCCCTACGACGTGGCGGGTTGGACCCTGCCGTTGCTGCTTGGCGTGCGCCGGGTGGAATTCTTTGAAGATGCGCCGGACAACCTGGAACTTGTGAAAACCCAGGTCGAGGCCCAGGGTGCGTTCAGCGGCGATCCGCGGCTGGCGGGGATTCCTCGGGGTTGGATGTCTGTGTCCCATAGCCACACCTGGAGTCATCTTGCTGCGCAACTGAAGGCTGGCGATACGGTGTCCTACTTGGGTGCGGGGGATCGTGGAGGCTTGTTGGTGCCCGGCGGACAGTCGGCGAATACGGATGAAGAACCTCTTGTGCTGAACCGTATGCCACGCATCGGACTGTACGCCCCCTGGAGCGGTTTCATGCCCGAAGGTTGGATGCGCTGGCTGTTCGATGCCTGGGCGATTCCCTTTGTGACCGTGCGCAACGAAGATCTGCGTGCGGGGCGTGTGGCGGAGATGATCGATGTACTCGTGCTGCCTGGCAACCGGGCCCGGCAGATCGACGGGGGTCGAGCGCAAGGCACGGTGATGGAACGCTACGTGGGGGGCCTCGATCCCGAGGGCGCGGCCGCCGTGGAAGAATTTGTGCGCGGGGGTGGGGTGCTGGTGGCCTGCGGAGCTTCTTCGGGCTGGGCCCTCGATCTCTTGGCCTTGCCCCTGGTGGATGTGACCAGGGAAGAGACGGACTTCTCCTGTCCCGGCAGCATCTTGCGAGGAATTCCCGCGACGAGTTTCTGGACCGCGGGTCTGGAGCCGAGTCAGGCGGTGTTTTTCTCTTCCAGTTCGGCCTTCCGCTTGATGACCGAGGAGGAAAGGAAGGAGGCGCGTATTGCCGAAGCAGGGGACTTGGAGATGCCCCTCGTATATGCGCCTCGGCGCACGCTGTTGTCAGGTTGGGTCGAGCATCCGGAGGTCGTGGCCGGTCGTGGGGCCTGGGTGACTGCTTCCTACGGCAAGGGCAGGGTGCATCTGTTCGGTTTTCAGCCCCATTACCGGGGCTGGTCCCAGCAGGCCTCAGGCTTGTTGATGCGCGCCATGTTCTTGAACCGGGAGCACTGATGGTCTGTCGTTTGTCGGTCTTGGGTTTGATTGATAAGAGCAGGAACTGGAGCGCGGCGCGTTCGCTCGCGCCTCTGCTGCTGCTCTGCTCTTGCGCCGGGGATACCACCCGTTGGGCGCCGCCGCCCATGCATCAGGCGCCTCCGCAGGGTCAGCGGGTCATCGAGCGAACAGACAAGGACACGGGGATCGTGCTTCGTCGTTGGACTATTCGGTACGCTCCCGATGGGCGTGCGTTTCAGGATGGCCCCGAATGGCTCTATTGGTCCGATGGAACCATGCGAGCAGAGCGGAATTGGGTGGAGGGCGAGCCCGTAGGTCGTTGGCGCTCGTTCCATCCAAGCGGTTCCTTGCACATGTACGTGAGCCACGGACCTGAGCCCAGTAACATGGCATTCTTCTTTGAAGATGGCACGGTCAGTGCCCAAGGATTGGCCTTGCGTGGGGTCAAACAAGGGGAATGGGCTCACTTTCATCCGGACGGCAGCCTGTCCCACAGGGGTTTTTATGAGCGTGGCATGAAGCAGGGCGCGTGGACGCACCATTACCCAGGAGGAGCCCTGGCCAAGCGCGGCAATTACCTGGACGGGCGGATGGATGGGGCCTGGCAGCGTTGGAAACCGGAACCCCCCACTTGGACCTCAGCCTGGTGGCCTGCAGAATCAGGGCTTGCAGAGAGCGTTCCCAAAGAATCGAACTGAGAATCATCGATGACCCAAGTCAACTCCTCGTCGATCCGACGTGACTTCCTGATCCTCGCTCTGGCGGCGGCGGCGACACTCCTTTGGGAGGTGTTGGTCACGCGCATTTGTGCCCTGCGTCTGGCCTTTCACTACGGCTTCCTGATCGTGTCCAACGGCCTGCTGGGTCTGGGCGCAGCCGGGTCCCTGTTGTTTGCTCTGCGCGCTCGTATTCAAGGCCGCGAGGAATTGTGGCTGCGGAGGTTTCTTTGGCTGTCGGCCCTCTCCCTGCCATTGGCCTACCTGTGGATGGTGCGCTTTCCCATAGATCCAGACGTGCGCTTCGGGACCATGGGCGCGGCCCTGCCGTTCCTGTTCTACAACCTGGGCGCGGCCCTGCCCTTTGCCACCGGCGGCTTGGTGATTGGGCTGTTGTTGGTTCGGCATGGGGCGCGCATTCACAAGGCCTATTGCGCGGATCTCCTGGGCGCGGCCGTGGGGGCCTTGAGTTGTCCCCTGCTCTTGTGGTGGGTGGGTGCGGGGGGTGCTGGTTGTGTCGCGGCGGCGATTCTCTTTGGGGCTTTGGTGGTCGCCTATGGACCGCATTCAATTGCTCAGGTGATTCGCGGCCGGGCATTGGTTCCTTGGTTGGGTTTTTTGGGGTTGGTGATTCTGACCCCCAGCGCCGAGCGTTTGCTGCCGATTCCCTCGTCCAACGAGGTCCGTCTGGCGCGCGGCCAGGAGGTTCGCCTGGGAGAGAAGAAGGTTTACTCGCGCTGGAGCGCCCTCTCTCGGGTGGATGTTTATCGGGTGGAGCCTGAAGAGCGCAGCATGTTCATGCCCGGGCGCAAGGTGACCGGGTACCCCGAGGAGCAGTTGTTCATCGCCCAGGATTCCTCTTCGGGCACCTTCATGCACGACTACAGCGGCAGCCCCGATGGTCGTGCGAATCTGAGCCGCAGTCTCTATTCCCTGGGCACAACCGTGTTGGGAGCCAAGAGCGTGTTCATCATCGGTGCCGGGGGTGGTTGCGATTTGTGGGGGGCGCTGGAGGGGGGCGCCACGCGCATCAAAGCGGTGGAACTCAACCGTCAGATTGTCGATTTGCACGAGAGCGTCTTTTCGGGGTATTCAAGAGACCTCTTGAAGGAGCCGGGAGTCGAACTCGTGCATGCGGAGGGTCGCGCGGCCCTGATCCGGGAAGAGGAGCGGTTTGACCTGCTGCAGATGTCCGGCATCGACACCTGGACCGCTCTGGCATCCGGGGCCTACATGTTGGCGGAGAACTTCCTCTACACCAGCGACGCGGTGCGCGACATGTTCGCCGTCCTGAATCCAGGTGGCAGCGTGCAGTTGACGCGCCTGTCGGGGGATGTGGAAGTGTTGCGTTTGCTTGGCACTGTGCACGACGCCTGGCAAGAGGTCGGCAGCGGGTCCTTTGAGGACTGCGTGGCGGTGGTCCACGCGGCGGATTTTGCTGCGATCCTCTGCCGACGGGAACCTTTCACCCGTGGGCAGCTGGATCGTCTGCTGGTCTATCTCGCCGATGCGGGTATGGACGCTTCCTATTTTCCAGGTCAGCGCGTTGGTGGCCTGGTGGAGGAACTGGTGCTTGCTCCGGACAAGCCAGCTTTCCAGGCCAGCGCTCCCGCTCGAATTGATCCCGTGGGGGACGACCGGCCCTTCTTCTTTCATTTCACGCGTTTCACCGACTGGGCTTCTGCCAGGGAACTGATCGATGCGCCCGCCTCCCAGGTTCAGGGCAACCCGCTCTTCATGCTTATCCAGCTGGGCTTTGCACTTGTGATGTCGGCCCTGCTGTTGGGATTGCCTTTACTCGGCAAGAAACGAGCCAGCGGAGGTCCACGTCTCGCCGTGCTGGGCTATTTTCTCAGCCTCGGGCTAGGCTTCATTTTCATCGAGGTCACCCTGATGCAGGAACTGGTGCTGATCGTCGGTCATCCGGTTTTTTCCATCGCTATAACCTTGACCGCGATCCTGATCGCCACGGGCGTCGGCAGTTTGATCAGCGGACGCTGGTTCTGTCATGCCCGGGCCCCCTTCTGGCTGGTGCCCGCCGCGTTGCTCTTGCTTGTTGTTGCCTGGAATGAAATGGGCCCCGAGATCGTGCGTTTCGCTGGTCACTTGCCAAGCAGCTTGCGTTTGATGATGGGTGGCCTTGTGGTTGTGCCCTTTGGCCTCATCTTGGGCATTCCCTTTTCCCACGGTATTGCCTTGCTGCACAAGAGCGGCCCGGACCTTGTCCCATGGGCGTGGGCGGTCAACGCTGCGGGCACGGTGCTTGGAGCGATCATCGCCGCGATCGCTTCCATGGAATTGGGCTTCTCCAATGTGTTGCTTGCCGGTGCCGCTTGTTACCTGCTGGCCCTTGTGGCTCAACAGGGTCTGGCTCGGAACCCAGGTCCCTAACGCAGTCGCTGCTTCTGCTTGACCGGCAGGCGCGAGCGCAGGTGCCATTCCGCTCGGCGCACCTGGGCTGGGGACCAGCCTCGCTTGCGTAGCACTTTGCGAATGCGGTTGACCCGTCGACGGGCGAAGGCCATGCGTTGCAGGGCGCGGGTGCGGCGCACTGGCATTTGCCTGGTGCCAACCAAGGCAGTGGCCAGGCTGGCGCTGCCGGTGATGGTTGTGAGTTGGGTGAGGGCGCCCTGGCGTTCTCGGGTGACCTCATCCAATTGTGTGATGCGGATGCTTTGTGCGCTGGGTGCGATGGAGGGGAAGCCTGCGTGTTCCACTTGCACTCCCCATTGGGAGAGCCGTTTTTGCAAGGATTCGTGCAGTTCCTGGTTCAGGTGGTCTGTGTTACGGATCTGATCGCGTCTGGCCACTCGTAGGACCTCTTGGACCGAAAGACCGAGCATTTGCAGCATGGCCTTCTCGAGTTGGTCCACTTGGATCAGGGCTTTTCTGATGTCGACCACCCGGTAGACCATGTTGGCATCGGCCTGATAGACAAGTCCTTCCTGGGTGGTCACCCGTTGGGCGGGCAGGTCGAGGGTCCGTGCCCGCGAGGGCAGCATGCGCATGGTCTGAACGAAGGGCACAAAGAAATGAAGTCCGGGCCCCAAGCGGTTGCTGGCCCGGCCGAAGGTAAAACGCAGCCCTTCGTGGCCCGAGTCGATCGTGCGGAACATGGCGCGCACGACTGCCGACAGGGATACCAACAGGATGACGACCAGGTCGTCGCCAAGTTCCAGGAAGAGGTCTTTGATCATCGCGCCTGGCCCCTGAAGCCACGAGGACTACACCCCATCTGGTTCTTGGGCTTCGGGGTCTTGCGGGTTCTCGTCCTGCAGTTTGCGCTGGGCTTGTCGGTGGGCTCGGTCGGCTTCGTCCTCTTCCAATTCCGCTTCGAGGGTTTCTATCAAGAGATCTTCCCCGGGGTCGCCCGGCCGATTTGTGGGCAGGTGCTCGTCCGGGTGCACGCTGATTACCGCGCCGGCGATCAGGGCCACCGCGGATTCTTCGGAGAGTCCATCCGAGCGCAGGCTGCCAAAGAGGGTCTGCTTTTCTCGGGCCAGCATTTCCAGCTGGGTGATTTCAAGGGTGGTGGGGGAGGGCGAGATGTTCGAGAAGCCCAGCTCCAAGATGCGTACGCCCCATTGATCCTCCATACCCTTCAACTCGCTCTGGATCTGTTTGCACATTCCGTCCACATCCGTGACCGTATGGCGGTTCCGGCGCGAGATCACGCGCTGCACCGCCATCACCACCCTGTTCTGCAAGCCTGTCACCAGATCATCCACCTCGATGATCGCCTTGCGCAGGTTGACCACCTGATAGAGCACCTTGCAATCCACCTCGTAGATCAGGTTGTCGTCCAACTGAATGACTTGGGGTTCCAGGTCGAGGGTGGTGTGTTTGGTCTCTTCTACTTTGAAGACCTGCAAGAGCGGCACCTTGAAGTGGATGCCGGGGCCGACCACTGCCTGGGCGCGGCCCAGGGTGAAACGAAGGGCGTGCTGGCCGTCATAGACGATTACGAAGAGGCCGGTCAGGGCGCCAAAAATGTCGAGGGACATGGGGTTTGCTGCTGGGGTGTGCTGGGGGCCGCAAGGAGGGCCTGACAAAAGTAATGGATCAGCCCACGCCTGGCGCAGGTGGGGCCCAGTCTATCCCAAGCGGCCCCATCTGTTCCCAGCGGTTCCCCCAGCACCATCGGATCGCTACCCTTGGTCCCATGGCTGGCCAATCATCTGCCGCGGGGTTGCCCCGCATTCCGCGCGAGCGTCCCAACGACTTCAACGTAGAAATCGTCGAACGGCGGCGAGCCTTGTGCGAGGGCGTGGCCAAGGCCAAATTAGTTCACCTGGGGGGAGCCCCCGTGCCTCTGGAAACGGCCCAGGGCAACGTGGAAAACCTGATTGGCTATGCTCAGGTGCCCGTGGGCATCGCCGGGCCCTTGGTTTTGGACGGGGAGACCGGCCGCCGCGAGGTCTATGTGCCCTTTGCGACCAATGAGGGTGCCTTGGTGGCGAGCTATTCCCGGGGCATGCGGCTGCTCAACGCGGGGGGGGTGACCCGTGCGCGAGTGGTGGCGGAAGGGCTCTCCCAACACCCCATGCTGACCTACAAGAACCTGGCGGCGGCTAGCGCTGCGCGGGATGTGGCCCTCAAGGAGACCGAGCGCTACAAGGTCTTGGCCCAAGAGCACACGAGTCATGGTGCCTTGTTACGAGTGGAACCGGAACTTCTCGGTCGACGGTTGATCCTGCGGCTGGTATTTGAAACGGGTGACGCCATCGGTATCAACATGGCTGCTGAGGCCACGGAACGCATCAGCGCGGACCTGGCCAGCATGACCTCGGCATTGGAGCGATTTGTGCACGGTCAGGATGTGGAGAAACGCGCCAACGCTCGGGCCCAACAGGAAGGCCGCGGCCGGTCGGTGATCGCCGAGGGGGTGGTCCCTCGTGATGTGCTACTGGAAGCAGCGCGCGCCACGCCCGAACAAATGGTGCGTATTGCACGCAGCTACGCGGTGGGTTTTGCCCAACTGGGAACCCAGAACTGGTTGGTGCAGGCGGCTAACGGTCTGGCGGGGGTCATGCTGGCCTGCGGCCAGGACATGGCCTATCTGACAGAGAGTGCTACTGGTCAGCTGGACCTTGATCTGACCAGCGAGGGAGACCTCTACGCCTCGGTCAGCATGCCCTCCCTGATTCTGGGCACCGTGGGCGGCGGCAGTCAAAAGGGCACCGCTTTGGAGTGCTTGGAGTTGCTCGGGTGCAGTGGGGATGGGGGGGCACGGCCCTTTGCGGAGATTCTGGGGGCCACGATCCTGGCTGGGGACATTTCCCTCTTGGCGGCTTTTTGTTCCCATGAATTCATCGCTGCTCACGAGCAGCTTGGGCGCAATCGACCCACGGGATCGAGTTCGGTATGAGTTCCAAGGCCAAGGCCAAACGAGACCGCAAGAAAGGCAAGACCAAACCCAGCGAGCCCCCCAAGATGTCAGCACCGGCTTTGCGCAGCCTGCTGTTTGGTGGGGATCAGTCCCTTGAGTCCTGGGGCCTGATCTCCTTTGTGCTGCTGGGTCTGACTCTGGCGGTTTGGGGAGTTCTCGCCGCCCGTCCCGGCGGTGCCTTGCCGATCTGGCTGTATTCACAAGGGCGCTTTTTCTTGGTACCAGTAGCTCTGGGCGTTGCCGCCTGGGCTCTGGTCACTGTGTTGCGGCGCAAGCCGGTGATCCAGCACAAGCGCCTTTGGCCCCTGGTGGCCTTGGCGGGGACTATCGGGTTGGCACCTTTTCCTGTGCCCTATCCCGCTCCGCGTGAGCGCGCTCCGAGTCACGCAAGGGTCCGGTTTCCCCTGCAGGGGTCCTGGCGGGTGCGTTGGGCTGGTGAGGGAGTTGAGAACAATCCGCTGGTGCTTGAACCTGCCCGGCGTTTTGGCCTGGTGTTGGTGCGCGAGGAAGAGGGTTCGATGCTCCTACCCGGCACCGATCCCGCCCGACCTGCTGCTCCCCAAGACCATTTGGGCTTTGGTTTGCCGGTTCTGTCCCCTGTGGACGGAATCATCGCTGGATTGACCGAGTCCCTGCCCGATGATTTTGAACGCCGGGCTCCCATGTTGGGCAACTATGTGGTCATCAAGGTGGCCGCTGGGGAGTACTTCTGGTTGTCAGGCCTCAAGCGTGATTCGGTGCTGCCCGAGACGGGGGATCGGATCGTGGCAGGGGACCCTTTGGCTTCCATTGGGGCCTCCGCTGCTCGCAGACCAACCGCTGAGCCCCATCTGGCTCTCTTCATGGCCAGTTCCCCGGACCCCAGCCTGGCGGAGGGGATTCCCTGGCAACTGGAGGCCTGGAACCAAGGGGGCCGCCAAAAGGGCCCTGGCATGCCCCAGGGCGGGGTCGACTGGAATGGAAGCCCCCGCGGGCCGCTGATTCGGCCAGTGGAGTGACTTCGGAACGCGCAGGAAAGGGAATCATGCACCCCGGGGGGTTGACGGGGCTCGCGATCCTCCTATTCTGGTTGCCTTGAAAATACCGTGGGGAAAGCATTTGATGCCCCTGTAGGTACCAGGCATTGGCCTGATTTCCGCCGGTTCTGCTCCCCAGAGGGTTGAACCTGCATTTGTTCCCCATCCCGACGCTGCCCGATGCGAGGCAGAGCCAGCCATGACCGCCACCCTCAAGAGCGAGTCCCCCCGCGTTACCAAGATCAAGACCAGAGGCCCCGAGCATCACCGCAACATCGGGATCATGGCGCACATCGACGCAGGCAAGACTACCGTCACCGAACGGGTGCTCTACCTGACCCAGAAGATTCACAAGACCGGCGAAGTCCACGACGGCGCCGCGACCATGGATTATCTGGAAGAGGAACAAAAGCGGGGTATCACTATCCAGTCCGCCGCGACCTCCTGCGAGTGGCTTGGGCATTCGGTCAACATCATTGACACCCCCGGTCACGTGGACTTCACCATCGAAGTCGAACGCTCCCTGCGCGTACTCGATGGCGCAGTCGCTGTTTTTGACGCCAAGAACGGTGTCGAGGCCCAGTCGGAGACCGTTTGGCGGCAGGCCGATCGTTACAAGGTGCCGCGCATCTGTTTCATCAACAAGATGGACAAGATCGGCGCGAACTTTGAATTTGCCGTGGGCACAATCCGCGAACGTCTGGGGGCGCGCCCGGTTCCCATCCAGTTGCCCATTGGCACTGAGAAGGAGTACGAGGGCTTCGTGGATCTCGTGCGCATGGTGTACATCAAGTTCGTGGAAGACACCAATGGGCGTGAATACATGGAGGGCCCGATTCCTGCCGAGCACCAAGAAGCGGCGGAGTTGGCACGTCATGAAATGGTTGAGATTGCCGCTGAGAGTGACGATGAGTTGCTGGACCTCTTCCTTGAGGACCAGGAGGTCCCCGAGGCCATGCTCATGCGTGCCCTGCGCGCAGCGACCCTGAACCTGCAGGCTTGCCCCGTTCTGGCGGGATCCGCCCTCAAGAACAAGGGCGTACGTTTCGTACTGGATGCAGTGATTGACTACTTGCCATCCCCAGTGGAGATTCCCCCGGTGCAAGGCACCGTGCCCCACAAGACCGATGTAATCACCCGTAGCTCGGATCTCAGCGAACCCGTCTCGATGATGGCTTTCAAGACCATCGCCCAGCCTACCGGTGACCTGACCTTTGTGCGTGTCTACTCCGGCATCTTGAAGAAGGGCACGCGGTTGTTGAACCCGCGTACGGGCAAGACAGAGCGCATGGGCCGTATCGTGCGAATGAACGCCGAGAAGCAGGAGGCGCTTGAGTCCGTGCCCGCCGGTGATATCGCTGCAGTGGTGGGTCTCAAGAACACCATCACCGGGGACACCTTGTGCGATGAAGATTACCCCATCGCCCTGGCCAAAATGACCTTCCCCGAGCCGGTGATCTCCATGTCCATTGAGCCGGAGAAGAATCCGGACAGGGACAAGCTCTCAGAAATCCTCGGGCGCACCATGCGTGAGGACCCTTCTTTCCGGGCCCAAACCGTGGAGGAAACCGGAGAGCTGGTGATCTCGGGTATGGGCGAGTTGCACTTGGAAGTGATCATCAATCGCATCCGTAACGACCACAATTGCAACGTGCGCACGGGTGCTCCCAAGGTGGCCTTCAAGCAGCGTATCAAGAAGGGCATTGAAACCGAGGCCCGCTACATCCGTCAGTCTGGCGGTTCTGGCGCCTTCGCCGTGGCCGTGCTGAAGATTGAGCATGATGCGGAAGTTGACGGCTTCGAGTTTGTTGACGCCATCAAGGGCGGCTCGGTCCCTCGGGAGTACATCCCGGCGGTAGGGGCAGGCCTGGCCAACTATCACGATGGCGGTGGCCGCAGCGGCATCCCCTTTGTCAACACCCGAGCCACCCTGATTGATGGCAAGGCCCATGATGTGGACTCTAGCGAGAAGGCCTTCGAGGCTGCAGGCGTTCTGGCCTATCGTCAGGCGTCCGCCAACAACACGGTGCTGCTTGAGCCCTATATGAAGGTCCAGGTGACCGTGCCCGAGGAGTTCCTGGGTTCGGTTGTAGGGGACTTGAACTCCCGCCGGGGCGAGATTTCTGAGGTAGACAGTCAGGCCGACTTGCGCGTGGTGCACGGCGCTGTGCCCATCGCTGAGATGTTTGCGTATTCCTCTGCCCTGCGAGGTGCCACTCAGGGCCGTGGCCAGTATTCAATGGAGTTCCTCGAGTACCGGGATGTGCCTGTGGGGATCGCCAAGAAGATTCTGGGCGAGTAGTTGGCAGCACTCACTCAATCGACCGTCTCAGAGGGCCCTCATGTTTTGGCATGAGAACTTGCTGGGGCGGGATGCTATCCTTGCAACAGATGCCCAGTACAGCCAAGAGAAGATGGAGTCGCGAGTTGGCGACCATCGTCGATGGAATCGGAATCTCTTCCCAGGGACCGATTCTGGTCCACGGCTATGATGCCCCCCCGGGCGGCAAGTGGCCGGATGATGTGATCCCTGGCAAGCTGGGCGCGATGGACCGCGCCACCGGCGAGCAATGCTGGATGGTCCCTTGCGAGGTTGGCTATGGCAGGGGATTCGCAGTGGGCTTCGGAGCGCGCAGCCAGGTGCTCGTGCTGGGGCCTACGGCCCATGGACACCGCGTCGTGCGCATGTCGGTCGAGAGTGGCGAGATTCTTGATGTGGCCACGATCCCGGTTTTTGATCAGGCCAGCTTTGGTAGCGAGTGCGTGTACTGTTGTTCTGCGCGCCGCATTTTCAGTCTGGACACTAATAGCCTTGAAGAGGCCTGGAGCTACAGCCGCGAAGGAGAGCGCTATCACCAGTGCATGCCTTTGGACGGGCGCGTGCTGGTGGTCTTCTCCACCCGGGCAGGGGGCCAAGGCCTCTTGGCCATCGACAGCAAGAGCGGCAACTTCTTGGAGGTAATGATTCCACCCCTCTTGCCCGTGATCCATGGCCTGGTGGCCACCGGCGCGGTGGCCGTGCTCTTGACCGAGAGCCTCGACAAGGTCTTGGAGGGCGAAGCGGCCTCGGACCTGATGCGCTCGGTTGCCTTGCATCCCTCCGGAGGCATCCGGGACACGCTTTCCCTGATCGCCATGTCTGTCACAGGCAGTTCTTTGAGCGCGCCCGAGTGGATTGAGGTACTTGAGACCAAGGATCACGACGAGTTTCCCGAGGCTTCGATTTCCGCTGACTCGGGCAAGCTGTACTTGGAGCGGGGCAACCAGCTCAACGCCCTTGATGCCCTCACAGGCCGCCCCCTTGGGGTTTGGACAGTTCCCGGTCTGGATGAGCGAGTGGATTGGAGCGTGGCGGATGGGGCGGGCCTGCTGGCCGAAGAGGGACGGCTTTCGGTTTTTGAGTTCTTGGCCTGAGGCCTCCCTTTCCAGAGGTTCACCACCCCAACCCATCAGAGCATGCTTGACGCATCCGGGTCGAGCGCAACAATAGGAACACCATGGGACACGAAGAAACGGAACCGAAACTCGACGCGGACGGTCTTTCGATTCACATCCACGAAGAAAACGTGCTTTTTATCGTTCCGCAAGAGAATTTCGGCGACCAGATCCTGCGCTACGCACGTTCAAGCCTTTACAACGAGGCCATCGGTTCTCGTGCGGTCACCTTGGGATCCGATGGTGCCGCGCTGGGCCGATTGCAGGACGAGGTGGTCGTGGATGGCACTATCGAGGGCGAAGCCATGGATACCTACCAAGGCATTGTGATCTGCGGTTGCGATGGGGACAACCCTCTGGCTCAGGACGAGCGGGTTGCGCGTTTGATCAGGGACGCCCACGCTGACGGAAAAATGGTGGCGAGCTGGGGCAATGCTCTTTGTGCTCTTGCCAACGCGGGGGTAGTCAAGGGCAGTCGGGTCACCGGCGCCAGGGTCTGTCAGGAAGATGCGCGCAAAGCCGGGGGCAAGTTCACCTCGCGCCAGATCGAGGTGGCGGGTCACCTGGTGACCGCTCAAGATGAGTCGTCTGGCATGCGCTTTGGTCAGGCTCTCGTGCAGGTCATGCGTGGCTGAGGCAACGCTGGACTAGACGCTTGGGGCTCTTTCACCGTCTTTCCTGTGGGCTTTTCTCTGCTACCCGCTGCAGGTTCCGGACCTTGGTCCATTCTGGGCGCGCCTCACCCAACCGCTGACGACTTGGGTGCCCGGTTGCTGAAGGCCTCTGGATTTCTGTTGTCAAGAGGTCCTTTTCGCCCGCTTTAGGCTCCAAGTCTTGCCTGACGGAAGCTCTTGATTCCTGCAATCCCCCCCCCCCGCCCCTCCATGCAGGGGGTAGGATTCACTCTTCAATCTTCTTCCCATGTCCAGTGGCGTCGACCCCCTGCGGCGTCTGCCCTGGCCATTCCCACCACCAAGCTCCCTCTTCGAGCCGTGACAGATTCCCTGATTCTCGAGACCCTCGCTCACGAAGCGAAGTCCTCGGTCGACTGTGTGCGCGCCGTCTTCGACATGCTCGATGCCGGCCTTTCCGTTCCCTTTGTTGGACGCTTTCGGCGTGATCAGACTCATGGTCTGACCGAAGCCCATATCCGTCGGCTGCGTCAGCGACGCGAGGAACTAGTGGAACTCGATCGTCGTCGGGCGACTGTTCTCAAGGCCATGGAGAAGGACGGCGCTGACAAGGCTGCCCTTGACGCGGTGCGGAGCATGACCGATCGTTTTGAGCTTGAAGATCAGTACCTGCCCCATCGTCGACCTGAACCAGAGGTACAGCTGGCGTTGGATCGTGGTCTTGGTGCGCTGGCGGATGAGTTGGTGAAGTCAATGCCCAGGCCGCCCAAGTCGCAGAAAGGGAAGGCTGAGAATACCGAGACCGATCAGGCCGAGAGCGAAGACCCTGTGTCCGAAGAGACTTCTCCCGCTGCGGATTCCGATCCAATGGAGGCTGCTGAAGTCGGGACAGAAAAGGAGGATGCCACCGGGTCCGAGCAGCCGGAGCCTCTGGCTCCCTCGGCTCAGGAGGCTCCGGCTGCAGAGTCGGACAGCCCCGCAGAAGGTGCTCCTGAGGAAGGTGCCGCTCAAGAGTCCGGGACTCCCTCCGGAGAGGAACTCTCCGTCCAGGAAACTCCTGCAGTCGAGGCCCCGGTTGTGAAGGACGCGACCCAGACCATCAGTGCTCCCAAGTCTGCGGCCAAGGTGGCTCATGCCCCCCAACTATTGACCCCCGAACTGGCTCGCCTTTGCGCCCAGTATGTCGTGCCGGACAAGGGCGTGCACTCCGAGGAAGAGGCTCTGGCCGGGGCCCGTCGAATCCTGGCGGATCGTCTGGCCCGCAACACATCCCTGCGCGCATATGTGCGCAACATGGTGCGCAAGCACGGCGATCTGCGTGTGCGCCCTCTCGTGGAGGAGAAACGGGCGGGACGTCACAAGTCCTTGTTCAAGCTCAAGACATCTCTCCGTCAGTTGCAGGGGCATAAGTTGATTGCCCTGCGGCAAGCCCAAAAAGAGCGCGTGCTCTCCACGGTCATCACCTTGGAGCCCAAACACGCTCTCAAGCGCGTGCGTGCGGCACTGGGCAAGTTCACCCGTCCAGAGTATGAGCCCTTGCTGCGTGAAATTGCCGAGCAGTGCTTTGAGCGCCGCCTGCTGCCCACGGTAGAAGCTGATGTGCGCCTGGAACTCAAGGAGCGCGGAGACCGCGAAGCTCTACGTTTCCTGACCCAACACCTGCGTGCAGTGCTGATGGCTCCCGTGCATGGTCCCTTGCCCATGGTGGGCATTGATATTTCTGCCAGGGGCGACTGGACCGTCGCAGTTCTTGGGCGCGATGGGGCCGTAGAGCGAGTGGGCCGCATTGACGTGCACGAGAAGGTCCCTGTTGATGCAGCGGAACCAAAGCCGGAAACGCCTACGCCTTCAGCAGAGGCGAGCGCGCCCGCGGTGGAGATCATCGAAGCTCTACCGAAGTCTGATGCGCCCGAAGCTGTGGTGCCTGAGCCTGTGGCGCCCGGAGCTGTCTTGTCTGAGGCCGCTGTGCTTGAGGCCGCTGTGCTTGAGGCTGCTGTGCCTGAAGATGGGGCCGTTTCCACAAAGGAGATCAACGTCAGCGAGGCAAGCCCGGTTGCTGAGAGCAAGGCAGCCCCGGGCCAAGCTGCTTCGGAAGCGCCTCCCAGGGAAAAGCCGGCACCTGCTCCCAAGCCCAAGTTCAAGTCCGTCCCCAAATCCGATGAGACCCTGGGCAGTGAGCTCGCGGCTCTGGTGGGGGACAACAACCCCCGTGCCCTGATCATTGCCAGTCAGCGCACCCTGCGCCGTCACTTGCCAAGACTGCGCCTGGCCGCTCGTTCGGGAGGCATCTTGGTTCCTGCATTGGTGACCACCGATGCTGGGCTTTCGAGCTATTCCAACTCCGAGGCTGCACGCAAGGAACTGCCCGAGCACAGTGTGCCTGAACGTACCGCCATCAGTCTGGCCCGTCGCGCACAGGACCCGCTGGCTGAGTTGCTCAAGGTCGACCCCTGGCAACTCTCCCTCGGTCCCGAGCAGAGCCTCGTCAGCAAGGCCAACCTCCGCCGTGCACTGAGCGAGATGGTCGAATCCACCGCTGCACTGGTGGGTTGTCGATTGAACTCCGCTGCCGAGTCAGTGCTCAGGTCCCTGCCCGGTCTCGATGAGGAAGCCGTGCAGCGGATCTTGACTCGCCGCGCCGAGCGACCCATCAAGTCCCGCGAGGAATTGCGCCTGGAAGATGTGTTGACTGAAGCCCAATGGGCCAGTGTGGTCGCCTTCCTGCGGGTTCCCGAGTCCGAAGAGCCTCTCGACTGCACTTCTTTGCACCCCGAGCAATATCCCCTGGTGAGACGCCTGCTTGAGAGCGTCGGTACCAATGTGGCGGATTCCCTGGGGCGTCCTGGGGTCAGCAAAGGCCTCAAGCGCGCTGACTTCGGAGTGGATGAGGGCACCTGGCGCGACCTGATGCGCGAGTTGTCCTTCCCCGGCCGCGACGCGCGAATGCGCAATCGTTTGCCGGAATTGCTCGATCCTCAAACCGATCCGATTCGCTTGGCCCCTGGTCGAGTGGTGGAGGGGGTCATTACTTCAGTTGCTGGTTTTGGCGCCTTCGTTGATGTGGGCCTTGAGCGAGAGGCCATGCTGCATGTATCCCAATTGGGCCGTCGCTATGTGCGCGATGCTCGAGAGGACCTGAGTGTGGGCCAGACCGTGCGCGCCATCATCAAAGAGTCCAGCGAGAAGCGGCTGACCCTGAGCATTGCCGATGTGCCGCCCCCGGACCGTGGTTCGCGCGGTCGTGGAGGTGGCAGCGGTGGCAGCGGTGGATCTGGGCGCGACAAGGGAAAGAGCTCCGACCGCGGACCCAGGGTCAAGTTGCGCCCGGGAGATGCCCGCGGTATGCCCTTGGGGGATCCCAGCGGCAAGCGCCGTCGACCTACCGGAGGCCCCGGCTCCCACGATCGCCGTGAGCGTGAACCCCGTGGGGAGCGTGTCAATCTCAAGGAGCTCAACGCCGAGGCCCAAGGGGGTGGCAACAACGCCTTTGCCAAGTTCTTCAAGAACCCCGGTGAGGTGGACGCTCAGCCGGCCACGGGTGCCGGGCCGGAGCCTGTTGTTGAGGGCAAGCCCGAGGAAAAGGTCGAGAAGAAAGCCAAGAAGAAAGCCAAGAAGAAAGCCAAGCCGTCCAAGTCTGATCAGCCCAAGCCTGAATCGACCGCGAAGGAAACCAGACCTGCGGAGATCAGTCCTGCGGCCGCTTCTGAGGCAACTCCGCCCTCTTCGGACAAGAGTACCTCCGAGGACCCTTCATCCACCGAAGGCTCCCCCAAAGACAAGTCCTGACTTCGGGCAGTGCTTCCTGCTGGCCCCTATTCGCTTTCGAACAGATCCCAGATTGGTGGCGGCTCGGGGTTTTCCCCGTGGTCCGGCCTGCGTTGCGGCGGGTCGGATCCGTTCCAGGGGGCCTGCGGCCAGTTCTCTTGAGCCGGGTGTTCCTGATGATTCCGATCAGCCCCTGGGGCTTCATCCTGGAATCGGGGGTTTGTCTGCTTGAGTTGCGCCAGGGTGGGGGGGTGGTCTTCCCTTGTGGGTTCAGGATCAGACGGCCTCAATGAAGCGATTCTGTCCAGGTCGATCTCTTCGTGGGCTTGGGGAGCGTCAGCATCCTCGGCTGCCCAGAGTTCGTCGTCAAAGTGCTCGAGCAAGCCCAGGTCCAGGATCTCGAATTCAGGCAGGAGATCGGGGGAAGCGGATTCAATTGAGTTCTCGGGCTCTGACTCGTCCGGGCAGGAGGCGTGTGGGGCCTTGGCGCATGGCCAGGCCTCATCTGGTCCCGCAGTGTCTGCAGCCGGAGCTTCGCCATCCTGCACTGTCTCTCTTGTGCAAGTCTGCTGCGCAAGTTCACCTTTACCCTTGCCCGTATCTCCCTGCTGAACCTCTTGATGCTTGATGGGGAGATTTTCACCCTCCAGCAGTGTTTGCTCTTCTACCGCTGATGGGGGCGCTGCAGCAATGGCCTCGGTCAGGCGATCTTCCAGGCCCTCAAAAGACTCCTGCAGGAAATCTCGGCTGCGTTCCACCAGTTGACTGATTCCCTGCGTTTGGTTCTGGAGATCGGCGCTCATTCCGGCGGTATTTCTGGCCATGCTCTGGTCCAGCTGTGCATGCACCCGGTCCAAGGACGCCGCCAGATTGAAGACCGCATCTGTCATGGTCTTGTCGTCCGTTGCTGGACGAGGTTTATCTAGGACGACACAAAGTCGTTCCATCCGGGTGCGCAGATCGAGCTGTTCAGAGCGCAGGTCTTGCAAACTCTCCTCCGCCAGCACAAAGTCTGCCCCCAATTCAGAAACCGCGCGCTCGGTTTGGTCCCCATCGAGCAGACACTGGACCTGGCGTCGCAAAGCAAACAGCACTACCGTGCTGGCTCCCAAGATCATGGCCAGCTCTGCCAGGAGACGGGCATCGACTCCTATGCTTGCCAGGGGCTTCAGTATCCCACGCAGCCACAGTTCCAGGCCCAGGGGCTCGGCTCCTGCGAGCAAGGCGAATGTGACACTCAGGAGTCCCATCAACCAGGCGCTTGCTTGGCCTCTGGCCCGTCGTTGGTCAAAAGGAAGGGCGCGGATGATTGGTTCGAGCGGGGCCTCGTGAGGGTCCCTTGTAGGCATTTGCATGGGATCACATGCGCAAACGAGCTAAAAAGTGGGGCTCATCCCCCTCGATCGCGCCTCTCTGCTTTCGGACCCCGCATCGTTGGGGCTTGAGTCCTGGGCTCGGGTGTGTCCCCTTGGGTACAATAGTGTCTCGAAGAGATCATGCCCAGCGTCAAAGGGATCCCCGTAGCACCTGGCCTTGCCCTCGGTAAGGTCCATATCATCCGCGCCAGGCCTGGCACGGTACCTCTCTGGTCGATTCCCGAGGATGCGGTGGAGGACGAAGTCCTGCGTCTGGCCGCGGCCCTTGACGCGGCCAGGGAACAGCTCAATCGACAACGGGAAATCGTACGCCGTGGCGGAGGCGAGCAAGAGGCCGGGATCTTTGGTGTACACCTGGCGATTCTCGATGATCCCAGCGCCGTCAGTCAGGTCGAAAAGCGCCTTCGCGAGGATCGGGTCAATGCCGAGTGGGCCGTGCAGTCCCTGATCGATTCCTTGCATCAGCAGTTGTCTGGTCTTGAGGGGGATAGCGTGCGTCGCTACGCCGATGACCTGAGCGAGCCCTGGGTAATCGTGCGTGATTTGCTTGGGGCGCGGGACGCGGAGGAGGTCAGCGCAAGTCAAGAGAAAGTGGTCCTGGCGGCGGCGGACCTGACCCCCCAGGTGGTGACCTTTCTGGAACGCGATCGCATTCTGGCGGTGCTGACTGAAACCGGCGGGCGCTTTTCGCACGGGGCTGTGCTGGCTCGCTCCTTTGGACTGCCAACTGTGGTAGCCCTGCCCAACTTGATGGCTCGCCTGGAGCAGGACATGGAGGTCCTGGTGGACGGCGATGGGGGACTGGTGACCCTGCGTCCGGATCGGGACGCGGTGGATGACTTCCTTGAGCGTCAGCGTCAGAAGAAGGCACGGCAGGGAGTCTTGGCGGCCACTTCAGGCTTGCCTTCAGTGACCCCCGATGGCCATCCCTTTGGGGTCTTTGTCAATCTCGAATCGGTGCGCGACATTGACACCTTCGACGTAGAGACGTGCGATGGGGTTGGGCTCTTGCGTACCGAATTTCTCTACATGGAGCGCAGTCAGTTCCCCACGGAAGAGGACCAATACCGCCTCTACCGGCGCATGGTGGATGCCATGGGTGGGCGACCAGTGGTGCTGCGCATCCTGGATATCGGCGGGGACAAACAGTTGCCCTACTTGAAGATGCCGTCCGAGAACAACCCGGCCCTTGGTTGGCGTGGGATTCGCGTGATGGTCGAGTGGCAGGATCTCTTGCGTGTACAACTGCGGGCGGCGCTGCGGGCTACTGCGCATGGGGAGGTGCGCATCCTGCTGCCTATGATCAGCTCAGTGGAGCAGATTCGGAGAGTCGCCGAGATCTTGGGGCAGGTGCGCGAACAACTGGTGGCTCAGGGCTATGAGATCTCTCAGCGAGTGATGCTCGGCGTGATGATCGAGGTGCCTTCTGCGGTCTGGGTATTGCCGGAGATCCTGGAACGAGTGGATTTTGTCTCCGTGGGTACCAACGACTTGGTGCAGTATCTCCTGGCAGTTGACCGGGACAATTCGCGGGTCAGCGAGTTGTATGATCCATTTCACCCGGCGGTGGTGCGGGTGTTGAGCCGCATCGCCCGAGTCTGCACCGAGGCGGGGGTTCCCTCCGCCGTTTGTGGCGAGCTGGCCAGCGATCAGGCGGCAGCCCTGTCTCTTTTGGGCATGGGCTTTACCTCGATCTCGGCGGCCCCCAATTTCCTGCCGGAGATCCGCTACGCCGTGCGCACTACTCCTATTGCCCAGGCGCGTCAGCTGGCCCAGGATCTGGTCGAAGCCAAGACCTCCAAGGGCGTCCGTCAGCGCCTCGCCCAGGAGCGGCGCCGCCTGCACAGCGCGGTTCGGGGCGGCAGCACTTCGGCCGAGGGTACACCCTAGCCCCATGCTCCTTCCCGTCCCCGTGGCAGGCTCCAGGGCCCATCAATTGCCTTGTCCGCCCTTGTGGGGGTGTTTCCTGCGCTATCCTTCTCGCTCTGATACACTTTTGATGGCCCTGCGCCCCACCCACCAGGGGGCCCCACGGGGTGCTCCGCATGCCTAAGCCTAGATGGGGAAAACCTCCCGCCACCCCGCGTCGCGGTCGGTGGTCGACGGAAGAGATCGCTCGCTTGCGTGAGTTGTATGGTCATAGGACGCGCGCTTCCATTGGACGCGAACTCGGTCGTTCGCCTGAAGCTGTACGTCGTACTGCAGATGCGCTATATGCTAATCAGGAGCTGACCATTGGCCCCTGGGCCGAGCAGGAAATCGCTTTGTTGCGCGAGTGTTTGGGAGCCTCCGACCTGATCGCCCTCAGTCGTATCCTGGCCCGGTCGGTCAGCGATCTGGAAGAGCAGATTGCCAAGCTCGCTCAGCAGCGAGTCTCGCGCCCTTTCAATTCTGTAGAGGTGTCGGAATTCAAGCGCAAGTACGGCAGCCGCACTGACGAGGACCTGGCCATCATCTTTGGGCGCCCCACCCTGGATATCAGCGATCTCGCTGCGAGGCTCTGCCTGGCCAAGGACAAGGCTTTCGTGCGTCGTCGAGAAGGAGAACCCTTGGCCAGCAAGATGCCCCGTTGGTCTCCTGAGGAACTGGCCTTGCTGAATGAAATCTATGCTGTGACTCCCAACCTTGTGATTGCCCGGCGTCTCAACCGGTCAGTCAAGAGCGTTGTCTCCAAGGCCCACGGTCTGAACCTGCGCAAGGACAAGGATCGCCTGCGCGAAATGGGACGCGAGAATGTGGCCCTGCGTCATCGGCAAGCTTCTGACTCCTAGGCCTCGCTCACCTGTTGTACAGCATCACCAGATGCGTTCTGCGCGCAGGGCGCAGGCTCCCATTTGATCTTCCACTACGCCGGTGATCAGCACCAGTGCGTTGAGATTGAGCAGGTGTCCGTCCTGTTGATAAACATCCGGGAAGATCAGCACTTCGCCCAGGCCGCTTTTGTCTTCTAGAGTCAAAAAACGCATCACCTCGCCTTTGGAAGTGCGGGTGCGGCGCGTGGCCGCGGGCCAACCGCGCAGGGTGACGCGGGCCCCGACCTTGGCGCGCAACTGGACGCAGGTGCAGGGGTTGACCGGGCGAATTTTGTGTTGGTCGCTGTGAAAGGTGCCTTTGGCTTGGGCTGGGCGTCCGTGGTTCTCCGGGTTCTTTGCGTTCAAACGATCTTCTCCCGGGCAGGCAAACAATTGGCAGGGATGGGCATCAATGGTCAGCCCCAGCAGGCGAAACTCATCTTTGCCGCGCTCTCGAAAGCCTGGTCCGGGTAGACCCGGCAGGACCACCGCGTCCGGGGGAGGGGCGGGAAAAAGAGTGGCACCCTGCCCTGGAGCCAGGCCCTCGGCCACTACTCCCAGGCCGCGCCCATCCCAACCGCTCATGGGGGCCTGACTGGCCAAGGCCGAGGGTTCGTTCGGGTTCTGCTGGCAAGCGGCCAGGGTCCGGGGATCGAGATTCGCTTGCTTGGGAACTCGGGTGGGTTTGGTCAACAACAGGTGCAGCCGCCAGAGCAACTCGGGCCGTGTACGATCAAAAGCATCGAAGGCGCCCACTTGAATCAGAGTCTCGGCCTCATCCTTGCGCACTTCGCTGCGCTCCAAAAAATCCGGCAGGGAGAGGAACGGGCCGCTGTCTTCCCTGGCCTCAAGGATTGAATCGAGGGCTTTGTTGCTCAGGCCTCGGGCTCGTTCCAGCCCCACTCGTAGGGCCGCGTTGGTTGAACCGCAGCCTTTGGCCAATTCCAACCGAAAGCCGCGTTCGCTGCGGTTCACATCTGGTCCCAGGATGCGCACTCCCATTCGGCGCGCCTCTTCCACGTATACGCGCGAAGGGTAGTAGCCGGTCTCGCTCAACAAAAAAGCTGTCAGAAAAGCCGCCGGATGATGAGCTTTGAGCCAGGCAGCTCGATAAGCGATGCGCCCATAGGTCACCGCGTGAGCCTTGCAGAAAGCAAAGGCGGCAAAGCCCTCGATGCGCTTCCAAAGGTCCAGTGCATCGTCACGGCCGACTCCGTTTTGCAGGGCACCTTCCAAGAATTGCTGCTGCAAGGGACACAATTCTTCGGGCCGTCGCTTTTGCAGGGCTCGGCGTAACTGGTCCGCTTCTGCCAGGGACATGCCCGCCACTCGCGCGGCCACTTGCATTACATCTTCTTGGTAAAGCATCACCCCGTGGGTTTCGAGCAAGAGATCTTTGACGCTAGGGTGCGGCGGAATGGGTTCCTCCAACCCTCGAAAACGGCGCACATAGGCGTCCTTCATGCCGCATTGGGAGGGCCCCGGTCGAATCAGGGCGATGGCCTGGATCACATCGTCCATGGTGTGGGCGCCGGTTTGTTGCAGTAGGTGGCGCATACCCGGGGACTCGATCTGGAAGCAGCCAATGGTTTCTCCTCGCACCAAGAGGCGTTCGGTGTCCGGGTCATCTTCGGGGATTGTCTCCAGATCGATCGTGATGCCTTGCTGTTCCAAGAATCCAAGGCAATCGTCTAGAGTCGTCAAGGCGCGGTTGCCCAATAGATCCATTTTGACCAGACCCAGGGCTTCGACCCCGTCCTTGTCCAATTGGGTCACGAGCGGCCCCTTGCTGGAGGGCTGGCAAGGAACCGTGGCGCTGATGGATCCAGGCGCTACCACCACGCCGCCTGGGTGCAGGCCGAAGTGCCGCGGGGTGTCGAGCAGTCCTGCGGCAGCCATAAGAGTTTTTTGAAAGCGTACATCATCAAAGGGAAAGTCTCGTGCCTCGGGCATACGCGCAAGAGAGTGGGCAATGGAGTTGCTTGCTAGGGGAGTGTTGCGCAACGCCTCGGGAGTCTCCGCGCCCTCTGTTTCGTCTGTACTGCTGCTCAAAAAATGTGGCAGCCGCGCGCTCCAAGGATTGATCTCCGCCGGGGGAATCCCATGGGCCAGGGCTGCTTCGCGAAAAGCACTGCGCAACCCAAAACAGTTTAGGGTCGAGATCATCCCCGTGCGCTTGGTGCCAAAAAGCTCGAACACATGCTCCAGTACCTCGTCCCTGCGCCGCCAACAAAAATCCAGATCGATGTCCGGTCGATCGCTCCGCATGGGATTCAAAAACCGCTCAAAGGGCAGGGAGTAGCGCAGAGGATCCGCATCGGTCAGGCCCAGGCAATAGGCCACCAAGCTGTCCGCCGCCGACCCGCGCCCCACGCAGGGAATGTTTTTTTCTCGGGCAAACCCCGCAATCAAATCCACCAGCAAAAAGTAGGGCGCAAACCCGAGTTGCCCAATGGTGGAGAGTTCCTGTTCCAGTCGCTGCAAAACCTCAGGGCGCAGAGGTCGATACCGGCGCTGGGCCCCGGCCAGGGTCAGGGCGGAAAGGCGCGAATAGGGGGTTTCTTCGCCCTCCAGCTCGATTTCTGGAAACAGAACTCCACCCAGAGCAGGTACAAACCGGCATTGGCTGGCAATCAGCAAGCTGCGCTGCACCACCACCGGTTGCTGGGTCCAGCCTTCGTCCAGTCCAGGAAACGCCCGCCGAATCGAATTCTGCGCTGCTTGATCCAGTGGCCAGGCCCCAGGCACATCGGGAATGTCCCGTGCCAGTTCGCCCAGTTCCTCACTCGTGCAAAGGTGCGCTGGCTGCGCCGCTAGCCAGGCCGGGTCCAGGTTGCTTATCAGTGCGTTGTGTTTGATCGCCACCCGTAGTTGATGGTCGTTTTTATCATCAGCCAAAAGGTGCCAGGCATCCGGCACCATCACCAAAGCCGTGCCCGTGGCCCGAGCTGCATCGAGCATGGTCAGGGCCGAGACCGGCTGCGCTGGGGGCGGGGTCTTGGGTTCGTCCAGGGTTTCACTTGCAGTCAGTTCATCTCCTCGCTTGCTGGCCTTGATTGGATTTCTGTGTGTGTTGCGCGATTTCTGCTTCTGGGCACGGGGATCCCGCAGGCCCCGCACACCCTCCGCAGCTGGCGAGAGCAAGGCCAAGAGCCGCCGCGTTTCCACTCGCCCAGAAAGTTTGAGCAAAAGCCGCGGATGATCCGCCAGCAGCAGCAGCCCTTCTTGATGTTCCACCAGCGCCGTTGCCAGGTCAAAGTTTTCGGGCGTCGCAGCCTGGGGCTCGTCCGAATCTCCCGGGTCATACCCGAGGCGCCTGAGGCTGATCAAACGGCATAGATTTCGATACCCCGCCTCCGTTTCCACCAACGCAACCACCCGGCCGGGCCGTCCCGCACTGTCGCTCAACTCTGCACCAACAATCGGCTGGACGGCCGCCACTTCTTGCTCCTGAGCCGCCTCCAAGAACTCCACCATCCCCGCCAAGGAATCCACATCGGTCAAGGCCAGCGCCGGCAGCCCCAAGGCCCTGGCCTTCGCCAGCCAGGCCTTGGGACTGCCGACCCCGGTGAGCAAGGAATGATGGCCGTGGCAGCGAAGGGGGGAGTGCATGGGGCCGAGACCCTAACAAAACACGAACCAGTTTGGGCTGCCGGTCTTCCGATAGGGAGGTCTTTTGTCCCGATCGCGGGTCGGGATGTGCTGACTCCAAGGTCCCGTGACGGCTCAAAAGGGCTTTGATCCAAGCTGTGCAAGCGACCAGTCCAGACTAGACTCGTGCTTCTCTTCACCACCTTCTATGGGGGCCTTATTTTGCGCACACCGCACGCCTGCTTGATCACCGTTGCCCTACTCGTCCCTGTGGCCGTCGGCCAGGATGACGCGCCAAGACCCAATGTCGTGCTGATCCTTGCCGATGACCTGGGCTATGGGGATGTCGGTTGCTACAACCCCGAAACCAAGGTTCCGACGCCCAACATCGATCGTCTGGCGAGAGAGGGGATGCTGTTCAGTGATGCGCACAGCCCCTCGACGGTCTGCACGCCCACGCGCTACAGCATTCTGACCGGACGCATGGCTTTTCGGACGGGGATGCGCGGCGTGTTCACGGGTGCCGGGGGCCCCTGCATGATCGAGGAGACGCGTCCGACGATCGGCACCATGTTGCAAGGCAGGGGCTACACGACCGCCCTTTTCGGCAAGTGGCATGTGGGCATGACCTTCTTCGACGAGCGGGGCAAGGCCATCCTCAAGAACGGGCTTGAGGCGGTTCAGCGTATCGACTATTCGCGTCCGATCCCCGATGCGCCGATTCATCGCGGCTTCGACCAGTTCTTCGGCACGGTCTGTTGTCCTACGACTGACTGGCTCTACGCCTTTGTCGATGGAGATCGTATCCCTGTTCCGCCGACAGGAATCATCGACCGTGAACCCTTGCCCAATCATCCCTATTCCCGGGACAATCGCCCGGGCATGATCGCTCCGGGTTATGACCTGGAGGAGATCGACCTTGTGTTTCTTGAGAAGAGTCTCGCGTTTCTTGAGAGTCACAGCAGCAAGTCACCCGACAAGCCTTTCTTTCTCTTTCATTCGACTCAGGCTGTGCACCTGCCTTCCTTTGCCGCCGATGCTTTCAAGGGCAAGACCCAGGCCGGCCCGCACGGGGACTTCATCTTTGAGCTGGATCATGTCGTCGGCGAACTGATGAGAGCGCTGCAGAAACACGGTCTGGCAGACAATACGCTCGTGATCTTCTCCAGCGACAATGGCCCTGAGGTACCGACTGTCATCTCCATGCGCAACGACCATGGGCACGATGGGGCGCGCCCCTGGCGCGGCGTCAAGCGGGACAACTGGGAAGGCGGACACCGGGTGCCATTCATCGCACGCTGGCCAGGAAAGATCCCCTCGGGGTCACGCTCGGAGCAGACCATCTGCCTGACAGATCTGATGGCGACCTTGGCCTCCCTCGCTGGGGCCGAGCTTTCTCACGACTCCGCCGAGGACAGCTACGACTTCCTTCCCGCTCTCCTGCAAACCGATGGAGGTACTGCTCCGCGCAAGTACACCTTGCACCAGACCATCAGTCTGGCGTTGGCCATTCGTCGCGGACCCTGGAAGTACCTCGATCACAGGGGCTCAGGCGGAAACGACTATTCCCGCGAGGGTCGCTGGGGAATGAAGCCCTATGCCTTGACCGAAAAGGCCCCCGAGGCGCCCGGTCAGCTCTACCGCCTGGACAAGGATCCGGGCGAGACGACAAACCTCTACTTCGAGCATCCCGCAATCGTGAAGGAACTCAAAGCCAAGCTCGAAGAGTTCAAGGCCAGCGGTCGCAGTGCACCGATGCGCCAGACATCGGGAGCTTCGACTCCGGCGAGCGGGAAATGATGGCCGTGGCAAGGCAGGGGGACATCTATGGGGAGGGGCTGCCCAAAGAGGCCAGTACCCCTATTGCCCCGCGAAGGGGTCTCCGTGGGACTCCATGACCCGCTGCAATTGTTCACGTATCTTGGTCAGATTCCCAGCGAAGGCTGGCTCCTCCGCGAGGTTGGTCTGTTCCCAGGGGTCCTGGGCCAGGTTGAATAACTCTTCGGGCGGTCGGTGTTGCAGGTCATGAATCCGCTGGGCAAGGGCCTCATCAGTTTGGGCGTGGACCTTGATCGCGTCCCAGGAAATAGAGTCCAGCATGACGGTGTTTTGGAAGACGGCGTCCGGGCGGTAATTGCGGATGTACTTCCAGTCCCCTACTCGAAGGGATCGGCAGGGTACATCGGGTTTATGTCGGTGGCTCGTTTGCGTGGCGAACATTTCCCGGCGGTGTTCAGCGCTGCGTCCGAGCAGTACCCCAACCAGTGAAAGGCCGTCTACTTGATCACTTCCTGTGGGTGGCATGGTCTCGCCCGCCAATTCCAGGAAGGTGGGCAGGAGGTCCGCTAGACTCGTCAGGGCAGGGGTCGTGCTGCCTGCGGGGATCTTTCCTGGCCAGCGGGCGATGAGCGGGACTCGAATACCCGCTTCGTAGAGGGTGGTCTTGGCGAAGGGAAAGTCGGCGCCGTGATCGGTGGTGTGCATTACCAGGAGTTCTTCCGTCGGCACCCTTGAGTCCAGCACATCGAGCATCAGACCCACGGTCACATCCAACCGTCGTAGGGCATCATGAAAGCGCGCGAGCTCTTGCCGCACACCGGGCAGGTCCGGCAGGAAGCCGGGCACTTGTGCCTGAGCCGGGTCGTGGGGCTCTTCAGGTCCATCGAACTTTCCCGTGGGGGCGCCGTTGAGGGGAAAGTTGCGGTGGGCATCGCGCAGATTCACTATCAGACAGAATGGGCGTGGGTCTTCCACGGACAGGAACGCCTCAAGTTGCTCCACATACCAGTCCACCGAGCGCGCGCTCGCTTGCCTGGGGAGGTTGCGCGCAAAGAAGTCGAAGTGGAAGCGGTCCAGGGGTTTGCCGCCTAGCTTGCCGATCAAGCCCGTGCGATAGCCTGCGGGACCCAGGAGATCTCCCCAGATGGGTACCCCCTTGCCTATGGGTTCAAAACCATTGCAGCCGTTGTGTGCTGGGTAGAGGCCGGTGTACAGGGCAGCTCGCGAAGGGGTGCAGATGGCGCTGACTGCGTAGGCCGCTTCGAAGCGCATGCCTTCGCTGGCCAGGCGATCCAGACGCGGGGTGGTTACGCTCTTGTCCCCGTAGGCCCCCAGGAAGAGTCCTTGGTCGTCGCCAACAAAAAGCACGATGTTTGGCGTGGCTTGGTCGGCAGGAGGTTTACGGTTGCAGGCCGCGCAGACCAGCAGCAGTCCCAGGTTGAGGAGGTTCTTCGCGCTCACCTGGGCACCCTATCAAAAGCAGGCAAGGGAGTTTGGGGGATTCCAGAACACTGCAGCTTGCGAAGAGTGCCGCGCCCGTTTCAATGTGATCCGGCTCAAGCGCGAGCTTGCCTTAGCCGCCACGCTCGCAGGTAGGACAAGCTCACACTCCAGATCACGCTATTCAAGAAGTACAGGGTCCACTCAAGAGCGTCTGCCTCTTGGCCCCAATTCCGAGAATGACCCACACGAGCAGCCCGGGTGCAGAGAGAATCTGAAAGAGAACATCAGCAATCCTGCCCACCAAGGAGGGGCTCCAATTCGGATCCTCCATTCCAGGCAGGTCCTCAAGGGCAAAGAACAATGCAATCGTGAGGACGATCAGGTGAAGGATGGAGAATCCCAGAACTTGAACGGGTGTGACCTTTGGCATGGGTGTGACCGCACTGCTTGAGTCGGGACACAGGCATTGGAGAAGGCTGTGTCAATGTATGGCTACTTCAATGGTACGCCGCAATAACAGCTGGCAGGCGGGTCGATGTCGGCGCGTGCCCAGGCGTCTTTCAGCCTTGGCTCGAGAGCCGTGGCCTGATCCAGTTTGCCTAGCTTGGTGAGGGCCTGGTGCAGGCCCAGAAGGCTCCAGGCGTTCTCCTTGTGCTTGGATAGATCCGCCTCATAACTCGCCTCCGCTCCCAGGGCATCTCCGCTCGCAAGCTGGATTGCTCCGAGTGCGTGGCGGATTGGAATCATCCAGGGGGGTGGCTCCGTATAGACGAGTTGTTGCTCGATCGAACAGGTATCGTGCAAGATCGCGACTGCCTTGGCAGCATCTCCTTCGCGCCAGCAGATCTCAGCTTCTGCGACCATGCGTGCCAGGCCCAAGACCGTGTGGCTGGGGTTGAACGCGATCGTCCAATCCTCAGGGGTCTCGGCTATTGCGGTATCGAGTTGAATAAGTTCCCGGCGTGCTGCATCTGTGCGTCCGAGGTTTGCCAGGGCAACCGTACGGGCGTAGTGCCGAATGCTGCGGCTTGCCTTCCGGAACTCCGCATACTCGGGAAAAGCCAGGATCTCCTCCCACATTCCGAAGCGAACGAAGACATGAAGCCGGAGCGCGTTCAGTCCGTCTATGAAAGGAGCAAACTTCTCGATGACCGTATCGGGGCTCAATTCCTCCAGCTGATCCACATAGCTCAACGCCAACTCCTTGCGGCCCTCCATCATTGCACCGAACGTTGTGAACATGATGTTGTGGGCGAAGTAATGCAGATAGAAGGTCGGCTTCTTGTATTGGGCAAAGTAGGCTCGGTCCAATTCCACCGCGCGTTCGTTGACCCGGATTGCGTCCTCGTAGCGGCCCACATTGACATATATGTGTGAGGGCATGTGTACGAGGTGTCCGGACCCGGGCATGAGTTCGCCGAGTCGATCAGCTGAGGGGATTCCCCGCGCAGGATTCCCTGAGGATTCAACCATGTGGATATACAGGTGGTTGGCGAGGGGATGGTCCTGGTTGAGTTTCATGCAGTGTTCCAACAACGCAACGATCTCTTCCGCTCGCTCGAGTGGCTCGAAGTCAAGTGTCCAGTAGGCCCACGGCTGCAACAACATCAGCGACTCGGCATAGAGTGCTCCGACATCTGGATTCGAAGGCGCGGTCTTCCAGATCTCTCCCATCGCTGCGCTGTAGGCCAGATCCAGATGGGAGCGCTCTGTTGGTCCCGGAACCGGAACCACGGCTCGAGTCGAGGCAGCAGCGATCAGGCGCTGCTCCAGGGGCGTTGAGAGATGGGCGATCCGCTCCGCTTCCCGGGAAGCAATCAGGGCCCAGACAGCCTCGTTCTTGGGAACTCCCTGGTTGTTGATGTCCACCGCGAAGGTATGGGAGATGCCCCACCACGCCATGGGGCATGCGGGAGAGGCCAGGGCAGCTCGCGCAAAGCAAGCAGCCGCTTGATCCTGATTGAATCCATGGATGTATCGGACACCCTGATCAAACCATGCTTGCGCCTCGGGAGATGCGCCGCTCACCTGCCATGCGTAGGCCCCGATTGGCGGGACATCGAGTGCCCCCTCCGCCAAGAGCGCAGCTACTTCCAATGCACCCGGGAAAGCTCCTTCGTCCTGTCGGGTGCCGGCGCACGAAATGACCAGGACCAGTGAGAGCGCGATAGGGAGAGCAGGTCGAGTCATGGGAGGGTTGAGCCAAGAAGAGGGGCAGGCCATGCGGCAATGCAGGGCATGAGCGACCATCGAGGTCGGGCAGCCGAAAGAACGAAAGCTGTTCTCCAGAGGGCGAATCTAGCTGTGTGCTGCCCCCATGGGTGTTGAATTCCGGTAATGCTCCCCCCCCCAGGTGGCAATCAGAGAGGGGCTCCGGCTGGTTCCTCCCCTGGCGGATTACCAGTCCTGGGCAGGCCCGCGGCGTCAGTATCTTGGATCCATGACTTCAAGCCAAGTCCCCGCTCCCGGTGCCATTGAATGGTGCGACCTGACCGTGCCCGAGGCCTCTGAATTGCGCCCTTTCTGTGAGGCCGTTGTTGGCTGGGAGGTCACCGAACATCCCATGGGAGAGTACAGCGACTACTGTCTGGCGCGTCCTGGCGAAGAGAATCCGGTGGCAGGGCTCTGCCACGCCCGGGGTTCCAATCAGAACCTGCCCGCCCAGTGGCTGATCTATGTGCGCGTGACGGATGTCGAGTCCAGCGTGGCCCGCTGCTGCGAGCTCGGGGGAGAGGTCCTGGACGGGCCACGGCCCATGGGAGGGGATCTCTTCTGCGCCATTCGTGACCCCCAGGGGGCGGTCCTGGGGCTTGTTTCCAGCCTGAAGAAGTGATGTGCCTTCGGACTCTCGTAAGCAGCCCAGTGTAGGCTGGACACCATGATGTTCCCCCTGGTCTTGTTCCCCATCCTGGTTTGTCAAGAGCCCGCGCCACCTTCTGCCCCGCAAGCTCCGTCCATCCCGCGTCACGGCGTCGTGACCCACACCGATGAAGCCAGCGGGGGCTTGACCCTGTTCGCCCCTCTGCATTCGGGAACCACCTGGTTGATCAACAGTGAGGGGCGCGCAGTGCATTCCTGGGAGCGAAGCGATTCCCCGGGCAATTCTGTCTACTTGCTGGACAACGGAAACCTTTTGCGTTGCGAGAAATTTGAATCGGACGCGTCTCTTCATGGGGGAGGAGAAGGGGGCCGCATTGTTGAACTCGATTGGGATGGCAACTTGCTTTGGGAGTACGAGTTGTGCACCGACAAGCAGCGTCTGCACCATGACATCGAGCCCCTGCCCAATGGCAACATTCTGGCGATCGTCTGGAGCGCCCGGTCCCGTCGGGACGTGGCTTTGGCGGGGCGCGACCCCGAAGCCGTTGGAGAGGAGGGGCTATGGGTCGACAGCATCCTGGAACTCAAACCCACGCGACCCGAAGGTGCCGAGATTGTCTGGCAGTGGCACGCCTTCGACCACTTGATCCAGGATTTTGACGCTGAGCGCACCAATCACGGAGAGGTCGCAGCTCATCCTCGTCGCATCAACATCAATATCGGCACTCATGCTGCAGCCCAGCCAGAAACCGAAGATGAGAAGAAGGAGCGGCTTGAGCTGGAGAAGCATCTCAGGGCCATGGGCTATGCCGGAGGGGACGAGGACGATGACCCCGACGAGGGTCGTGCTCGGCGGCGCGCCGACTGGATGCATACCAACGCGATCTCCTACGAGCCGGAACTCGACTTGATTGCGATCTCGATCCGTTCCTTCAGCGAAGTCTGGGTTATCGACCATTCCACCAGCACCGAAGAAGCGGCCGGTTCTATTGGCGGTCGCCAAGGCGTCGGCGGCGATCTTGTCTGGCGAGTGGGCAATCCAGTTCAGTTCCATCAGGGTCGAGCCAGCGACCGCACCCTCTTCGGTCAACACGATGTGCGTTGGACCGAGGTGGGAGGGCAATCAGCCCTGTCGATCTTCAACAACGGTGAAGGTCGTCCGGAGGCCAAGTACTCCAGCGTGGAACTCCTCATTCTGCCGGTCGATGAAGAGGGCGTCTTCCAGGGTCTTACCGATAAGCATTTTGTCCCGGCCACTCAGCAAACCTCTTGGGCCATGCCGAAAAAGGAGGACCTTTACTCGGGTCATATCTCAGGCGCCCAAGTGCTTCCCAGCGGAGGCCTCTTGGTTTGCGACGGAGAGGGTGGCCGTTTGATCGAGACCAATTCGAAAGGCGATCTGGTCTGGGAATTCATCAGCCCCCTCGGCCGCAAGCCCGGTGAAGGTGCAGAGGATGGCCGCGGCCCTGGCGGTCGGCGCGGACCACGGTCCGGACCTCCCCGCCGGGGCCAACGCCCTGGGGGACCTCCTCGCGGACCCCGCGGTCAAGGACCTCCCCCCGGTGATGGTGGCCCTCGTCAACGCGGTGGCCGTGGTGGCCCCAGCAACGGCAACGCCATGTTCCGTGCGACCCGTTACCCCCTGGACCATCCCGCTCTTGAGGGGCGCGAGTTCACGCCTCGGGACCTGCCCAAAGAGGCGATTCCTCAGCCCCCGGGCCGGGGTGAACGCCCGGGGCCGCCTCCTGGCGAAAAGGTCGATGGTGCAGGCTAGCTCGGCTTGACCGCCAGATACTGATTCGGCCAGGGCAGGTCCTCATGCCCGTAGTGAATCGCCGCCTGCAGTGTGAGATGGGGATCGGCCAGGTGTGGACGGGCGAAGGCAACCAGGTCGGCTCGTTCCGCAGCCAGGATCGTGTTGGCGTGGTCATGCCCCAGGACCGCACCCACCGCGATGGTGGCAAGGCCGGTTTCGTTGCGCACGCGCTCCGCAAAGGGAGTTTGGTACATGCGGCCGTAGTCGGGTCTGGATTCGAGCACATTGCCTGCGCTGGAGAGATCGAGGGCATCGCAACCCCTTTGCTTGAGGGCGTGAGCGAATTGAATGGTCTCCTCGATGGTCTGACCTCTTTCTCCTATCCAGTCCGTGGCGGAAACACGCACGAGCAGGGGCTTGGAGGTGGGCCAGACCGCACGTACCGAATCAAAGATCTCCAAGGGAAGCCGCATGCGGTTTTCGTGATTGCCTCCGTATTCGTCATCTCGTTGGTTGACTGCCTTGGAAAGAAAGCTCGAGAGCAAGTAACCGTGGGCCATGTGCAATTCGAGCAGATCGAAGCCAGCGCTGAGGGCGCGGCCTGCAGCAGCGATGAACTGATCGCGCAACAGGTCCATGTCTTCGCGCTGTATGGCCTTGGGGGTAGGTCCTTCCGAGCGGAAGGGGGTCTTGGTGGGTCCGATTGTGGGCCAGGCTTGGTCGTTGGTGAGGGGTCGACCTCCTTCCCAGGGAAGGTTGCAGGAGGCCTTGCGCCCAGCGTGGCCGATTTGCAGACCAATGGCCGTTGATGAGTGCTCGTGGGCAAAGTCCACGATGCGTTTCCAGGCCTTGGCTTGCTCATCGTTCCAGATCCCCGTGCAGCCATGGGTGATGCGCCCATCGCGAGCAACCGCAGTAGCCTCGCACATCACCAGCGCTGCGCCGCCAACGCTGCGGGCGCCCAGGTGCACCAGATGCCAGTCGTTGGGCGTACCGTTCACGGCGGAGTACTGGCACATGGGGGAGACCATCACCCGGTTGTTGAGTCTCAGGGGTCCCAGGTCGAAGGGCGCAAACATGGGCTCCGGGGCTCGCTGGCCGTTTTCCAGGGGCAGATCGCGGCTGGTCCAAAAGTCCTCGCGCACGCGGTCAATCAAATCCGGGTCACGCAGGGCTAAGTTCTCCCAAGTGATGCGCTTGGAGCGCGACATCAAGCTGAAGAGGAACGGCAGGGGATCAAGCTGTACATGGCGGTCCACATTTTCGAACCACTCAAGGCTCGTCTGGGCGGCCTTTTGCAGCTTGAGCGTATCCACCCGGTGTTCGTCTTCGTAGGCGGCCAGGGCTGCTGGGATATCGGTGGCGTCGTTGGCTTCGAGGGCCTTGATCAAGGAGATCGCGTCTTCCATGGCGAGCTTCGTGCCTGAGCCGATGGAGAAGTGCGCTGTGTGCGCCGCGTCGCCGATCAGCACGATGTTGCCGGTATGCCATCGCTCGCAGCGTACGGTGGGGAAAGTGCGCCACATGGAGCCATTCGTCAAGAGCTTGTGGCCGTCGAGGAAGTCGGCAAAGAGTTCCTGCATGCGCGTGGCGGTTTCCTCTTCAGTGCAGTCTTCCAGGCCAGCCCTGCGCCAGGTGTCTTCGTGGCACTCCACGATCCAGGTCGAGAGGTTCTTTTCGCCTTTCTCGAAGGGATAGGCGTGGACGCTGAAGACTCCATGTTGCGTAGGCAGAAAGATGAAGGTGAAAGCTTCCAATGGCCGGGTGGTTCCGAGCCAGGTGAACTTGCAATTCCGCCAGTCCATGCTCGGCTGAAGAACATCGGCGTGCAATTCTCGGATCGTGCTGTTGATGCCGTCGGCAGCGATGATCAGGTCGGCTTCGGGCAGTTGCGCTGGATCCACTTCGGTTTCGAAGCAAAGTTCGACCCCCAGGTCTTCGCAGCGGGCGTGCAGAATCTGCAGGAGGCGCTTGCGGCTCAAGCCACAGAATCCATGACCTGTTGAACGCACCCAGGTGTCCTTGTGCCAGGTGTCGATGTCGGTCCAGGTGGCGAAGGCGTCGGTGATCGCGGCATAGGATTCTGGGTCCGCTTCTTCGAAGGCCCCGAGGGTCTCGTCCGAAAAAACCACGCCCCAGCCAAAGGTGTCGTCGGCCCTATTGCGCTCGCTGACCCGGATGTTGGCCTGGGGGAACTTTTTCTTGGCCAGGATCGCGGCGTAGAGGCCTCCGGGGCCACCGCCGATGCACTCGATTCTCATGGCAGGAGCATATCGGCAGGCCCGAGGCGGCTGGGCCAATCCTCGGGCTTGGGAGGAGCTTTCAGAGGTGTTCTCCCCGTGGCGGGCTGCTGGAGAGGGTCCCACAGCCCGCTGCTGGCCTTTTACAGATCTGGTGCGAGCTCGATGCTGTCCAGACGGGGTCGAATGGGTTATTCCATGGGCGGGCTGACACCCCTTTTGACTCTCTTTGTCAGTCTGTTCCAACTCGAAAACACACCAGACCCATGAAAAATGTACTTCTGCTGGCCATGCTCGCCGGCTCTTTCGGATTTGTTGCGTGCGGCACCTCCGATGATTCCACCCCTCCCGTTGAGATCCCCAAAGCCAAGGGGGTTTCCTTCGAAATCTCAGGCATGACCTGAGGCACCAATTGCCCCCCGGCAGTGCGGTCTGCACTTGCCACAGGTTTGGACGTGAACGAAGATTCGATCAGCATCGATTACGATGCCAAGATCGTCACCGTGGATTGCGATCCTCCCGTGACCATGGATGCCATTGCCAAGGCTCTTGAGTCCAGCGCGAAATACGGCGTCGTGAACTAATAAGCTTCTCGTCTCTTTGCGAGTACACCAGGGCCCTTCAAGTTCTTGAGGGGCCCTGGTTTTTTAGTGTGCCCGTTTTCGTCATTGATTGAGAGATGGTGTGCGCAACACGAAACCATTTTGGTTCAGAGGGTGGCTGGTCAAGAGTGGCAGGCTGTCGCCGCGTAGCACGCGCCCGAACCCGTGGCGCTCGCGCAGCTCGTCGAGGGTGCGGTCCAGCACAGCCTGGCGGTCTCCGCGGCTTGCGCGGGAGTTTGTCTCGGATTCAGGGTGTTCTTCAGAATTGCCGAAGAGTTCTCCCTGATGGCCCGCACTCTTTTTCAAGAGCAACAGGCTGATTCCGATGCGTTTGACCAGCGCCCGGTGCTGGGGAAGGCTGCGTAGCAGGATGCGGGCCTGGTCCAAGAGGGTGGCGGTGTCCTGGGTCGTGGGTCGCAGGCGTTTGCGGGCGGATAGCCCCTTGGATTCTGGGTTTTGACGCTGTTGGGCGGGAGTACGCGTGTCCACATAGATCAGTCGGACCTCCAGGGAACCTGCACACAGACCATGGCTGCGCAATCGTCCCGCAGCTCGATCTATCAGCCAGGCCAGCATGGCTTCGATCTGTTCCCGGCGCCCTTCTTCTGGTTCAAAGGTACTGTCCCGACGAATCGAGCGTGGGGCTCGGCTGTGAAGATTGCCGTCCGCATCGATGCTGCATTCAGATTCCACCGGATCGGGGTCGAGGCCCCGGGCCCGGTCGTAGAGGGTCAGGCCCAGGACGCCAAAGGTGGTGAAGAGCACCTCGCGGGAAACCAGGGCCAACTGACCAATCGTCTGGATGTGAAAAGACTCCAGGCGGCGGCGGATCACATGGCCGACCCCGGGCAGGTGCTTGATCGGCAGGTGGGCGAGGAAAGCGCACTCGTGGTGGGGCAGGACTTCGGCCACGCCTCCCGGCTTGCCCAGCTTGCCCGCCATGCGCGCCATGAGTTTGCTCGTGCCGATGCCAATGGTGACCGGCATGGCGGTTTGGGCGAAGATGGATTGCTTGAGCTCGACCGCTACTTCAAAGGCGGGACCCAGAAGGCGCCCGCTGCCGGTCAGGTCGATGAAGAAATCGTCGATGGAAGCGATCTGCACCCGGGGCGAGATCTGCAGCAGAATGCGCGCGATGTGGCTGCGCTTTGCATTGGCGGCTTGGGAGTCTCCGGGTAGAAAAATTGCCCGGGGGCAGAGGCGTGCGGCTTCCTTTGAGCGCATGCCTGCGTGCACTCCCTCAGCGCGTGCTTCGTAGGAGCAGGACATGACCAGATTGCGGGAGGTGGGGGCTCCGCCCACGATCACCGGCTTGCCGCGCAACTTTGGTTGCCGGGCTTGTTCCACCGAAGCCAAGAAGGCATCCACATCCAGATGCAGGATGCGACGGGTATGGGCTGCGAGGCGCAGGTCGCGGTGGGGGGCTGGGGCAGGTGAGGGCACAGGCAGAACCCTAACAGATACCGAACATGTGTGCCAGCCCCCTGCCCTCGGGATGAGGCTTTCCTTTACACTCGATGGCATCCCTTCAGCTTGATTTTCAGGGCGGGGGAGGCGCCCATCGATGGTTCAGATGCTGATTATTCGGACGGTACTGGTTCTCCTGACAGTTGCGGCCTCGACTCAGGCCGTGGGCCAGACAGTTGTCTTCCAGGACGACTTCGAGACCCCGATTGCGGGTCGTTGGACCACCACTGGGCTCTGGCGTTGGGTGCGGGCCACAAACCCATGTATGAATGGCTTTGCCCCTATCGCTCCCTTTCCGTCCAATCAGTACGCCATGTGGTTCGGAGAGGATTGCTGCTGCTCCTATGAGAACAATTGGGTTGGTGATCTGACGATGGTGGCACCGGTTCATTTACCGGCCACCGCCAATGATGCCATGCTCACATTCTGGAGCTTTGAGGACGCGGAGTGCAGTTTCTGTGGGTGGGACTGGCGTTTCGTGTATCTCTCGGATGATGGTGGCGCGACCTGGACCTTGCTGGGAGAGGGCAATCTGATGTGGCGCTGGTATCAAGTGGGGTTTGACCTGACGCCGTGGTTGGGCAGTGATATTCTCATCCGTTTCAATTTTGATGCGGTCGACAGTGCCTGGAACAACTTCCGGGGCTGGGTCATTGACGACATGCGCATCGTGCTTGACTCCTGTTCATCTGGTCCGACGAATTTTTGCATCGCTGCACCCAACTCGGTTGGACCCGGCGCGAATGTTGGCTGGAGTGGCTCCACCAACGTGCAGTTGGACGACTTTCACTTGAGGTTGACTGGTGCACCCGCCAATCAGTTCGCCTATTTCTTCTATGGTCCCGACGAGATTTCTCCAGTCGTTCTAGCTGATGGCTTCCGTTGCATTGGCCCTGGAGCCACGAGCCTGGTGCGTATTCTGCCGGTGGCCCACATCGACAGTGGCGGACAGCTCGATGTGAAACTTGACCTTCCAAGCTCCCTCTTCAGCCCCAACTTCATCACGCCGGGATCAACCTGGCGCTTTCAGTGTTGGTATCGGGACGGTGCCGGACCGGGGGGAAGCGGGTCGAACGTGTCGGATGGCTTGAGGGTGACCTTCTGCCCCTAGGAGTGGCGGAAACGCTGAAGCGGCAGGCATGTGGTTTGCGGCCTGATTTCAGGGCGCTGGCCTTGTCCTGGTGGGAAGGTGGCGCAGCCCAGACAACGGCCTCACTCTCCCTCCCCCGGGCGGAGCAGAACGCGTCCTTGATGGGAACTGCGCGTTCGAGCTTTGGGGGTCAGGTTTCTTCTGGGGATGGGCCGGGGGTGGCTCCCAGGTCCACTCCCAATTGTTTCGCCAGAAGGGTCAGCTGCTGTTCCAGATGCGTGACCCGGGCTTCCAAATCAGGGACCTGAGGGGCTCTTGTGGACGGGCTCGGGAGGGGCACCTCTGCTGGCGCTGCCTCCTGTACATCCTCCTCGCTCAACAACTGCTGCCATCGTTCAGCTCGTGAGCCCGGCGCTGGTCCAATGCGCTGCACGAAACCCGCTTGCTGCAATTCGTTCACAGCCTCTGCCAACTCCTCCAGGCTCCCAATCGGCTGCATGCGTGAGGCCCGAGTGCGTAGTTCTCCCCGGGATTGGGCGCCCCGTAGCAGCAATTCTCCCAGCACGGCCAGGGCGCGCTCGCTGATGCCAAAGTGCTCCAGAGCGGTATGTCGCCAGCGCTCCGCTCGGCCGCCGGTCAGGGCCCCGGCTATGTGCTTGAAGCGCAGGCCATCGAGGGCCACGGTGACTTCCGCCTCCCCGTAGTCCGCCTGGGGGTTGCGGTTGGACTTCTGGTTGCAGCCGTTGGTCAGGGCGTTGAGGGTAAGAGGGTACTGATCTGGGGTGGTGAATGCCTTTTCGATCAGGACACCCAGGACCCGGGCTTCGTGGCTGTTGAGGGAGTCGGGCATGGTTGTCTCGGTCCTGTTGTGTCGGGTCTTGCAGTGGGGTAACCTCGATTAGAGTACCCTTTTGCTCCCATGCAAGTCGTCCTTGTCCATCCAGAGATTCCTCATAACACCGGCTGTGCCGCGCGCCTGTGCGCTGCCTTGAACGTGCGATTGCATTTGGTGGAGCCTCTTGGGTTTTCGCTCTCAGATCGCTACCTCAAGCGGGCAGGGCTTGACTATTGGCCGATGGTGGACCTGGTGCGGCATGAGAGTTTGGAGGCTTGTCTTGTGGCTCTCGATCAGGACAACGAGCGACCCCTACAAGAGCGCCTGCGCTTGTTCAGTGCACGGGGAGGCAGGTCGTGTTTTCAGACCGAGTTCTTTGCCGATGACCTCTTGCTGTTTGGGTCTGAGACCAAGGGGCTTCCGGCGGACTTCCTGGCTTCCAATGAAGACAGAAGGGTGTATCTGCCGATTCAGGCAGGCATTCGTAGTTTGAACCTGGCGAACACCATCGCGGTGGGTCTCTACACCGCTTTGGATCGTGCGGGGATTGCCCTGCCGGAGAACGATGGATCCTATGCGCCCCACCCGGATGCCCTGAAAGATGTCTGGCCCCAGGACGTGGTGCGGGATTCGGGTGTCAATGGGTTGCCGGGGTGCTAGAACGGTGTCCATGAGAACGATTCCCGCAGCCCTTCTGCCCTCTGCCCTTGTCCTCTCGGTTCTTCTTTCCGTCGGTTGCGCGGGGTCGCCCAAACGGTCACCTGTTTCTGACCCAGAGGCTGCAAAGGTGCAGTTCGATCGCATTGCCGCCCTTGAGGGTTCTTGGTATGAGGCCGACGGCTCTCAGGAGGCGGCGACTCTGATTTACGAGATGACCTCTGGCGGCAGCGTCGTGCTGGAAACCACGTTTCCCGGTGCGCCTCACGAGATGCGCACTCTCTATTTTGTGGACAACGATGTGCTGACCCTGGTGCACTATTGCGCCATTGGCAATAGGCCGCGCATGGTCGCGAATTCGTGGGACGCGGGCAGCTTGCACTTTTCCCTTGATGGGGACGGAGGGTTGGAGTCCCCCGACGAGATGCACATGCACAGCGCCTCGTTCAGCTTCCTTGGGCCCGACACTCTGCAGACTTCATGGGCCTTGTTCGATCAGGGCGAGCAGACTGCCGATCACGGGTCCAAGCTGACTCGCTGTTCCGAGAACTAGCTCAATCAGTGACGGGCGAACTCAGTATCCATAGTGTCGCCAGAATTGCCTGACTCGCTGTGTGTCTTCGGAGTATTCCCACACCAAGAGGGCATAGGCTTTGGGAAAGTTCACCTGCTGTGGAACTTCGTACACGCGGGGAATGACTGCCTCGCGCAAGGGCGCCTCTCCTTGTGGATCCTGACCAAAGACAATGCGCGCGCTGGCTCGTACTGCGGCGTCAAAAGCGGGAGAATCAGGTTCCAGCGCCGCCTTGGGAACGATCATGGCCTGCAGCACCGTGGGCTTGCGTTTGAGGAACCAGGCGCGGGGTACTCGGCGGTCATGGCCGGCGCTGCGCGACTCTGTCGAACGCGGCAAGCTGGCGACCTCCGGGTCCACCAAACCGTTGCGGTCATAGACCACCATGTCCGACTCCCAGCCGATGGCCCCGATGGCGCCCATCACGATCGAGTCTTCGGGCTTGTAGATTGCTCCAAGAGCACGGCCAATGGCCCGGAAGCTCTCGAGGTTCTGGGCGCTGCGCTTGAACTGGGCGCGCTCGCTGCGAAAGGTCCCCTTGTCGAAGGATCGGTAGTTCAGTCTTTGCAGCAAGGCCTCAGGCGCGATTCCATATTGGAATTCGCCGGACAGAGGCAGGGCACCCATCAACACCAGGGGCAGGCCCGGAGCCCAAGCTCCCCGTGCCGGCAGGTGCGCCAGAGAGATAGCCAAGGCAGCACAAAGGAAGGGACTGATGGGGGTGAGGAAGCGGAAGTAGGGCATCCAATCACCGCCCACCAACAGATTGTAGGCCAGGCCCCCGCAACAGATGAGTAAGCAGGCAAGTAGGCCTGCGCGCTGGGGGCCGCGCAGGGAGAAGGGCGCGAGCACCAGCAAGGCCAGGGGGATCAGAGTCGAGAGTGCCCAGCTTGCGCTGGAGGCCATGCCTCGTGTCAGTACCGCGCCATCCAATCCGCTCTTTGCCGCCACCGTGTTGGGTAGCCAGGTTCCGTACACCGAGTGACGCCAGAACAAGAGCAGCGCCAGTCCGAGCAGCTGCAAGCCAAGGGTCAGGGTCCAGCGCAAGCGAGAGGGGCGTTCTGTCAGAGGGCGTAGTCGTGCGGTCAGGATCATCGTCAGAGTTATGCCTGCTGCCCACAAGAATCCCTCGGGTCTCAGCCAGATGACTGCGATGGTGGCGAGTCCTGCGGTGATTCCGTAAAGCCGCTCTTTCTTCCACTTGCTTTGTTTTTGTAGCAGAGCGCGTGCCGCGAGGAACATGAAGAAGGTCTGGGCGCTGGTCTCAAGCCCGCCGCTGCACCAGATCACGAAAGGAGGATGCAGTACCAGAGCCGCGATGCCCAGGGCCCCGGCTGTGCGGCGCAGCCTCAGGTCCAGGACCAAGAAACGGTGCAGCAAGACCACTGTTCCGCAGCCGAAGATGGCGCCCATCAGCTGAGCGGCCGCGGGCAGGCTGAAGCCAAAGGCGTAGGCCCCGCGCAGGAGCCAGACCCAGAGCACCGTGCTGTACCCTTCCACTGGCGGCGTGTCGCTAGGGTTCCAGGTGGCGAGGCCCATCTCTGCCCAGTTGCGCGCATAGCGGAAGGCGATGAAGGAGTCCTCGATCAGGAACTGGGAGCGAGTGGCAAGTTGACCCACTAGCACTGCCAGGGCCAGGCCCAGGGCGATCCATGCGCCCATGCCGTATGCACCTTGTCGCGACTCCTGTTGGTTTGCCCTGACCATGCTGCTCACCGCAGGATACTCTCCTGCCCTGATGAACGACAATACCCAAGCAAATCCCGGGCCTCTGCCCCGCAAGGGAGATCAGGTGGAGCTGCTGGCCATTGGAATCGGCTCTCGGGGGCACGTTCTTGCGGAGGCCAGCGGGATTCCCGTGCGCATCAAGGGGTGTGCGGCTCCGGGGGATCGGGTCAAGGTGCGGCTGCTACGCAAGGGGCGGGGAGTATTTGATGGCCAGCTTCTTGAGGTCTTGGATGCCAGCTCCGAACACACCGATCCCCTCTGTCGTCACGCGGGAACCTGCGGCGGGTGTTCGTTTCAAGCGGTGAGCTATCCCGCCCAACTCAAAGCCAAGCGGTCGTGGATTCAGAGCGCGCTGGCCGAATCTGATCTGACTCATGTGCCCGAGGTTCAGCCCGTTATCGGCATGCGCGATCCTTGGCACTACCGTAACAAGATGGACTTCACCTTTGGCTCCCGGCGTTGGATTGAAGAGCACGAAGAACAGGGAGTTGTCGCGGACTTTGGACTGGGTCTGCATGTGCCGGGGCGTTGGGACAAGGTGCTAGATATTGAAGAGTGTCTGATTGCTTTCCCCGAAGCTTCGGCGATCTTGAACAGCGCCAGGCGGTATGCTCGCCAGCAGAACTTGGATCCTTGGGATGTGAAGGAATCCCGGGGACTCTTGCGTCATCTGGTCTTGCGCAAGGGGTTTCACACGGGTGAGATTCTGGTGGATCTGGTTACCGAAACGGCGAGTCCCGAGCGCATAGACCCCTTCGCCGCTGCCTTGCTTGCGGCCCATCCGGAGATCACGACTATGGTTCAGGGCATTCACGCGCGCTCTGCCAAGGTGGCGTTTCATGAGGAGCAGCGGATCCTGCATGGGGAAGGAATCATCCACGAAGTTCTGGCGGGCTGCACCTTTGAAGTCAGCCCCACCAGTTTCTTCCAGACCAACACCCTGCAAGCAGAGCGTTTGGTGGAGTGCATAGGCGAGGCTGCGGGATTGCAGAATGGGGATGTGCTCTTCGATCTTTATTGCGGCGCCGGGACCCTGGGCCTTTGTCTTGCCAATCAACAGAAGGACGTGCGGGTTTTCGGTTTTGAAAGCGTGGAGGCTGCTGTGCAGGATGCCCGTCGAAATGCGGCGGCCAATGGAGCAGCGAATTGCGAGTTTCAGGTGGGGGATGTGCGCGCGGTGCTCGAAGGCAGCGCTGATGGGGACTTACCCCGGCCGGATGTGGTGCTGATCGATCCGCCCAGGGCGGGCCTGCACCCTAAGGTCCCCGCGCAACTGGCGGCCCTCAAGCCTCGCCGCATGGTGCTGGTTTCCTGCAATCCGGTGGGCAACATGGTGGATCTGGCGCGGCTGGAGTTTCTCGGATGGCATCTGACCCACGTGCAGCCCGTGGATTTGTTCCCTCAGACGCCTCATGTGGAGTGCGTGTTTACCCTCAATGCAGCCCCATTGCCCTAGTAGCTGACTCGAGGCTTCCATGGGGGGGGCGGGATTGAAGATCATAGGCGTGCTTGAAGCACCCCATCCGTTTTTCTTCTGCTGCCGTTGCACAGGCTGGTACCCCTCGCCCGGGCGAGCTTGGAGAGGATCTGCAGTCATGATCTTCTTGGACCCAGGGACTCTGCTGATCGCTTCCCCCGGGATGCTCGATCCGAATTTCATGCACACGGTGGCGATGGTCGGCCATCACGATGGGGAAGGGGCGCAGGGGCTGGTGATCAATCGTCACAAGCCCGGGGGAATGAGTCTTGCTGGTCTGGAGATTCAGGAGGGTGGTCCCGTGGGGATTGGACAGCACCAGTTGTTGCACGCCAGTGAGGACTTCGCTCACTGCTCAACCCTCGTGGTGGACGGCATCTGGATGGCTCAGGAACCTGGGCCTGTTCTGGAAGCCTTGGAGTCGGGGCACTTGAGTGCCGATTCCATGCGGCTCTTCGAGGGCTATTCTGGTTGGGGTGCGGGCCAATTGGAGGTTGAGTTGAGGGAGAAGGCCTGGCTGGTGTGCGAGCCAGCCCCTCAGCTGGTCTTTGGCGAATTGCGAGCAGCGGCGACCTGGCGCGAGGCTCTGCGCTTGATGGGTCCTGCAGCGGAGGGCCTGGCTCACCTGCCCCCGGACATTTCCTGGAACTGAATTGGTTGGACTTGAACCGAGACGAAACCCATGGCCGCTCCTCAGCAACTGCTTCGACTGAATCGCTTCCTGCGCGGGGGGCTTGGGTTCATGGTGAACGCGCTGATCATTGTTTTTTGCGGGACCTCGGGAGTCGTGCTGGCGGGGTACCTATTTGGCCCCAGCATGTTGGCCAGCACCTTCGCGCGCAACCTTGAGGCACAGGTCAGCGCGGATCTGCGGGGAGCCATCAGCATGCGAGATCTGGAGCTTGGGTGGGGGCCCAGTCAGATTGTTCACGGGTTGCGCCTGCTGGATGAGGGGGGCAACCTTGTGTTTGAGGGAGATGTGACCTTCCCCAGCCCCTGGGTCGACTCGCGAGTTCCTTGGGGTGTGGCCCTCATAGCAGGCAGGTTGGTGATTGGTGTGGACGGATCACTCAATCTATTGCGCGCTTTGGAAGACAGCAGTCATCCCGGTGAAGGCCTTTCATCAAGCGTAGAAATTCCGGAAGAACTGGACTTGAACCTGCGAATTCTCCCGGGCGGTCGGGGACTGGATCTGGTCGACCTCCGCAAGCAGGGCGCAAGCCTTCACATAGGCACAGGGCTGTTGGAACTCTCCCTGGATCAAGTATTGAGAGAATCGTCGATTGGTTCCCTGGCCATGAATTGCACGATCAGTGACGATTCACAAGCTGGCGAGGTGGAGTTGTCCCTGATCCGCGCCAGCGAGGACGCAGGTCTCGTTGGAAACCTGCAGCTGAAGACGGTGCCGGGTCACTGGATCGATGACTGGCTGGAAACCTCCTGGAAGTTTGCTGATTGGGTCGAAGATGTGTTCTCCCTGTCCATGACCCTTGAGGCGACAGGTGTGCAGACTTCAACAGTCAGCTTGCAGTTCACGGAACCCGAGGGTACGCGCTTGACAGCAGCCGGAACCCTCGATGCCGAAGGCTTTCGCCTGCGCACCCTGCCTGGTGCCTGTCGTATCAGTGCCCGGGCCGATCTTCTGATCGGTGGCCTGGGGGATCTGTTGGAGCCTGAAGTCGTGATTGCCAAGACAAGTCTCTTGGAGGGGCGCTTGAGCGACGGTGGCTTCTTGGTGGACGCAGACACTCTTGAGACGCGGCTCTTCTTTTCCCTAGCACCGGACTCTTTTCCTAGCGCCACCCTGGGGGAGCTTTCGTTGCAGGCGAATGTCAGCACTCTGTGGGTGGACTTTCAAGGTCAGGATCGACGAGCTGCCGTACTTGGCTTGATTGGCGGAGATGGCGGGCGCTTTGACTTGGACATTCGCGAGTCGTCAGACAGCCCGGCCCGGGCGGACCTCACCCTACGGCAGGTCAGTCCGGCTGTGCTGGAGAAGTGGTGGGGCCTGCCCCCCATGCTGATTGAAACCATGGGCGCGGGGATCGATGTCCTCATGAGCCGCAAGCAAGCGGGGGACCCTTTGCAGATCCAGTTGACTGGTGGTCGCGGGAGAGTTCTCAAAGTGGTTCTGGATCAGCAGGGATTGCGGTCGCTGGAAGGCGTTCCGTTGGAACTTTCGTGCTCTCTGGATCCAGCCTTTTTCAAGTCCTGGATTCAGCCCATGATCCCCTGGCTTGAGTTGCTCAGCACTGACCAGATCGGCACTCTGCCCATTCTCGTTGAGTCCTTCCGATTGCCGCGCAATGGCAAGTTGGAAGATCTTGAGTTGCTGCTCTCCTTGGATTTTTCGGAGGTCCCTCTGCGCTTGTTGGGAGCCCTCGACCGCTTGCTTGCCGCGGGGCAAGAGCGCGCGATCTCGCCAGGTTTGGCCGATCCGATTCGCGTGCGGATTGCCGGAGGTGTGCTTTCTTATGAGGGCTTCACGCTGCCAATGGGTGGTCACGAAGTGGATGCGGAGGGCACCCTCAGTTTGATGGCCCATGAGTGCCGCGTGGCGTTGGAAATGCCCTTGGACATCTTGCATCAGTCGATTCTCGGCATGGCACGGGAGTTTCCCCGCGCGGGCTTGTCGAGCATGACCATACCGATAGAGTTCAATGGTTCCGTGGGGGATGAGCGCCTGCAGGTGGATGTGAGCACCCTGATGCAGGTGCGTGAGTTGCTCGACCCGCTGCTCAGTCGGGACGGCTGATCAGGCTTTGACCGTTCGTCCAAGACGCTGGGAGACCATCTCGGCCAGACGCTGGAACAATTCATGCTCGTCCCGGTCGCAAAGCCAGGCGCTGCGCTCATTGTCCCAGGTGTAGTGCCAGGCGGAAGTCGCCGCGGCGAACCACATTTGGCTGGCGGCAGACTGACGGTTGAGCACGAACTGTGGCCCGCTGGCGAACTCCAACTTGATCACCCCGTCGGCGGAGGAGTAGTCGAGTTCGTCCGCATCAAAGCCCTCAAGCCAGTCCTCAAGGTGCTCGAGGCAGGCATCGGAGCGTTGGAGAAATGTGTTGGTTTCCATGGCTGCGTGTGTTTCTAGGCCTCCTTTCAGATAGTAGCACTATCCCGCCAGAGTCCAAGGGAATGACATCTAGCCTGCCCAAGAACAAACGGGGCAGGCCTTTGGATCGTGGCCCCGGGCAGGGCAATGTTCTCGCCCACAGAAGATCATGGCCAGGTGCAGAAAGGCCCAGTCATCTTCAGGGAAGAGCGCCTTGAGGTCCTTTTCGGTGCGTACTACTGTCGAGCCATTGGAGAGCCCCCAGCGCTCGGCTAGCCTGTGAATGTGTGTGTCCACGGGAAAGGCGGGTACCCCAAAGGCCTGCACCATGACCACGCTGGCGGTCTTGTGTCCAACCCCTGGCAGGTCCTCAAGGGCTTGCATGTTCTCAGGCACTTCGCCACCGTGGCGCTCCAAGAGCAACTGGGACATGCGCTTGAGGTTCTTGGCCTTGGTAGGGGCCAGTCCGATCTGACGGATCAGGTTCTTGATGTCAGGCACCGACATCTTGGCCATGGATTCCGCGTCACCGGCTCGCTTGAAGAGCTCCGGAGTGATCTGGTTGACCTTCTTGTCGGTGGTCTGCGCCGAGAGCATGACTGCCACCAGGAGCGTGAAGTGGCTCGTATGATCGAGGGGCACGTCCGGCGAGGGGAATAGTTCGTGCAGTTGCGCGGCGATGCGCGAGGCCTTGGCCTGTTGCCTGGCGCTGGGGCGCTTGGGCCCCGGACTTTTTGATCCTGTGCGGCCCGGCATGGTTCAAGCGTAACGCCTTGCGGGGAGGGGCGCGGGCGCGAGGCCTGAATCAGGTGGGTTGGTTCTCGCCTTCACTCGCTCCAGGTGGCGCCGGCCTTGGGCGCCTCGCTCGGCAGGCTTTCCAGGCGCGTGCTGAAGAACAGGGTTGGCGTTATGGAATCCGGGGGCCTGCTCGATCTTGGTTCCGGCATGCTGAGTGCGAGTACCTGGGTCACGTCTGGCAGAGCGCGGAAGATGGCCTCGCTGTCGAGAGACTCGATGCGGCGCACAACCCTCAGGCGCAGGTCCTGATCGACTGGCAGGTTGTGGAAAGTGAGTTCTCCCGTAAGGGGGCAGGTTTCCTGGCGCAGGGTCTGCCAGAGCAGGCCGTCTGAGACCTTATTGCTTGGGGCTTGCGCTGGCGCCGTATCTTGCCTGGCCTGTCTCGGCTGCCTCGGCTCCGGAGGCAGTCCCGCCGCCTGACGCTCCTTGCGCTGCTTGAGGCGCTCCTGGCGCATGCGGCGCAGGCGACCTCCCCTGGGGCCCTGATTGGCTTGCGGATTCCCGTCGGGGTCCTCCGCAAACTCCTCGAAGGGCAACCCGCCCTTCTCTCTGGCCTCGTCGCGGATGCTCTTGAGTGTTTCCTGTTGTTTGGCCAGAGCAATCTGACGGCGGGTCTGGGCGTCGTAGGTCTCAAGGAATTGGGTGTCGTCTCGTCCCGCTTTGGCCTTCCTGCCCGATTGAATCGCAATCGAGAACATGGACTGGCGCTCATTTCGTGGGGGCTTGGCTCCCTGTACCACAACCCGAGTGCGGGTGGTTCCGCTGATCACCAGTTCCAGATGTTGCGGGTCCCCGGCCTGGAGCATGGTCAAGTTTTCGTCCTGCCAACGTGGCTTGCCTGGTAGGCCGACCACCATGCGCAGTGGGACATCGGCGGGGATGTGGGCGACAAATTCACCGTTCGTGGCCACCTGACCTCCCAGGAGCTTGCTCGCGCGCTTCAATCGTTTGGGGTAGAGCTCACCATCCCGCAAGAACCAGATGAATTGGCCTACTTGATTGCGCCCAAAACGATCTGTGACCGTGCCACTGATGCGCAGATCGGGATAGAGTTGTACCACCAGATGTTCTTTGCTTCCTGGTTCGAGTACGACGGTACTCAGATCATCGATGAACTCTGGGTGTTGTACGAGCAGTTCCCAGGTACCAGCTGTCAGGCTCGGGAAGGTGTGCACCCCGCTACCGGTCAAGTTGACGCCCAGGTCTGTGCGGCTCAGGCTGACGGTGGCATCGGCCAGTTGCACTCCCTGTGGATTCTTGGTGATCACTTCCAGACTGGCTGGTTCAAACCCCCGGGCATCTTCGCGCTGCATGACCAGCGCTTCATCGGGTTCGTCCTTGGTGGCGGTCTCCTGCTGCGGGCTCAACTCTTGGGGCTCGGGCAGAGGCTCTTGGCCGCCCATGGTCAGGAGGATCGCACCCACGAGGGCAGCGCAGAAAAAAAGGACGATCAGGAGGCGGGACATGGGGGAACCAGGTGGCATCAGAAACGGCCCAGGGGGCGTTCCGTTGGGTCTTTTCGGGTTCTTGGGGGGCACTTCTGGAGGTATGGGCCCCAGGGCATCCCGAAAGGGGACGGGCTGCCCGAATTGTCTTCGGTTCAATCCTCTTCCAACTCGATCAGGGCTTCACCTTGGGTGACTTCGGCCCCGTCTTGTGCCAGCCAGACCTTGAGGCGCAGTCTGGTGGGCCACCCCTCGTCCCCGGAGAAAGCGACCGTAGTGAAGGTCTTCATCACCTCGATCATGCCGATTGCCTGGCCTGGGTGAATTCTGTCTCCGGGGCTGATGAAGGGCTCATCCGTTGGGCTGGCTCGATGATAGAAGCGTCCGGTTTGAGGGCTCTTGAGCACCAGCGCCTTTTCGTCGACGGCTATGTTGGGGGAGTCGTTGGGCTCCGTGCCGGAGAGCTCATCTTCCAGGAGCGACAGGCAGTAGACGCGCGTTCCATAGTCCACTGGTTGCCGCACCAGTTCTGGGCCCGGCCCTTGAATCCGTCCCTGCACCTGGGCGGGTACGAGCAAATCATGGGCCCGTCCCAAGATCATCAACACGCCAGCCGCATCGCCCGGGCTGAGCAGACCGTCCAGGGGTTGGGCGTCGGTGAAGAGGCCCACAGCTGGTGCGTTCAGCCAGAGTTCGTCCCCGTGGCGCTGCACGAGCAACTCCAACGTTGGGCGGCTCATCGGTTGGGCTCCGTCAGCGCAGCGAGATCGTGCAGACTCCAGATACGCGGATTCTTGGTGCGGCGGTTGGTATTGGATTGGTAGCTCGTCTCGGCGAACAATTCAATCCACGAGCGCAATTCGTCCAGGCGCACGATTTCATCGGTGTCCATCTGGCTGGCAGCAGAGTAAGGATCCATGTCCGCTTCAATGCGCGCTTCGGTGGCCTGCATGCCCTCTTCGATGGCAGCCTTTTCTTCGGGATCCTCCACGGCGATCTCGAACTCGTCGTCGAGCTTGCTGTTGAAGGCAGCGATGGCCAGGGTTCGCCCTTCCATAACCGCCAGGCGCGTAAGTGTGGTGGAGAGCTGCACCACAGGCTCATAGGGCATGCCCGCCATGGCGTAGTAGCCCGCACCCGAGGCCTTGCGCAAGAGGACTGTGAACATGGGGGTCCTGCCTGTGCTGTTGGCGTAGATCAAAGACGAGCCATAGCCCAGGAGTCCAACCCGCTCGGCCTCCACTCCGATGTCGAAGCCGGAAACATCCTGCAGCCATACAAGGGGAATGCCATCGTCTTCGCAGGCCCGGCGGAAGGTGGCCAGCTTTGCGATGCCATCCCGATAGAGGATGCCCCCAGGTTTCTGGGCTCCGCGCACTTCGGCGTCGTCGATCAAACCTCCGCGGTTGGCGGCGAATCCCATGTAGAGTCCATTGACCCGGCCGATGCCCACGATGATCTCCTCACCGCGAGCGGGCAGAATCTCCCAGAACATGCTGCGGTCAACCAGGCGCGCCAGAACTTCTTCGATTGCGTAGGTCACTCGGTGATCTGCAGGCAATAGGCCTGATAGCTCGGTGGCACCGTGGAACGGCTCGCTGGCCTCGAATCCATGGCGGTGGTATTCCGCGCCGGAAGAGGGCAGCTTGGCGAGTTCTTCGCGGATCGCCGTCAGGGCAGCTTCATCATCGGGTACGCGCACATCAGCGCAGCCTGACTGGTGCACATGCACTTCCGGTCCGCCGATGTCCAGGCTGGAGAGCTTTTGGCTCTTGGCCCCTTTGATCAACGCTGCGCCCGCGATCACCATGTAGGCCTGTTCGGTCATGAATACCCGGTCGGAGATGATCGGCATGTAGCCGCCTCCCGCGATGCAGTCACCGAAGACGCCCGCGATTTGTGGGACTCCTGCCGCGGAGAGTTCGGCGTTCTTCTTGAATATGTGCCCCGCTCCCGTGCGGCCTGGAAAGGAGCGCGCTTGTTCCGGCAGGAAGAGCCCGGAGCAATCCACCAGGTAGACTGTGGGGATACCAAGGCGCAGGGCCATCTCCTGGGCGCGCTCGATCTTTTCAGGAGTCTGGGGCCACCAGGATCCAGAGGCCACTGTGTTGTCGTTGGCGATCACCATGGTCCAGCGTTCGCAAATCATGACAAAGGCGGTGACCACTCCCGCTGCGGGGGACGTGAGCTTGCCGAAGGACACTCCGTGGTTGACGAAGGTGCCCACCTCGAAGACCTCGCTGTCCTCATCTGCCAGCCGTGCTATGCGCTCGCGGCTGGTGAGTTTTTTCTTCTCATGCACTCGATCCGTGTACTTTTTGCCCCAGCCCTCAGCGACTTTTTCTCGGCGCTTGGTCAGGGTTTCTTCCCGTTCGCGCACGGCGTCTGTCTGGCGCGCAAAGATCTTGGGGTCGAGGGCCTGGTCCAGGGGCGAACCAATAGGAGTGAGGGGAACATGGGCCATGGTTGCTAACTCACCTGTTGGGGGGTCCAGCCGGGAATGGAACCGGTGTTGTAGGCACCGCTTTGGAACTCCCCGCTGGCCAGCACGGCCTGGTGCAAGGGAGTGGTCGAGGTGACCCCCTCAATTACCAGGCCGTCCAGGGCCCGGCGCATGGTCTCCAGTGCCTCGGCCCGGTCTTTGCCGTGGGCGATCAGCTTGGCCATCAGGGAGTCATAGTGGGGAGGGATCGTGTCCCCCTCCTGAACGTGCGTGTCGACGCGCAGGCTGCCAGGGCCCAGGTCGCGCGGGACTTGAAAGCGCGTCAGGTCACCGGGGGTTGGCTGGAAGTTCCGGGTCGGGTCTTCCGCGTTGATGCGACATTCGATGGCGTGGCCGCTGACAGTGATGTCCTCTTGGGCTTGTTCGAGCTTCTCCCCGGCGGCCACCCGGATCTGTTCGCGGACGATGTCTACGCCCGTAATGCACTCACTGATGCCGTGCTCAACCTGCAGGCGCGTGTTCATTTCCATGAAGTGCAAGTCGCCCGATTCCGCGTCCATCAGGAACTCGATGGTGCCAGCACCCACATAGCCCAGGGCAGCGGCGGCTTGGGCGGCCGCGGTTCCCAGTTCTTCGCGCTGCTGTTGGTCCAGGGCGGGGGAGGGGCTTTCTTCGATCAGTTTTTGGTGCTTGCGTTGGATCGAGCACTCGCGCTCATAGAGATGCAGCACCTTGCCCCAACGATCCCCGAGGATCTGCACTTCGATGTGCCGTCCGTTCTGCAGGCATTTCTCCAGAAACAGGTCGCCGTTGCCAAAGGCTCCCATGGCTTCGGCGGAGGCCTGTGCGTAACCCGCGCGTAGTTCCTCCTCGTTGGTGCAGCGGCGCATGCCGCGACCTCCGCCACCCGCGTCGGCCTTGATCATGACCGGATAGCCGATCCTGGCAGCTACTTCCAGCGCTTCGTCCACGTCCCGCAGCAAGCCTTCGGAGCCCGGGATCAGGGTCAGGCCCGCCCGGCGCGCAGCTTGTTTGGAGGGCCACTTGAGCCCCATGGAATCGATCAGGGAGGGGCTCGGTCCGATGAAGGTCAGGCCGTGCTGTTGACAGAGGGCTGCGAAGCGCGCGTTCTCCGCCAGGAAGCCCCAACCCGGATGCAGGGCCGCACAGCCGGTTTGCAGGGCGGCTTGGACCGCGGCCTCCACCCGTAGGTAGCTGAGTTCCGGATTGCCCGGCCCCAGGCAGACTACTTCGTCCATGGCGGAAGCCCAGGGGGTCTCGCGATCTGATTGGGAGACCGCGCAGACCGGGCTGATGCCAAGGGACCTGGCCGCGCGCGCCACGCGCACGGCGACCTCCCCCCGGTTGGCTATGAACAATCGACGGAACATGCTGGCGACAGGGTAGCGCGGAGGGACCGCGGGTTTCGCCCCTCAAGCTGCCAATCGGCGCTCCCCTCGACTCGCCGGGGCTCCGGGGTACACTGGCCAGCCCTTGCTCTGGTCTCCTTTTCCTATTGTGCTCCTGATCGGTCTGGCTCCTTGCCTGGTAGCAGGTCAGGCAATGGGCAGACCCCAGGCGTCCCGGGTCGAATTCCAATCCGTGCCCCACGCTCTGGCCAGCCTGGAGGCACCCAGCCGTCCTCTACGCACCCAGGCCCAGGATTGGTTGGACGAGCATCTCTTGCCCGAGCACACGCCGCTGCTGGTCGAGGCCCTTTCTGCCGGGGCGGAGACCGAGCGGCGGCTAGCCTTGATCATTGGCGGAAGGGACCAGCACTTTGCCCTGGCCGTTGCGCTTCTGTCCTCTCCCCTCGCGCAAGGTCAGGCCCTCGGTCGTGAGGCTTTGATTGCCCGCTACCTCGATTGGAATCCGGAGGGGTCCCGCCTGCCCCAGAGTTGGTTGGCTGTGCGGGGCCGCTTGAGCGATCCGCCGGGTGAGTCTGCATTGATTGACTTGACCGGTGCGCACTTGGGCGAAGTCATCGATCAACTCGATCGCCTCGGCGGTGCGCCTCTGCCCCTGCTTGTGGATCCCCGCTGGACCAACCCCACACCGATCCGGCAGCCGAGCCCGGGTGTTTTGGAAGGGAGCTGGTCTGAGATTCTCAATCGTCTCGCACGACAATATCGCGGCAACCTGATTCTGCTGCCTGGAGCCGATGCAGGCCAGGGTTCACCAGGTGCTGGATCCATGTTGTTGATGGTGCCTCTGGGCGTGGAGTTTTCCTCCCCGAGCGTCGAGACCCTGGTGGATTGGATCAAGCTGGTGCAACGGCCTCACGACCGGGAGGGCAACCGGCGGGGGGCCATGGCATTGGCCCGTTCTGGATGGCCTGGGGCCCTGGTCTGGTTGGGCGAAAGGTTCCGAGCAGACGCAAGCAGTCCAGTCTTGGATGCCCTGCTGGACGCAGCCGCGCGTGGGCGTTGGTGTGTTGCCCTTGACAGGCGCGAAGCTCTCTTGGGGGTATTGGCTGACTTGGAAGAGGGTTTGGAGGTTGATTCAAGCACTGCTTGGATGCGCGCGGGGCGGCTTGCACGAGCCCTGCGGGCTCTCGGTTCGGTGACCCGAGAGGGCTCGAGTCTGGTCCCGGACCTGGTTGCAGGACTTGCCACCTCAAAGGAGATCGGGCAGTGGGTTCGCTTGGAAGCGTTGGCTGCCATGGCCTCGCCGGTGGGATCTTCTGCTGAGCATCCCGAGTTGATTGCCGCGGCCCGGGCTGCTCTGGCACGGCCCGGGCACCCTGCACGTCGCATGGCTGCCTTGACCTGGTTGAACCGCCTGGGTGCACCCCCGCTGGGCCCCGATGCAGAGACCGAACCCTTGCCTGATCCGTGGCCCCTCTTGGAGTGGGGTGTGCATTTGCCCAGTGCGCGATTCATTCCCAAGGCTCTGGTGCGTCAGGGGTGGCGGCCACCGGAGGGAAGCGGGCCCGGGCCCGGGACCAGTTTTTCGGCCGAGATCCTCCACATGCATTGGTTGCTTTCTGGGGGAGAAGTGGAGCGAGCCCTCAAGGCAGTCCCCGAAGAGGATGCTGCCCTGTTGGGAATGGTGGCGATGGCGCTTGACGACTTGCGTCGCGCGGGCGCGTTGGAGGTCCGCGCACGATTTCTGCAGGGCCTACGGGACCTGGGTCGCGGCGTGGCGGTGGGGCATCTTGAGCTGCACCCAGGACCAGGCTTCAATCGACCCTTTGCGGAGCAACTGCTGGCCAGCGAGGCGGGCGGGCGATCTCCCTTGGATTGGAGCAGCATTGGAATGCTCGCGGTTCGTGGGCCTTTTCAAGAGCAGGCCCAGGATCTCCTGGTTGAGGCCCTGGCTGACCCGAAACTGAGGGTGAACGCTTTGAAACCGCTCCAGGGGGTCTGGGTCGGGATGCTGGGGGATCGCAAGGACAAGATGGCTAATGAGTTCATGGGGCGTGTTGAGGAGGCGCTGGGTCCCCAGGCCTTTGGTCCCCAGTCCTCAATTCGCGACATCCTGGAAATTTCCCGTAGTGCATCGGTCGCCCTCGGGAAAAGGGATGTGGCCTGGCCCAGGGATTGAGGCTGGAAGAGGGGAATTGGATCGAAAGAACGGGCCTGGTTTCCCTTTTGCAGCTTCAATCTGCGCCGTATGGGCCTAGGCTGGCCTCCCAAGGTGCAGAAATGGCTGGTTTCCAGTTGCGGTATGCGGCCTGCCTCGCCGATGGAAGCCTCAGGAAGATCCTATGCCCTCGACCAAATCATCAGACGTACTGGCTGTACCTCAGCCTGAAGAGTCCCTGGGTGTGCCTGTGACAGGCGAAGAGCTGTGCGTGATTACTGCTCCTCGCTCCCAGCAGGCCGAGCAATTTCGCGTGCTGCGTAACTCGATCCAAGCCCTCAATCCCGACGGAGCCTCTCACACCCTGGTCCTGACCAGCGCCCTGCGCGGCGAGGGCAAGACAGTGGCGACTTTGAATCTGGCAGCAGCCATGACCGAATTGCCCGGGATCCAGGTACTGGTGGTAGACGCGGATCTGCACCAGCCTTCCATTGAAGAGAGCCTGGGCCTTCCCCTGCGTAAGGGCCTGGCGGATCTCCTCGCGGGTGGCGTTTCTCTGGATAGCGCTGTGCGTGCCACTTCGGTTCCGGGCGTTTCGATTCTTGGTGCTGGAACCCTGCCCAAGAATCCAAGTCAGCTGCTCGGTTCCGACCGCATGCGAACGGTGCTGGACAAACTGCGACAGAACTATTCCTATGTGTTGATCGATACCCCGGCTGCTGCTGGGGTTTCCGACGCTTCGCTGCTCGGTGCCATGGCCGACGGAATCCTGATGGTCGTGCGCTTAGGATCGACGCCGCGGCAATTTGTGCAGCAAACGATCAATGTGCTTGAGTCCCTCGGTGGCAACGTGCTTGGCACCTGCCTGACCGGCGCGGAAGAGCCGGACACCACCGTCGACTGAGCGATCTCCTACCGGATTCGTGCCAGGGAGCGTGCCGCGCGCACCAGGCGGGGGAGATGCTTGCGCTCGTAGGCCCGGGCCTTTTCGTGGTCGGGCCAGGACCGTTCACGCTGGCGGAACTCGGAGTGATGGGGACACCGACGGCCGGCCTGGTCGCGGATGGGTGGATGGGCAGCGTGCAGGAGTTCGTGGACCAGGACTGTGCGCACGAACCAAGCTGGCACGCCGGGATCATCCAGCACCGGATGCAGGCGCACGCGGTTGGTCTGGGCGTCCCAGGATCCGAGGCGCAGGCCGCCTCGGGAACGACTGGCTCGGCGCAGGCCCCACTCCAGGTGAGGGCGTTTGTCCGGCGACAGGCTGGATTCAAGGAAGCCTTCCCAAAGGTCTTGGGCCAATTCAATCAGGTCATAGGTCTCTCCCTGTCCTGATCGGAGCGGTGTCCTGCGCTGAATTCGTTGGGAGTAGATCGTCTCTTCGAGCCATTGATCGAGGCCCTCGCAGGCACGCTTGGAGCGCCGTCCGTTGCGTAGCCAGCGGGCCAGGTTCTCGAGCACATCCTCGGGCGCCTGGGCGAAGGCTCGGTGCAGGCGCAGGTCCCACTGGGCACCCTTGCTTTGTCCTCGTACGGGTTGGCTCATGGCTCTCGTGAGGGTCACTCTGACTGTCAGGCCTGTTTGTTCCGTGAGGTAGGCGCTGAGCTGTTGAGGAGTGTGGGGCATGGGTGCTGAATCCGGCCGTACGATACAAGGTACAAAACCACCACACTCAACCTGGGTCCCGAAGAACTTGCGGGGCCTTTGGCCCCAGGTTGAGTGTGGCGGGTTCTTGCCTGCTAGCCTACGAGGGTCCTCGCGGCTGACGGACTCAGTTCGCCAGGTCGAAGTCTTGCCCCTGGAGATCCTGACCATCGCCCACGGTGATTCGACGGCGGGTGTTTTGGATGTCGCTGGAGTGGGCGAAGGGGTTGCCGCCGCCGCGGATGGGGCGCGTGGCGTGGATCCAGTATGTGCCCGGGCGGGCGTTTGTGATGCGGAAGCGACCTTCCTTGTTGGCCTTGGCGGTGTAGCGTGCGGGGAACTCGTCAGCGGCGGGCTGCAGCATCATGGTCACCACGCTGCCAGGCAGGACTGAGCCACTTGGGCTGCGCACGGTTCCGCTGACCATGGCACCGCGGGCCAGTACGCGCTCGCCCAGGTCCACGGCCACGGCCTCGGTCACGATCACATTGCGCACGGCGGCGTTGGCGAACTGTTTGTGCTCGATCTCAACCAGATAGATGGTGGGGGTCAGGCCATCGATGGAGAACTCGCCGCGGGAGTTGGTGCGGCTGGTCTTGACCATGGCGATGCCCGGGAAGGTGCCCAGGGAGATGTCAAAGTCACTGCCGGTCCAACGGTCGTCGCGGGTGGTGATCTTGACCTGAGGAATGGGCTTGCCGTTGCTGTCCATCACGATGCCCTTGATGCCGCCACCCTTGGTGCAGTGCACGGTGATGCCGCCGAGTTCCTGGCCGTCAGCAATGGTGAACACATCCGAAAGGCTGGCTGCGTGGTCGGGGGCATCTGCTTGGACCATGAAGTTGCCTGCCTTGGGGCAAGGCAAACTGAAGCGGCCCTGCTCGTCGGTAAAGGAGAGGGGCTTGCCGATGCGTACTGTGTTGATCGTGTTCGGCCCCGCGTGGCGGAGGGAGACAGAGAAGCGCCGGAGAGGGCTACCAGTTGCGGCATCCACCACCTGTCCACTGACCTTGGGCAGGCTCATCAGGGCAATCTGCAGGTGCATCTCTCCCGCCTCAGCCCGGGCCACCTGCCCGATACGGAAGCCGGTCGCCTGGGCGCGTAGGGTGTAGTGCCCGGCGGGCACATTGTGCATCACGAACTCGCCCTTGGCGCTGGTTTGGGCCTGGGTCTGGGTGCGGTTCTCGCGGTTGCCGATCGAGTAGGCCGTGACCTTGACATCCTTCAGTGGCACACCGTTCTCGTCAGTGACCACGCCACCGAGGGCCATGGCCAGATCCAGGGTGATGTCGCGGGTCATGTCCCCATCGCCAGCCACATGGATCTGTGAGAGGGTCACCTGCCCATAACCATCTGCTTGGACCTGCAGCACAAAGTTGCCCTTGGCCAGGTTCTTGAATTCATACTCGCCCATGTCATCAGTCACGATTGCGAGGGAGTTGGGATCGGTGCCTCCGCCGATAGCCAGGGCCATCTGACCCAGCTCCAGTTGGGCCTTGGGAACCGTGTTGCCCGCGGTGTCCCGCACCACCCCGCTTAGGGTCACCCCCTTGTTGAGCTGAATTGGGTGCAATTCGTTCAGTTCGCCTTCGACCACAACGATTCCCCCTTCCTCGAGGGGAGCAAACTCTGGGTGCGAAATCAGAAGGGCGTAGCGATCGAACGCCTCGACCCTGGTGAACGAATACTGCCCCGAGCTGTTTGTCTTGGTTGTCTTGTCTCGACTGCGATCGACTTCGGTGGGGTCGATGAAGAGCGCCGAGGTCGTGCCGTGGCGGGTGAGTACAACGCGTGCATCCTTGAGGGGTTTCTCGTCAGGACCGACGATGATCCCGGTCAGGCCGGCCTTGGTGGGCGCGGCTGTGGGGGTCTCCAGATCGACCGCATCGGTGCGGGCGTCTACCTGCTCACGCTCGTTGATCGTCTCGCCTTCGAGCTCAGTGGGCTTGGAAGGCGTCACCTCTCCAGTATTGGAGGTGTTGGTTCCCCCAAGAGCGTCGGGAGCGGGGGTGGGGCCTTCCTGGAAGGCGAAAAAGAGGGCCGCCATAGCGGCAAGCACTAGGCCTAGAACAACGATCGGTCGCATGATGGGATGAAGGAGGGCAGAAGGGGCCTTTGGAGGTTGGGTTGGACGACTTTTTGGGAAATAACTTCCAAGTGGTCGGGATTTGTTGGCAGCGGGATTCAGGCCTGGGCAGGCTTGGGGCCTGCGGTGCCTCGCTCTTCAGCGTCCATGGCCGTGGGCCAGAAGGACTCGTAGGGGGTCAGGCTGCCCAAAAAGTGGGCGAAGAGCAGCAACTCGAAGTTGATCTTGCGTAGTTGCTGGATCTGGGCCGAACCCAGGCCGAGCTTGATCGAAGCTGCCTCCCCTGTCTTGGTGGCGATCACTCGCCAACCCCTACTAAACCCCCGTGCAGGCACGATTCGGAGAGGCTTGCTGCCAGTCCAGATATCGATTTGGCGTCGAAGGAATGCCCAGCGCAGGCTTGAGCCAAGCCACTCGCCGTCTTCGCTCCAGAGAGAAAACTGGCCTCGCAGAAGGCCCGGGTCGCGCCGGATGCGCAGCACCTCGCCAGCCTCAGGGCGGTACTCTCCGGCCACCACCATTCCCCAGCGGTTGCGGCTCACGCTGAGGGTTCCCAAGGGCTGACCCTCCTCGTCACTCAACAGGTGTGTGCGATTCCAGAGGCCTTTTTTCTTGATGCAGATGGTCCGGAGGGCTTGCGACATGGGGCGTTGGGGGTTGGCGGGGTCGGTAGGGTAGCGGGGCCGGGGTCCTTGCGCAGGGGGTAGTAGGGGGCATGCCAGGCCCAGAGGGTCATCGACAGGGCTGGGGGTCACCCTGAGGGGTACTGGCCCCTTTGGATGTCGAATTCCCGCTTGCCTGAGCTGCAGGCAGGTCAGGTAGAGGGACGAGGTCATGTTGTTCCCCAGTCCCGGCCCCAGTAAAGGAATGCTCATTTATCACAGCGAACAGGGCCCAGTACCCGCTACCGTCGAAGTCAGGTCAGGACTGGTGCAAAAACAGCCTGCTCCGAAATCGGCGCGGGGAGTCCGAATCGGTGCCGCTGGACGCGGAGGGAAACGGGTAGAGAGGGCCGTTTCCGGGGGCCTGGCCGCAATCCTCCCCAGTTGATACCCGACACTTTCCATTTTGGAAAGCTATCACTTGACGCAATGGAAAGTGACGGCTACAGTTTCCGTTGTGGAAAGTGACGCCGCGCTCAGCCTGCCTCTCGGTACGCAGCATCGCGCGGTCCCTCATGGCGAAGAAAACCTATCTGAAGAGGACAAACATGGACAGCAATCACAGCGGCATCAACACAGCGGGAACTGGCATAGAGGAGGCCAAACAGGCCCTAAGGTCCGTCCAACAAGCCAAAAGTGCGGGCCTGAACCAGGCGATGCCAACCCGTTGGTTTCGCGCCGCGATAGCGCTCACTATCGGCAGCATGGTGACGGTCTCCGCTTGGGGTAAAACCGAACTGGTCGTCATATCACTTGCCGTCCTTACCGGTGTGTTAGCGGCACAAAAGCGCAAGCAAGGCGCAGTTCTGAGATCATGCCCCAACGGCGTAAAGGAAATCTCTGCGTTATTCGTCCTTGCGGTATTTTCGACGGCGCTGATCGTTGGCGCGAATCTCTTGAATCAAACACGTGGCTATGAGTGGGCACCTATCGCTGGCGGTGCACTGATGGCGATTGCCGTCCTGCAGTACTACAAAACGGGGAAGGCCATTCTCTGATTAGCCTATCCGATCCTCTTGACTATGCCCCAAGATCGGGGCAGCAGTCCAAAGCGGACTCGGAGACAGCAACGGAAAAAAGTATGAGTACACCCAGCCTCAACCCGATCATTCACGCGCCCAACCGGTTGCAAATATGCGCGCTGCTAGCGCCGTTGCAAACGGCCGAATTTCAGGTCTTGCGCGATGCGCTGCAGGTGAGCGATTCCGTCTTGTCGAAGCAGATCAAGAAGCTTGAAGAGGCGGGATATGTGAAGTTGCGCAAGCAAAAGGTGAATGGCCGCCAACATACGTGGGTGCTGCTCACCGGCAAGGGTCGCAAGGCTTTCAACGCCCATGTGGCTGCACTTGAGCACCTCGTCGCCTTGGCGAGCGGGATGCCTGCAACTCCCAGCAGCTAGCGTCCCTCCCTAACCGGCACCCCCGCAAAGGGTGCGAATGTAATCCCAACAATGAAGTACTGGTCCTTGCCGGCACTTTGAATTCATCCCACCCACAGGACTACCCCTCACTATGCTCTCTCTTCCCTATTTCCTTGGCCTTCTCTTGGCCTTGGTACCCGCTTCTCCTGTACAGGAGCCGGCGAACCCCGATGCGCCTTTCCCTGCCTCAAGCGCTCTAGCCGAGGGCGTCTCACCTGACGTGCTCGCAATTCTCGGCGACTTGGTTCAGGGCTTCGTCGATGATGAGGAGATCGTCGGCGCCGAACTCCTCGTCATCAAGAACGGGCGCTCGATCCTGCACGAGGCCTACGGTTGGCGCGATCGAGAGACACAGACGGCCATGGAGACCGGCAGCGTCTTCTGCGTGCGCTCGATGACCAAGCCCCTAATCGGGGCCTCGATCCTGATGCTGGTCGATGACAGAAAGGTCAAGTTGGGCGACCACGTCGCGGAGTACCTGCCCTCCTTCGACGTTGAGGGCACGCGCAACATCACCATCGAACACCTGCTCTCGCACACGAGTGGTCTGCCCATGTCCCTGCTGCTCGGCAAGAATCTGCGCGATCTGGACGGCATCCAAGCCGTCGCCAACCTCGGTGCCGGGTACGAGCTCGACTTTGAACCGGGCAGCGCCTTCTCGTACAGCGACCAGGGCACCGACACGCTGACTGCCCTGATAGAGGTTGTCAGCGGCATGAGCGCAGCGGAATTCGTGAACACACGCCTCCTCGGACCGCTGGGCATGCAGGGGAGCGCTTGCGTCATGGCCGAAGACCACCCGCTGCGCTCGCGCGGGTGCGTCAAGTACGGCGGTTCACGGGGCGCGTGGACTCGATTCTGGGGCCCCGACGAGCCGCCGCTGTTCCCCTTCTTCCTCGGCTCTCAGGGGCTCTACTCCACGCTGCAGGACTACGGTCGCTTCATGGAGTTCTGGCGGCGCAAGGGACGCCCGGTGAAAGAACGGCTGCTCGGCGCGCGCTTCGTCCGTCGGGCGCTCACTCCAGGACCGCACCCGATGAAGGGACCGACGGGCCTGCCTGGACTCCACACGGCTTACGGGTACCTGATGCAACTCTGGACGGAATCGGGTGAAGAGGGTGAGGATGAGGTCGTCGCCTTCGGTCACACGGGCTCGGATGGGACGCACGCCTGGGTTTTTCCCGAGCAGAAGGCGATGGTGTTCTATTTCACCCAGTCCCGAGGCAACCATACGGGCATACGGGTTGAGGAAGTGCTCGGAGAGCTGTTTCTGGGTGTGCCGTACGACACGAACGAGGCAGCCCCACCGTTCGAGCAGTACCTCGGCTACTACATGGAGGACGACGAGAACGACCTGTACCGCGCCATCATCCGGGACGGCAAGGACATGGCCCTGGAGATCATGGGAAAAGGCGTCGTTCCCCTCACCTACGTCGGTGAGGACCGCTGGAAGCTGCGGCCCAATCCGAGTGAAGTCCTGGCCTTCGATCGTTCCGAAGCGGGGGAAGTGACAGGTTTTCACGTGGGCGATCACCAGGAGTTTCGTTTCGATCCGTCCCTCGACCTACCCGACATCGACGAGGTCGCGGCTCAGGTCGCCAAGTTTCACCGCATCGACCTACTTGAATCCCTCGGGCCCCTTCGCTTGAGCGGCGCTGTGACGATCGAGAAGCAGAACATCACCGGCGAGATGAGCACCCTGCTCGCGTGGCCCAATCGCATTCGGGTCGACAGCGAGGCGGCGGGCCAATTTGAGCGCTATGGATTCGACGGTGAAGCCGCCCGGACCCTCACCTCAATGACGCCCCTGACCGTCCACCAGGGTGAGCGTGCCGAGATGCTGCGATTGGACAGTCCCCTTGGTCGCTATGGCGACTGGCGGCACTGGTATCCCGACGCACTGGTGATCCAGCAAATTGAAGGGGGCGGCAAGAAGGTACTCCTGGTCCGCACGAGCGGCACGTCGTCCCCAGCCCGGACGCTGTACATCGACCTGGAGAAAGGAGGCATCCTGGCGGAGGACAGCTTGACCGTAATCGGCGCGTTGGGCCGCATTGGTCAGCACGTGGAGTACGGCGATTATCGCGACGTCGAAGGGATGATGCTGCCCTTTCGCACAGAGATCGAATTTCCCCACCCCCTGATCGGCACGATCGTCACAACAGTCACAAGCGTCGAACTGGACGTCGAATTACACGAGGGCGTGTTCGAATTGGGAGAGTAGCCGCGGCTCGGAGCCGGGTCAGGTCCGCCGACCTGGGATCACAAGGTCAGATGCACCAACTCGACCGGCTCGGTCGGATGCACTCGGCTGGTCTCTCGATCAATCTCCTTGTGGTTCATCCTAGGAAAGAGCCTTCAGAGTCAGCGTCGCCTCCAAGACCCCGGCGATCACTCGCTCGATCTCCTCGTCAGTGGTCCCCGGCCCTTGAGACAGGCGCAGAGTGCACGAGGCATCATCTTCGGAGCGCCCCATGGCCAGCAGGATCGGTGAGGGTGCCACCCGGTCCGCGCTGCAAGCGGAACCCGCGGAGGCCTCGATACCCAGAGTGTCGAGATAGGACAGGATCAGGTGGGCCTCGATTCCCGGCACGGTCAAGCTGGTGGTGGCGCTCACTCGGGGAGCCTCGGCTCCGTTGATCCGTGCCCCTTCGATGCCCTCGAGCAAGGCGCTCTCCAGACGCTGCTGCCGCGCGGCCATCTGCTGGTTCGCCGTGCCTTCGGTCACGCGCTTGAGGGCCAACTCCGCTGCGATCCCCATGCCGATGATGCCGGCGGTGTTCAGGGTTCCCGCGCGGCGTCCATTTTCCTGGCCGCCCCCCAGCATCAACGGGGTGAAGGGCGCGCCCTCTTTCACAAGAATGGCGCCTATGCCCTTGGGGCCATTGAATTTGTGAGCAGCCAGGGAGAGGTAATCGGCACCCCAGGTTTCAGTGTCCAAGGAGATTTTTCCCGGCACTTGTACCGCGTCCAAGTGCAAGAGACCTCCGGCCCCATGTATCTCGGCGGCGATCCCCTCCAGGTCGCAGATCACGCCGGTCTCGTTGTTGACCGTTTGCAAGGAAACGAAGCAGGGGCCCCGCTCGAGGGTCTGGGAGAGGCGCTTGCGGTCCAGGGCCCCGGTTTCCTTGACGGGGATGGAAACCAACTCCCAACCCCGTTCTTCCAGAGCGCTGGCGTAGGCTCTGACCGCGGGGTGTTCCACAGTGGAGAGGGCAACTTGGGGGGGTGTCTCGGCTAGATCGCGGCCCCACAGTTCTGCGCTGAGAAATGCCGTGCCGATGGCCTCGCTGCCCCCGGAGGTAAAGACGACCTGGCTGGCCGCTACCCCCGCGAGGCGTGCCACTTGTCCTCGAGCCTGCTCGATCCTCGTTGCCAGTTGTTTTGCCCGGGGATAGCGCGCGCTGGGGTTGTGCCAGGCTTGCTGCAGGACCTCGATCATGGCCGCGGCAACTTGGGGGGCCAACGGAGTCGTGGCGTTATGGTCCAGGTAGACAGTCTTCACCGTAGAGGGGTGTTTGATCAGATGACAGGCTTGTGATTGCGGCTCGTTGCCGAGCCTGCAGGGCACTTTGCGCGAAACAGTCTAGAACAGGGCGCTCAGGGCCCTGGGCAGAGAGCGTTGGGTCATGATACAGGGCTCGCACCAGTTGTTGCCCTCGCAGGGAGTGTGCTCGCAGGTAGCGCAGATCTTGAGCTTGAGCAGGGCCTCATCGATTGCAGCGTGCAGGTCAGCCAGTTGATTCTGGCGTTCCTTGATCAGGTGCGCTTGCCGATTGAGGGATTGCTTGACCTGGGTTATGGTTGCCGAATGGTCTTCTTCCGCTTTGCGGTGGGAGATCAGCTTGCCGACTTCCTCCAGGGACAGGCCGAGGCCTTGTAGGTTCTGGATCATGCGCACCCGGTGCAGATCCACTATGCGGAAATAACGGAAGCCACCCTCCGAACGCTTGCTGGGTTCGAGCAGGCCAAGCTCTTCGTAGTAACGAAGGGTTCGGAGATTTGTGTCTGAGGCCCGGGCGAAGTCCCCGATCTTCATGAGTCCTTGATTTTTCATCATCTTGCTGTTGGTGGGATCAGAGGGCCGAGTGGAGTGATTTTTTTGGTCATCCAATGGTACACTCCTGGGTCCAACGCGCTCAATCGGCGGGCCAGCATTCCTCAAATCCGTATTCTTGCGCCGAACTGAGTCCCCAAGCCGCCAGACCCTCTGCTACAGACATGACAATGAGACCCCGGAGCATGCAATCCGACCTGGCGATTGCGCGTAGTGCGCACTTGAGCCCCCTCTTCGAACTGGTTTCGAAATGGGGTGTTTCACCCGAGAGCCTCATTCCATACGGCCATTACATGGCCAAGGTGGACCATCGCCTCGGGCTCGCACCGCCCCCCGCAGATTCCAAGCTTGTGTTGGTCACTGCGATTACACCAACGCCCGCGGGGGAGGGTAAGACCGTCCACACCATCGGTTTGTCATTGGCTCTCAACCGTCTTGGCAAGCGTGCCGCTGCCACAATTCGTCAGCCTTCCATGGGGCCTGTGTTTGGCATGAAGGGCGGTGCGGCGGGGGGCGGCTACAGTCAGGTTCTTCCCATGGAGGACATCAACTTGCACTTGACCGGTGATTTTCATGCGGTCACTGCAGCGCATAATCTGATGGCTGCTGCGCTGGATACGAGCGTGTTGTTGGACAATCCCTATGAGGTCGACCCCGAGCGGATACTGATCAAGCGCGTAGTGGATGTGAACGACCGCTGCCTGAGGGAGATTCAGGTGGGGCTGGGTGGCAAACTCAACGGAATCCCGCGCACAAGTGGCTTTGAGATCACCTCCGCCAGCGAGGTGATGGCGGTCTTGGGCCTTGCCAGAGACTTGCCCGACATGCGCGCTCGCTTGGGTCGCATCATCGTGGCAGAGACCTTTGGGGGCCAGCCCGTGACAGCCGAGCAGATTGGCGTGGCAGGGGCCATGGCGGCGCTCTTGTCCAAGGCCCTGGATCCGACGCTGCTGCAGACCACCGAAGGCACCCCTGCTCTGGTGCATACGGGTCCCTTTGCCAATATCGCCCATGGGAACTCCTCGGTGGTGGCAGATCGTGTGGCCGCTACCTTCTGCGAGTACGTGGTCACCGAAGGCGGCTTCGGTGCGGATATGGGAGCGGAGAAGTTCTTCTCGATCAAGTTGCCGGCCAGTGGCATGCAGGCCAAGGTGGCTTTGTTGGTGGCTACCGTGCGTGCCCTCAAGATGCACTCCGGGCGCTACCAGGTGAAGCCCGGTCGACCTCTCCCCGAGGAGTTGATGCGGCCCAATCTGGAAGCTCTGGCAGAGGGCTGCGTCAACATGGATGCGCAGCTTGACAATGTGAGGGCCCATGGGATTCCGGTGGTGGTGGCTATCAACCGTTTCCCCAGTGACTCCGATGCGGAACTTGAGCTGGTGCGGGAACGCGCCATGGCCGGCGGGGCCTACGGCGCGTTCCTGTCCGAGGTGCATGCCAAGGGCGGTGCCGGGGGAGAGGAGATCGCAAGAGCAATCATCGAAGCGGCGGAATCCATGCAGGGCAATGCACAGCCCCTCTATGACCCTCAGGCACCCCTGATCGAGAAGCTCGAGATCTTGGCGCGGAATCAGTACGGGGCGGACGGGATCCAGCTTGAGCCCGAGGCGCTTGTGCAACTGCGCAAGATCGAGGAGCAGGGGGGTGGCTGCCTGCCGGTTTGCGTGGCCAAGACCCAATACTCACTGTCCCATGACCCCAGTCTCAAGGGGCGTCCCACGGGCTACACCCTGCCGATCCGTGCCCTGCGCCTGGCAGCCGGGGCGGGCTTTGTGATCGCCTACGCGGGCAAGATCATGACCATGCCGGGGCTTGGGCGGAAGCCGGCCTACAAGGATGTGGATCTGGATGAAGAGGGGCTTGTGGAGGGGCTTTTCTAGGAACCGCCCTGAAGCTGGTGAGCGGCTTTTCTGTCCTCCAGACATCTACATGTCCCTTCGAACTCGATTCTTACCTGGCTCTTGCTTATCCTGTTTCCAGCTAGAGGGGACTCGGGCGTAGTCCCTCCACCCCGCCTCTGTTCGGAGGTGGAATTCACAGCGATCCGATCCCAATAGAAGGGACACCCAAACCCGCTACTGACCATGTTTTTCGATCCTCGTTTCTTCCTTGTTGTCGGCCCTTTCATGCTGCTGGCGTTTTTTGCCTCCATGCGGGTCAAGTCCACCTTCAAGCGTTATGCCAAAGTGGGCGTACGCTCGGGTATGACAGGAGCGGAGGCCGCCAGGGCCGTGGCCCGGGCGGGAGGCGCCGAGGTGACCGTGGAACGCGTGGGTGGCTTTCTGTCCGATCATTACGATCCCCGTACCAAGACCTTGCGCCTCTCGCCAGAGGTGCATGATGGCCGTTCGATTTCTGCCATTGCGGTGGGGGCTCACGAAGCGGGGCACGCGATTCAAGATGTGCGGCAGTACGCTTGGCTGGGCATGCGCTCGAGCCTGGTGCCCATGACCATGATGGGTTCGAGGTCTTGGATCTGGATTTTCATCGCGGGCATGTTGCTGCACCTACCGGCTCTGGCCTGGGTGGGCGTGATATTGTTCAGTTTCACGGTGATCTTCCAGCTGGTGACCCTGCCGGTGGAATTCGATGCATCCAAGCGCGCCAAGGCGGTCTTGGTTGAGGCCGGCATTGTCTCAAGCGCTGAGGAAGAGAAAGGCGTCTCGGATGTGCTCGGTGCGGCGGCCATGACCTATGTGGCCGGGGCTCTCACTGCGATTGCGACCCTGTTCTACTATGTGACCCTGTTGTCCGGGCGTGACTAGGTGTCGGGGCGTGATCGGGCTCTGTCCGGGCGCTGCTTGCTGTCCGCTTGCTGGGCCAAACGGGCATGTTGTCCCGGCTCCCTTGAATTTGCCCGGCCTGGGTTGGGGTCTGTGCTTGCTCGGGGCTAGAGTGGGCTCACGACCTTTCCACCCCGACCCAGCATGGACCTTGTCTCAATCGATTGGACGAACATTTCTGCCGACGCCATCGGTGTTGAGCACGGCCTGACGGAAGAGCGCATGCAGGCCTTGAAGGAGCCCTCTCGGGTGGCCTTGGCGGCGGTGCGAGCTCGCGCAGGCGATGACCTGCGCTTTCAGACCCTGCCCGCCGGCGGTGCCTGGCATGAGCGCATCCTGGCCTACGCAGAAGAACAGCGCGGGCGCTTCGAGAACATCGTGGTCTTGGGCATCGGGGGGTCGGCTCTGGGAAATCGCGCTCTGCACTCGGCCATGCACAGTCCCTACCACGAGATGTTTGGGGCTCACGGCCTGCCGCGTTTGTTTGTCTTGGACAACGTGGATCCGGATCTGGTGGGAGAATTCCTCGACAGGGTCGATCCTTCCACTTGTCTGTTCAACGTGATCTCCAAGTCGGGCTCTACTGCGGAGACCATGTCTCAGTTCCTGATTTTTAGGCGTGCTCTGATCGAGCGCGTGGGAAAGGAGGCCCATGTTAAGCACATCGTTGTTACCACCGATGCCAGCGCGGGTGTGTTGCGGCCGATTGTGAAAGAAGAGGGGTATGTTTCTTTCGATGTGCCCGAGGGGGTTGGCGGACGGTTCAGTGTGCTCTCCCCTGTGGGACTGTTGTCTTCGGCATTGATCGGCATCGATACGGCGGGTCTGCTCAAGGGTGCGGCGGACATGGACGAGCGTTGTGAGACCGGCGACTTGTTCGAGAACCCGTCCTTGATGCTGGCTGGGATTCAATCCTGCATGCAACAGGAAAAGCACAAGCCTATCGCAGTGACTTTCGCTTACGGTCATCGTCTGCGGCATCTTGCGGATTGGTATGCCCAATTGCTGGCGGAGTCCCTCGGCAAGCGTTTCAACCGTGATGGTCAAGAGGTCTTCGCCGGACCTACCCCAGTACGCGCGGTGGGGGTTACGGATCAGCACAGTCAGAGCCAGTTGTTCGTTGAGGGGCCCCATGACAAGTGGTTCACCCTGTTGGCGATTGAACATTCAGACCACCATGTTCCGATTCCTGCTGAGTATGGAGACCGGGATGCTCTGGCCTACCTCGGTGGGCGCAGCCTGGGCGAGTTGTTTGAGGCCGAGCGTGAAGGCACGCGCATTGCTTTGACCGAAGCCCAGCGGCCAAACTTGACCATCTCCTTCCCGCGTGTGACCGAGCACACCCTGGGGCAGTACCTCTACATGATGGAATTGGCCGTAGCGGTGATGGGTGAGCACTACGGGGTTGATGCCTTCGATCAGCCCGGGGTCGAGGCGGGCAAGATTGCGGCCTATGGGCTGATGGGCCGCAAGGGCTTCGAGCAGCGACGTGTGGAGATCGAAGCAGCCCGCACGGCTTGTCCGCCCCGGCGCCTGTAGGGGGAGGATTGTCGGGGAGGGGTCGGTCGGGTCGGGAGGCAATCTGGCCCATCCGAGGCCCCGGGAGGGCAATTTTAGTGTGATCCGGGGGGTCCTCGCGCGGCCCTGACGCTAGACTCCCCCGCCCTGTGCCCCTGGGTACGCCTCTGCGTTTCTTCTCCGGCACGGCGACCTATGCCATGGAACGGATTCTCGACATGTGGGTTGGGGTTGAACTCCAGCCCCGCTCCCAAGAAGTCAGCCAGGGTTCCCGTGGTGCCTTCAATCAGGCCATGGCCTTGGCGTGTCAGGTGGGTGCGCGCATCACGATCATGCACTCCACATGGCACGAGGGCCGCACGGTGCCCATTGGTGATGCGGGCAAGGCGGCTCTCGACGCAATGGTCACCGAGGCGATTGGAGCGGGATTGAGAACACGGCTTGAGGTTACCGATCAACGCCCCTGGCTGGCGCTGCTGCGGGCTGCTCTCAACGAGTCCGCCGACTTGATTCTTGTGGGCAAGCGCGATCGGCTGCAGGCACCCAGCGGCCGACGCCTGGGCAGCGTGGCCACAAAACTCGTACGCAAGTGTCCCGCGCCGGTTTGGGTGGTCAAGCCAGGGCATGATCTGGAGCACAAGCTGATCCTCGTGGCGACGGACCTGACGGGCGTCGGAGATCAGGCTCTGCGCTGGTCCGCTTCTCTTGCTCGCTGGCGCGGGGCCGCGCTGCACATTGTTCACGCCTGGCGACACGATTCAGAAGCGCAAGAACGCTTCCAAGGGGATGACCCTGAGGCCTGGCAGGAAGAGCTTTCAAACCTGCGGGAGGAAACCCGGGTCGCGGTTCTGGAACGCTGCGGGAACTTGGATCTGCCCGCGCCGCCCACAGTGCATCTTTCGCGCAAGAGTCCCGCCCGTGCCATCAAGGAAACCGTCGGACACTTGGTGCCGGATCTGTTGGTCTTGGGCAGTTTGTCCCGGGCTGGTCGCGCGGGTATTTTTGTGGGTGAGACAGCTGAACGCCTGATGGGGAGGCTGGGCTGCTCCTTGCTGGTGCTCAAGCCTGACGGCTTTGAGTGCCCCGTTGCGGCGGACTAGTTGCCGTCTTGGGGCAGGCCGCAGCCGGTTTCCAGCGTGTTGCGCTGGGTGATGCCCAGGGCTGCGCGCGTGGCCAGGAGCTTCTGTACATCTTCCGGGGGCAGGGGATCGAGGCCGCCTTTGGCAGTGTGCGCCAGCCAGAGAATGCGCGCGGTGTGCTCCAGCATGTCGAGCTTCTTGAATGCCTCCATCAGGTTGGTACCCAGGGTCACCGAGCCGTGGTTCTTCATCATCACAGTGTCGGAGCAGCGTATGATCTCGCGGATTGTCTCTGGCAGCTCCGGCGTACCCGGTGTGCCGAAAGGGGCCGTGGGGATTCCTCCGATGGTCACGATCACTTCTGGGATGACAGGCATCTGCAGATCGATGCCTGCGATGGTCATGGCCACCGCGTGGGGTGGGTGGGCGTGCAGGATGGCCCGCACATCCGGGCGCTCCTCATAGGCCACCATGTGGATGCCGATTTCGCTGGAGGGCTTGGGCCCCACGGGGGGGGGAGTGCCGTCTGCACCAAGTTTGGCGATCTGGTGCGGGTTGAGAAAACCCTTCATGCTGCCGGTGGGCGTCACCAGGATTGAACCATCCCGCATGCGGGCGGAAATATTGCCATCGGCGGCGACAACCGTGCCGCGGCTGTAGCACAACTCCCCGATCTTGCAGATCGCGGTGCGCAGTCGAGCTTCTTCGTCGCTCCAGGAGGGATCAGAGGGTTGCATTGTTTTGGCTTGCTGGGTGTTAGGGCTGCTGGGTCTGGCGGTGGTCGTAGGTCAGCTTGCCGTGTACTTCCACCGCATCGACGAAGCCCACGATGAGGGACTTGATCGGTGCGCTGGCGTCCTTGAGGATCTGGCGCCCGGAGTTGCCCTCGTCGATCATCAGTACTCGGTCACCAACGCCCGCGCCGACCTTGTCCAGGGCAATACGCATCTTGCCCGTGGCCTTGCCGTCTGGTGTGACCGGCCGCACCATCAAGAGGGTGAAGCCATCGAGAGCCTTGATCTGTACGGGGGAAACCACTGTACCAATCACATCCGCCAGGATCATCGTGAAGGCTCCAGGTCTGAAGCCAGGTCGCGATTGCCGACTACCGCTTGTTCTACAAAGCCCAAGATGGTGGCGTCCACCGGTACAAAGGTTTCGTTGGGCAGGGCAAGGGCTGCCTCGCGTCCATCCACATAGTGGATCAAATCCCCAGGACCGCTGGAGATCGCGCTGCAAGCCACCAAACTGCCGCCCATGGGGGCACCGGTTTCGTCCAGGGGTTGCACGATTTGCAAGGGCACTCCCTCGAGCCCCTCGTACTGCTGAGTGGCGACCACGCGCCCGATTACTCGGCCCAGATACATGGTCTCACTCGCTCCACTTCTCGTAGACGTTGCTGCCGTCCTGATCCCAGGAATCTACAATCGCCATGACCACTGCATCGCAGGGACGGTCCTTGGTCAGGGTGGTCTGGCGCGCACTGGAGCCCGTGGCGTAGAGCACCAGGTCTCCCGGGCCTGCGCCTACCGCGTCCACGGCGATGACGTATTGGTCCTTTGGCTTGTTCTCGTGGTTGTGCACCTGGCACACCAGAAGTTTGTGGTCGCGCAGACCCTCGTCCTTTTGGGTGGCCACCAGGCTGCCGATGATCTTTGCAATTTGCATGGGTCTAGATTCTACAGGTCGAGCCAGGTGGAAACCGCTGCCCGGGGCAGGGCATCGCTCACCAGGCGTCGGCGCAGTTCCTGGTGGATGTGGTCGCGCATCTCTTCCCAGGTGGGCAGGGGCCGATAGGCGCCGATTTGGAGCAACAAGACCCCGCCCTGGAGGCGCAGGGGGCCCAGCAGAGAGCCCTCTGGTGAGTCCATGCCCTTGTCGATGTGCCCCCAAAGAGCCGCGCGCACGGTTTCCGGGACCAGCCGCGAGCCCCTTGTGATGATACCCAGATACCCCTTGCGCTCCCGGCTGGCTGGCTCGTCCGAGTGCAGGCCCACCATGCGTTCGAAATCCTTGGGGCTGGCGATCTGCTCCTTCATGGCTTCAAGCTCCGCCTCGGCCGCTTCAAAAGTGCGTGGGCTGAGTTCGTTGGCAAAGCGGGCAGCGCTCAGCACCAGAACGCTGATGGCATGGCCTTCTCCGTGCAGGCTGTCGAAGAGGTTGCGCTCTTCTTCATAGACCGCGCGCAGTTCTGCGTCCCCATGGGTGCGGTCCACGAAGAGGTGCGCCATGGCTGCTGCGCGGATCGCCGGGTCCCGGCGTACGGTAGCCAGGGAAAGGCCCTGGGCCTGGAGTAGCTGCTCGTAGGCGACTCCCTGGAAGTTGCTGTTGGCTTCCACTTCCTTTCGTCGTCGGGCGATCTCGGCACTCACTGCGGCTTCGAAAGTGTCTGGGGCCAGGTCCGGCAAGCGCGCGGTTATGCGCTCAACGAGCAGCAGCTCATAGCAGGCTTCGCGTAGTTGTTCGGAGGTCAGGCTGGTGCGCAGGTACTCTCCAAAGGTCTGCCTTGAAATCACATGTGGCCCGATCGTCAACACCGTTCCATCGCTCCAGGGGTATTCGCCTTTCTTTTGTTCCAGGCTATCCACGATCCCATTCAGCCAGTGGGTTTGTTGTTCGCCGCTGAGGGGATCATCAGGTTCCAACCCGAGACTCCTGCGAGCCAGGCGCTCGTGCAACACCGACAGACGTAGGTGTCTTTGGAAGGTCTTGCGTTTGATGCCCTGTTGTTCAAGGTAGTCCGCCAGACTGTCCGCTGTGCCGCTGGAAATGATCTGTTCCTCCAGGGTCCGCCAGCGCTGATTGAGGTCCGCCCGACTGGCGCTGATTCCCTCACTCTTGGCGAGTTCTTCCACCACCACCAACTGAGCCAGGGCCCCGAGTGTGTCCTGACCCAGGGGTGAGTTCCCATGGCGGGCCAGCAGAAGGTCATCGAGTTCTGTGAAGGTCAAGCGGCAGTCGGGACCGATGGCCGCCAGTTCGACTCCCAGGCGCGGTTTGTCCGGCGCCTGTTGGGGAGGCACATCGGGGGCGGGCGGCGCCGGCCGTTTCTGGTCGGGTTGCTGGGCCTCAACCTGCCCCGGAGCCAGGGCTGTAAGTGCCAGAAGGCAGGCAAGCTGTGCTTTCATTGCCCCTATGGTAGCGCCAGGGGGGCCCTGGAGGCCTCATTCTGGCACCCCAGGTGACTTACATGAGACCATCGAAGGCCGCTGCTTCACACCGCAGGGGCTGCTGGTTGATGAGGTGTACGACACGCAGGACCCGCGCCAGGGCACGGTGGTAGTCTCTGCCGAAGGTTTCGTTGGAGCGTACTTCGAGGCGCGCGTTGCGTGCATCCTCCGTCAGGATGTTCCATTGGGGCTCGTCACCCTCAGCATCCCTCAAGGCCGCGTGGATGGGAGTGCCCACATGCACGGTGAATTGGTTGAATCGCACCCGGTCAATCATGGGCGCGTGTTCTTCCAGGAAGCGCGCAGTCAGCAAGAGGTCTTCAGAAGTCTCGCTTGGGTAGCCTCTGAACATGGTGCAGCGCACGCTCAGACCCGCCCCATGGGCGTTGTGGATGAATTGGCTGTTGGCTTCCACGCGGCAACCCTTGTCCATCAGATCGAGCAGCCGTTGGCTGCCTGACTCCAGGCCAAAGCTGATCCGGCGCAGGCCCGCCGAGGCGGCCGCCTTGAGTTCGGCGGCACTGATTCCATTGTCTTTGCGGCAATCCACGTGCACCGTCGCGATCCACTGGGCGCCGGGGATTCGGGTTTGGATGTTCTCCACCAACCCGCGTAAAGTGTCTGGGTCCGAGTTGAGCTTGAGGTCCATGAACTGGAAGTTCTTGGTGTGGTTGCGACGGGAGAGCTCTTCCATCTCTCGCATCACCGCTTGCCAGGGCCGGCTGCGAAACGTGCGGCCTGCGGTGGTTATCACGTCGCTGCAGAACGTGCAGCGGCCCCATTGGCAGCCCCTACCTGCCAAGATGGGGATTATCCTCACCGGGTAGCGATCCCATGGAAAGTCGCTGTAATCTGGGATCGGAGTGCGATCCAGCGCACGCAGGGGAGGGGCAACTCCACTGCTCTGGCCATTCGCCAGGGTCACTCCCGGGAATTGCAGCAGGTCTTCTCCGTTGGCTGTGGCGGCGATGATGGCCGGCAGGGAGCGATCCACTTCTGCGCCGATAATGGCGGTCAAGCCCGGGATCCCAAGCCATTCGTTTGCGGTTGCGCTGAGGTTGAAGAGCGGTCCTCCCACTAGTAGGGGGATTTTCGCCTCATGTGCGAGCCGACCGATCATTCTTACCGTTGGGTAGTGACGCAGGTAGGCGGAGAGCAGCAGCACATCGGGCTTGCGTTCAAGGGCGTGTGTGGTTTCCAACAGGGTGCGTTGGTGTGGCCGTCCCTCTCCCCATGCATGCAGCTTGCGTGCCCAATTGCGCAGCGGACGCAGGGCCCTCCGGCGGGAGAGATGCAGTCTTCGTTGCCAATCGTCCCAGATGGTCTCCTGGTGTTCTCGTTGCAAGGCGAGCACATCATGTGCGAGAGGAGAGAGCAATTCGACTTGGTGCCCTGCCTCCCGCAGGGCACCAACTAGGATGCCCACGCTGAGTGTCGGAAACGAGGCAGAGTTGTGCAGGTCTACGACCAGGCTGCGGGTTTGGGTGCGGTCCTGGGGGACTCGCTGAGCGCGCAGCCAGGAGTCGGATCGCGAGGAGGACGATCGAGTGTCCGGCTCGATGGGGGTGAGTCTGTGATCGAGTTGGGTCATGGAAAGGCCACGATGGTTTGCGAGTTCGGCGAGGCGTTCGCTCGATCTTCATTGCTAACGGCCTTGAGCTTTCTCACGGACGTGCACATGAGACTACCCTAGACGCGAGAGTCCTGCACTAATATAGAAAGTCGTAAATATAGGGCGTTCGCCGCGGGGGCACTGCTCAGGCTCCTGCCCCTGCAACCTGTCCAGATCGAACCCAGCCATGCCGCTTCCTGATTTGCTCGCGCTAGGATACCCCCATGGGTCGAGACCACATTCTGTCAGCGCCATGGGTGTTGGCTTTTTTGATGGGGCTTGCGGGCTGCGGTGTTGAGCCGCGCTCACGCACAGTCGTGGTCGTGGTCTTTGATGCTTTGCATGCGGGGCATGTGCACCATCTCGGGTACGAGCGTGAGACCACGCCGAACCTGGACCTGCTCGCGCAGGAGGGCGTGACCTTCTTGCGTGCTCTGGCACCTGCTCCCTACACCGTGGCCAGCACCGCGAGTTTGATGACCGGGTTGGTGCCGCAACGCCATCGGGTCCTGCGTTCCTTTGGAAGTCATCTGAAGCCGCTCGGGGTGACGCTTGCGGAGACCTTGCATGATGCTGGCTGGCAGTGCTTTGGGGCAACGGGCAACGCCAACGCTGGCAAGCTGACCGGGATCACCGGTGGCTTTGATCAGTGGGTAGAAGCCTACGAAGGCAAGGGTCCCGGAGATGCGCCCTTCCTGCCCCGCGGGGATGGCACCTTTGTGCACATGGTTGCTCCGGATTGGTGGGTGGGACACCTGAAGGATATTTTGGAGCAACGCGATCCAAAGCGCGACGCGTTCATCTACCTGCATGTGCTGCAACCCCACTCGCCCTATGCGCCGCCCGAGCGATTGCTTGCCCGCTTTGCAGATCCGGACTACATCAGCAGTTGGTCTGATGAGAAGGAGCCCACTGGTTTTAGGGCCGGCTCCACCAGCCCCCTGGTGCGCGCGAACAAGGGGCAGATCCCAATGAATGATGCGGACCGGGAATATACCCGGGCTCTTTACGACGCGAGCCTTCTGTGGGGAGACGAGGCCCTGGGCAACATGATCTCCCTGCTGCGTGACAAGGGGCTCTGGGATTCCTCCTGGCTGGTGGTGACCAGCGACCATGGAGAGGCCTTCTGGCAGCACGGACTTTGGGGGCACAACGACCATCTCTATGAGGAGATGCTGCATGTGCCCCTGGTGGTGCGGGCTCCCGGCGATACCCTGCCCAAGGGCACTCGGGTGACGGGACTGGTCTCGCCGATGGACCTCTTTCCCAGCTTCATGCAGTGGTTGGATCTGCCCCAGGTGCCTGATCTTGACGGCCAGCCCTTGGACCCGGTGATTCGTGGGTCGGCGGCCAAAAACCGTTCCATGGTGCTGCAATCCAATGGTAATCGGCCCGATGTGGGGCGTACGGGGGAGGCCACCAAGCTGATCGTTGGCCGCGGGGAGGGGCAAGGGGAGTTGCGGGTGCAGCGCTATGATCTGACGCAGGATCCCGGGGAACAGAGCCCTCTCGAAGGGCAGCCAGACGAGCAGGTGCTGGCGCGCCTCGTTGCCTTGATGGGCTCCCTGGAGGGTTACATAGCCAAGGAATTTGAGCGTGCGGAGCACAAGCGGGTCTTGCGTGCCCATCTTGAATTGCAACTCGCCAGCGAACTCGCCCTGGATCAGGCCATGCAGGCTCTGGGCCTCAAGATTCCAGTGGGACACGCCCAACGGGAACTGCGCGCAGCGGCGGGGGATCTGGCCGATGTGTCGGCCTTGCTTGAGGCCCTCGGCTATGGCGGCGACACGGAAGAGTAGTCTGCGTCGTTTCGTCAGTCGTTGAGTATTTCAACCCGGACGGTGCCATGGCGTTCTGCATGTCGGTGGCCGGTGGATGCGTCGTAGATCCACGGCCCCAGGTTCCCATCCATGTTGAACATCAACAGGGTGTCCCGGTCATGGTGCAGGCGGCGCTCCTTCTGGATGACCTGTCCACTGTAGAGTGCGGCCTGGGTCAAGCGCACAGAGTCCACACGACCCGTTGCAAAGGACACCGGCTTGCCGGCAGAATCCACATCGGCACCGATCAGGAAAGGCAAGTCGTTCAGTGTGCGCCCGCCGCTTGCGGGGGTGCGCCCTATAAGCATACCGTTCATGTACAGGCGCAGTTCACGGCCGTCGTAGACTCCCGCCAGGTGGTGCCAGTGGGTTGTGACCAGCACACCCTTGGGGCCCTTGATGATCTTGTAGGAGCCGTCAAGGTGCACGATGAACTCCGGCGTTCCGTCGCTGACAAAAAGCCCGAACTCGCTGCTCTCTGCCTTGGATAGAAGTGCCCGGCGACCTTTGAGCTCTCCGGGCTTGTACCAGCACTCCAGGGTGAAGTCTGCGCTTGGGGGCAGGTTGATTTTGTTGGAGGCCACGCGGGCACAGGCGCTCTGTCCATCCAGCAGCAGAACGCCTTCGCCCGTGGGCACGGGAGGGGCGGGAATCAGGCCCAGATCTATCGGCAGGGACTGATGGCGCAGGGGCACTGCGATGTGCGTCGTTGGACCGAGCCAGGTGGCCTCCAAAGTTGCATGGGGCAGGGCAAAACCTCCATCCAGGGGCCCAGGGCCCCGAATTGCACGGACCTTGAGGGTCACGCTCTCTCCCGCTTCCACCTGCCTCTCGAAGCTCGCGGGGATCAGGCCCCAACGGCGATCCTGGCAATCCAGGTGTACCCTCAGGGCCACTGGCTCGGCTGTGGGATTGGTCCAACCAAGGGCATAGTCTCCGGCACCACCGCGGGCTGGATCCCAGCTCGGTTGTTGCTGCACGCCCAGTTGCAGGCTCCTGGCCAGGGCCTCCGACTGCTGCAGAACCGGAGCACCCAGGGCCCGCGGATCCGTAGCCTGGCCGACCGGATAGCTTGTGACCGCGATGCCATCAGGGCGTACATGCACCAGATTGTATTGGTGCAACCAGCCCGCCTCGGGGACTCGTGAAGACTGTGCGCCGCCTACCGTGGCCAGGGTGAAGTACTCGATACCGTTCTTTGGGCCATCGTACCGCATGTGGTGGATGTGTCCCCCGAAGACTGCGCGCACATTTCCCGCTTGGGCCAAGAGAGCATGCACGCGATTCCAATCGTCCCCGTAGTTGCCGCCCACCCAGCGCGGATGATGCACGAAGACAAAGACATGCTCGGCCTTGCTGGTGCTTTTCAGGGTCTTTCCAAGCCAAGCGAATTGCTCCGGGCTCATGCGTTGACACTCGGGTTTGCTGAAGTTGCGTTCCCCGGTATCGGGATTGGGCTCGTCCGAGTAGAGCACGATGAACCAGCAGTTCTTGTGCTCGAAGGCATACCACAGGGGGCCAAAGTTCTCTTCGTAGTGCACCTCGTGTTCTTCCGCTGGACGGCCTTCTCCGCGCCAGTACACATCGTGGTTTCCGGCCACCGGAAACCAGGGAGAATCAAGGGCAGCCATGGTGCTGCGGTATTCCGCCATCTGCAGCATCCAGGCCGGGGTTGTGTTGTAGCCGTTGATCAAATCGCCCACGGTCATCACCAGGTCTGGGTCGATCAGGTTGACCTCGGCTACTGCCTCGGCAAGGACCTTGATGCCCTCCGCGGGGCCGCCCGTGCGGTCCCCGAAGACCGCGAACAAGAAGCCCTCTTCGGGCTGGGGCGCAGTGATCAGTCGGGCTCCGACACGGTTGGTGATCACTCGCTCGTCGCCGTCACCGGCGGGGTCCTGGGGGTAACAGGGGGCGGGGGCGGTCAAGCTCAGAGCCAGCAGGAGGGCCAGACCGGGGAGGGGGGCTTGGGGGCAGTCCATGGGCGGAAGGGTAACCGCAAAACAGGTCGGGTTGTGCTCCATTGGGGCTATAGTTCCCGGGTGCTGACCCAGTCCCGGGCCGGCACCCTTTCCTATGAGCGCGCATCCCGACGAGGCCTTTCTGGCCATTTTGGTCCAACGAGGACACCTGAGCATGAAGCACGCCCAGTCCCTGCTTCCCAGTTTGCGGGGGGGTGAGGACCTGGACGATTTGCTGGTGCAGGTAGCAGACTGGGAACCCAAGAAGGTTCAACTCATGCGCCGTACCCGGGGAGGGGAAGAGCCGATCATCAACGGCTACAAGATTCTGGGCAAGCTCGGCGTCGGGGGCACGGCCGAAGTATTCAAGGCGCGGGATCTGCAACTCAACAAGACCGTGGCCCTCAAGATCCTCTTGGCGCCCCTTGCGCGAAATCGCAAGTCTCTGGAGGCTTTTGTGCGCGAAGCCAAGATGTTGAAGCAGATGGATCATGAGAGCATCTGCCGCGGTTATGGCATCAAACGCGCTGGGGAGACGATCTTTGCGGTGCTCGACCCTGTGGAGGGTGAGACCCTGCAGGAAATTCTGGACAAGACCGAGGCTCCCCTCCCTGAGGATCAGGCCTTGGAAGTGATCCTGCAGGTGGCCGAAGCCCTGGAGTACATGCATTCCCTGGGGTTGGTGCACCGGGATGTAAAACCGGGCAACATCATGTTCACGCCCCGTGGTCGGGCCAAGTTGATTGACCTGGGATTCTGCGCTCCTGTGGGTGAAGCGGGCCCCAGCGACACTGCCGCGGGAACCAAGGCCTTCCTGGCCCCCGAGCAGGCTCTTGGGGGAGGCGTGGCGGATCTGCGCTCAGACATCTACTCCCTGGGCGCCACTCTCTTTCAATTGACCGTGGGCCGATTGCCCTTCGGCGATGGGGAAGACGACGACGTGTTGCGCAAGCATGTGATGGAACAACTTTCTTCTCCGGAGTTGAAGGGTAAGGCTCTCTCTACTCATCTGCAGTACTTCATAGAGAAGATGATGGCCAAGGATGCGGGAGTGCGATATCAGACCTGGGGGGAACTGATTGCGGATGTGAGTGGCCAACTGGAGGGAAAGCGCACGGCGGACTTTCATTCGTCGGCGAACAAGTCCAGCAGAAGGCGCGTCCCCAAGAGGCGTTCCTGATGATTTCCAAGACTCCAATGGAAGCGCGCGGGGACTCGCTTGCCTTTGAATGGACTTGTCAGCGCTCCGGGCGCTGCTGTTCTGTGGGAGGTGGCATAGTGCGGGTCGAGCAACAGGAGATTCCCGGCCTGGCAGCGGCACGCGGCATGGGCGAGGAGGCCTTTCGAGTTCATCACTTGCGGCAGGTGCCCTGCCCTCAAGGTGGCCAGATGATTCTCTCCCTGCGCGAAAAGCCCCACTCTGGTGCCTGCACCCTGCTTGAAGGGCACAACACCTGTTCGGTCTATGAAGCCCGCCCGGAACACTGTCGCACTTTTCCCTACTGGAAGGGGATCTTGACCGATCCCGAGGCACTTGAACGGGCGCGCGGGATCTGTCCTGGCATTCGGTTGATTCCCAGCTCGGAGCAACAAGCAGCGGCTTTTGCCGAGTTGGAAGAACTCTACGAGCGGGTTGAGAAGTGGGTGCAATCCAGTCGCGTCGTGTGTCTTGCACGCGGCGTGTGCTGTCACTTTGAAGAGGCGGGGCACGAATTGATGGCCACTGCCCTGGAAGCAGACTACTGCGCGCAGCAGCATCCGAACGCTCCTGCCGGCGCTGGGCCCGGGCGCTGTGCCTATCAGGTGGAAGGAATGTGCACTGCCCGGAAGGGGCGGCCCCTGGGCTGCCGGACCTACTATTGCCATGCGGGGTATTCAGACGCGCTTGAAGCGGGGCATGAGGAGTTCTTGGCGGAGATCCGCGCAATTGAGCGGAGGCACGGGTACTCCAGTACCTACGGGCGCTTTGTGGAATTGCTTGCAGCGCGTGTTTCTTCCGAACCTGGCGAGGACCAGGCATGAGAACTGCCCTTGCACTCTTGTTGGTGGCGGCGCTGGGCCTGGGCCTGTTCTTCTTTGGACAGCAGCTGTTGACCGAACTCAAGGCCGGGATCAGCGAGTTGCAGCCTGGGCCTGAGCCTGAGTCCAAGCCTTTGGTTCTGCCCCCCGATCAAAATCCGATCTCGGCGGCAGGGGATGAAAGCGATCCCGCCCCCGATTCCAAACGGTCACTGATCCTGGCCTGGAATCAGCAAGCCCTGGAGGCCTTGGAGCGGGGTGAGATCCCAAGAGCTATCGAGCTCTTGCAGCGCTGCGTACTGGAGGACCCTGGCGACCGTGTTCTGGCCCGTAACCTGGCCCTCGCTCAGGTGCGTCAAGCGGGATTGATGATCGACTCTGCGGATGGGGAGCAGCGCCGGGAGGCCTTGGCCATGGTGGAGCATGTGCTTGAGGCACTTGAGGGAGACGAGCGCGAGGCCGTGGCCGCGCGCATCGAGCGCTGGCGTGCCCGGGCGGAACACGAAGCCGCTTTCCTTTCAAGTGGCAACCAGCGCTTTGAATTGTCCTATGACGGTGAGCAAGCAGGCTTGCGCGCCGCCGAAATGGACCTGCTCCGTCGTTTGGACCGGGCCTATCAGGAATTCGGTGAACGTATCGGCTCGTTTCCTCTTGAGGGCAAGCGCCTGCGGGTAGTGCTCTATTCCCCGGAAGCCTTCACCCGCCTGACAGGTCTTGGACATTGGGCAGGGGGAGCCTTTGACGGCACGATCCGGGTACCGATCCAAACGGGTGGGATTGACGCGCGCTTGGACGGAGTCCTGCGCCATGAATTGAGTCACGCCTTTGTCGATCGGCTTGGGGGTGGGACGACTCCCGCCTGGTTGAACGAGGGTCTCGCCCAGTATCTGGAAACCAGGCAATTGGACAGTCTACGTCTCAAGGCGGTGCGCGCAGCTTGCAGCGACTCTGCCTGGCCTGAGCTTGCCAGTTTGCGCGGCAATTTCTCCGCCCTGGGGAACGAGGACGCGATTCGCCGAGCCTATGGAATTGCCTTTGGTTTCATTGCCTATCTGGCCCAGAACTACGGTGAAGATCTGGTGTTGGACCTGATGCGAGCCGGGGCAAAGGGAGTATCCGCGGAGGCTGTTTTCAGTCAGCAGATTGGGTTTGACCTACATGTCGCGTGGGAAGACCTGCGCCAGGAGTGGCAAGCTCAGTGACTGAGCGCTCCTTTTCCTGAAAGGTGATGAAAAACCTTCATCGCCCCTTGTGCTCCTGAGCCCAAGCGAGTCCCCTCAAGAGAACAACGCTCTTCAAAGAAGACACCTCTGACAGTCATGGCCATCATTTCCTCTCGGTTCTTTCCGTGCCCGTTCCACATACGGCTTCCGTTATTCGCGTCGGTGATTCTCGGGGCTTGTACTCCCGTGGATGATCCGGTGGTTACGGTAAGTACCTACTTTCCGCGCACGACCAGCATAGATATTGATGACGTTCCCGCTGGGGGCGTCATTCATGTTGCGCACCAGGGAGATTGGACCAGTTCTGGATATGTGGTCGGCTGGGTGCGTGTCTTGGGCAGCGGGGATGAGTTCGAGGCACTCCAGTTCAACAGCGAGGGATTTGTGCAGCGCGGCTTCTATCTGCCCGCCCCGGTCACCGGCGCGGGCAAGTTGGACCTCGCTGGCAGCCGGGCGGCTTTGATGTCCCCGGATACCCTGTGGGGAGAAATCCAATCCACGACCGGCGGCTGGGGACGGAGGATTCCTGTGACCCACACCCTGCTGGATGTGAAAGTCGATCCCGCTGGGGGTCTTTCCATGTTGCTTGCCAAGGCTGGAATCCTGGTTCTGGCGGATGTGGACGTCGGCGGAAGTCTGATTATAGCGTCGGAGGTGGGCGAGGCTGACCCTCCCCTTGGAATGCCGGGGCTTTCTGCTGTCTCGATTCTGACTCGCGTGCAGGTCCCGGGGGGTGCGAGCATTCCGGTGGTCGTGGCGCGTTCTTCTCTGGGAGACCTGCATGTTACGACCGTGAACCACAACACTGATAATGAGTTGTTCGCCACGATCACTTCTGAGGGCGGAAGCTTCGATTTGGTTGACCAGCCCCTGATTCACGCAGCAGACGGATCTCTTTGGGTGTGTGGTTCATCCAGGCATGGCGGGAACAAGCAAGCTGAGCTATTGCAATTCACATTCGACGAGAACGGGCCGCCGAATCTGGCCCAGTCGTTCACCATCCCTGCCCCAGCCCCCTTCATCGATTTGGAAGCCACGGGGATGATTGAGGCTCAGGAACTGGTTCCTGGGCTGGCGGGATTCTTCTTGGCTTGCGTCACTACTGAAGTACCGCTTGTGGATGGCCTTGCGTCGCAGGCGGGTTTGGTTTGCCATGTGATTCCCGGCAGCGGGGTCGCTTGGTCTGCCGTGGTCACAGGAGATCCGGGCGTTGCTGTGGTCGGTCTCCAGCTTGGACGTCCGGAAAAAGCAGCAGCTTCCAATCCCTTGGTGGTCAGTGCGGTTCTTGAGAACAACCCGAACCCGTTCGTTACCGCCTTCTTGAGGTTGGAGCCGGAGACAGGTGCCTTTGCAGCCACCGACCTGTTCCTGTTGGAGCAACTCGTTGCTGAGCCAGCCATACAAGTGGGGACCAACTGGCTCTACAAGAGCACCGTGATCGAGGGGCCTGGTCACGGTCTCTTGACAGGGAACATGACCGAGGTCGGATTCTGGGTGACGAATAGCATTCCAGCAGGTTCACCCTTTGACCTGATGAGCGGCTATGGGAATCAACGCTTGTTGATAGGGATGCCGACAAACGAGCCGGCTTTGACAAGTTTCACTCCCACTGGTCCCCGCGGAAATGCGGCCTGCGTCTTTGATTCGGCGGTTGCTCCGCTTGGAGGGGGGATGGTGGCTGTAGGGCCTCCCATGGTTGCGCTGAGCCTCGACCCAGGCCTGGGGGGCTTTTCTACCCTGCGCGGGTCCACATCTGATGGCACCCTGAACCTTTCCGCCTTGGATGCTCCCGTCTTTCTCGTCGGCAGCACCATTCCGCTCTGTCCCTAGGGCGCTCCCAGGGGTTGCGGCCAACGGGGTCAGTTGACGGCGAGTCCAAAAAGAGACGAGCGGCCGCAACAAGTGCAGTCGCTCGCTGGTCTCACCGGGTTGCACCCGGCGTGGTGCCAAGTTCAGTGCCTTGGCGTTCCTGGACCGTTCTCTTCTTCTTCCTTCTTGCTCCTCCCGACCTACAGGACGGCAGGAGCCCCCAAAGGTTTTCCTTAGTGGGAAGCACACGGCAATGCGCTCTCCTCACCCGGTATTTCGGTATCAAGCTGTTTTCTCTTGCTCTGATTCCGTGGGAAAATTTCCAGCCTCCTTCCAGGGATCGTGCTCCTCATGAGGAGCGCCGCTGACCATGCTGGCTGAGATCAGTAGCCCCTCCGTGGGGGGCTTCCCAGGGCCCTAGGGAGGGGCTGAAACCGATGCGGGGAAGATTGCGTTCTCAGGGGTGATGATCAGCACCAGCCTCCGTTCCTCCAGTCACGACTTGGTGCAAGCAGCGAATCTCGAGGCTCTTGCGCGAGTCTTACCTGTCCGCGGCCAGAGGGATACGGCCCGGCGCTTGCTTGACGGACGCAGTCTGTGCGCTTTGGCTCGTCTGGATGCCTCCGCTCTGGCGGATGCGGGAGGGCTGAGCCCCTCCTCTGCTCTCCGCCTGGCCAGGGTGCTGCGTCTGGGGCAGCGGATTCTGGCGGAGGGTGGGGGCGGCATTGGGGGTGGCTCTCAAGGGGGTCGTGGTGATTCGGAGGTGCATGCAGATCGACCCGCGAGCGCCGCTCGCTGGCTGATGGACGCGGTGGCTGGCTGTGAGGTGGAGACCTTCCAGGTGCTCCTGCTCGATCCTCGGCATCGGCTGCGCGAGCGCCTGGAGGTCTCCCGAGGGACCCTCAATGCCTCTCTGGTGCATCCCAGGGAGGTTTTTCGCGAGGCGATTCGCCGGGGCGCGGCCGCGATCATCGTCGGCCACAATCACCCCAGTGGGGATCCTGAGCCCAGCCCCGAGGATCATGCGGTGACCCACCGGCTGTGTGAGGTGGGGATCTTGGTGGGCATTCCCGTTCTCGACCATCTGGTGCTTGCGGGCGGGGCCTGGGTCAGTCTGCGTCAGCGGCTGGGGAGTCGCTGGCCTGGGGAGGGGCCGCGGGCACCCAACTAGGCTCTTGAGGAGCTGGGCTGGAGAGGTGCGCGGGGCCCCTGGCCGAGGGCCGCCGCTGTTTGTTGCTCAGAGCGGCCCCCAGAAGATAGCGATGGGAGGGTTGCCCTCGTTACCCTAGGCACCCCGTGCGGTACTCCTTTCGTCTCAGCGACTGCACTCCGCACCCCGCCCAACCCCCTTGGCGCCGTCCCTGGGACGCCAATGGCGGATTGGACCCAACTCCCTCCAGGCCCCTCCCACGCAGCCGCGCGGGAGGCGCTCGAATCCATGCCTTCCGAGCCCACCCTGCGCTTCATGATCGGCGATCGTGCCGGTGAGAGCGTACCCCTCACAGGATCCTCTTTCACCGTCGGTCGACGGCCTGGAAACAGTCTGCAGATCAATGATCCGTCGGTTTCGGGTCGTCATGCGGAATTGACTATCGATGACCTAGGGGTGAGCGTGCGCGATCTCTCCAGCACCAACGGCACCCGTGTCGACGGTGCACCGGTTGTGGATGAGCGTCTGGCGCCCACCGCCCTGTTGCGTTTTGGTAGCGTCGAGTTGCGTTTTGATGATGGCAGTGGCCCGGCCGGTGCAGCGCTGGCTGGGAACATGGCCGAGGCCGGGGGAGAACTGGGGCGCATTGCGGGGGACAAGATCGCAGCCTCTCGCAAGGGATCCAAGTTGTTGCCTGTTGCGGTGCTGCTGATGGGAGCTGTGGCTGCCGCAGTTTGGTACCTGCTGCCCTCCGACGAGCAGGGCAATAGACGGGGAAGCAAGGCCTCAGAGGTGATTCAGGTCGCGGGCAATCTGCTGGCAGGGAGCTACTCTTTTGAGGCCGATACGGCGGGCTGGGCTCCCCCTGGGGAAACACCCGCCGTGTTCATCAGGAGCACTGGTGCCCGGCACTCGGGTCGTTGGGGGTTGCGTGCTGAGCTCGAAGATGGCTCCGGACTCCACCAATCAGAATTGCAGAGCGTTGGGGAGGGGCGTCTGGTCTTGCGTTCAAGTTTGAGGGTCAGCGACGCAGGCGAAGTCCGCATGGGGCTGCAGTTGAACTCCCGCGCCTACAATTCCGAGATCGTTGGTACGGCTCCGGCCCCCATGACGATTTGGGGCGACTGGTGCGGGGCCTTGGATTGGGTGGATGTGGAATTGGTTGCTCAGGTGCCTCCGGCCTATGATCGAGCCAGGGTGATTGTCGAGGCTCGCGCGGATGGCTCCGGTACCGCAGATGTGGACGATGTGTCCCTGCTGAGCGATGGGCGCGGCCAGCCTCTGTTGCCCATGGACACCTTCGCCTTGATCGGCGGTGGTCAGCCGGTCAGTCATGTGACACTGGTCAACGTCCAGCAGGTGCTGCTTTCGGGCCTGATGGTCGAGTCGGATTCTCCGCGCTCCTTGAGTGTGGAGAAGCACCCCAAGGGTTGCCGGGTGACTATCAGCGATGGTGCTCCGGGCACCGTGGTTCTGCGAGTGGCGTCAGCCCTGGCGGCTGGGGGCTTGCGTACCCTGGGGGAGGGCGGATCCAGTCGGCACCCGGCGGCTTTTGAGGAGACCGGCGTGACCTCGGTGCTGATCGGTACGGGCCTCGAAATGGTGGCTCTTGGCTTTTCTGGAGCACTCGCTTTGGAGGGCAAGCCCTCTGGCGGTGGGGGATGGCGCCTGGCCTTGAATCTGCCGGCCGAAGGCTCTCTGGTCTTGCAGGTGGCCTTTCGGGAGGAGTTGGCCGCGGCCCTTGAACTGGCTTCGAGGGCTCGCCGGGCGGTACGCATGGAGCGCCTTGGAGAGGCGATCTTGCTCTGGCAGGAGCTGCTCGATGCTCATCCCTTCGATGTGCAGGTGACAGCCGAAGGTCAGGCGGCGATTGCAGGCCTGGTGCATGGGGCGCGCATCGAGTTGGGGCTGCTAGAAAAAGATGTGGAGCGGGCGCGGTTCTTTCGCTTGATCGAGGGCTATCGCGAAGCTCTGGACGCTGCGGATCGGCTATCGGCCCGCTACTCGGGGACCGATTCTGCCATCGAGGCCCACCAATTGGTGGCATCCATCGGCGAGGAACTCAATCTCTTGATGGGTGAGTTGGAACAACATGAAATACAAAGGCTGGAGGCCATCCGCGCTGCCCTCCTGGCACGCGACAGTCACCAGCTTGCCCAGGCGGTCAGCTACATGCTGCAGATGAAACGCGGGGGAAATCGCTAGAGCCATGGCTAAAAACTCAACAGCAATTGATGTGGGCAGCGGGACAGCGGTGGCTGTTCAAGGACGACTGGAGAAGGGTTCCTTCCAGCTGACCGGTTTCGCCGTGGCGAAGAATCCCGGCGGCAGCCTGGAGTCCGGTTGGGGGGCGCTCGAATTGCCCTTCAAACCCGGCCCCATGCGTGTGGCTCTTTCCGGCAAGGAACTCAACGTGCGCTACACACGGGTGCCCAGCGTTCCCGACTGGCAGCTAAGGCGCTTGATGCACTTTGAAGTGGCCGAGGTGGGGGATACTTCCGGCACGGAGGTGGCCAGCGACTTCAATCTGTTGCCCACTCCTCCGGAGGCCGACGGGGAGGACATCGTGTTGCTGGCCATGGCACGCATCTCACTCTTGGATGAACACCGGGCGGGGCTTGCGGCGGGGGGCTTCACACTTGAGTGCTACACCCCTGCGGCGATCGGTCTGTACAACGCCTATCTGCGCCATGGGGTCGTGCAGGATGACACCGTGCTGTTGGCCAACATCGGTCACGAGAGCGTGGATGTGGTCATCATGCGTGGACCGGATCTGGTATTTGCCCGCAATCAGGGCGGTGGTGCGAAGCTCTTTGTTGAGGCAATCAGTCAGCAGTTGGGTGTCAAGGGTGAGCAGGCCGCGCGGCTGGTGCGGGAGTTTGCTGATTTGCGTCCCGGCGCCATGCATTCCACCCCCAATCACGAGAAGGTTTCCCGGGCCTGCTCTGCCGCTGCAGGTCAATTGGTTTCCCTTTTGCAGTCCTCGGTGCTCTTCTGCAAGACCCAGGTCAAGCTCAGTACCCTGAAACTCGATCGGGTGCTGATCTGCGGGGGCGCGAGTTCAATGGAGGGTTTGAGCGATGCGCTCGCCGCGGGCCTCTCCGTTCCTGTGCAGCGCTTTGATCCATGGCCCCTGGTGGATTCTTCCGCTTTGAGCCCCTCCGAGTTAGATGCTCTGACGGAGTACGGTTCCGAGGCGGTGGTGGCTCTGGGCCTTGCCACCATGGCTACGGACAAGGACGCCTATGGATTGGAGATTCTGCCCCCGGATCTGGCCCGCAAACGCGAGTTCTTGGGCCGCAAGATCTGGTTGATCGCTGCGGGGATCCTAGCTGCAGCCTACCTGGGGTTCTTTGTGCAGCAGACCACCAGTCAGGCCGACGATTTGAAGAAGACTGAACGCAGCTTGCGCAGTCAAGTGTCGAGTAAGCAACGAACGGACTCAAAGACTCGCGACCTATTGGCCTTGAACGAGGTGCTTTCCCGGGACGCACTTGATCTGCAACGTATCGTTGGTACCGGCGAGCAGATGGCTCGTACCTTGGAGTTCCTGGGCACCAAGATGCCGCCTGACTTTTGGATCACTCGCATGGAAGGACGCTGGGGCGTGGATGAGGAGTTGTCCATTGGGGACAACGTGCCCCGTCCGCTGGTGCTGCTCAAGGGCGCCCTGCGACAGGGAGCTCAAGCGCCCATTGGCCAGTATCAGAGCATGGTGGAGAACCTCCCCTCGGCCCTTCCTGGTGTTCAAAGCAACACGAGTTTTGATCGTGATCGCTATTCAATTGACCTCTCGACTTTCGGGGATTCGCTTTCCCCTGCGGACGATGTAGAAGCTGAGGAGGACATCTAAGCTATGGATCTCGAAAGTTATTGGCAGGAGAACAAGAACTTTGTGCTCTCTGTGGCGGGAGGCGCCCTGGTCTTCCTGATCTTGTTCCTGGTCCTGGATTCGTCTTATGGATCAGAGGTTCGCAGTGCTCGTGCTCGGGTCTCCCGGGAGCAAAGCAAGCTGGCTCAGTCCTTTTTCAGCCAAAACGACTTGAGTCGCGCCGAGGAAGAAAACGAGAGCTTGCTCAAGGCTTCCGATGAGCTCGCCGGCAACGCGGGCTTTGTGGCGCGCCCGGGCTTCCGCATCGATCCTGGCGGCACTTCTCCCAGCAACCAGTACTTTGGCCGCGTGGACAGAGTGCAACGAGAACTCAGCCTGTTGGCGGGGCGTGCTCGCTGCGTACTGCCGGATGGCTTGGGCCTGGAGGCGCTCAAGACCAATGATCAGGAGGTGATCGCTCGGCATTTGGAGGCGCTGGATCTGCTGGACCGCGTCTTGCGTCGGGCCATCGCTGCGGGGGTTGACCGGGTCGCCCGGGTGGAGGTCACCCTGGACTCCGGCTTGAACTCCCGTTCGGGCCTGGGCCGTATTGAACGCACGCGGCTGATCCTGCGCATGATGGCTGATCCGCCAGCCATTGCGGACTTCCTGCTGCGTACCCAAAGCTCAAAGGATGGATCTCTGCTGGTGGACTCCTACGATGCGCGAGTCTCCCCTGGGCGCGTTGATGAGGTCACCTTGGATCTGGTGCTGTTGGTGGTGCGTTTGCACGAGACCGTGACAGGAAACGAGGACTAGCAAATGGAAATCAAACAAGAACAACTAGTGTTCGTGCTGGTGTTGGCGCTTTTGGCCTGGTGGACCTGGTCTGATCTCTCCGAGGACGGAGGGCGAAGGCGGCGCCAGCGGCGCGTGGACGCGCCGGTTTTTGTCAGCTATGGTGTGGCTGATCCTAGCTTGGCCCAACCCAGGGCCGGTCGTAAGGACTTTCTGCCCCGCGATCTGTTTTCGCCTCCCAGGGATACGGCACCCCTGCCGCCTCTGACCCTGCAGGCGCCCCCCAGGGGCACACCGTCCCAACTCCTTCCTCCGCCAACTTCAAGTCTTGGCGTGGCGGCCTACTCGCGCTTCTTGCGGAGGGATGCTCGGCACCTGCCGACCCCTGACCTGTTCAGTGCCCCGGTGTTTATGGCACCCGTGGAAGAAATCGCGCCGTCTGTGATATTGGATGAAGATCTCATGACGCCGCAAGAACGCTCCGAGCGCGTGGCTTCATGGAAGCGCCTTTACGATTGGGTCGACCTCACCGGCGGCGGGGGAGTCATGTACGGCACCATTTCCAACCCCAACCGCTACACCCTGCGGAGCCGTGCCGGTGAGACGCTGCTCTTTGTGGAACTGGATCCGGTCACCGGGGAGCGCGTACACCCGGTGGATTTTCCTCCGGTGCCCCTGACTCCCGATCGGATCGTGGCCTGGGCCTTGGCGGATACACCCCTCAATCAGGTTTCTCTTTTTCGTGCCCGTCTGGGTGGAGAGATGCGCGCCTCCGATCTGGACGCGGCCATGATCATGGTGGACATCTGCGTGCGTGAGCGCCATGACAGTCCGCGTCTGCTTGAGATCGCTGAGGAACTCTGTCTCTTGGCTCAGGGTCTGTACGGGGATGACGATCAGCAGGATCCCATCGCGCGCCTCAAGCTGGCGGGTGTTCTGGAGGCGGGCTTCCAACATGAGGTTGCCTTTGGCATCTATCGGGATCTGATCGACAAGGGACAACACATCTCGCCTGTGGTCTGGACACGCCTGGCGGATCTGGAGGCCCAGTACCGGCTCTTTGATCAGGCCGAGGATCACTACCGACGGGCGGTGGGCCTGAACGGCGCTCACCATCTCACCCGATGGCACTATGGTCGCTTTCTGTTGGCTCGTGGTCGCGGGGCCGAGGCGGTCGTGCAACTTACAGAAGCGGAGCGCAGGGAGCCCCGGGACAGTGCAGCACGGGCTGTACGCGTGGCCACGCGCACGGATCTGGGTCATGCCCATCTGGCTGCGGGCAGCGTGACCGATGCAACCGCTGCCTTCCGTCGGGCGATTGCCGCGGACGCGGAAGATCCCGACGCTGTGGCAGGCCTCTTGGCTTGCACCCTGATGAGTGACGACGAACTTCTATTGGAGGAAGCCCAGGGCGCAGCGGGGGTCTTGGCTGCGAGTGGCACGCCGGCGACCTTTGACTTCTTGATGGTGCAGGGTCTGGCTGCCCTCGCGCTGGAGGATCCCCTGGGTGCTCGCCGTGCCCTTGAATTGGCCCTTGGAGTTGATCCTTTCCGTTCCGGAGAAGCCCTGCGTGCCCTGTCATTCCTGGCGGAGACCACAGGTCACCCTGAAGAGGCCCGCGGGTTCATTGATCAGGCCTGGCAGGCGGATCCGGTGGACGCCTGGACCCAGTTTCAGCGGGCGCGTCTGCTTGCTGAGACGGATGACCTGGAGGGGGCTGAAGTGAGTCTGCGCGGGGCCCTGGATCAGGAGCTTGATTTTTCGGAGGCCCTGATCGCCATGGCTCACATTGCACGGAAGAAGGGCCGTGGCCAGGATGCGGAACTGTACTACGAGCGTGCTCTTTCCCTGGATGCTGCTCGTCCCAGGGTGCATGCCCTGAGGGGCTACAACCTGCTCGATCTCTTGGATGTGGATGGGGCAGAGGCTGCTTTTAAACGGGCCTTGGGACTGCATCCTGGCCTGGCTATGGCAATCAGTGGTTTGGCCTGGTGCAGCTACCTGCGCGGGGATTCGCGTGAGGCCTTGACCCGTTACGGCGAGTTGGCAGAGCACCTGCGCGATCCACGGGACCCCCTGCGCATCTACGCTGAAGCCCAGGCCGCGCGCATCGTCGATCATGAATCCAAGGAGGTCTGGAGCGATCCATTCGAGCGCCCTTCGGGCATTCTCTTGGGCAACGGCTGGATCATCGACATTGGTTTTGGCCCTGAGGTCTCTCTTGAGGAGGGCAGGGTGCGTGTCGAAGGCCTCTTCAACTCGGCGGGCGCTGTGCGTGTCTTCCGGGAGGAATCGGTAGATTCTTTCTTGGCCTTCGAAATGACTATCACCGTGGAAGCGGGCACTCGCGCTCGGATCGGTGCCTTCGTGTCCCGCGAGCGCGTCAGTCGTACTGCCACCGCGCAGGTGCAAGCTTCCGCGCGAGTGGGCAAGATTTTCGGCAGCAACGCGGGCCCTCTGGAGGCGGACTTCTCGCGGCCGGGGGATACGGATCCGGATGTGCGCGCATTGTTCACGAGTCCTTGGGTTGTGGGTGAGGCGGTGAGTTTGTCTCTCCTGAGGCGAGGCGAAGGTTCGGACGCTGTCCTTGATGTATCGGTAGGCGGCCAGGAGGTTCTTTCCTCAGTTCCCATGGCCCGTCTTTTCTCCAGCAGCAGTGTGTTGCGCTTTGGCCTGTTCGTGGAGGGCGAGCAGGGGCGAACCTGCGATGTGCACTTTGACAATGTCCGGGTGGTGCGCCGCAAGCACTAGGGGCACCCTGGTTTTCTGATGACGAACATGACACACAGATACATGCAAGCTCCCCTGGTAAGGCCCTCGCGGGCTCGCGCTGGTTTTACCCTGATTGAATTGCTGGCAGTGATGGTGATTCTCGGCCTCTTGACTTTCTTTGTATTGCGCGGGGCCATGGGTGCCGAGGAAACCGTGCGTGTGAATTCCACACGAGGTTATCTGCAGCAACTCTCGGCGGCGATTGACAATTACGAGCCCGATGCGGGGGACTATCCCCCTTCGTCTTTTCCCAATTCTCTCGACCCAAAGCCCAGTGACACCAATATGGGTGCCGAGATGCTCGTGATTTCTCTTTGGCCCAAGCAGGGTTCGATAGCCAATGCCCCTGCGGAGGATCGTCTGGTCAACACCGATGGGGACAAGACCAGTCGGTCCCACACCATGTTCAGCGCAGCGACGGCGTTTGAGTTGGGGGACGACTGGGGCAACCCCATCGCCTATTTCCATCGTCGGGACTACGACGAGCCTTGTATTTACGTGACCTTGGACGAAGAGGGTTATGAGCAGGAGGTCCGGGTGCAGGCTCTCATCAATCCTGTCACCGGAGACCCCTACAACAAGACTTCGTTCCAACTTCTGTCTGCCGGTTCAGACGGGATATTTGGAAGCGAGGATGATCTAGGCAACTTCAAGATTCAGGAGGCCGACTCCCCTTGAGAACAGCGGTTTGGAATTCCACGGGCAACACAAGCGCCCGCAAGCGCCAGGGCATGACCCTGTTGGAACTCCTGATCGTGATGGGACTCCTGGCGGTCATGTTGGGGGCTGGTGTCGGTGCCTTTGCGGGTCTCGATCCGGGCCGGCGTACTGCCCTTTCTACGGTCACCAGCACCCTGCGTCTGGCGCGCAACGAGGCTGTGGCCCGGCGTGCAGGTGCGCGGGTGCGCATCGATGTGACCCGGGGCGCGATCCGCGCCACAGGTTTCAGGGTGGTTGGCACCTGGCGTTTCGAAGGTTTGGGAGTCGTGGATGGTTTCGGTCCCCTGGCGGAGATCGTCGGCGGTGAACTTCCCTTCAGCCGAGACGGGTATATGGGACGTGCCCTGGATTTCTCGAAAGCTAATCCCTCCGCGCGCCTGGAAGTGGCTGTGCAGGATGATCCCGGTTGCGATTGGGGCGAGGGGTTTGACCTGGGTTTCGCGCTGCGGCCAGTGGCCCTGGGCCGCAGCCGTTTGGTTGACATGGGTGGATCCGTAGGGCTCGACCTACGATCCGATGGGGGCTTGAATGGTTGGTTCATCAGTCAGTCGAGCGGCGAAGGCAATCGACAGGTGAAGGGCGGGCGTACTCGGCTTGAATCCCCGCCCGGTGTTGTGGAGGAAGGGCGCTGGTCGCGTGTGCGCCTTTCTCACGACGGACGCTTTTTCCGCCTGTATGTGGATGAGGTGGAGGTGGCGCGCAGTTTCCAGGAGGGACGGCTTTGGCGCGGTCCCTCGGCCCTGGTCGTAGGCGGTGGACCGGGTGGCTTGCCTGCTCTCATCGATGACTTGACTCTGGCGGTGGCTGGCACGGGCTACGAGGCGCTCTTGCCTGGAGGGGTGGCTTTCGCCAAGGATACACCCAGGGAGATCCTGTTCAGCCCCTCTGGCGGATTGGATCCCATCGCCCACAACGCTCCCATCCAGATCATGCTGGAGTTCGACGATGGTACGAATGAGCAGATTTATGTGGGCCTCTACGGGACGGTGGAGCAGTGAAGGTTTTGACTGGAACCAACTCTCGTCAGCGAGGCGGGTTTGTCCTGATCGCGGTCTTGATTGTGCTGTTGGCGCTGTTGGTCTTGACTGCACCCTTCCTGGCCACCGCACGCAACGCGGCGATTTCCGGGTCCGGGGCTGCGGATCGGGCCAGCGCGCGGCTGGCCTTGGGTTCGGCTCATAATCATGCCCGCTCCCACTTGTCACGCTCGCACCTATCCGTGGACGAGACCCCCTGGTCCGACAGTTTGGAAGAGTTCAGTGTGCCCCGTGAGTTGCCGAAGGAATTTCTCAATAACCATGACGCTACAGGCGTCATGTGGGACCTGGACGTGTGGGATGAATCCGGTCGCGTGGACTTGGATAGTGCCACGCCCCATGTGCTCGCCAACCTGATTGGCATGCGGACGCGCCTGGCGGCACCCATCGATGGGAAGGCGGATGAGATTCAAATGGTGAACCTGGATGCTCTGCCTGATCAAGGGGTCATGATTCTGCGGGGAGAGTGGGTCAGATGGACCGGCAAGGGCACCGATGAAGAGCCGCGCTTGACTGGTGTGGTGCGGGGTCTAGGTGCCTACAAGGACGATGAGGACAGGTGGACCACCGAAGGGCCCCTGCCCCCGGGTGCCCATGGCATGGGAGCTCAGGCATTGGATCAACGGGCCTTTGCTCTGCCCCTTTGGCGTCTGCCGGGCGCGGGGGGCGCCCTGCGTGGCGTCTCAATAGGCAGTGGTTCTGCTGGCACCACCGCCGCTGCCATGCGGGGGCTTGATGCCTTTGAGCAGTTGGCGGAACTCGATGACTTCGTGGCTCTGGGCGAGATGGGTCCGTCGCTACAGGCGGCACTACGCGCACAGGGATCCGTACACGGCGACGTGGCAGCGGGTCGTCGGTGGCAACACCCTACGCGGTTGGTGAGCAATACCACTGCTGGAGAGACCCTGACCATTCGCGTGGAGGATGCCCGCTGGTTCTCCGAGGGTTCGACTATCTGGATCAGCGATGGGCAGGTGGATGTGTACCGCATCATCATGCGCACCAATAGGGGCGGGAGTCTGACCCTCAATCGGGTGATCGACGATGACTTGGATGGCTGGCGCGCCACCGTGCGCGTGCTGGCCAGGCGGCCGGTAAACCTCAACAGTGCTTCCAGGGCTGTGCTGATCACCCTGTTTGAAGGCCTGCAGATCAATGGGCGCAACCAACGTATTACCGGCGGCGAGGCCGCATCTTTGGCCGCCCTCGTGCAGGAGTCGCGGCCCATCGAGGGCTGGCAGGATTTCTTGGAGCGCATTGTGTTGCCTGCCGCTGGTCTGCGGGACTTGCCGGCAGATGCACGGATCAAGCCCGATGTCCTTGAAGATGGGGCCGCCCTGATCGACGAGATGGATGCAACGGCGCTCTATCTCAACGGCCTCAACGCCAACGACAACCGACTGGGGTTTGCTACCATGCCATTTGCTTTCACATCGAGAGATGTGTTTGGTATGCACTTGCGATCGGCAGTTGCGGCGGTCAGCGGCGTCGAGCGTGCGCACCTTACCCGTGACCGTTGGGAGTTGATCGTGCCTCAGCAGTCACTGTTTGTGATGGTTACCCGTCAGGAGGACTTTGAGTCCGCCTTCAGACTGGACAGGGAAGCTCCCTGGTGGTGCACGGGCCCCAATTCGGTGACGCGCTTTGACGGAGCCACCGTGCCCCCTTCGCGTTTTGCTGCGCACATGGGCGTCTCGGATGGCTCTACTTTTGTTCCTGGCTTTACAGATCAGGCCTATGACGAAGCGGGGGAAGCCCTGCAACCGGAACGCGTCTTCGCTGACCGGGAAGGGGATGGCTTTGCCCAGCTTTGGGCCGCGCGTACCCCCGATTCAGACCTTTGGCGAGGACATGCGCTTCATTTTGATCAGGACACCAGCACTTTGGAAGGGCGTGATCTGGCCCAGGCGCCTGTGCTGCGGGATCCCACAGATGCCAAACTTGAGTGGACCACCGCCGCCGAGGCGAATTTTCTGCGTGCAATCAGCTGTTCGATGTGGGTCCAGTGGCGCTCGGTGGCTGACTCAATGGTGCTCGATGTGGCGGGTACCAGCGTGGAAAGTGATCGCATCACCCTGTCGATTGAAGGGGAGGATCTTGTGCTGCGGGTCTTGGACGCATTTGGCGATCACCCGGAGACAGATTTGCGCGAGGCGGCGGAATTGCGCTATGCCCTTGCGCCTGGTGATGGTCCCGGACTGCCCGCAGGTGTCTGGCATCACTTGAGTGTTGATGTAAGTGGCACTCGTCCCGATCAGATTGGTCTTCTGGTCAACGGGCAAGCCAATGGCGTACGCCGCCTCGGGGCTTCACGCACTTCGGGCCCTGTGGCCCAGGGGGATGGGTTCATTCCCCTTGAAAGTACTGAGGGCTTCCCCCAGATCGGAGTGGCGCGCATCGGACGCGAATTGGTGGAGTACGTGCTCTCACCTGGAGGGCTTGACTGCGCTTTCAACGAGACAGGCCCGCTTGCAGGTTTTGGTGGGCGTTTTGCCAGGGAGCCCCATGATCTGGAAACTACCGATCCTGCGGTCGTGACCGTGCCCACGGCTTTGGGCAATATCAGTGCTTCTTATGCCTCTGGCACAACCGTGACACATTATGGGTACACCGCAGCTGCGACCTCTAATGTGCCCGCGGGCCAAGGTGTCCTGGCCGCAAGCATCGGTCCCTTCCGAGTGGCGCGGGTGATCCCTCCCGACAATCCCTCCGACATGGTGCCGATCTTTGCCGGGGCCTGGATGATCGATTGGGGCAAGGGCATTGAGTCGGACAGCCTTGGTAACTTGCGTCTGCGTCTGGCAGATGATCCAGCAGCGGCGTCTGGGGGTGAGGTAATGGAAGCCTTCAGTTCCATTGGTGGCTACGCCGCCCTGATTCAATCGAGATGGAGCGCAGGCAACGGTGGGAACCAGGGGGACGCGATCCCGCCCAATGTTTCTTCTACCACCGAAGCGCCCTTGGGCGGGGTCGAAATCATCCGCTACTCTGGCTGGACTGGCGATACCTTGACTATCGCCGCTCGCGGAGATCAGGTGCAGGGTGAACTGCTTACCCTGGGCGTGGCCACTGATCTGATTGGCGGCTCGCGAGCTTTTGTGCTTGAGTGGCGCGACTTTATCGAGGACGGGGAACTCAACATTCCCATCAACGAGTTGGCTCAGTGGGGCGTCTATCTTGTGCCTATCTCCTTACCGGTGACTGGGGTGGACGATCTGAGTTTCTTGCCCCCGGACATTCCCGGTGAAAGCGAGTTTGCTCAGATTACGCGGACAGACCTGGGCGAACTCACCGAATGGGTGCGCTACGACGAGATCCAGGCCCAGCGTGGGCAACTGGTGCGCTCGGATCCCACTGCGCTTGGTCTTCTCTACAACATCTGCATTCATCCGGAGCTGACGGATGAGCCTGTGCGTCCGGATCCTCCCGGAGGAGGCGGTGGAGGAGCCGGTGGAGGAGCCGGGGGCGGAGCCGGAGGCGGCTCCGGTGGCTTGCCGGGTCCGGGCAGCGGGTCTTCGCCAAACCCTCCTCCCGTGGCGCCGAGCACTCCAACCGTGAGCGCAGGATCTGGTCCAGTTCCCCGGCGTCTGGGCAGCACATGGGAACCGCGCCTTGGCGAAGCTGAAGACACGGAACTTCCCCTGACCCGTTCCGTGGCCAGCTGGTGGGAATTCCGAGGAGCTTTGGGGACAGCCAGTCATTCTCATGTACAAGGCACAGAGGTCCATCCGGTTTGGACGCTGCAACCCGGCGATGTGGACCGCGGTCGTGTGGGAGCCCAGGACCCGGTCTTCGTGGCTCCTGGGGCGCAGACCCACCCCGGATGGCCCATGCGTATTCATCGTGCCCATCGGCCCGCACCCGAACGGATCGCCTATGGCTGGGAGCCTGATCCCGCAGGCGGCAATCTGGTCGCGCCGGTTTCCACCCCGACGAGGTTGCCCCGCGAAAACTACCTGCGACGCCGCACCATGGTGACTTTCAATAGTGCGTTGGTGGAGCCGATCACCCCTTTGCTCTCTGTGGACCCCAGGCTAAGCGCGCGTCTCGCCAAGCATCCCTCCGGTGAGCGTCCGAGGTTGGTTGCGGGAGTGGTTGTGGGCGGGGGTCTGCGGGATGGAGCTGCCGTGCCTGATGCCACCGTGGACGAATTGCTCTTCCCTGCCCGTGATTTTTCTGTGGGCTATGGGGGTGCTGCTCCACCGCACGCGACCCAGGCCGGTGCCCTGATGTTGGGGCCTGCTGTGGGCCACGGGGACGAGGTCTGGAGGGTTTCGAAACGCAGCCTGCGTTTCGCCCAGGGACACTTCGGCGAGCCGGCGGATGTGCTTGTTCGCCTACCCCAGGATGCGGGGCTGTTGCGGGTGGACGATGAGATCCTCTGCTACGAATCTCTCAACGCCGATCAGGGCGAGATCACTATCAATTCCTTGGGACGCGGTCTTCTGGGTACTGACATTCAGCCTCACGCGGAGACCACTCCCATTCACTACCTGGAGTGGATTCCGGTCAGCGTGCTCAGCGCAAACATCTCGGCTGGTGACGGGGAACTGCCCTTGGAAAGTACCGAGGACTTCCCTTCATCGGGTCTGGTGCTGGTGGACGGAGAGTTGATTCACTACACGCGCCTGGGTGGCAGGTCCTTGGTGATGCCACGCCTCTCCCGGGATCCTGGTCGACAGGACCACAAGGGCGATGGTCTTTTCCGGGGCCGTTTCGGCACCGCCGCCCAGGGCCACAGCGCGGGTACGCCGGTGATCTTCTTCCCCTTCCGTTACTGGGATCGTTGGACTCCTCGGGCGGACGCGCCTGAGTTGAGCTACCTATCCCTGGAACAGAGCCACCCGGGTGCTTTTTGGGAGTCCTTTGCTTTTGAGAGCGAAGCGGCTCCGGTGGGTGGCGCCCGAGTTGGCATCTTGGTGCGCACGGACCCGACGATTCCCTGGGATGAAGACCCGGGCAAGGTAGACGGGTTGCTTGAGTACTTTGATCAGGACGGGGGTGGTGAGCTGTCGCTTGGGGTTTCAGCAGATCGGGTGGAGTGGCGCTTCTTCGTGGAGTATCCCCCCGGCGGCTTCGATCCCTTACGGGGTATGTCCCATGACTGGCGCGCAACGCCGCGGTTGAACTGGTTCGGAGTGACCTACCAGGCCCCCAACCGTGTACTCGGGAGTGTGGACCGATGAGAGATCAATCCGCAGCCCGGGGCATGACCCTGGTGGAACTCTTGACCGCCAGCCTCTTGGCAGCCTTCATCATCACCGGACTTGTGCGGTTGTTGGATTTGACTTTGGACATGTGGGCCAAGGGCGAGGTGCGGCGCGAGGGACTGGAGCGTTCCAACACGGTGCTGGCTCTTCTGGCAGATGATTTGCGTTCCTTGCATGGGGCCAGTTCCGGGGATCTGGTGATCGACTGGCAACCCTTTGACCATGACGGAGACGGGCTGCCGGACCGGGTCTGGCCGCGTTTGCGCATGGTGCGTCAGGTGGGTGCTGGAGCCTTGCAGCGTTTGCAGTTGCTGGAGTTGAGCGACAACGAGCGCCAGGCCTTTGGCATGGGCTCGACCCTCGCCGCCGATGCTTTGCCCTTGCCCGATCCTACTGGCTTGATTGAAGTGGTCTGGGCCGTGCTGCCCTCAGACCAGAGAGCAGATCCCACCGGGATTCTGCTGCGCGGGGAGCGGCTCTTGGATGACGAGACCAGGGACAGTTTCCTGGCCGAGAAGTTCTTCAATTCAAGCGGTCTACCTCCCGCAGGGAGCCTGGTGGAAGTGGGCGGGGGAGTCCTTTGGCTGGGTATCGAATGTGCCACTCAAACCACTCTGATGCGTGAGGGTTGGCGAGTGGGTAGCGAACTCGTCGACGCCTGCACCAGTTGGGATGCCTTTGGGCGTGAGCGACCGGATCCGGACCTCACTGCGCGTAACGTTCCGGGTACTGGCATGCCCGCTGCTGGCGAGCGGCCTCTCTTGCCCCGCCGTGTGCGCATCGTGCTGGAAATGGAGCGGGCCAAGGATCAAAAACGTCGCACCACCCTCTTGCATGCAGTGACCGCCAACAGCACGCGCCTCGAAGTGGACGATGGCAGGCGCCTTCCCGACCGGGGGAGTTTCGTTTTGGTCGCGGGAGAGTGGATGGAAGTCCTGAGCGTGGGCGAGGACTTCATGGGCGTGCGCCGGGGAATGCGCGAGACCCGTCCAAAGGAATTGCCCCGCGGAGCCATGGTGCACTTTGGCAAGCAGGTAGTGGTGGAGATCCCGATTCCCCTGCACGATGATGACTGGAGGGTGGGAAGTTGAAGCTGGCTGCAGTCAAATCGTGCGCTGTCCATGACTTCGAAGCCAGAGATCTTGGCGGGGCAAGAAGCCGTGCAGGCTTCACATTGATCGAGGTCGTGCTGGCCATGGGCGTCTTGACTTTGGGCATGAGCGCTCTCTTGGGGATGTTGACCTTTGGCGCGGCCCTGACCCGTACCGCTGCCCTGCGGGCTTCTTCTGCGGCGGCTTTGGAAGCTGTGATGGAGGACCTGGAGGCAGGGCTCTTTCCCTTGGAAGAAGACGGCAGCGCCGGAGAACCAGCCGAAATCGTCGATCGTCCCCTGGCTGGCAGCAAGGACATTGTTTACTCCGCCAGTGCCTCACCCAACCTGGAGGGGCCAATCACCCCTTCAGGAGAACCCCTGCAGTATCGTCTGGATGTGACTGTCAATTGGTCCTCAGGCGGTCTGCGCAGGGCCAAGCAATACACCACCCTGATCCTGCGTGAGGTTCCCTTTGGGGAGCGCATGCGCCGCAGGTTCCTGGGTGCCCAGGATCTGACCCCCATGAATATTGCGGGTAGAATGGAGAACTCACAATGACTGCAATTTTGATCAGCCTTCTTTTGACCTTGCCCGTTCAGGATGCTCCCCCGGTTGGGGATCCTCCTAGCGAGAACCCTGTCGCTGGCCCTGATGCCGAGGTGCCCAGCGGCCCACTGGAAGTGCGCGCGCTCCAATTGCGCAACGGAGCCCTGCATTGGGTTGAGGTGGTGGAACACGACGAATCGGGACTGTCCCTGCGACGCATCGAGAACGGCGGCCTGGTGCGCATCTCCTGGAATCTGTTGGAGCCCCGCCAGGCCGAGCGCCTGCGCATCGAGTGGGGCTATGTGGCGGCCGAGGGCGGCGAACTCCTGATCGAAGTGGATCGTTTGATTCTGCACAACGGCTCGGAAGTGGTGGGGGTGATCGAAAATCGCGAGGGCGCAGACTTCACCGTGCGTCACGGGGGCAATATTCAGATCGTGCCCAAGCGCGCCGTGGCCTCTCTTTCCAGCGGAGTACAGGTGCCAGCCCTGAGCATCTACACCCGCGAGCAACTTTACTCCAGGGAGGCGGCTCAGGTTGATTTGGAGGATCCACTGGCCCAAAAGGACTTGGCGCAGTTTTGTGAGCGCATTCTCGACTTTGCCTCCGCTACGCGGCATTACGAGGCTGCCTTGGAGCTTGGCCTGGATGACGGGGACAACAGGGTCGTTCGGGCCCTGGAGCGGGCCAGGATCAAGGCCGCCTTACAGGAGCAGGTGGACTACCTGCATGAGACTGAGATGTTGCAGCGTCGGGGACTCTATGACGCCGCCCTGGAGCGAATTGAGGCCTTCAATACCGTTTATCCAAAGAGTCCCCTGCAAAAGGAACTGGCGCGCACCAAGGATCACATTCTTCAGGCCCGCGAGCGAGCCCTGATTGCTCTGGTCAAGCGTCGCTGGAACTTGTGGGCTCGGCGTCTGTCCAGAAGTGCAGCCAAGGGAGACAGTTTCGAGGCAGCCACCAGCTACGCCTCTGAAAAACTGGGTCAGGACATCCGCGCGGCTGTGCTCAAGGATGTACAGGGGCTGGCCAAGGAATTGAAACTGGAACAGCTGGAGACCTTCTGGGTCGCCAGGTCTCGTCGCAGGTACGACCACGCGAGCTATGGCATGGGTACCTGGTTGCTGGGCGAAGAACGCGCCTTGGCCGGGACATCCAATCAGAATGCCAAGCAACCCTCCAAGGGTGGCGGTGAAAAGGACGCAGAGCGCGCGGCTCTGGAGCAGAAGATCAAGCGTTTCCTGGAGAACCAAAAACGCGCCCGTCGCGCCCGTAGCAGTGCTGAAGAGGCGGACTCTTTCCAAAGTGGTTGGCAGGAGTTGTCGGGGTCTTCCCGAGGTCAATGGCTCTTGGCCTACTACATCGAATTCAGCGGTGACTATGAGTTGAACTCGCGACCGCACCTGCGCAAGTGTTCTTCATGCGGTGGTCGCGGTGTGACCGAGACCATCGGTGTCGGAGGTCGCGGTGAAGGTGACGGTGGTGTGCACATTGAACCCTGCAGTACTTGCCATGGAGTCGGATCCGTGCGGCGCATCGATTACCGATGAATTCATACCAGCTCGTTGGGGCTTTGGTCCTGGTGCTGTTCGGAGTACAAGGATGTCGTGGCCCATCGAATCGTGCGCGGCCACTGGTGCCTCCGACCGTGGAGACGCAAACGCCATTCGAATCCATGCCGGCTTCGGCGCCTGTGCAATCTAGTGCCTTGGTCCAGGTTCCAACCAGAGGGACAGCCAGTTCCGTGGTGGCCCGCGTGGCGGGGTCTGAGGTCAGCGCTTCTGACTTGATCCTGGCATGGATGCAGCGCGACAGCATGGCCGTGCGCCGCACCATGGATGAGTTGATCCTTGATCGAATCGTGATCGCAGAGGCTGCTCGTATGGGCATTGACCCCGGCCAGGAAAAGGTGCAGGCCCAGGTCAAACGCGTACGCTCAGCACTGGAAGAGGAGGTGCGACGGGCGGGCAGCGTAGATGTGCACGAATTCTTGAGCCAGCGCATGGGTCTTGATCCAGAGCGCTACCTGATGGCGGTGGACCACAGTGCCCTGACGGACCTTCTGGCGGAGCGTTGTGTGCGTAGTTACACCTTGGGGGAAGAGCGTTGCGAGGTGGCCTTGATCCTGTGCGGCGAGCGCGAAGCGGTGGATCTGGTCCAGTCCGGGCTGGCTCGGGGTGAGGAGTTCGCCCAGTTGGCGCGGGCACACAGTCAAGATGCCACCAGTACAGATGGTGGGCGCGTGCCCGCGATCTTGCGCAACAGCTCGGCCCTCAGTCGGCTGGCTTTTCATACGGAACCCGGGGAGGTGGGCGGCCCCCTGGCCCAGGATGGGCGCTGGCTGTTTGTTCAGGTCATCCAACGTTTGGAGCCCCAGCGCGGCCCCTGGAGCCAGATGGGTCCCTTTGTGGAGAGCAGCTTGGAAGCCGAGCCCATATCGGATCCCGAGTACTGGCAATGGAAAGAGGCCATGTTGAAGCTCTATGAGGTGGACACGGGACCTCTGCTGGAGCTGGTAGGGGAGCCCCAAGGTGAGAATCTGTGAGTTCCAATCCCAGGCCGTACTTGATCTGTGCTCTCTCAATCGGGATCCTCTTGCAACATGCAGATGCAGTCCGGCACAGGTGATGGGGAAGAGCGCGACCTCGCCCCCGATGAAGAGTCTTCCAGCGACTCGGCTGGGGCAGAGGAAGGAGCTTCCAATCCCAAGGAAGAAGCCCTCGCTGCGGAGGCCGCCGAAGCAAAGCGTGGCCCCGGGCCGGGGGAGGCTCTGAGCGACGTGGAGCTTGAGCGGCAGATAACCGCCCTGCTCTTCGCCAGTCCCGATCCAATCCCCGAGACTCGCCTCAGGACGCTTCTCCAGCGTCCGCGCAAGGCCCGGGTGACAGACGCCCTGGCGCGTCTGGGGCGCACCCTGGAGGATTCCGGCCTGCCCCTGCAGGTGCGCTCCCTGAGGGGCGGCTGGACCCTGATGACTTCACCTGAGTCCGCCCAGGTTGTATCTCGCCTGACCCAGGGCTCTGGCATCGACCGCATCAGCGGCGCGGCTTTGGAGACCCTCTCCATTGTCGCCTACCGCCAGCCAGTGACCAAGGCCGACGTGGAAGCGGTCAGGGGGGTCCAGGCGGGCCCCATCCTGCGCTCTCTGGTGGATCGGGGCCTGATCCGGGTCACTGGAAGGGCGGATGTACCTGGGGGGCCCCTGGAGTACGGCACGACAGCCGAGTTTCTCGACCGCTTTGGGCTGGGTTCCCTTGAGGAATTGCCCCGAGATGCCGAACTCGCCCGTGATTGACCCTCCTTATTGCGCCCCCTCGCCGAGCCCCCGTACACTCCTGCGCCTGCCCCTGTCCCCAGCGTCTCCCGGCCGTCTCTGGCCGAGGCCCTGGGCTTGAAGAGATTTCGGATGACTGCCAAGCAAAACACCCAGACCCCCACTCCCCCGACCGCCGACCACAAGGACGACCTGATCGCCGTCCCCAAGGAGCAGAGCAAGATGATGTATATGTTCATCTTGGCTCTGATGCTCTTCGTGCTGATCATCTTCACCATCGGTGATGCCGTCCGCAGCGCCTTGACCGGTGGCGGTGGATCTGGAGATGGCGGCGTGGTCGTGACCTGGATTGATCCCGTGACAGGTGAAGAGCATTCAATCAAGGAACGGGTTTTCATGGAGCGCAAGCAATCCATGCAGATACTGATGGAAGCGGGATTTTGGAGCCCCGTAAATCCTGAAGCGACCCGTGCAACGGTGGAGGATGAGGATGTGCTTCTGTACGAGGTGCTCGATCAATTGGCCGCCAACTCGGGAATCGTGATCTCTGACCAGGAGTACATCAACACCCTGCGCGGCCTGGGTTTCACCGATGAGATCCTGAGACAGTTCACGCGACGTTTCCGCATGGATGGTCGTACCTTGAAGGACATCATCAAGGCAGGCATTCGTCCTTATAAGATGCGAGTTCGCTTGTTGGGTTCTGGCCTGGCCTACAGTGACCCCTTGGCCATCGAGGCCACCTGGAAAGAGAACAACCCTGAGTACGCCTTTCAGTACATTGAACTCAAGCGCGAGGACTATGTGGAACAGGCTCGGGCCAATGCTCTGCCTGAAGAGGAGTTGATCGCCTGGTTGGACGAGCAGTCCGTCGGAGAGCAGCAGCGTTATCAGACTGAACCTAAGGTGCGGGCTGATGTGGTCTGGGTCAGCCCTGGGGAGGCCTTTGACGCAAGCCTGCTGATGGAGAAGTACCCCGCCCCCGAGGGAACTGACGCGGATGCGCGCGGTTCGTTCTACTTCAACACCGCCCGGTCGACTCGTTTCCGCTATGTGGAGCCCAAGACCGATGAGGGCACGGATGATGCCGCCACGGATGATGCCGCCACGGATGATGCCGCCACGGATGAGGCCGGTGCTGACGAACCCGTCGATGACCCAGCCCCTGAAGAACCCCAAGAGCCAGCCAAGTTCTACTACGACTATGAAGAGGTCAAGGAGCAGGCCATCGCCGAAGCCGCGATCTGGGACGCCATGACCGCCTTCTTGGAGGATGTACGCACGCGCATGCAGGTTCCCGATTCCCAGGTGGATTGGGCTGCAGAAGCCTCGGCTCTGGGTCTTGAAGTGACCAAGATGGAGCAACCCGTGGAGCGCAGCAAGATCGCTGAGATAGAAGGCTGGGGTGGCTCTGGCATTGCGAACCAGCTGTCCTTTTCCCAGGTGGACACCTTTGTTCCGCGGGTTTGGGTGGAGGAGGGAGGCCTGGTGATCGCCCGGCTGTTGGAGAAAACCGATCCCGAACGCAAGCCCTGGGAAGAGATCCAGGAAGAGGTTCTGACCCATTGGGCACGGGGCCATGCAATGGAAATGGCCGTGGACTCCCTCAAGGGTGTCCTTGAATTCTGCGCTGAGCGTGGAACGGACGAGGAAGGTGAGCCCCTCTCCGACGAGGAGTGGACGCCCGAGGTCAGCGCCGAGGACCTGCGCAAGAGTGCGGGCGCAGCTAACTTCACCCTGGTGGAGCGCCCCCTGCGTACCCGCATGGAGTGGCCCGGGGACGATCCGAACCTGGCCACACCGGCGGACCGATTTATTCGGGGACAGCCCGATCTATTTGAGCTTGAACCTGGTCAAGTGGCCTACCCGCGCAAGGACTTCACCGGCAATCTGGCCTATCTCGTGCGTCTCAACCAGACTGCAGAGCCGGACCCCAAGAAGAAGTTGAAGGCCCAGGAACTGTTGGCCCTCAGGCAATCCAGCCAGACCGATAGAGTTCAGAGCCTGATCGCAGCCTTCTTTCCCAAGAGCGACTGGTTCAGTACAACCTTCAGCATCGCCTGGCCCCAGCGCGAAAATGATGATGCTGATCCGTCTGAGCAGGAGCCAGAGGAGCCAGCGGGCGATTCAAACTGACCCTGGGGCCTGGCGAAAGGCGAGCCGCACGGTCAGTCCACCTCCGTCCCGTTCGATCAACTCAAGGCGAGCCTCCATGGCCCGGGCATACTGGGCCACCAGATGCAGGCCAAGACCTGTGCCGCTGGCTTTGCGCGTGGCCTCGTCGCCCAGGCGTACGAAGGGTTCGATGGCTCGCCGCTGATCCTGGGTCCTGATGCCCGGGCCGCGGTCTGATACCTCCAGGATCACTCGTGAACCCTGGCGATACAGATGGATCTGGATGGGTTCTCCACCCTCCTCCACGGGTGCGTACTTGCGCGCATTCTCGATCAAGTTGATCACCACCGCGCGCACCCCGTTGACTGTGAAGAGCGCTTGGGGCAGATTGTTCTCCAGGTCCAGCTTGAGGTCTTCGCCTCCAAGGGGGCCTACTTCTTCCAAGGCACTGGCAATCACCTCGGTCAGATCACCCGCTTCAGGTCTTGTAGGTGCTTCCTCAAGGCGACGTTTGTCGATCACCTGCTCCACCAGACCAGAGAGCCGGTCTGAGGCAGAGAGGATGTGTTCCAGGGATTCCTGTTGGCGCTCGGGATCCTTGATCCAGCCGTCCCGTAGCATCTCTCCATGCAGACGCACGGCGGCAATCGGAGTGCGTAGTTCGTGGGTCACCGCTGCCACGAAGTTCTCTGTGCGGCGTGCTTGTTCTTGACTCGCCCTGAGGGATGAGAGCAAGAGGTTCAGGCCTACTCCCAGGGAGATCAGCATCACAATCACCAAGGCTGCAAACCAACGCATGCGTTGCTTGAGACTCTGGCCCAGGTCACGCACATTCGTGGCTACCGCGAAGCTGAAACGTGCCCGGTCCGCCGGGTCGGCAAAGGCAATCCCCAGTTCATTCAGGGGTGATGCCATGGCCATGCGCCAGTCTTGGAACTCAAGCTCCAGGGCTTCGTTCTCCGGTAGCAATACCTGGCCTTCGGGCAGGACCTCCGCCTTGGTCTGGGTGGTGAATACAGCTTCAAGCCAATCTCCGTCGAGGATCACTCCGTGCAGCCAGGCCTGACGCTGACGTAGAGGGGCGAGGCAACGCCAGAACTCCTCCCTGCTCGCTTCGGGTGGCACCTCAACTGGATCCATGACAACCACCCGAGTGGCGGTCAGACGCAGGTTGTATTCCTCGTCGCGCATCATGCGCAGTTCGAAGGGCGTGGTGCGTATCAGGACTTGGGTTATGCCCAGGCTGATGGAGGCCGCGCGAATGTCCCGATCCGCACAGCGTGAGCGCCCGTCTTCGGTCTGGCGCGGATGCAGACTGACCGCCACCTGTTCGAAGTCCAGCCAGAACTCCCGGCCACTGCTCACGCGCGAGGGACTGCTGCTCCCGCGCTCCAGCAAGCCCTCGCGTCCTGAAAATCCGCTGGGAATAAAAGCACTGCTCCCCAGCAATTCCAGGCTGCTGACCAAACGGCGCTGGGACAGAAGTTCCTGTGCGACTCTTTGAACGCGCACGGTCTCCTCGCGCTCAGTCCGTCCGCCGCGTTCCTGTCCCCGGTAGATCGTCAGTTGCTGTTCGTGGGGGGCTTCGGAATCCTGGGAGAACCAAGCGAGAATCCCTTCACGTCGTTCTACCCGTTGCAGGACCGAGCGCTTGCTGACCATTCTGCCATTGGGATCCAAAGATTGATCCCAAGGCAGGTAGTCCAGGGGGTTGCGGCTTTCTTCTTCGGCCAGCAGGGCTTGAATGCGACCGGCCATGGCCTGAGAGAAACGAGCGGCGCTGTCCTCCACCGCCGCTGGAACTTCTTTCAGCTGGCGCGTCTGATCCTGCTGCAACTGCCGCCACAGGAGGCTGCCGAAGACCGCCCCCGGTAGCACCACGAGCAAGGCATAGAGCAGCAGCGCTGTGCGCTGTGTCCCAGCGGTCAGTCGGAGTCGTGCCAACGATAACCCTTGCCGCGCACGGTCTGAATCAGGCTTGGATTGGCGGGATCTGGTTCGACCTTGCGCCTGAGGCCCACAATGTGAATGTCCACCGTGCGCGTTTCCACATTCGCGCTTTGGTAGTGCCAGACGTCGATCAGGAGATCACCCCGCGTAACAACCCGGTCCCGATGGCGGATGAGGTACTTGAGAATGTCCGCTTCCCGAGGTGTGAGCGCTTCCACCTTGCCATCGCGATGCACTTCAAGGCGGGCCAGGTCGACATTGATGTCGCCCGGGAGTTCCAGCATCTCAGGAGGACCAGCGTCCATTTCCACTCGCCGGAATTGGGCCTCCACTCGGGCCACCAACTCACGCGGGGAGAAGGGCTTGGTCAAGTAGTCGTCGGCGCCTGTCTGGAAGCCGCGCAGGATGTCTTCCTCGTTGGCCAGGGCGGTCAAGATCACCACCCTGCTGCGCAGTCCTTCGGCCCGCATGGTAGCGAGGATTTCAAGTCCGCTCAGGCTCGGTAACATCAGGTCGAGCACGATCAGGTCGGGCTTCTCCCTGCGGATCACTTCGAGGGCTTGTCGGCCGTCGGTGGCGATCTGCGCATTGTAGCCCCCGTACTGGAGAGCATCGCGAACGCCCTGGGCCAGGGTCGCTTCATCCTCCACGATCAGGATTTGGTGTTGGGTTGTTTCGGTCATGCTGGGTGCTTGTGCTTGTTCAGGGTCCATTTTGGGCCTCTTGGCCCCTGACTACGGGAGTACCCCTCTAGTGTGCGCGGGTTTTGCTCTCTTCGAACAGAGAGCCTTGATCAGGAGGGAATCAACGTGAGTTGCCAGTCACCCCAGGAAGCAGGCCTTTGGACAGCAGAGCGTCTCCTAGCAAGCTATGCAAGTCTCCAAGGTCCGAAGCAGAGGGCTCAAGATCTTGCAATTCTCCCCGAGCCCCTTCTAGATCGCCGTCCGCCGCCAGCACACCTGCCAGTTCGATTCTGAGGAGGGAAGCACCACGGCTTCCGGTGGTTTCCCCCAGAGCCTCCAGTCCCCGGGCGGAGGCGCGCAGGGCCTGGCGCAGGCTGCGACCGGCGCCGCCCAGGTCATTGCGGTCAAGAGCCTGATGGGCGAAACCCCGCTGGGCCAGGGTGAAGAGCGCATCGGCTTGAACCATGGCTCCGCGTTTGCTGGCACGGTCGGCGGCGGCGAAGGCTTCATTGGGATCGCTCAGGTCACTGCCTTCCCCCAGGGCTTCCCACAGGGGCGCGCTAGAAGAGAACCGTCCCTGGAGTTGTGTGCGCTGCATCAGCCGCCGCAGGTCGGAATCGCTGGCAGCGCCATATTTCAGCGTAGAGGCAAGGGCGGCGCGCACTTCCGAAGGATCTCGGCGATCGAGAGCCAATAGCAGGGCGTTGCGCAGGAGCAGGGGGTTCTCGGGATCGAGTTTGCGCAGGGTCTCTTGCAAGTCATGGGCCGCTTGCAGGCGACCGGCGCGTGCGTGCTGGTTGGCGAGATCCATCAAGGCTGCGCGGCGGTGGGGGCGCAGTTGCAGGATGCGCTGCAGGATTCGGCTGCTCTCGCTGGAACTCAAGTCTCCCAAGCGTGCGCTCTGGGCCAGAGCATCCACAGAGAAGGGCTTGGCGTCCAAGGCACGGTCCAGGGCGTCGCGCGCAGCCTGTACTTGGAATCGGGCGCTGGTGGAATCGGGGCTCAAGTTTGCAGCCTGCTTCGCGCGGCCCAACTCGCCCATGGCCCGGCCGTGGTTGATGAATTCCCAAGCCGGCTGCACCAGGAAAATCAGTGCCAGCATGAGGACTCCTTCGGGGCCGAGGCTCCTGGCGCGGGGAGAGAAGCGACCTGGCGCGACTAGGGCTCCCAAGAGCGGCAGGGCCACCGCCGGTGCAGCCACTCCAAAGGTGAGGGGCGCGTTGACCAGACCTGCGCCCAGAAAACCGAGCACTCCCAAGCCGCAAGCGGCCCGGGTGCTGCTGCCGCCGCGCAGGGCTACGAGCGCACGAGAGGCAATCCAGGCAAGCAAGAACACAAAGGCTCCCCCCAGCAGCAAGCCCTGTTCTGCAATCAACTGCAGACTGTCCTGGTGCAGATGTTCCACATCCACCGGGGTTGGCTCCAGGCGCCCGTGTTCGCTGACGGTGATCTCCTGGGGATTTCGATGGGGCGGGTACTCGCGAGCCACCTGGCCGGGCCCGACTCCCATGGGAAAAGCCTCGAAGAAAGACGGCGTGCTGCCGTAAAGCAGGCGCCGGAAGGCGAAGCCTCCCTCCCCGGTGGGGGCTTGGACTTGCGTCGGGTCGGGATCTTCCACGTTCCAGGCGTGCACTCCCACCGCAGCCGCCAGGACTCCGGCGATCACGAGCGCGATGCGCATCTCGTGGGGGCGGGTCTTGCGTTGACTGGGCAAAGCCAAGAGCAGGGCCAAGGCACCAAAACCCAAACTTGCAAGCCGCGAATCGCTCACTCCAGCCCAGAAGGCATAGGCTACCAGAGACATCAGAGCCAAGAAACGCACGGGTCCCCGGCGGGCGGTGAAAGCCAAGAGTCCGAGCGCCGCCGCGGGCAGGGCCGCTTCCGCCGCGTCTCCTGTGTTGCCCAGGACTGCGCCGGGGTGTTCGACCATCAAGGCGCCCACACCGATCAACAGTGGTATGGGCAGCAAGCCCTCGATCAGGCCCTTGCGCCCCTCGGAGCCGAGCCGCGCCCCGGCCAGGACCAGGGCTGCGCAGGTTACCAAGGTCAGGCCAGACCTCTCCGCTTCAAAGATATCTCCCAGGGCCATCATGGAACGGCCCTGGCCCAGGAGCGCCAAGATCAGAAACCCCGTCGGTACCAACCCCAGGGCCTTCCAGGAACCACGTACCTCAAAGGCTGTGAGCATGAGCGCGGGCAGAGCCAACAACAGAGTCCAACCCGCCGCCGCGGAAACGCTTGTGGGTACATCTCTCAGCACCCCCGGCCAGGGTGAACACAACACCAAGGCGGGCAGGGCCAGCAGCCAACCACGCAGGCGGTCTCCCTGGCGGGTGACCGAAGATGAGGATCTTGCTGGCGTGGGAATGGGGCCTTGGGCCATGGATCTAGGACTGGGTGTGGGCGGGGCTCCCGACGATCGCATCGACAAAGGTGCCGGGGTCAAAGACCTCCAGGTCCTGCAAGTCTTCCCCGGTTCCCACGAAGTGAATAGGCAGGCCCAGGTCCTCTTGGATGGCGAAGACCGCGCCGCCTCGGGCGGTGCCATCGAGTTTTGCCACCAGCGCGCCGCTGACCTCCACCGTCTGGGTGAAAAGCCGTGCCTGTTGGATGGCATTCTGGCCGTTGGTGCCGTCAAGCACCAAGAGCGTATGGTGCGGGGCCTCGGGCAGCACCTTGGAAATGACCCGGCGCACTTTGGCCAGCTCTTCCATCAGGTTGGTCTGGGTGTGCAGGCGTCCGGCGGTGTCGATCAGGATGACGTCCGAGCCCCTCGCTACTCCTGCCTGCAGCGCGTCAAAGGCCACGGCTGCTGGGTCCGCTCCCGTCTTGTGCTGGCGTACTATGTCGGCCCCGTTGCGTTCTGCCCAGATCTCCAGTTGATCGGCGGCTGCGGCGCGGAACGTGTCGCCGGCACCGAGCAGCACCTTCTTGCCCGCTTGGGTGTAGCGGTGGGCGATCTTGGCGATTGAAGTGGTCTTGCCTGACCCGTTGACCCCCACGATCAAGAATACAGTTGGACCCGATGCCGTCAGGAGGGGCTCGCCTCCGGGATCGAGGCGCCCGAGTAATTGCTCTCGAAGGCAGGCACGCACGTCCTCTTCGCCCTTCAATTCACCGCGCTTGTGGCGTCGTTCGATTTCTGCTACCAGTTGACTGGCCAAGGGACCCAGGTCGGCGGTGTAGAGCGCTTCCTCCAGGTTCTGCAGGAGTTCCTGATCGATCTCGCGCCCCCCGCGAAAGACGCCTGAGATCGAATCCGAAAGGGCTTCCCGGGTGCGGGTCAGCCGTTGCTTCAAGCGGTCCAGCAGGCCCATCAATCTTCCTCGATCAAGGCGTCGTCAGGATGATCGGCGGCACTGTTGTTTGAAACAGTGTTCTCGGCAATACCCTCTGTCGGAACGCCTTCTGTCGGAACGCCTTCTGTCGCAACACCTTCTGTCGGAACGCCTTCTGTCGGAACGCCTTCTGTCGCAACACCTTCTGTCGGAACACCTTCTGTCGGAACACCTTCTGTCGCAACACCTTCTGTCGGAACGCAGTTCTCCAGTACGCCGGCGCTGGCCTGATCACCGTCAGCCGGTTCAGGCTGCGACTCCTCACGCTCCTTGGCGATCCGGCTCACCTTGTCCAGTATGCCGTTGACAAATGCCCCAGAACTGGCCGTGGAGAAGCGCTTGCCAAGCTCAATTGCTTCGTTGATGCTGACCTTGGGGGGTACTTCGGGGACATAGAGCAGCTCATAGGCACCGATTCGCAGGACATTGCGATCCACCACCGCCATGCGGCTGACCTGCCAGTTCTTGGCTACGACCCCAAGGATCTCGTCGATCTCAGCGCAGTGTTCGTGAACTCCCTGCACCACTGTGCGTGCGTAGCTCACTGTCTCCCGGTCGCTTTCGTTTTCGCGCAGGAAGTTGTTGAGCTCTTCGATCAGCTCGGGCCCACGGAGGTCCAATTGATAGAGAAACTGCAAGGCGGTCTGTCGCGCCCGCGTACGTCGTTTGATCTTGCTCATGCCCGGATTCCTCCGGAGGTACCGTCTGCCCGGGCCAGGGCGTGCAGGGTGGCGATGGCGCCTCGGGCGAGTTCACGCCCCTTGTCCTGCTCACCGCCTTGCTCGGGGGAGAGCGCCCGGGCGCGGGCCTGCTCCAGGGTATTGCAGGTCAGCACTCCGAAGAGGATCGGCTTGTCGCACTCCAAAGACACCTGCATCAGACCAGTGGTTGCCCCCTGTGAGACCCAGTGGTCGTGGGAGGTTTCGCCCTTGAGCACCAGTCCCAAACAGATCACCGCATCCACATCCTTGCGCTTGGCGAACCGTCGAGCCACGAGGGGCAACTCGAATGAACCGGGAACCCAGGCGATGAGTTCTTCCGGAGCGCAGGCTTGCAGGTTCTCCAACTGCGCCTTGGCTGATTGCAGCATGCCGCTGGTCAAGTCCGCATGAAATTCGCTGACGACCACAGCCACCCGCGCGCCCGGCAAGGGATCCAAGGGCTGCTCAATAGGGGAGCCGGGGCGGGACACGGAATCGTGGGTAGTTGGTGGTGGGAAGGAACCGGAGTAAGCCGGTCATGGCCCAAGAGGATAACCTCTAACTACCTCCCGACGAGCGCGGGGGCTTCACTTTTCGCTTCAGAGGGATCTCCCGTGAGGGTTTTCTTGGCAGAAAACGCACGGGTCGCCGTAGCGCGGGCGACGGCCCAGGCATCTTCCGCGAGGGAATAGGCCAAGGGCACCATCCAGAGGGTGAAGAGGGTCGAGATCGTCAGCCCACCTCCAACACAGGTGGCCAGTGCGCGGTAGTCGATGCCTTCTCCGCCGGCCTTGCTGAGGGCCATTGGCAGAAGGCCGAATACAGTGGTCAAGGCTGTCATCAGAATCGGTCTGACCCGTGCGCCGGTACCTTCAAGAATTGCGGCTCGCCGGGGCAGGCCGTCCAGAGTCGTGCAGCGATGGATCTTGTCGATCAACACGATGCCGTTGTTGACCACCACGCCCACCAAAATGATGATCCCGATCCAACCCACCGCGTCCATGGTGGTGCCGGTCAGGTAGAGGGTCCACATGGCTCCCAGGAATGCGAAGGGCACGGTGGCCATCACTGCCAGGGGCAGGGCGATTGACTCGAACAGAATCGCCATCACGATGTAGACCAGGGCGGCGGCGAACAGCAACGCCAACTGCATCTCGCGAACCTGCTTGAGGGCGCTGGCGAATGAAGAGTTCTCCCTGCCCAGCCGATACCCACGGGGCAGGTCCAGGCCCGCCTCCAGAGCCGCATACCCCGCTTCCATCCGCTGCTGTAGACGGTCTGGAGCGTCGATACGGGCTTGCAGGCTGAAGCTGGTCATGCCGTTCCAGCGCCAGATCGTCCGGGGGCCGGGTTCAAAGCCGATGGAGGTGAAGGACGAGAGAGCCACGGGACCCGCGTCAGTCCAAATCGACAGATCCCGTAGGGCGTCGAGCCCTGCCATCTCTTCCTCGTCGTACTCGATGATGATTGGCACTTCCCGACCTTTTTCCTGGAAGCGCGGCAGCATGGCGCCCCTCAGGGCCCAGGAGACACTGCGCGTGGCCCTGTCGGCTCCGACTCCCAGCTGGAAGCCCGCCTCCCGATCAAACTCAAGCCGCACCTCTTCTGGGGCGTCTTCCAGGGGTGAGCGGATGTCGGTCAGCCCCTCCACTGTGGCAAGGATTTTGATTGCCTTTTTTCCCAAGTCCGCCAGCAGGTCCGCATCGGGTCCGATCACCTGAAAGCGCACGGTCTGTTTGCTGGCGCTGCCCAGTTGCTCCTCCCGGCCGAAGTGCAGACGGTGCCCGGGAAACTGAGGCAGTTCCCGACGCAGGCGTTCTCTCGTCTGGTCCATCAACTTGGGGTCCAAACGATCTTCCCAGCGCAGGGACACTTCGCCGCCTCCGGCCCAAAAGCGCACGATCACATGCTCGAAGCCCATTTCCTCGCTCAGGGGGTCGAGCAGATTCTCATAGCGCGCCATTTCTTCGGAGGCCTGTTCGAGGGTGAAGTTGGATTCCAGTTCCACCATGAACTCAACGGAAGTCATGTCCTCTTCTCCTCCCATGGAGGTGATGGACATGTTGCTCATGGGAATGGCCACGGTCGTGACCGCGAGGAAACCCATGGTGCATGCAAGCGGCCTGTGATCCAGTGTCCAACCAACCAGTCGCCGGTTGGCATCTTGAACCCAGACCAGAACGCTGTTCCCTGCCGGGGCTGCGGGCCTCGGCCGGGGGGGGGCCTGGGCGGGTCGCGTACGCCAGCGGGGCAGGGCTATCAGGATCAGCAGGCAGCCCAAGAGAACCTGGAAAAGGCGTGTTCCCGGGGACGCTTCGAGCATGGGGGCCTTGACGTCAAAAGTCCGGCCGATGGCAGTCCAGTCCGTGGCCGCGCCTGATCCGAAGGTGTTCCACAAGAACAGGCCCAGCAACAATCCCACCAATAGGAGGCGGACGGGAGTGGCCACACGCAGGATGCCCCGGTTGATGTGCTGCAGCAGCCAGAGGAGGCTCCAGCCCGTCAGCTTGATGGCACCGATGCCATGGGCCAGGCCGCGTACGGGCCACGCCAAGAGCCTGGCCATACGCTTGGCGATGGCCTCGCCCAGGGGCGGTCGTTCTCCCTGCGCCTGCGCGGCGAGTACCGGCATGAAAATCAGGGCCACGATCAAGCTGGCCACCAGGGCCGAGCAGAGGGGGATGCCCATGGCCCTCAAGAACAAGCTCATCATCGGGTCGCCGATCATGAAGATCAGGGGCAGGAAGACCACCACGCTGGTCAAGGTGGCCAGGGCCACCGCCAGGCCCACATCGCGCACTCCTTCCACCGATGCGCTGAAGGAGCCGTGTCCTTGCTTGCGCAGGCGCGCGATGTTCTCGATCACAACTACAGAGTTGTCCACCAGCATCCCCAGGGCCAGGGTCAAGCCGGTCATGGTCAGCACATTGAAGGTGCCCCCGGTGAAGTACTCAAAGGTCAGGGCCAGGAGTATCGAGATTGGGATCGAGAGAGCCACCACCAAGGTCGTTCGCACCCGGCGCAGAAAACCGAGCAGCACCAAGAGGGCCAGCCCGCCACCCCAAAGGGCCGTGGTCTTCAATTGTCCCAGGCTGGCGCGGATGAAGTTTGCCTGATCAAACAGGACCGTGACCCCCAATTGTCCTCCCAGGCGCGAGTCCGCTTGGATTTCTTCCAAGACCTTGGCGATGCGTTCGGAGGTCTCGACCACATTGGCGGCCCCCTCCTTTTGGACCATGCCGTAGTAGGCATAGCGCCCATCGATGCGGGTCAGTCGTTCGCCCACCGACTTGACACGACGCACCTCGGCAATATCACTCAAGCGCAGGCCATTGCCGATGGGGTAGGCGGCGATTTGGTCCAGGTCTTTGAAGCGCATGTCCGAGCGCAGAAGGAGCTCGCGCTCCCCACTGGAGACTTCGCCGAGCGGCTTGGCGAAGTTGTCCGCCGACAAGCGCTGGATCAGGGCGCCCAGGTCCATGCGTGCGGCGATTACTTTTTGCTCGTCCAACAGTATGCGGATCGAATCCTCCAGAGTGCCCCAGAGCTGCACCTGGCTGACCCCGTCCACCGCTTCGAGCGGACGTTTGATGTATTGGTCGATCAGGCGGTCGATGTCGTCCTGGTCCGCGTCTTCCGCGGAGGTGACTGCCAGCCAAATGATGGGCATGTCCCCGTCATCGTTGGACCAGACCCAGATCTCGCCTATATCTGCTGGCAGTTGAGGACGTGCGCGTTCGATGCGGTCGCGCAGTTCGGCCTTGGCCAACTGCAGGTCACCCGTTCTGCTGAAGCGCAGGGACACCCGTACGGAGCCTGGGCGACAGGCTGTCATGACATCCTCAAGGTCCGGGAGGGTGCGTAGCTGCTCTTCGATGGGCCGTGCGATCTTGTCCACATTTTCCGCGGCGGAAGATCCAGGGTTCGAGATCATCACCGTGAAGCGTGAGCCCTCGATTCCTCCAGGCAGCATCTGGAGTGGCAGACGCATGTAGCTCAGCACCCCGAGCACGATCAGCGTGGTCAGGATCACCAGTACGCCCACTGGGCGGGTGATCAGGGTGCCGAAGAAGCTGGAGTGGTGGGAGTTGGTCTGCATGGGATCAGGCAGCTAGGACTTTTCTGCTGGATTCGGAGTTGATCCAGGTGCTTCCCGTACCAGAAGCGAGTAGATCACAGGGATCACCAGCAGGGTCAGAAGAGTCGACATGCTCAAACCCGCGATCACTGCGATGGCCATGGGGGCTCTCAATTCCGATCCTTCGCCAGCACCCACCAGGCCCAGGATCGGAACTGACTCCAACCAGCCGGTGAGGGGCAAGAGGCCCAGTACCGTGGTGGCGGTGGTCATCAAGATGGGCCTGAGGCGTGCGCGCCCTGCTTCCGTGGCGGCGGCGATGCAATCCATGCCCTTGGCCCGGCCTTGGTTGATGCGGTCCACTAGCACTATGGCGTTGTTGACCACGATCCCCGCCAGCAGGATCGCGCCGATCAGCACCACCACCGACACGGGGATCGACAGCAGATCCAGTGCCAGGACCACGCCCACTGCAGCGAGGGGCACGCTGAACAGAATCACAAAGGGCTGGATCAGGGATTCGAACTGGGTGGCCATGACTACATACACCAAGAATATTGCAAGCAACAGAGCCTGTTGAAGGTCGCGCGTGCCCGCATCCATCTCGCGTTTCTGACCGCCGAGCGCCACGCTTACTTCGGGGGGCGTGACCATGTCGGCCAAAGCTGCCTCGATACGCTTGCCCAGTCCGCCCAGGTCCATGCCCGTGCTGGCCGCGGTGACCAGAGCAGCTCGGGAGTTGCTGATGCGTCGGATCTCCGCTGGCCCGCGTACGATTTCGATGTCTGCCACGGCGGAGAGGAGCACGGGTGCCGCAGTTCCCGCATTGACCACCAGGGCCTCTACTGCTTGCACGCTGTCGAGCATGCCCTGGTCACCTCGCACGCGAATGTCGATGCGGTCGTCCCCATCGACCAGGCGCGTGGAAACCTTGCCTTGCACTTGATCGCGTACGAGATCGCTGATGCCTCCCAGGTCCAGGCCGAATTCCAAGATGCGGTCCCGGTCGAAGACCAGACGAGCTTCCGGGTGCCCCGGTTGGATCGAGGTGCGCACATCAGTCAGACCCTGAACTCCTTCCAAGCGTTGGCGTACTTGGTCGGCGACATCGGCGAGCTCGTCCAGATCATAGCCCGTGATCTCTACTGCGATGGGGGCTTCCAGGGCGAAGGGCGTGGGGCGCGTGATTTCCACCCGACTGACTTCCGGGTGGGCTTCAAGTAGGGCGCGAACCTGTTGCACCACCCGCTCTTCCGTGTGAGCCCCTGATGAGGTCGCGCTCAAGCGAGTCATTAGCCGCGCCGTGTGATCCCCTTCGATTTCCCGCGTCAAGGTGTCAGTTTCCACGCCGCAGGTGAGGGCGCAACTGACCACACTGTCCAGACTGCGCACTTCTCGCGCCAGTTCTCCCAGTACCTGATCGGTAACATCCAGAGGTGTGCCCACTTCCAAGGCCACATGGGCGGTGAACTCTCCCTGGTGGATTTCCGGAAGCAACTCAAGGCCCAGACCCTTGGCGCGCTCAAAGGCAAACCAGCTAAGGGCCGCGGCGGCCAAGAGCACGACCATGGGCGAGCGCAGGGAATACTGCAGGAGTGGAGGATAGGTCCGGTCCAGCAGGTTCCAGAGGAAGTCGAAGATCCTGCGGGGGATGTAGGAGATGATGAGGAAGATGCCATAGGCAAGTGCCATGCCCAGGGCGAGGCCGCGCAGGCTGACAAAACCCACCAGGCGCGCAAGGCCAGCAGCCAGGCGCAGCAGGCTTGGAACCGCCTGGTCCCACCCCCAGCGCCAGTCGGCGAAGAGGAATTCTCTGGCCACCTGCCAGGAGACCGTCAGGCCTCGCAGGGGAGCTGCCAGCGGGCGCTGTCGCAGAGACTTCCCAGCTGATTTGAGCCAGCTCAGGGACTCGCCGGTTTGGTTGGACTCATCCAGCATGGGCAGGGCGCTGAGCATGGGGATGAACAACACCGCCACCAGGAGAGAGACCAACAGGGCGCTGACCACGGTTACCGCCTGATCCCCGAAGATCTGACCGGCGATGCCTTCTACGAAGACGATGGGGGCAAAGACCGCCACGGTGGTCAGGGTTGAGGCCGTGATTGCGCCGGCCACTTCACCGACTCCTCGGATCGCTGCATTCACAGGGTTGTCGCCCTCTTCTCGGCAGCGAGAAATGGACTCCAGTACAACGATGGCATTGTCCACCAACATGCCGACCCCCAGGGCCAGACCGCCCAGGGACATGATGTTCAAGGACACATCCAGCAGGAACATGGGGGCAAAGGTGGTGGCCACGGAGATCGGAATCGCCAGGGCGATGACCAGGGTGGGAACCACCCTGCGGAGAAAAACCCAGATCACCAGTACGGACAATAGGGCTCCCAGCAGTGCCGAGTCGCGCACGTCCTTCACTGCCGCAGCGATGAAAGTGGACTGGTCGCTGAGCACAGCGAAGCGTGCGTCTGCGCGCATGTGCCAGGCAATTTGGCTCAGCTTCTGGCGTTCGTCCCAGCGAGGCTCCCGGGCTTTTGGTCCTGAGAACTTGGCTGCCAGGGCGATTTGTTCGGGTGTGCCGAGGATGGCCTCGCGCAGGCGTTGGGCCACCTCGACGATGTTGGCGCCTGCTTCGCGGTAGATCGCAAGTTCCACCGCTTCGTTCCCGTCGATGCGCATGATCACTTCCCGTTCCGCATGCGTGCGCTCCACCTTGGCCACATCCCCGATGCGTACGGTGGCGCCGCCCTTGCGCACCAGGGCCAGATTGCGGATTTCGTCCACGGTCTGGAATTCGTTCAGGGTGCGCACCAAGTAGCGCGTGGAGCCCTCGAGCACTTCACCGGAAGACGCGTTCAGGTTCTCCGCTGCCAGTCTTTGGGCGATTGCGGCGGGGTTGAGGCCCTGGGCCGTGAGCGCGTCCGGGTCCACCGCCACAAGAATCTCCTCTCGTAGTCCTCCGCGCACGCCTATGGCGGCCACGCCTGCGAGGCCCTCCAGTTCACGTTTGATGCGTTTTTCCGCCAGCCAGCGCAGGGTGGTGAGGGTATTCAGTTCCTCACCGGGTGCGACTTGCTTGGCGGGGCTGATCGAGATGCGCAGGATCGGATCCAGGTTCGGGTCATAGCGCAGGATCAGAGGGCGTTCGGCTTCCTGGGGCAGTTGCACATTGTCCAAGCGGTCGCGCACCTCTTGCACAGCCAGGGTCATGTCGGAACCCCAATCCAGTTCCACCAGCACATCGCTGAAGCCCGCGCGGCTCATGGAACTGGCGCGCACCAAGCCCGGCAAGGTGGAGACTGCTTCGCTGATCCGGACTGAGATGCGATCTTCCACATCTTCCGGCGCGGCTCCGGGGAACGCCGTGCGCACGGTCAGAGTGGGGTAGCTGATCTCCGGCAGGAGGTTCATGGGCAGTTTCGCCAGGGAAACCAACCCAAAGACCGTCAAGGCCACGATGACCATGGTGATTGCCACGGGGCGCGTGGCGATGAACGCCAAGCGCGCGGGTTTCTGATCGGGTTGCACTCAGCTCTCCTTGTCTGAGTTGGTCTTGGTAGATGCGGTCTCGCTGGAGTCTCTTGGGTCAGAGGGGTCCTGTTCGGCTTCTTTCTCCTCGATGTTCACCTTGGTCCCGGGCTCGATTTCCCGGTTGCCAACTGTGATCACTGCTTCGCCAGCGGCCAATACGCTGTCCCCCAAAGGAATGACTTCCACGAAGAGATCCTCTTCGAAGCCCTCTTCCACTTCCACTCGCTGGGCGAGGCCTTCGCGCACCACAAACAAGAAGCGCCGCTCCCCTTCCCGGCGCAGTGCACGCTTGCGCACTACAAGGGCTTGGGGGTGGCGATCCACTACCAGATGCAAGCGAACCAGCATTCCTGGCAAGAGCTGCGGGCGTGAATCCCTGGCTGTAGGTTGTTCCAAGTCAATCGAGAGCCGGATCGAACCGGAGGCTGCGTCGATGGTGGGGGAGACGATGGTCAAGCGCCCCACATAGGATTCCCCGGGCAGTGCGTCCGGCAGCACCGTGATCTCCAATTTGTCTGCGCGCCCTTGGAAGAGCGAAAGCTCTCGCTGGGGCCGATAGATCACCGCCCGCAGGTGGTTCGGGTCGGTCAAGGTCATCAGGCTTTCCGCCGCGCCCACATTGCGTCCCACGCGCACGGTGCGTGCCGCGATGACTCCGGCAAAGGGTGCTGTGATCCGTGTGTAGGAAAGCTCCAACTCGCGCCGCTCCATGTTCAGGCGCGCCTTTTCCACGGCGGTGCCCCCGGTGTCGCGGCTGTGTTCCGCGCTCTGTTGGGCGAGTCGAGCGCTGACCAGGTCGCGCTTGGCCTGATCCCGGGCAAGGCGCAGCTTGCTCAGTTCGTTCTTGCTGATCAGGCCGGTTTGTTCGTGGCGCTGAACCTCTCCTTCCGCCTGGCTGTGGGTCAAGAGCGCACGCTGAACCGATTCTGCGCGTTCGCTGACTGTCAAGCTCAAGCTGGGCAGGGTCTCGGTTGCTTCGCGCAGGGTGACCCGCGCTTCTTCCACCGCCGCGCTTGCATCCCGGTCGTCGAGAACCACCAGGGCCTGCCCTGCGTTCACGCTCATGCCCTCTTCCGCCAGGACCTCAGTCACCAGTCCGCCGAGCTTGGGGGTCACCTCCACTTCGAGGGTCGACTCGATGGCGTTGGCGGTGATCAGGACCTTACGCATTTCGCGTTGCTGCACGGATTCCGTGCGCACCCGGGGCAGTTCCCGTTTTCTTTGGGTCGAGGAATCTTCGCCACCCGGATGGTCCAGGCTTTCTCCGCTACAGCCCGCAGTCAAAAGGCAGGTCAGGAGGAGGCCGCCTTGGACGAAGACCGTCAGGGGTAGACAAGAAGGAGGGCTGGGAGTTGGGCGGTTCATTGAGTGTGGGGATCAAGTCGCAACCCGGGCAGACGCATCTCCGAGGAGTTTCGGGGATTGGGCCGGCACCGGGCTCGGTACACTCTGTGCATGACAGGCAGGCGCAGGGTTGCAGAACATGATTGTGCCGCTTCTTCAGGCCAAACAGGCGAAGGAGTGTCCCCCGGGACGGCTTTCTCTGCAAGGAATGCGTCAGAGCTGGAACTGGCTCCTCGGGAGAGGGCCCTCTTGCTGCTCCTTGGTTGGACCTTCTTGTGTCTGGCACAGCCCGGAATTCTTCCCTCCTGGCTCCAGGGTTGGGTGGGCGCTGCATCCCTTTGTCCCTGGGCCCTGGCGGTTTCCCGACCAGGCCCCAAGGCGCGCTTGATCGAGTGGCTGTTTGCCAGCATCGGCCTGGTGGTTTGGTTTGGCTGGATGCGCTACCTCTTGTCTTGGCTGCTGTTGCCCATGGGCGTGGTGCCGGCCCTTTGGATTGTGCTCGGCGGGACCTTGCTGCGAGGAACGCGGGGCCGTTTGAATCTCGCCCTCGCTGTGCCGGCTGCCTGGTTGGTGGGAGAGATCCTGCGCTGGACCCTGCCCGCTCCGATTTCCTTTGGTTGGTGGCGCCTGGGGCTCTTGACCCACGACATGCCCTACCTGAATGGCAGCGGGCGGGTTTGGGGGACCTTTGGCCTCAGCTGGGTCTTGGCAGCTATGGGGGGCTATTTGGCTGCGCTTGTGATTCGCAAGGGAAAGGTCTCTCCTGCGACGCACTTGTTTGGCTTGGGACCGTTTGTCCTGGGCTGTCTGCTGACTCAGTTGGTGCCTGCCCCTGAGACCGTTGACGGGCCTCGGGTCCTCTTGGTGACCCCTGGGCTGCAGCAGCACCTCAAGGCTGACAGTCGCGACGGTCTGGCGGAGTTGTATGTGGATCCGGTCAACCTGACCTTCGAAGCAGTGCGAGCCAACGATGGGCCACCCATTGATCTGGTGGTCTGGGGGGAGACCATGTTTCCGAGCAAGGTCTTGGCCGAGGGAGTGATGGAAGCTGCCGAGTCCGGCGTCGGTCGCCCCGACTGGGTCGGGCCTGATTGGCAGCCCCAGGAACTCGCCCAGTGGGCCGAATACACCCGCTGCCTGGTGGAAGGCATTCTCTTCGGCTTGCCCCAGCGGGTTTCTCCCTCCCTGTTGCCAGCGCTTCAAAGTCGAGGAGCCCTGTTCATGGAGGAGGCTGTTCTCGGGCGGCCGATTCTGCCCTACGGTGCCTCGTTCCTGACCGGCATTGAGGAGGTGGTGGTCCACCAGGGCGAACTTCGGCGCCTGAACGGGTCCGCCCTTTGGCTGCCTGACGCTACCCGCGTTTCCAGCGGGGCCAAAACCCAGCTGGTGCCCGCAGCGGAGGACCCCTCACTCTTCGTGCACCTGCCCTTCCTGCTGGACGCTTTGCGCTCGGTGGGTGGCTATGTGCCGGACTTTGTGGCAGGAGAAGAGCAGGGGGTGGTCAGTTTCCCCAGCGCAGGGGAACGGGAGCGAGAAAATCACGCCAGCGTGATCAT
>DUBE01000055.1:149353-226276 GCA_012960475.1 Planctomycetota bacterium
CCTCTGGACCTGCATCTGGTGCTCTCCAATGAGGCCTGGTACGAAAAAAGCGTGGAGATGGACCACATGGTGGCTTTTTCCCGTCTGGCGGCGATTTCCACGGGTCGCTCGATTGCTCGGGCGACAAATTCAGGGGTGACCCTGGTGCTGAATCCGGAGGGCAGGACCACAGCTATCCTGGCACCCGATGGGGAGGCAAAAATGGCCCGGGGGACCCTCCTGGCAACGATTCCGGTGCCTTTGGACCCCGCTCAGGGGCCCACTCCCTGGGCCCGCAGCCAGCACTTCCAGACTCCCCTGCTGGGGCTGCTCAGCCTGATACTGCTGCTCTGGGCGCGTCGTGGGGGTAACCGGGCAGAATCCCGTGGATAGGCCGCCGAAGGAACGCCTGTGAGGCAGGTGCCTGGGGCCGGTTGACCAGCCCCAAGAGCCTGCCTATACTCGCGCCCCCTTCCCACGGAAGTTCACCGAGCGACCGCCATCTGCGGCCTCTTGCGGGATGCCCGTGGGCAAGAGAATTCATAAAGTGAGAAATGTGCCGTGGTGACCGACTTCTTGGTCATTGCCGTGGCGTACTCTCCACCCACGAACAAACCATGGGGATCATTCCCCACCCCCCCGAGTCCAGCACGGATTCGTTTCTTCCCCCAGCCAAGGGGCTCTTGTCCCGGCTGCCCCTCCCCTCATCCCAACCCCCCTTACGGACATGAGCTCGATCGGAAAGATCTTTATCGTCGTCAACTTTGCCCTCGCCTGCCTGGCGCTTGGCTGGGCCTCTAACCACCTCGAGACGGCGGACAACTACAAGCAGGAGAAAGCCGACCTGCAGGTCGAGATGGACGATGCGATCCAAACAAAGGATGGCGAGATCGAAGACCTGCGCAACAATCTCAATACCGAGAAGACAGCCCGCAGTTCCGCCAAGAGCGAGCTGGCAGCGGCCAATGCTGATCGAGATCGCCTGCAGGCCGAGTTGACCCGCGAGCAGGATCGTGGCAACCAGATGAGCGCCGAGCTGGCCACCATGACCGCCTCCCTGCAGTCTTATGCGGAGAGCAACGACAACCTTCAAGGTCGTTGGGAGCAGTCCGAGTCCAATCTGCGCAGCGAGATGGGTTCCCGTCGCGATGCGGAGCAGGCTCAAGGCACCGCAGAGCAAGCTCAGCGTGACGCTGAATCGGCTCTCTCTAACGCTCAGGACCAGATTCGCGGCTTTGAAGGTCAGGTGACCTCCCTCACGAAGACCAACAGCCAGTTGGAAATCGACCTGCAGGCTTTGGTTGAGCACACGGGCGTTTCCGTAGTGGAAATCGCCAACATGCCCCTGATCGACGGCGCAGTCCTTGGTGTCAACGCCGGCGTTGCTCCGGGGCTGGTTTCGATCAACAAGGGCACTGCTGATGGAGTCAAGCGGGGCTTTACTTTCGAGGTCTACGCTGGCGCCAAGTACAAGGGCCGCGTGCGCGTGGTCGAAGTGCAAGGCAACATGTGTGTGGCAGAGATCGTCAAGACTGTTGGCGGCCGCACGATTTCCCAGGGCGACGCCGCCTCCACCCGCATCTGAGCCTGAAAGGAGTTACTTATGGCACGTCCCCGTAAATCAGCTGCTGGCGGGCAGTCAGCACGCTCGACCTCCCGCAAGTCCAAGGCCGCGGCCGTGGAAATCGTAGAAGAAGAATCCGGCATGACCATGCCCGAAGCGGTCATCATCGTGACCACCCTGGTCATGTTGGCAGCATTTGTGATGCTCGACAAGGCCCGCGGGTCCTATGGCGAGGGCATGTTCTTCAAGGACAGCGCCACCACAAGCGGCACTGAGTGAGTGTTGGGCCCCGCTCTTGGGGCTCCACCTGTTATCAAATCCACAACAACCGGGGCGGACCGCTGAGCGGCCTGCCCCGGTTTCTTTCGTCTATTTGGGTCAGCGCGCCTGATTTTGCTCCCGAGGAGGTTCGAATCTTCGCTTCGGGACCCTGCTAGGAGGAAAATTCTCCCCCGAATTGCCCGCAGCCGATGCTTGGATCGGTCACTTCTCGTTTCTATGCTCGGCTCTGGGCAGGCGTCACCGCACCGAGGCCGCTCAGACAACGCTGTTTTCGAACGGGGGGAACCCGGGCAACATGATGAATTTCTTCAAGCCAATGGAATGGGCCTTCGGGCACATGTCGGTCGATATGGGCATTGACCTTGGCACCGCAAACACGCTGGTCTGCGTCAAGGGCCGCGGCATTATCCTCAACGAGCCAAGCGTGGTGGCGGTCAAGTCCGGCACTAAAGAGATCCTGCTCGACGGCATGGCAGTGGGTAACACTGCCAAGGCCATGTTGGGCAAGACCCCCGGCGGCATCGAAGCCATACGTCCCCTCCAGCACGGGGTGATCGCTGATTTCGATGTGACTGAAAAGATGTTGCGCTACTTCATCACCAAAGTGCACGAGGGCCGACACTGGGTCAAGCCCCAGGTGGTGATCGCGGTTCCAGTGGGCATCACTCCAGTGGAGCGGCGCGCGGTGATTCACTCCGCCGAGCGCGCGGGAGCGCGTCGCGTATACCTGATCGACGAGCCTATGGCGGCGGGCATCGGCTGTGACATGCCGGTTACCGAGGCGCGCGGTACTCTGGTGGTAGACATCGGTGGGGGCACCACCGAGATCGCGGTCCTGTCCCTGGCGGGGGCGGTGGTTTCCACCTCACTCCGGGTTGCCGGCGACGACATGGACGAGGCCATCGTCTCCCATGTGCGCCGCCATCACAACCTGTTGATTGGTTATCAGTCTGCGGAGAGGCTCAAGCTCAATATCGGCTCGGCCTGGACAATGAAGCAGGAGTTGTCCATGGAAGTGGGCGGTCGCGACGCGGTTTCCGGTCTACCCCGCAAGGCGGTGATTACCTCCCTGGAGATTCGCGATGCCCTGGCTCATCCAGTGCGCCTGATTTGCGAATCGATCCGCGGCATTCTTGAGGAGACGCCTCCTGAAATCGCGGCGGACCTCTACGACGCTGGCGTCACCATGGTGGGCGGGGGCGGTTTGCTCCATGGATTGCCCGAAGCCATTGGAGATCATCTGGGTCTGAGCGTGCGCGTAGCGGATGAGCCTCTTTCCGCGGTGGCCCGTGGTACCGGTATCTTCCTCGACAAGCTCGACGTGTTCAGCAAGGTTCTGGCCGCCGAAGAAATCGACTGATTGCAGCGGGCATGAGGAGCGTGTCCCGATCACGAAGGACTCGCACGTTGGAGGCCCTGGCTCTCCTGGTCCTGCTAGGCGGTTCCCTGAGTACGATTCCGGTCTTGGATCGGGTTCTTCTCGTGCTCTTGTCGCCGGCCAGGGTGGCTCTGGATCTGGCTGGTCCGGGCCTGGCGACCCTCGGGGCGCAAGACCCTTCAGACGTGGTCCTTCGACGGCACGAGAGTGGACTTGCATTGGATCTCGCCGAACGCATGAGTCGCGCGGCACAACCCCAAGAGTTGACCCTGCCTTCGGGGGTGCGCGCGGTTGAGGCCGAGGTGCTGGCGCGGCCCACAGATCGGCCGGATGCCCTGCAGGTCTTGTTGGCGGACCCGAGGGGTTTGCGGCGTGGCTCGGCCGTGGTGTTCGGGGATGTGTTCTTGGGCAGTTTGACCCGCATCCCTTCGGCTCGCGCACGCGGGCGTGCGGGACACCTGGGGGAGGTGCGTTTGCTTACCGCTCGGGATGCGCGTGTCAGTGGTCTGGTCGGTGGCGAGAACGAGGTTTCTCCCCGGCTTGTGGTGGGGGGCATTCAATCCGCTGCCAGACAGGATCACTGGTACCTTGCGGTTCACAATCCTCAAGACGAGGGGCGCACCCGGGGCATGGTCTTGCTCGATGACCCTGATCCCTTGCTGTCGGTGGCCAACGGTTGGCAGTTGGGTAGGGTGGCTCTGGAACTCGATCCCGTGCGCGGGGGCCAGCGGGTGGCGGGATTAGAGCCCTTGGTGGATCACGAGGCGGGGTTGGCTCGGGTGCTGGTTCTTTCGCGGAGCACCGAGCCAGCGGTTGCGCTCAAGCCGTCCGCAGCGGGGGAGTGGGTTTCCGTGCGTCGCGGCATGTTGTTGGCCGAGGGTCAGCGAGCGGGGTTTCCCCTCTTGGCTGGCAGCTTGAGCGGCTTGCGCGCGGGGGCCGCGGTTGCAGATGATCAGCGCTTGGTGGGGCGGGTGATTCGCGCGGCTCCGCTGAATGCAATGGTCCGGCGTATCGAGGACCCAGGTTGCTCGGTCAATGTGCTGGCCGTGCGGGAGGGTGATCTGGAAGCCAGGCCTTTCGTGCTCGGTCGCATCGTCTCCCGGGGGCTCGATGATGAAGGGCGGCGTATTTTTGATTGGCCCGGGGAGCGGGCCTGGGCAGGGAACCAGAACGAAGAGTTTCAACTTTGGACCCTGGCGGGAGAGGCGGGGGTTCCTGGCGGGCTCTTGCTAGGACGGGTGACCTTGCCCTCGGGAGTTGGGCCGCACGTCCTGACGGTGACTGTTCCGGGGGTGGTGCTGGGGAGTCCTCCGGCCAGCGCGGCTTTTCCTAGCCGATTGCGCGTCTTCATCAATTGGGAGGCGAGCCAATGAGGTTCGGTGCCAAGGCTGCTTGGATCCTGTGCTTCGCCTGGTGCGCATGGCTCACCGCGGGCCAGGTTTGGTTGCAGCGCAGCCTGGGGATCTGGACTCCGGACCTGGGATTGGTGTTGCTCGCCAGTTTGGTCATGCACTCGGGCTATTCGTCATCCCTGGGCCTGGTTTTTTGCCTCGTGTCCACTCGGCTGGCGTTTTCCCTGGAGCCCCCCGCAGCGCTTCTGGCCGGTGGGTGGATGGGATTCCTGCTGGCGCGTTCGGTGGCTCACACCTTTGATGCCGACCAGATGTTTGCCCGGGCCGGAGCGGCTTTTGGGGCAGCTCTATTGATGGGCAGCTGGGTGCTTCTGGCGGGGGGGCTGCGTGTGGGCAGCTGGGATCAGCCGGGTGGAGGGGGAGTTCTCGAACTCTTGGCGGGAGTTCTCACGACCGCCGTTGCGACGGGTCTCTGCGCTCTTCTGCTGGGGCCCGTGTTTGTCCGCCTGCCTGGCCTCGCGCCCCTCAGGAGGCCCGCGTGAGCAATTGGCGTCGCTTTGGTGCGCCCATGGTGGTGCTTGCCCTGGCCATGGTCGCCTTGGTGCTGCGCCTCTACGAGGTGCAGGTCACCGAGCACAAGCTCTGGGCACGCGAGGCCCTGGGTCTTGTACGCAGCAGCCGCGTTCTGCCTGCCAGGCGCGGTCGCATTCTGGATCGTTCGGGCAAGGTTGTCGTGGAGGACCGCGAGGACTATGTGTTGGAGTTCGTCTGGCGTGAATTCCGGCGCGAGCATCCCCTGGGGGCGATTGCTCAAGCGCGGTCGCAACTCTTGGGGAGACCAGTTTCCTTGGCTGAGGCGGATGCGAACCTCATGCCCTGGGCCTTGGAATTGGTGGCTTTGACCCCCGATGACCTGGATGGTTTTGCAGCCGGTGGGGGGTTGCCCCTGAAGAGCGTGCGCATTGAGGAGCTGGGCACAAACTCCGATGATCGCGAACGACTCGCCCGCCAGAATTGGCGCCGCACCCGGGCGAGAGATGCTCGCTTCTATCTGCAGAGCCTCTTGGGTTTGACCCGGCGCGAGGCATATCTGTTGCGTAAGAAGGAACGCGAACGATGGGGTGCCCGCGACTTCTTGACCCGCAGCGCCCTGGTGCGCCCCGCCCTGGGGGCCCTGGGACCTGATGAGGCGCGCGCGGAATTTCTGGAGGAGTGGGTGCGTGAAATCGCCGCAGCCCGGGAGCGCCTGATCGATCTTTCGGTGGTGCTGTCTGTTGAGTCCAGCGACCGCATGGAGTGTTACGACGAGTTGCTTGTGCGACTTGAGGTCATCCGCCGCGAAGTTGAGGATGCGGTGGCCGATGACCTGTTCAGCAGCGCAACGGGTTTCTCAGCCATGCGCCTCTCCAGCGACAACCTGGAGCGTCTGGATCTTCGATGGCTGGGCCGGGCGCTGGTTTGGGATCAGGCCCGCCTGGTCCAGTGGAGCTCGGATCGAGGTGCCCGGAGTGGAGGTTCGGATGGTTTTTCTTCCCCTGGTTTCAGGCTGCTTGCGGGTCGGGTCTATTCGCGCCTGCAAGTGGCTCGGGAGCAGAACCCCGGGCGAGGTTTGGCGGACCGGGTGTTGGATGAGTTGTTGCGTCCTTTTGCCCGTGTCTCTGCGAACAGAGGGGCCGGGGGAGTGCTGGATTGGCGCGCAGTTGACTCCCTCCTGCCTCTTGATGAGTTGCAGAGTGCCCTCGAGGCCCCACCTGAGTTGTCGGAAGACACGCAGCCCCTGTTCCTCTTCCAGACCCAGGTCGTACGGGAACTTCGACTGCCCGATGACTTTCAAGTTCGTACCAGACCTGGCAGTGGGCGGGTGCTTTGGGGCGAGCAGGAGGCTCTACTGGCTCGAGCGTTGGGGTTGGACGATCACGCGGACTCCACCGGACGTACGGGCGCGCTGATAGGCCTCGCAAGCCGACGTCGGGAAGAGTGGTCCCCGGGAGAATTGGAGCCAATCGAGGTTTTGCTGGGTCGTCTTGATCGTGCGATTCAAGAGAGGGTGTACGGGACTTTGGGTTCTCGAGACACAACCTGGGCACTGGCTCCGAAGCGCGTGGCCGAAGCTCTCGAACTCCGAGACCACTTGCTCAAGGATCAGTCCCTCCGTCCCCGGCGTCTGCTCAAGCGACCGCCCTATTCACTGGTGGAGGCCGTTACGCGCTTCACTGAGCAACACGCGGGATTCCGAGTCAGCATGCGCTACGAGCGACATTGGCGTGAGTTCGATTCCGGTCAGGTGCGTGCCTTGGGCACGGATGTGGATCTGGAACCCCAGCCTCTTTTCCAACGCTTGATTGGCTCCCTGCGTTCCCCGTCCATGGTACGCGTGCTCCGCGAAAGAGATGACCTGGCAAGGGCGCGGGAACTGCAAGCGGCCCTGGACCGCAAGCAGGGGGACTTTGATGAACTGGCCCAACTGTATGGCAGCAATTTGCACGCTACACAAGAAATCGGAGGCAGCGGCATCGAGGGCTACTTTGACTTTGAATTGCGAGGCTCCCACGGCTTTCAGGAGTCCATAGGATTGGCGGAACGCGCACAGGATCGTAGTGCCAACTGGTCTCAAAGCCCTGTGGATGGGGAGGACCTGATCTTGACCCTGGACGTGAATCTTCAGCGCGTCGCCCAGGATGTCTTGGAGCGTCCAGAGTTCCTGGCTGATTCCAGCGCGGATCCCGATTGGTGGCAGGATCCAGTGGGGGCCTTGGTTTTGGCTCGGGTGGATGGTCAGGTATTGGCTGCGGCTTCGGTGCCCAGTCGTTCCCAATCAGAAATAGGCTTCGTGGGTCAAGATCGGCGCTCAGACGATCAGCGTCTTTTGTATCGGGTGCAGCGCACCTTGCGCATGCCCACCTTCCAACCCCCGGGTTCGACTATCAAGCCACTGATTGCCCTTTGGGCTATGGAGTACGGCTGGTTGGACGATGAAGGAACCCGGCACCTGCTTGACGCGGATGAATCCTTGGTGACTTGCCTGCGCGAAGGCCGCGATCAGGCTTCTGGTTACGGCAAGGTGCGTTGCAGTTCGACCCTAGGCCACTCCTACACCCTGCACAGGCAGGCTGCTGGTTCCGGCCGCATTCGGGACATGGCCCTGCGTGATGCCTTGCCCCATTCCTGCAACGCTTTCTTTTCTTGGTTGGGTCAGCATCTCTCGGTCCAGGATCATCGCGATCTGGCCAGGCGTTTTGGGTTGGGGACTCCAACCGGAGTGCGCGTTTTTGAGGGCTTGAAAGAAGAGTCGCCCTTGCCCCGGGTTGGCTTGGTGGAGGACCGCAGGCCCGGGCGTTTTCTCGAACCTCTCGATCTCGCCAGCGCCACCTTCCGTCAGTACGCGGCCAATGGCCTGGTTTGCATCCAGGCCACGCCCTTGCAAATGGCTCGTGCCTATGCGGGCATCGCCACGGGTCAGTTGCCCACAATGGCCTTTGTCAGTCAAGCCCGGGGCGTGTCCATGTTGCGGCCGCCCACATCCCTGGGCTTCGATCCCCAGAACCTGGCCCTGGTGCGCGGTCTGATGGAGCAGGTAGTGTTGCGTGGATCGGCCCGGGGCAAGGGACTTTCTCGTGAGACCCTGGGCTTTCGCGTGGCCTGCAAGACCGGCAGCGCAGACATCTGCAAGGGCCCGGTGCCCGACGGCAAGGGTGGTTGGAGGGAGGGCATGCGCAAGCACGCCTGGGTTGCTGGCTGGTTCCCAGTGCAAGATCCCCAATTCGTGTTCGTGCTGTTGGTACACGACACCTCCGCCACTTCCAGCCACGGGGCCGTGCAACTGGCCAGTCAATTTCTGCAGCGCCCGGAGGTCGCCGCGCTGATTCAGCGCTGAAAGAACTTCTGATGGGATCCTGGCTGCAAGACAATCTTTCTCCCCGGCGTTTGTTCGACCCCGCTGGGGTTCGTTGGCGCGAGGTGGACTGGCACATTCTGATCGTGGCTGCGGGCATCGTTGCCCTGGGCCTCGTGTTCCAAGGGGCGATGGACGCGGCCGAGCCCCTGGGGGCGGTTGGGGGGGCCAGTTTCGCCGGTCACCGAGAAAAACTGCTCTTCGCAGCGCCTCTGCTGCTGTTGGCTCTGATGCTGCGTCCCTCCTGGCTCAGGCGCAATACGCACCGCATCTTCTGGCTGAGTATCCTGTTGTTGCTGGCCCTGCACTTCATAGGGGTAGAGCGCAACAACGCTCGCCGATGGCTTCCTCTGCCACACTTTGATTTGCAACCGTCCGAGTTGGCCAAGATCGGTTTGGTCCTGATCTTGTCTTCGCTCCTGTCCCGGAGGCGGCTTGAGAACTGGGGCGAATGGATTCTGCCTATCGCTGTAGTGCTCTTGCCCCTGGCCTTGGTGGCCGCTCAGCCGGATTTGGGAACGGCCTTGACTCTTCTGCCGATTGCGCTCGGCATGTTCCATCTGGCCGGTGCCCCCTGGCGTTCCCTGGTGGGGCTTTGCTTGATTGCAGTGAGTCTTGGTTTTCTCGGCTGGAAGAGTGGTTTGGTCCAGGAATATCAACTTGAGCGCATTCACACCTGGACCTCGTCCTACGAAGCGCCTGAATTGATCGAGGGTCGCTATGGTCCTGCCTTCCACGCCTATCAGGCGCGGACTGCCCTGGGTAACGGGGGCTGGACCGGTACTGGGCTTGGGCAGGGTGTTGCCAATGGCGCGCGCACCTTGCCCGAGCGTGATTCCGACAGCGTGTTTGCGGTGATGGGTGAGGAGCTTGGCTTCATTGGAAGCGTAGGAGTCTTGTTGCTCTATTCTCTGCTGCCTTTTCTGTTGATGATCTCTGCCGCACGCCAACGGGATCGTTTTTGTCGCCTCGTCGTGGGCGGTGTGGCCTTGTTGTTCGCTTCACACCTGGTGATTCATGTGGCGGTGAATACCGGGCTTGTGCCTATGACCGGCTTGCCCTTGCCATTGATCAGTGCCGGCGGCAGTAGTCTGCTCGCGTCACTCTTGGCCTTGGGGTTGGCTTTAGGCCTCGCAGCGCACCATGGGCGCAGTTTGGACCGGGACACGTTCAGGTCGTATTGAGCCCCTTCGAATGCCATCAGAGGGTGTATCGCGGCTCATGGACTTCTGCGCCCAAGAAATCTGATGTGACATTCAGAACATCACCGATTTGTACTTCCACTCTGCCCGCTCGTGATAGCCTGCAGTAATGACTGCCCTTCTATTGTTGCTGGGTCTGACGGTTCCGTCACAACTTTCACAGCCGAGCCCCAATGTCGTTCTGATTATCTCTGATGATCAGGCATGGACTGACTATGGCTTCATGGGCCACTCCGCAATCCAGACTCCCAACATCGACAAGCTCGCTGAACAAAGCGTGGTCTTTCGGCGGGGTTATGTGCCAACTCCCCTCTGCCGTCCTTCTCTGACTACCTTGGCAACAGGACTGTATGCTCATCAAAGCCTGATCACTGGAAATGATCCTGCGAACACCAAGGAGAACCAGGCTCATGCAGCAAAGTCTGGCAAGGCCATACGCGAGCTGCTCATATCCAACGTGGACCGAAACCTCACCCTGCCCAGGGCTTTGGCAAGGCATGGTTATCTGACTTTTCAAAGCGGAAAATGGTGGGAAGGAAGTTACCAACGTGGGGGATTCACCCACGGCATGACTCGAGGTTATCCCCAGAAGGGTGGCAGGCACGGGGACGATGGATTGACCATCGGACGCCAGGGTTTGAACCCAATCAGCGAGTTCATGGACCTGGCAATCGCAAGCCAGAAGCCCTTCTTCCTATGGTATGCGCCCTTTCTGCCGCACACTCCGCACGATCCACCGCTGCGTTTACTTCAGAAGTACCAACAGGCCGGCCGCCCAAAAGCGCTTGCGGCCTACTACGCAATGTGCGAGTGGTTTGACGAAACGTGCGGCCAATTGCTGGCTCAGCTGGAAGAAAAGGGAGTCGCCGAGAACACCCTTGTGATCTATGTCACAGACAATGGTTGGATTCAACACCCCAATGGCGGCTACGCGGCTCGGTCCAAACGAAGTCCGTATGAAGGGGGCACGCGTACGCCAATCATGTTCCGTTGGCCGGGCAAGATGAAGGCGGAAGAGCGGCCAGGGCTGTGCAGCAGCATCGATATTGCGCCGACGATTCTGGCGGCGGCTGGGGTTGCTGTTCCGACGAACTTGCCGGGCTTGAACTTGCTTCCAAATCTGCTGGAAGGTACGCCAGTCGAGCGAAGTGTGATCTTTGGTGAGTCCTTTGCTCATGACATAGCCGACATTCAGGATCCCACAGCTTCTTTGCTTTATCGCTGGGTGATCCAGGATCAGATGAAGCTCCTTCTAACCTACGATGGTCGAACGGGACGGATGAAGTACCCACCCAAAGACCGCAGCCCGCAGTTGTTTGATCTCAAAGCTGATCCCTACGAGAAAGTAGATCTCTCATCGAAGCATCCAGAGTTGCTCCAGGAGCTGAGTGCATTGATTGGGGATTGGTACCCCGCTCGAATCAGATGATGTGAGGCATCATTGGAAGATGAGACTCAGTGGGTGCATCCAGCCTGAATTTGGGCTTTGCCAAGTGTTCACTGCAACGTCGTCGAATTCTTGGGTGCCCAAAGCCAGTAGACCACTCCTCCAAGGGCCAGGACTCCCAGCCCCAGAAGGGTAATGCGTGCTTCGGTGGTGACCAGATTTCCCAGCACGACTCCCACGGCGATCAACAGGTACAGCACCGGAAAGAGGGGATAGAGGGGGCTCTTGAAGGGGCGCGCTCGGCCCTTGTGGGCCAGATGCAGCAGGGCCACAGCCGCCAGCCCGTGGAAGATCCACTCCGCGAAGACCACTGCGTCGCCCAGGTCGCTCTTGACATCTCCGCTCCAGGACAAGTACACAAAACAAATCAGCGCCTGCAGCACCAGGGCTTGAGCAGGCGCCCCCGTACGCGGGTGCAGGCGCCCCGTAATGGCAAAAAACAACCGCTGGCGGGCCATTGCCACATAGATGCTGGGGGTGGCAATCAGGGTGGCAACCAGAAAGCCGAAGGCGCTGACTGCCATGGCCGCCGCCAGAAAGCGCCCACCCGAGGCGCCCAGGGTTGCCTCTGCCAGGCTCGCTGCCACATTGGGCTCACTGCCCAGGCGTTCCATGCCGAGTACTCGCACGTAGGCCAGATTCAATAGGCCATAAACCACTCCGACCCCCAAGATGCCACCGACAATGGCCCGCGGCAGGACGCGCTGGGGATTGTCGATGCTGGGAGCAATGTAGGTCACCAGCTGCCAGCCACCAAAGGTGAAGAGCACCGGCAGCGAAGCGCGCACCAGGCCGCTCCCAAGGGAGATCCCCGTATCGATGGTGATGGGGTTGGGGTCGGCGGCCGCCGGAGCCGTCAAGGCCAATCCCGCCAGCACAAGTACCAGAATCGACAAGAGCTTGGCCCCCATGCACAGGTTCTGCAGCAGAGCCGCTCGTTTGATGCCAAAGCAGCCCATCAGAGTGACCCCTGCTATGACCGCACCAGCCACCAGGCGCAGTTCTGCTGGTTCCGCTTTCCAGGCCAGGACCTCTGCCAACTGCTCGGCGCAGAATTCAGCTACCCCCGCCGAGGCACCGGTGGAGATCACCAGCAAGACCACCCAGGCGAAGAGAAACGCGGGGAGTCGCCCGATGCCCTCACGCAAGAACTCAAACCACCCCCCCTCCCTCGGGAGCATTGCCGCCAATTCGGCAAAGGTCATGGCCCCTGCCAGGGCTGCAAGGGTGCCCAGACCCCAAGCTGCGAAGTAGGCCCCCTGGCTGGGGAGGATCCCCGCCACCTCCCCTGGCTTGAAGAAGATGCCGACTCCAATGATGCCACCCATGACCAGCAGGGTGGCGTCCAGAGTGGTCAGTCGTTTGGTTTCCATGGGCGTGCTATCCTAGGGCCGTGCGACTCCAGAAACTCAAGGGACCCATGGCCGCTCTTGGATTCTTGCTGCTGGTGTGGCTGGGCTTGCCCGCCTGCTTGGAACACCTCGCTGCCCCCTCGCCGCTCGTGGGCTTGCAGCAGGGCGCGGAATTGGATGGTCTGGCAGCCACTTGGGTTCAGGCCTTTGAGGACGATCTGTTGGGCCAGCCCATGATCGATGTGCATGCCCATCTGGCGGGTCGAGGGAGGGGATCGAAGTGCTGGATGAACGCGAGGCTCACGGATCCCTTGCATCCGGTTGATTTCGTGCGTGGCCGGTTCTTTTCGGCAGCGGGTTTGCCGGGGAAGGATGCCGAGGACTCTGCCTGGGTAGATCACCTGGCGCAGCTCTCAGCTGCCATGCCCTTTCCAGCGCGTCATCACGTATTGGCCTTCGATCAGCGCTACGATCGTCAAGGGCGGCCGGATCGGGCGGGCAGCGATTTCTTCGTACCGAATGATTGGGCTCTATGGGCCCAAGAACGGCATCCCGAGCAACTCATCGCCGCGGCCAGCATCCACCCTCTCCGGCCCGACGCCCTCAAGGAGCTCCAGCGGGTTGCGGCCGCGGGCGTGCGGATCGTCAAGTGGTTGCCTAGCGCCCAGGGCATTGAACTCAGGGACAAGCGCCTCCTGCCCTTCTATGCGGAAGCAGGGAGGCTGGGGGTCTGGCTCCTGATTCACACGGGCACCGAGGGTGCGGTCGGGAAGATCAGCCAAAACCACCTCAACAATCCGCTCCTGGTGCGGGCGGCCCTGGATGCTGGAGCCCAGGTGATCGTGGGGCACTGCGCCGCCGGAGGGCTGGCCCGGGACCTGGATGATCCCGCTCTGCCCCTGGTGCCCGCAGTTGAATTGTGTTTGCGGCTCTTCGATGAGCGTGGAGGAGAGGGGCGCTTGCTGGGGGACATTTCCACCATCTGCAACGTGAACCACTTTTCCGTAGCCCTGCCAGCAATTCTGTCGCGACCGGATCTGCACGGGATGCTGGTCAATGGCAGCGACTGGCCTCTGCCAGCCGTGGGGCCGCTGATCATGCTCTGGCCATTGGAGCGGGCGGGGTTCTTGGATCGTGGGGATCGGGAGGTGCTTCAGGCCTTGTTTGAGTCGAATCCCCTGCTCTTCGAGGTGCTGCTCAAATCCCGGGTGCACCTGCCAGGAAGTCAGCTGCGGCTCGACCCGGTGGTGTTTCGGGCGCGGCCTGAACTGGGACTCTAATGGGGTGCAACTGGGTCTCAACTACTCTCCTTGATCGGATTGGGTCGTCTGGAGGTGTTTATGTTCCCCTTATCTGACTCCTATCTAGTGGCATTGAAGAGATCACGCTTTGCAGATACGGATTCGGAGCGGGCTGGCTAGACTCCTCCCTTCACGGAGGCCTGCGAGCTGCAGGCCCCTTTCCCTGAGTCCCTCTTCACAGACGAGAACCTATCCTCCCATGAATTCCCTAGCTCTAGGAATGGTCGAGACCAAAGGTCTGGTGGGCGCCATCGAGGCCGCCGACGCAATGGTCAAGGCCGCCAAGGTCGAGTTGTTTAGCAAGGAAAAGGCCACCGCCGGCCTGGTTACCTTCTTCGTGCGCGGTGAAGTAGGTGCGGTCAAGGCCGCCACCGATGCCGGTGCCGCTGCTGCTCGTCGGGTGGGCGAGTTGGTCAGCGTGCATGTGATTCCGCGCCCCCACAATCAGTTGGAGCGCATTCTTCCAGACATGCAGCCTGTGGCTGCTGGCACCAAGTAGGTTCTGGGTTGAGTGATGCGGGGAATTGATCCCGATCTCGCCGCCCTCCAGGAGGTCCGTGACCAGGTCGCCCGAGCAAAGGCGGCTCAGAAAATCGCGGCTGGATGGGACCAGGCAACCACCGACCGGGTCGCTTCGGCTATGGCCGAGGCGGGGGTCCGTGCGGCCCATGATCTGGCTCGCCTGGCGGTGGAAGAAACCGGCATAGGGCGGGTGCACTACAAGGTGCTCAAGAACCTCTTTGGCTCCGAAGGGGTCTGGGAATCGATCAAGGACGAGCCCACGGTGGGTTTCCTCAAGCAGGACGACCGAACAGGCCTGTGGGAGGTGGCTACGCCCGTGGGTGTGGTGGCCGGGGTGATCCCCACGACCAACCCCACTTCGACCGTCATGTTCAAGGCCATTATTTCCGTCAAGGGTCGCAACGCGGTGGTCTTCAGTCCCCACCCCCGGGCAGCGCGTTGCATTTGCGAGACCGTGGAGGTCATGCGTCGAGCGATCCAGAGAGCGGGGGGGCCCGCGGACCTGGTCTCGGCGCTGCAGCGTCCGACCATCGACTCCACCGGGGCTCTGATGAAGCATCCGGATGTGTCGGTGATCCTGGCCACCGGTGGCTCGGGACTGGTGCGCGCGGCCTATTCCAGCGGCAAGCCCGCCTATGGGGTGGGCCCCGGCAATGTCCCAGCTTATGTGGACCGCAGCGCCCGACTGGATCAGGTGGCAAAGGACCTGGTTACCAGCCAGAGCTTTGACAATGCGACCCTGTGTTGCTCAGAGCAGGCTCTGGTCTTGGACAGGCCCATTGCCGACCGTCTGCTGGCGGCGCTGATTGAGCGCGGAGCTCATCTGGCGAGTCCCGCCGAGTGCGCGCAGCTCGAGACCTACTGCAACCGGCGCGGGAGCATGAATCCTGACCTGGTGGGCATCGATCCCTGGCGGATTGCGGAAAAGGCGGGTTTTCACGTGCCGCGCAGCACCACGGTTCTGTTGGCGCACCAGGACGGTGTGGGACGTGAGCATCCACTCTCCATCGAGATCCTGGCGCCGATTCTCTCCGTCCATCTGGTAGATGGTTGGGAGGAAGGCTGCAAGGTGGCCAAGCAAGTGCTGCACTTTGGCGGCCTGGGGCACACAATGGCCGTGCATGCTCAGGAGCGCAGCGTGCTTGAGGCCTTTGCCCTCGACAAGCCCGCCAACCGCATCGTGATGAACGGTCCGAGTTCCACAGGGGCGGTGGGTTTCAGCACCGGCTTGATGCCCTCGTTTTCCCTCGGCTGCGGGCCACAGGCGGGCAACATCACCAGTGACAACATCACTGCGCGCCATTTGCTCAACATCAAGCGCATTGCTTTCCCCAAGGCCGATTGGCCCGAGATCGAAAGGCGCGCCCATCAGCGAGTTGCAGAGATGTTGGGGGATCCGGCTCCCCGGGGAAGTGGTCAGCAAGGGGATCCGGGCCTGCGGGGCGGCGCTGGCTCGGGCCAGGGTGCCCAGGCCTCGTCCACTGTCAGCGTCTTGGCTACTGCGGGAGGGCCGCCTGTCAGCGCCCCCCAGATGGCCTGGGGTGGGACGATTCCCATTGAGGGCCGCCGCAAGGCGCCCCTGGGGGCTGCTATGAGCACAGTCAAGACCTCCAGCTGTGGCCCAGACTGTGACTGCAGCGACTGTCAGAGAAAGCGCCTAAAGGGGATTCTTAGCCCCGTGTTGGTTCGGAGTTCTCCCGCTCCAGGGCCAGCCCAACCCTCAAGCCTGACCTTTGTGCGTACTCCCGGGTCCCGGCTCGCCACCGGGCAGGTCAGTAGCAGCGCTTCTCGCAGTGCAGCTTCTACCAGTTCCTCCTCCATCGATACCGGTGGAGTCCTCGATGCGAACGAGATTCGCACGATTCTCACTCACGCCGGCGGCGGTTGTCCAATGGGTCCCTGTCAGGGTTGTCCCCATCATGACGTCCAAAGCGGCGCCTGTCACGTCTAGATTGCAACTCGAACTGAACCAAGAAAATTACTATGTCAAATGAAACTGAAATGGCCCTCGGGCTGATCGAAACCAAAGGCCTTGTGGGCGCTGTGGAAGCGGCCGATGCCATGTGCAAAGCGGCCAAGGTCACTCTAATGCGCAAAGAAACCTCTGGCGGTGGCTTGATCACGGTCATGGTGCGCGGTGAAGTGGGCGCAGTGAAGGCTGCGGTGGAGGCCGGGGCCGTGAGCGCTCGCCGAGTAGGCGAGTTGGTCAGCACCCATGTGATTCCCCGGCCCGCCGGGGATCTTGAGAGTTATCTGCCAGGTGCCGATTAGGATTTTCGTCCGCTGAAATCTGAGTCTCTGCAGTGAAGCGCTGAGTCTTGTGCCTTCGGCGGCACCTTGGAATCGATTGATGACCTTACTACAGCAAACCGTAGAACTGCGCGCAGCGGTCCACTTGGACCAGCTGCAGGCTCAGTTCGCCGCCACTTGCGCGGCGAATTCAGACGGCTACTTCCCCGTGGCCGGAGAGAGCGCTTTTTGGCTGGAGGTGCAGCCCGGCATAGTGATCAATCGAATTCTGGATCAGGCTCTCAAGGCCTGCGATGTGACCCCCGGTGCTCTGATTACCGAGCGGCACTATGGCACCCTGGAGGTGCACGGCCCGGATCAGGGCCAGGTGCTGCGCGCTGGCGAGATAATGCTCCTTTCACTGGGGAAGCAAGCGGGGGATCAACTGCCGCCAAAGGTCTTGAACGACGAGATCATTCGTCAGATTTCAGACCATCACGCCATGCTGATCAATCGCACCCGGGCGGGCATGTTGGTCCTGGGAGGTGACACCCTTTACACCCTGGAAGTGGCCCCTGCAGTGCATGTGACTCTCCTGGCCAACGAGGCGGAAAAGGCCGCACCCGTGCGCCTGGTGGGCCTTGGAGTCGAAGGAGCCGTGGGCCGTTTGCGCCTCGCCGGCAGCGACGCAGAGATCGAAGCGGCTGCGGACGCCGTGCGCCTGACCCTGGCGCGGTTGGGGGGCCAAGGCTGATGTTCATTGGACGGGTGGTGGGTCAGGTTTGGGCCACGCGCAAGATGCGCGATCTCGAGGGCAAGCGCCTGCTTGTGGTGCAACCCCTCGATGATCATGACGAACCGGGCAACAGCAAGGTGGCCCCGGTGGTTTGCGCGGATCCCCTCGGGGCCAATCAGGGCGAAGCGGTCCTGGTGGCATTTGGAAAGGCTGCTCGGGTGGCCATGGGAGGGGACGGGGACTATGCGCTGGAAGCGGCGGTGGTGGGGATCGTGGACGATATTGACGCGCCCAATGCACCGGCGTCCTGGCAGGCCTCGACCCATGCGGGGCGGACTGCTGCGCACATGACTGGCAGCGGCAGCACTGGCCCCGGTCATGCAGGGGAGGCCTCCCCGTGATCATCGGTACCGTAGTTGGCAGCCTTTGGGCCACGGTCAAAGATCCCAGCCTGGAGGGACTGCGCTTCCTTGTGGTCAGGCCTCTCGATGCCGCAGGAATGGGGACGGCCGAGACCGTGGTTGCCGCTGACCCCCTGGGCGCAGGCATTGGCGAGCGCGTGTTGGTGGCCTATGGCCGGGCTGCGCGTCATGCCATCGGCCGTGGCCATGACATTGGCTTTCAATCAGCGGTGGTCGGCATTGTCGATCGCTGTGAACTCCAGGACCGCACTATACATTCCCACGAAGACGACGACACGGTCTAGAAGCAAGACCCCAGCAACTCCAAAGAGGAGCGAAACATGACTCGAAGTGATCATAACCCTGAAATGCGCAGCGATGTGACCATGGGCCCTGCAATTGGGCTCTTGGAGCTTGGCAGTGTGGCGCGCGGAATCGAAACAGTAGACGCCATCTTGTGGGAGGCCAAGATCGAATTACTCTTTGCCTCCTCGGTGCAGCCGGGCAAGTACGCCATGCTCTTCAGTGGCTCGGTGGACGATCTGCAGGCTGCTCTTCGGCGTGGAGCCGAAAAGGCAGGCGGCGACTTGATTGACCGCCTGTTGATTCCTCAGATCCATCCCCAGGTGGAAGACGGGCTGCGCCGTCGCGATGGCCAAATCGAAGGCACTCTGGATGCCCTCGGGGTGATCGAGACCACTAGCATCGCTGCGGCGATTCTGGCGGCGGATGCGGCTCTCAAGCAGTCGGCGGTGGACCTTTTGGAATTGCGCATCGCCAATGGACTTGGGGGGCGCAGCTACCTGAGCGTCACAGGCGAGGTCAGCGATGTGCGCTCGGCGGTCCTGTCGGGATCCAAGAGTGCCGAGACCTCTGGCATGTTGTTGCGCCAGGTTGTGATTTCACGTCCGCATCCGGATCTTTCCCGTCATCTGTAGGCCCTGATCCTTCTTCAAGTGGCTGGCCCGCAACTAGTAACAGAAAGTGATGTTCTGGCCATGCCAGCCGGGACGCGTATTCTGTTGTCGACCAGGCGCATCGCCACTCCGGCGGCCTTGGACGCGGCTTTTCGACGGCGCATTGATGTGGTCTACGAGGAGCCCGGTGCAGCTGGTCCTGCGCGCGTCAATGCCGTCACCGACAGCTCCCTCTTGAGTAAACTGCGCGCCAGGGACGGCACCTATGTAGTCGTGGTCAAGAACGGTCAGTTGACCATTTCTACCATCGGAGCCGAGGGACCCAAGCCCTTCGCGCAGACTTGACCCACCCGTCACCGAGCCTCGCGTAATCAATCACGGCCCCCCCCTCTACCCAGCAACCTTCCATGCCCCGCCGATTCATCACTGCCGAAGACATCCGCCGCGTTGGCAGCGGCGAGCTCGTCGTGGAGCCCCAGACGGTGGTCACGCCCCAGGCCCTTGAAGCCGCGCGTGCTGTCGGAGTCGTGCTCAAGGGGGCCAACGGTAGCGCCTTCGAACAGTCTGCGCCCGATCGCGGCCCGGACGCTGTTCGAGCCGAACACTCGATGCCTCTGATGCCAGAGCCTGAGGCCGACGAGCCCGGCGGCACCGGCGTGATGGTGGTGGTCGTGGGCCGCAACCGAACTGGAGTGCTGGCAGAAATCACCTCGGCCATCGCCCAGAACGGTGGCAATGTGCGCGACATCAGCCAGCGTTCAGTGGAGGATTATTTTCATCTTGTGCTGACCGTGGGCCTCGAGCACGCCGGTCAGTTCAAGCCTCTCAAGGAGGTTCTCGACTGCTTGGGCGGAGACCAGGACTTTGTGGCTCGTGTGATGCACGAGCGCGTTTTTCGTTACATGCACCGGGTATAGCCCCAACAACACAGCCCCGTGGCCTTTTCCGACACCGAAATCCTAGAAACCCTGCGCATGGTAGAGCTGGAAACGCTCGATGTGCGCACCACGACTCTGGGGATCAGCCTGTTGGATTGCGCGGACCCGGACCTGGAGAGCACCTGCGAAAAAATCTACGCCAAGATTGTTCACCACGGCAAAGACCTGGTAGCTGTGGCGGACTCGATCGCCACGGACTACGGGGTGCCGATTGTCAACAAGCGTATCGCGGTGACTCCGATTTCTCTGGTGGCGGCAGCCAGTGGAGCTAATTGTCTCGTGCCTCTGGCCCGCGCCATGGATGCGGCGGCAGGAGAGGTCGGAGTTGACTTCATTGGTGGCTTTTCCGCTTATGTGTACAAGGGCTTCACCCGCGCGGACGAGGCCCTTTTTCGTTCGATCCCCGAAGCCCTGGAGGTCACCAAGCGCGTCTGTTCCTCGGTTGCTCTTGGTACTACCAAGGCCGGCATCAATATGGATGCAGTGTCTGAGTTCAGCAAACTGGTACTTGACACGGCTCAGCGCACGGCGAGCACGGGAGGACTAGGCTGCGCCAAGTTGGTCTGTTTCATGAACCCGGTGGAGGACAACCCCTTCGTCGCTGGAGCGCACCTTGGAATCGGCGAGCCCGAAACCGTGATCAATGTGGGGGTCAGTGGCCCTGGTGTGGTGCGTTCAGCCCTGGAACGCTTGGGCCCGGATACCGATCTTCTGGCGGTTTACGAGACCATCAAGCGCACAGCTTTCAAGATAACTCGGGTGGGGGAGTTGGTGGGCCGTGAGGCGGCACGCCGCATGAACACCACCTTTGGTATTGTTGATGTTTCCCTCGCGCCCACTCCGGCGGTGGGAGATTCCATCGCGGACATCCTGGAGTTGATCGGAGTGGACAAGGCCGGTGCCCCCGGTACGACGGCGGCCTTGGCCATGTTGACCGATGCAGTCAAGAAGGGTGGCGCCATGGCGAGTTCTTGCATGGGCGGTTTGTCCGGTGCTTTTATTCCGGTTTCCGAAGATCAGGGCATGATCGATGCGGTGGCGGCGGGGGCATTGAGTTTGGCAAAGCTGGAGGCCATGACTGCGGTGTGTTCGGTTGGCCTCGACATGGTGGCAGTTCCCGGTGACATTTCGGCTGCGACTTTGACTGGCATCATCGCCGACGAATTGGCTATTGGCATGGTCAACACCAAGACCACCGCCGTTCGCATCATCCCCGTGCCAGGTAAGGGGCCCGGTGAAACAGTTGAGTGGGGAGGTCTCTTGGGCACGGCAATTGTGCAGGATCCGGGGCCTTTCTCATGCGACCTCCTGCACCGGCGGGGTGGAAGGATTCCAGCGCCTCTGCAGAGTTACAAGAACTGACCCGGCGACTGAATGGCCCCCTGGAAGCGCACCTTTCGCGTCATTTGGCTCGCAAACCTGATCACCTCGATCGGGATGATGAGTTTCTTGCCTTTCTTCCCCAGCTTGCTGGAGGAGTTGGGTGTCCAGGGCGAAGCGTCCGTGCGGCTCTGGGCTGGAGTGCTCTTTGGCGCTGCCCCACTGGCGGCGACTTTGATGTCGCCGATCTGGGGCGCCCTTGGCGATCGGCTTGGGCGCAAATTGATGATCTGCCGCGCCATGCTCGCGATTGCGATCTTTGTGGGGGGCATGGCTTTTGCACAGGGGCCTTGGACGCTGTTGGCATTGCGTTTGGGTCAGGGCCTGTTCAGTGGGTTCATTCCACCCGGAATTACTTTGGTCAGCGTCCAGGCCCCTGCAGATCGGCAGGCGCGGGTGACCGGGCAACTGTCTACTTCTCTTGCCCTGGGCAGCATGATTGGCCCCCTGCTGGGAGGTTGGTTGTCCGTGGTCTTGGGTGGGCATCAAGCGGTGTTCTTGGTGGTTGGAGGTGCGGCCTTTTGCTCCGCGGTCCTGGTTTGGTTTGTAGCCCATGAGGACCTGGCAGCGCACGGGGCCCAGGACACCGCTCCCGGTCGGGCGGTGAGCCATGCTCTCAGCAAGTTGAAGTCGGATGTGCGCTCGGTCCTGATCCGCCCCGCCTTGCGAGCTACAGCGTTTTTGGTGTTCGCGGTGCAGTTTGGGCTCGGATGTTCGAATCCCCTGCTGGAACGTCTGGTGGCTCAGTTGCTGCAAAACGATTCTGGTGGACGAGTGATGGAACTGCTTGCATTCCTGCCTCTGCCTCAAGGTGGAGGGGACTCGTCTGTGACTCTTGCCACGGCGGTGGCCTTCGGAGGCATGGCCTTTGCGAACCTGCTGTGCTTGTCTCCCTGGGGACGCCGCGGGGACCGGGTCGGTTATCAAAGAGCCATGGGCGAGTCCGCAGCCCTCTCGGTTCTTGCTATTGCGATCCAGGCCAGCGCTACCAGCTATGGCGCTTTGTTGGCTGGGCGCTTGTTGCTGGGAGCAGCGGTGGCGGGGATTGGGCCCTTGGCTTTTGGCCTAGCCGCCGGCGAAGTGGAAGCGGGTCGCCGCGGAGGCGCCTTTGGGGTGGTCTTCAGCGCGCGCACCGCAGCTGTGGCAGTGGGGGGGGGCATCGGGGGAGGCGTCGGCGCCCTGTTCGGGGTGCGCGCGGCGTTCATCACGGCGGGATTGATCGTGACAATTGGGGCGGGTCTGTTTGCTCGCAGTGCGCGTCGGGCTCGGGAGAGTTGAGCGCTTCTGTCGAGTCGCCCCATTACCTCAACTATGCAATGTCCTGCTCTTCCCTCAGGATTCGCCGTGCGTTGTCAGTGTCTTGTGCAGCGAGCCGTCCCGCGGTCTGGCCCCGGTCCTTGTCTGCGGCGGCGAGAGCGGCGGCCATGACTTGTTGCTTGTCGAGCCCTTTGTCAAGAGCTCCGCGCACAGCCTGGCGCATGGCCGCCATCACGCTTTGGTCGCTGGCGATGGCTTCATGGATCTTGTCGCGACCCAAGTGCATGGGGCCGTGGGAGGGTACCAGTCGTTCGATCTCGTAGCGCTCCACAAGTTCCCGCAGCCCCACCAAGGCCCCTTCAAACATACGCGCCTCGTGGCGGCAAAAGGGGACACCTGGGGAGACAAGGTAGTCCGCGCTCAAGAGAGTAGCCAGAGCTGGGATGACCACCACGCTGGTGCAGTTGGAGTGGCCGGGCAAGAAATGCATGCGCACTTCGAGACTGTCTCCAAGCACAAACTGTGCTTCGGTGTCAAACGGGTCAGTGACTTGGGGCCAGGAATACCCCGCAGGCTCGGCTGCGATCCTCTTTCCCAGGGCCTCCCCCGCGGCCAGGATGCGACCTCGGGCTTCGGGGCCTTTCTCGGCTGCGATGCGTGGCATCCAAGTTCGCGCGCCCTCAAAAGAGCAACCGCCACGGATGTGGTCATGGTGGGCGTGGGTCAGGATCAGGTGGTTGATTCTGCGCGGCTCGGGAGGTTGCTCGGCTGTGACGAGCCGAGCGTGCAAGAGGGCGAGTTCCGCTGGCGAGAGCCCGGGATCAACGACCAAAGCCTCGTTCCCGGCAAAGAGACCCACTGAGTTGTAGTTCCAGGTCGCTGAGCGCAGCACTACCAGGGGATCGGCTGAATTCCCTGCCAGCAGCAGCCGGGCAAAGCGCGGGCCCCGTTTAGATTTGCCAGTCGCCATCGGTGTCCTCGGCGTTCTCTTCAAAACTCCAGGCCTCGCGCACTGCCTCTGTGACGTACTGCTTGATTCGCAGGGGATCGAGACCGCTTGGGCGCATGGCATTGGCGGCGTGTTCCATGAACAAGTCCGCTTGTTCGATGCCGAACCAGAGCTCCGGGGAGGGGCTGTTGGTGTCCTGGTGACGCCAGCGAGTCGTGTCCTCTGGACCGCAGCCCTCTTCCCGGTTCAAATCCGCCGCCAGGGACTCCAGGTCCGGGCGCTCTTGTGCGCTGCGAGTGACCAGATCAAACCAGGAGGCAGTGGAAAGAAGAAAGCGTGCGCAGGTTCCGGCCTGGCTGGTTCCCAGTACCAGCATGCGATCTGCGGGAGATTCTCTCCAGAGGGCGTGGCGCCCAGGATCGAAGCAAGCTGCTCCTTTGCGGCTGCTGCTCTGCTCCGACGCCGCCGTCCAAATGCTGTAGTCCAGATGGCCTAGATGATCGTGCACCGCGAGGCCCAGATCTTTCCGGTCCCTGTGCCAGGCGTCGAGTTCCGGTTCAAACAGTCCTGCGTCCTGGGCCAGGGTTCCCTCCAGCCAGCGCGGGATGCGTTCAAATGCGTCCAGGCAGGCGGTCTGGAAACGCTCCAACTCGTTCATTCCATCCAAGTTCAAGTCTGAGCGCTCTGGGTCGGCGAGGTTGCTGATCGCCGCGTCCAACATCATGTCCTGATCGGTCTTGGGCCGAAAGAAATCTCCGGCGGCTGCAGCTCCCAGCAAAGCATCCGAGTGGGACAGCGCCCATTCCCCGTGCAGGATCGAGAGGGCCGCCAGGACACCGTCTGTGTCGTAGTGATTGTTGCCCACCGCCACACAGCCTTCACTCAGCCTGGCCCGCTCTTCCCTTGGAAGAGCGGAGAATCCAAGCGCTATTCCAGTCGAAAGGTCATGGCGCAGACTGGTCGGCGTTCTGTTCCCGGGCCAATGGGATAGTTCCAAGCCCGGGGCACCGCCGGTTCCATCTACGGTGATGATGCGTTCGTCGGGAGCCTCGCTGAAAATCTGGAAGGGCAGTTGCACAACAGCTCAGTCAGCCAGGCTCAAAGGGGCGCCGTCGTCTGTTTTCTTGTCGCGTTCATTTGACTTCTTGCGCTTCTGAATCAGCTTGCGAATTTTCTTCAAGTTGTCAGCGGAGTCGCGCTTGGCTATCTCGGTTCGCGTTCGTTCAAAATCCTTGAGGTCCGGGTTGGCCAGGGCCTTGACCGCCAGATTCTGAGACTTGCTGTACCAGGTCATGGCCTGTTCAAAATCGCGCAACAGATAGTAGTGCAGGATGACTGCCGCATCGTTGTAGAGCCCAGCTTGCTCTGGGGCGAGATCCATGCCTTTTTTGTAGGCTTCCAGGGAGCGCTCGAAGTAATCCTCTGCCCTGGCTTGGTCCTCTTTCTTCTTGGAACTGCGCTTGAGCAGGAAGCCCGAGTCCCGGGAGAACAGGCCCAGGTCGTTCCAGCGTTCCCACTTGGTGGGCTCCACGCCGCACAGGATCTCCGCGCAAACCGCTGCTTGGGCCACGCCTGTGGGTCCCGCTGCGTAACACTTGCCCTGTGTGTAGTAAACGATGCCGATGTGGAGTTCCGGGTTACCTTTGATCATGGCTACGAGGCTCGCTGGATTCTTGCCCCACCAGACCTCAAGTGCTTCAGCCGCGCCCACATAGTTCTCTGCCCGATAGCGCGCCAGGGCCTGGTACCAATAGGCGTTCTCGTAGGCGGGCCACTTTTGTACCGCTTGCTCGAGGTTCTTGTCCGCTTCTTCATAGGCGCCGGTTTCGGTCTGCGCATAGCCGAGCCACCAAAGCAGGGTCGCGTCACCCTTGGTCTTGTCACCCCAGCGCTTGAGGTACTGCGCCTTGGCGTCTTCAAGGCAGGTGACAAAAAACGCCACCCCGTTTTCGCCACCGGCAAGGGCACCCCAAATCACTCCAAAATCCACCTTGCTGGGGTCGGAACCCATGGCCTGAGCGTATTCCCTGGCAGCCAGGTCCTTGTCTGGAATCCAGAGTGCCAGGGTAGCTGCTTGCAGGTGATACTCCGCCCGGTTTGAGACCGTGGACTTGTCTTCGGGCAGCAATTTGGCGGCCTTGGCGAAAGCGGTCAGTCCTTTCTTGGCCGCGGCCTGCTTGGTTTTCTCGTCCTCGCGTCCTGCCGCTTCAATGGTCTGCCATGCCAATACGAGACCGTGTACATAGCTGGCGTTGTGGGACTTCGGGCGCGCCTTGGTGCCGAGTTCTGCGGAGTTGATGGCCAACTTCAATTGGCTCGGTTCGTGGGCCAGCCATGCCGCGTGGGCCAGGGGCGTGAAGGCATCGTCGAAGAGATCTGGGTCCCCGTCGGTTGCGCCTTTCAGGTGGTTGGCCGCGTCCACCAGCGCCAGTTGCACCGTGCTGCTGCCACCGGCCGCAATGTTGTCCAGGGCGCGCCGGTAGGAACCCATGCCAAAGATGTAATCCACCGCGGCACCCTTGGCTCCGGCCCTCTCCAGCAATTCCATCTGGTCGAAGGCATCGTTGTAGCGGCCCTGATCGATCCAGGAGCGCAGGACCCAGACACGAGTGCGCATGTGGCTGCCGGTCTTGGCATCGGCCTCCTCGAAGAGTACCTGAGCTTGTTCGGCGCGGCCTGCGTCCAATTCGGCACGGCCAGCGGCGATCAGGCGATCTACTTCGTCCGGTTGGGCTGTGTTGGGCGCAGCAAGAGTGCTGATCGTACCGGAGACTGCGGGAGTCGAGATCGCCGAGGGAACAGAGCTCAGCAGGAAGGCAAACAAGAAGTTCATGGAAATCAGTAGAGGGTGGCGGGAACTCAACGGGCGGGGCTTTGGTGCAACCAGACCATCGAGCTGTATTGTTCAGGGGGCAGATCTTCTCCGGCGATCAGCCGGTCCACCATGGGCAGCATATCGGTTTTCAGCCATGCGCGTCGGGGAGGACCGATTTCCAGGGCTCGCTCAAAGAAGGGGCGCGATCCGGCGGGATCATCGAGCAGGGTCAGGTACAGGATTCCCAGGTTCTGGTAGGCGTCGCCCCAAGCCTCGATCGGGTCTTCCCATTTCCGTTCCGCCCGCTGTTCATGGGTCAATTCGCCCAGGGTGCGGTCGCCCTCCGCGCGAGCTTGCTCCAGCAAGGTCAAAGCGACTCTTGCATCCTGGCGAAGGTAGTAGGTCATCACGAGCCCCGCGTCGTTGACCATGCGCACATCCTGGGGCGCCAGTTCGGCTGCCACCTGGTACGCCTTCCAGGAGTCGTTCATTACCAGGAGAGCTTCGGCGAAGAGGGCCTTGGACTCTTCCTCGGCTCCCTGCTTGGCTGCGCCTTGGGCTTGGAGTTCGAGCAACACCGCTGCGTCCCGGTTGAAAAAGCCCGCGTTGTTGGCGTAGGCCGCGCTGGTGGGGCGGTATGCGTGCAAGTAGTTCGCTACCCGGGCCGCAGCGCTCATGGCGCCCAGGTCTTCGGGGCTTTTGGCGTGCTTGCCGATTACAAAGTCGAGGCCAGCGAGGCCGCTTGGGATGCGCTCGCCGAGTTCCACTTCAATGGCTCCGGGGAAGACGTCTTGCATGGAGAGAAATGTCTCTTCAGCTGCGTCCAGGTCGCCGCTGTTGAGGCGGATGAAGCCCTGTGCGGAGCGGCAAGAAGCCTGGTAGGCCTGGGCCGTGGAAAGGAACTCAGGAGCCAGTTCTCCATACCGCTCAAAAAATTCCTGCGCTTCAAGGAAAGTGTTTTCGTCCCCGTTGCCCGCTTCAAATTGCACGAGGCCCTGGTGAAAGAGCGTCACCGCGCTGTACCACCATCCCAACGCCGAGTTCGGATGGTTTTTTCGCCAGCGTTGATAGCGCTCCAGTACCGCTGTCTGACCTCCGGCATCTGTCAGCAAACCCACCAGCCGTGTGTGCAAGTCGCCATCTTCCGGCGCAAACTCCAGGGCCCTTTCGATCGGCTCGATGGCTGCGCTCGCGCCTCCTCGCCACTGATGCAGATTCGAGAGCTGCACCAAAGCCCACTGGCGGTGGTCAGGGTCGGCGGTCGTGATCGAAAGCTGGTCCTCGGTCTCTGCAAAGAGGGCTTCTGCCGGTTCGTCTCGCTTGCGCGCGGCCACAAACACATCAAAGGCAGCCTCTGCCCAGACGCGACTGATGGGGGCGTCCAGGGTTGGCGGCGACCCTTCCAACTGGGTCAAGGCCTTGTGCGCGTTCCGCGCCAGGGTCAAGGCCATGTCCGGATCCAAGGCCATGCGTTTGGCCCGACTGATGCCCACCAGACAAGAAATCTCCCGTGCGCCCATCTTCCCTTGCCGTTTGGCGAGTCCTAATCGAAAAGCCGCCTCAAAAGACTCCGCCGCGTCCTCATAGAAGAACACCGGTTGACTGTCTCCGGGCGCGGTGGCAAGAGCCGCCTGGGCTCTCAGGAAGTGCAACTCCCCCGCGTTCGGGTCCAGGGCCAGGGCTGCCTCGATCGGTTGGAAGGCATCCCTTGGCCTGCCAGCATCAAGGGCTTGCTGCCCTTCCTTCAATGCTGCGCCGACTACCAGGGGAATGAGCGCGGCCCTGGCTTTGGTCCAGTTTTCTGCGCCGAGTTCCGCATGTACCTGTGCCAGTTGTCGGCCTTGGAGCGAGTTCGAACCAGGGCCCTTGGTTTCAACACCCTCTGCTTCCACATGGGCAACAGACCCATTCGAGGCGCAGCCTGAAAGTGCGAGGGCCAGAATGACAGCTGGCGGGCAAAATCGTGTACGGGGACTCATGGGTTGGGGGTGGCACAGGACAGGGCCACGCATCGGGATTTTGAGGGGTAGATTCTACCCAGCGGGCGGAGGGGCGCTCTTGCCTGTTCTGCTTGTCTTCTTGCCGGGTACTGATCGCTAGGGAGTCCTCCTGGACCCTACTAGCAGCGTCCTGGATCGTGGTCACAGGGCGATAGGGGAAGTGCACCCAAGGATGAACGACAAGGAAGCGACCAGGCTGGCGCGCTGCACGCGAGATCTCTCTCTGAGGTGGGCGTGCTAGACTCTGGCGCAACCCTGATGAGGGAATGTTGGTCCCATCTACACTGCCGAATGGCCTCTTCTACTCCTTACTTCGCTTACGGATCCAACCTCGACGCCGGCGATTGGGCGCAGCACTGTGGGTCGCGAGGTGTGGACCCCGCTGGGCTGCGGGATCTTGAGCCTGCCTGGTTGATCGATCATCGGCTTGAGTTCGATTACGAATCGCCGAGTCGCGAGGGAGGTGCTGCCGATGTGGTTCCCGGCAAGCTGGGGCAGGCAGTTCCGGGGGCGTTGATGGAATTGGATCAGCGCGGGATTGAAGCGATGGATCGCAAGGAGGGGCATCCGACAATCTACAAGCGCAGGCTGATCAGTGTCTCGACGCTTGATGGGACTACCCATAAAGTTGAGACCTACTGCGTGACTTCCGGGTTGCGGTCTGCGGAGTTCGTGGCCCCGACGGACAAGTATGTGGGGCTCTTGCGGGGGGGCCTGGAACAACGGGGTCTGCCTACGACTCATCTTGACGCCGCCATGCGTGGACTCAACTCCTCGGGCCATAGCATCGGACACATCTTTGTCTATGGCACCCTGCTTCCCGGCGAGTGCCGGAATGCCCACCTGCTTGGTTATGACCCAAGTGAGGATCGAGTTGCAGAAGCCACCGCCGACCTCGTGCACCTGGGCGGCTTCCCCGGTTTGATCCCCGGATCGGGCACGGTGAGGGGCGTGCTTTACACTTTTTCGGATCCCGCTCCGGCCCTTGTATCCCTCGACCAGATCGAGGGGTTTAGCCCCGGCCAACCAAGCCTCTTCCGGCGCGTGGTGCTTCAAGTGCAAACAAAGGAGGGCCAGGAGTGGGCTTGGGCCTATGTGTATGACGGCGCCGGGGGTGTTCCTCTGCCCGGGGGCGACTGGCTTGAGGTCGCCCGGTAGCTGCCTGAGGTGTCTGGCCTCTTTTCCCTGCTCTCTACAATTCCCTCACGCCCAGCTGAGGATTTTCCCCTCGGGGTCGCTATCGTGGGGCACGGCCGAGGCCCGAATCATTGGGAAGATTCAGCCTTCCGGTACGTCAGAAGAGCATCTTGGCCCCAATCCCCATGCGCGCGCCTTTCCTTTTCCCCCTCCTCCTTCTGCTCGGCCTCCCAGGGTGTGACAACCCTGCTTGTCTGTTTGGTCCGGGAGGCTGCAATGCTGTTGGGGGTGGTGGCAGTGGGGGAGGTCCTGGGGCCGCGGGATCTTTCCCGGCGGGCAAGCTGGAGACCGGGTCGTGGATCACGCAGGATCCTGGTGGGCAGCCGATTCTCTGGCCCCAGCCGGGGGCCCTGTTGCAGCCGGGGTCTGTGTTTGCCCTGGAATTCTCGGGCTCCATGTCGGTGGAGTCCCTGGCAGGAGCTTTTGAGTTGGTCGACGCTGTGTTCGCCACTCCGATTTCCTTGCTGGACCCGCCGCCCCTGGTGGCGGACGGGCGCATCGCCTTGATGGTGCCTTCCCAGCCTTTGATTCCGGGCAGTCAGTACACCCTGAGCTGGAGGCCGGGGGCGGATCCGGCAGATGTGCTGGGGCGCGGCTTGATCGGAGCAACTGGGAACATCGGCACCATTGCCATCAGCGGGGAGCCTTCGGTCATTCCCAGCGTCGTGGCGGTCTATCCCCACGACGGCGAAGCGGCGGCGGGGGATTTGACCGAGGTGTTGGTGATCTTTGACCAGCCTATGACCGTGGGTGACTTCTCGAACAGTTCTTTCGCTGTGCTCGTCGATGGGGGGCCGCCTCCGGCCAATCCGGTGCCCTTGCCCGTGGCGATTCCCGGAGCTGTTCCCGTGCCCGTGACCCAGGCCTGGATCTGGTCGGCTGAGGACGCGGGGGGTACGCGGCTTTCTCTCGGCGTGGAACAACCTGTGACTTTGAGCCTCTCGCCCCTGGGCTCGGAGTTGGGCTCAGTGGCTGGGGGAGATCTGCCAGCCACGGATTTCAGTTTTATCACCGGCAGCCTGCCCGCACCGGCTTCAGCGGTGAAGCCTTTTGCGCCTACCTCGGCCATAGGGCTGGATGACCTTTCTACGGATGCTCCCCTGGTGGAGGCGGAACTCAGTGTGGCGGCTAAAGCGACTGGCAACGGGCAAAAGCTGGGCGTCGTGGCCCGTGGCGTTTCCCGGGCCAATGGGGGAGAGATCGCCGTGTTGGGACAATCCAGCGTGGCCGAGGGCGAGTTCCTGGCCCATGCCACCGGATCTCAAATCGGCTTCGGTGATGGCTTTGGTCAGCCCTTTCTAGCCGACGGAGATGCGGCATTCGGGGTCTGGAGCATTTCTGGCACGCGCCGCAGTCAAGTCCGGCTCCTGGACGGGGAACTCCTGGTGGGGGGTGTGCAGGCCTTGCTGCTGGACACGGTACCGCCGATTTTCCTGGGCTTTGGCAGCAACGGCAGCCAGCAGGGATTCTTGATCAGCGACCAGACGGACATGGTCGTGCTGGGGCGCGCTACCGAGCGCATCGGCTATGCCCATGTGGTGTCTTCGAATGGCTCCGAGAACACTGCTCTGGGTGAGTTTCCACCGGTGGTGATTTCCGGCAACGCGGGATTGTTCGTGGCCCAGCCCGTGCTCCTGGGGGCTCTGGATCCGGACGCGCCTTTGATATTCAACATCGAGATCGCCGACCGAGCCCTCAACCGGGCGGCGCCGATTCTGGGCATCGACTTTGTCCAGCGCGGAGTCCTTGCCCAGGGCCCTGGTGCGGCGGGATCGGGCACCCTGCTGGTGGATGTCTTCGATGCCTTGACTCTCGAACCTCTGGAAGGGGCGACGGTCTATTCCCATCAGGATGACGGGGCGCTGATCAGTTTTCTTGGCACCGAGCTCACAGACGCGGCAGGTCGCGCGACCCCACCCGCATCAGCAGGAGGGGCCCTTTCCTTGGTGACGGTGGAACTCGACGGCTATGACCTGTTCAGCATCCACGGGGCGCCCACTCGAGGCTTGCAGATACTCTTGCACCCCACGAATGCCCAGCTGGCTAGCGTCAAGGGTGATGTGACCGCTCCCGTGGTCAGCGGGCTGGATCTGTCTTCGGCGGCAATCGAGACCTATGTGGCCGATGGCCGTCTGCCGCTGGAGGATTCGGCTCTGGTACCAGGAGCCGAAGTCGTGCTCGATCCGGAACTGGGGGTCTATCGTCAGAACTATGGGCCCTACTTCATGCGTCCTTCCCGCCTGGGGGCCCAGTCGGCTTTCGTGGTCAATCCGTTGGCCACCGAGTTGCTGCCCAGCTTCGGGTCCATGTTCTTGTTGGCTTTCACCTTGCGGGCCCCCGCGCCGCCTCTGCCTTCAGGTGGCACGGGCAGCATCATTCAGCTCGATCTGGAGGGGTTGTTGTTCAATGCTGGAGACGAGGGATCGGCGATTGACTCGGGCGTGATTTCGATTCCCATGACCAAGCCCTTTGGCACCTTTGGGGATGTGGCGGGTACGCCTGAGATCATGGTGGAGGCGCGCTCTCCTGGCAGTTCCGATCCATGGATCGTGGGCCTCGGGAAAGCCTTTACCGACGATCAGATCAATTGGCGGGTCAAGGCGGCCTGGCCCGGGGCCTTTGACGTGGTGGACAGCGGAGGCACGGACCAACTGGGCTTCATGGTCCAGGCGGGAGCCATTGAACCAGAACTGTGGCTGCGGGCGGACATGACCGACACCCTGGGGGCCGAGAGCAGCGTTCGCGCGCCGGTTACAATCGGCCTCATAGGCCTGCCCTTGGTTGAGCCACCGGGTGTGGCCTTCCCACCTCCGGCAAGCTCAGGTGTTGGCACCTCCTTCAACCTGGTGCTGATGGATGACACCCCCGCAGGGAACCTGGGCTACTTCCGGGGGGTCCTGACTGACACCCTGGGCCGTCGCTGGGAGATCTGGCGGGCGGATCCGGATGGAATCGGGCAGGTCAGCCTGCATTTCCCCTTGATTGGGGCTCAGGGGGGCATCCCCCTCAGCGGCGTCCTGGAGGTCTATGGGGAGCTCTGGGTGGGCAGCACCCTGGATGGGGGCAACCTGCTCTGGAGCGAGATCTCGCGGGTCAGCGAGATCCACGCCCGCTCCGGCAGCCACACCTTCAACACCGATTAGTTCGTTTCCTGGTCCCAAGAGCGGCTTGTTTGGGCTGCTCCGGTTTCCTAGGCTCGGCTCAACATCTGGACCATCTGCACCATGAACGCACACAGAATTTCCCTCGTCAGCCTCTTCGCCGCCGCCCTCTTTGCCACTTCCTGTCAGCCCCTTCCGGAGCGGCACGGGATGGCTGTGGAGATCACGCCTGTGACGGGCCGCCTGGCCACCATCAATCCCAATGATGTGGTGGTTGCGCCGATCGAGTTTGCCGAAGAAGGCTTGCAGGCTCCCGAGCAGATGCTGCGTCAGGCGGCGGTGGGATCCTTGATTGCCCGGCGTTACGCGCCCCTTTCCTTGGATTTTGTGGACGCCTCGATCCCTGAGTCCCTGGCAGGTGGAGTGTTGAAAGCACCCTACCGACCGGGCAGCTTGGGAGAAGATGCGGTCTTGCGCATCATCGTACACAGCTGGGACACCAGTCTCTGGAACCTGCGCAATGCCCTGATGGTGGACCTGGAGTTCATCATGGAGGATCCTGGCGATAGTGGCCAGGAGCTGTGGCATGCTCGTTTGAAGCAGCGTTTCGACTTCGAAAAGCAGGCCCGAACGGCCGCCACGGAGTCCGCCCTGCTGTCCACTGCCATGAGGGTGATGACCGACGAGATCTGCTCCCAGCTGCCCCAACGGGTGGTCTTGCCCGGTGCGCACTAGGGGCTGACGCGCCTGTCGGACTCTGCCATGGTTGTTTGGGGGCTCCGCGGCCACAGTCAGGGCCTCGGGGACCATCAGACGGTCCTTCCGATCCCTGCGCCTCGAAAGATTCTTCGATATACCCCGCATGGGGGGGCCAGAAATCTACACTGTTGGCCGATACGGGAGTCTAAGCTCCTGTTTCCTGGAGCCTTCAGCTTCTTCCTTGGAGCCATGAGCTCCCCGAGCCGACCCGGAGGTCGGCGTCACCCCGTCCCGGGGTCTGGCAACGGGCCAGAGACCTGCGGCGAGGGCGAGTATCCAGAAACGTCAGAGTCAACACAACCCATATGGCCATCGAGTCAAGCCGCAAGGCTGAAGTCATTAGTGACTTCGCACAGAAGGACGGGGACAACGGATCCGTCGAAGTGCAGGTCGCAGTCCTCACCGAGGACATCCAAAATCTCACCGAGCACCTCAAGCTTCACAGGAAGGACTTTGCCTCGCGCCGCGGGCTGGTAAACAAGGTGGGTCGGCGCTCGCGCCTGCTGCGCTACCTGCGCACCAAGCATGTGGCCCGCTACCGCACCCTTATCGAACGCCTTGGCCTGCGGCACTAGCAGCCCCGCCAGGGACCTCATGCATGTCCGCTGGCAGGTGGGCGCGTCGGCTGCAGGAGAGACACAGTTCTCTTGGAACTGTCGAATCTTGCCCGGCACCTTGAGTCCAATCCCCAAGCTGCGATAACCCCCGGCACAGGCCCCACACCAAACGACCGCAATACTGCGGAGTAACTTTTTTGAAACCCATTACCAAGTAGAGGACGGACGATGAAAAACAATTACGTCCAGAAAGAGACCACGATCGCAGGTAAGCGACTGGTCCTTGAGACCGGCCAAGTGGCGCGTCAAGCGCACGGTGCGGTCATCGCAACCCTAGGCGACACAAAAGTGTTCGCCGCTGTTGTCGCGGGCAAGCCCCGTGATGACATCGACTTTTTCCCCCTGACCGTGGACTACCGCGAGAAGACTGAAGCCGCGGGCAAGATCCCCGGTGGATTCTTCAAGCGTGAGGGCCGGCCGACAACCAAAGAAGTCCTGACCATGCGCATGATCGATCGCTCGATTCGCCCCATGTTCACCGACGGCTTTAAGGGTGAGGTTCAGTTGATGAGCCACGTCCTGCAATACGACGGGGTCAACAACCCCGATGTGCTGGCAATGATTGCCTCCTTTGCGGCCATCCGCATCGGTGGCTTGCCTTTTGAGACCACCATGGCCGCCACCCGCGTGGCGCATATTGATGGTGAGCTCTGCGTGTTCCCCGACGACGACCGTCGCCGCGAGGACAGCCGCCTGGATCTGGTGGTCGCTGGTCACAACGACGGTGTCTGCATGGTGGAGAGTTCCGCCAAGGAACTGACCGAGCCCGAGATGCTGGATGCACTCGAGCTGGGTCACAACACCATCAACGAGATCATCGAAGCGGTGAACGACTTTGTGTCTGAAGCTGGCAAACCCGCCATGGAATTCACCTCGCCCGTCAAGGATGAGGCTATGTGGTCCACGGCAGCCAACTACAAGGACCAGCTTTTGACAGCCCTTGCCACCGACGGCAAGGCTGAGCGCAACGCTGCAGTCAAGGCCGTGCGTAACGAGTTCGTGGAAGCGGCTCTAGCGGGCGTGTCCGACGACGACAACGCCGCCCAGACCAAGGCTGCTAAGACGGTCTTCCATGACTTCCAGCGCGATGTGGAGCGTGACAAGATCCTTTCGGGTCAGCGTTCTGATGGCCGTGCTACGGACGAGATCCGCGAGATCACCATCGTTCCGGACTTTGTTCCCCGACAGCACGGTTCCGTGCTCTTCACCCGTGGTGAGACCCAGGCTTTGGTCTCGGCTACCCTGGGTACCCCGGACGATGAGCTGATCATCGACGGTGTCGAGAAGGAATACCGCAAGCCGTTTTACCTGCATTACAACTTCCCTCCCTATTCCGTCGGTGAAACCCGGCGCTTTATGGGACCTGGAAGACGTGAGATTGGTCACGGCATGCTGGCAGAGCGCGCTCTGCAGAACATCCTGCCCTCCAAGGACCGTTTTCCTTACACCGTGCGCATCGTCTCGGACATCACCGAGTCGAACGGTTCCTCGTCAATGGCTTCGGTCTGCGGCGGTTGCCTGGCAATGATGTGCGCGGGCGTGCCCGTGTCTCAGCCAATTGCCGGTATCGCAATGGGACTTGTCAAGGAGGGCGACCGGGAAGCAATCCTGAGCGACATTCTTGGTTCTGAAGACCACAACGGCGACATGGATTTCAAGGTTGCTGGTTCAGGCGTTGGCATCACTGCCCTGCAGATGGACATCAAGGTCAAGGGCGTTACCCGCGATCTCCTGGAGCGTGCGCTTGAGCAGGCCAAGGATGGTCGCGTGCACATTCTGAAGAAGATGTTGGAGGCCGTTGACGCCCCCCGCGGCGATGTGAGTGAGTTTGCTCCCCGCAGCGAACACATCAAGATTCCCGCCGAGAAGATTGGCTTCTTGATCGGCCCTGGTGGCAAGAACATCAAAGCCTTGCAGGCTGACTACGAAGTCAAGGTCACAATCCTTGACGACGATGGCAACGTGCAGATCTTCGGTGTGGATTCGGTCAAGGTGAAAGCCTGTCGTGATCAGATCCAGGGCTCGACCCAGAACCCCGAGATTGGTGATAAGTTCACCGGCACGGTGCGCAGCATTCGTGACTTTGGTGCCTTCATCGAGATCCTGCCAGGTGTGGAGGGTCTCTGCCATGTGTCCGAATTGGACGTGGGCTACGTCAGCGAGGTCAGTGATGTGATCTCCATGGGCGACGAGGTCGAAGTGGAAGTGATCAACGTGGACGATCGTGGCAAGGTCAAGGTCAGTCGCAAGGCTGTTCTGATCGCCAACGGCGCAGTTCCCGAGGAAAGGGACGGGCCGGGCCATGAGGAGCGTGGTGATCGTCCCAGTCGTGACCGTGGTGACCGTGGTGACCGTGGTGACCGTGGTGACCGTGGTGATCGCGGTGATCGCGGTGATCGCGGTGGACGCGGTGATCGCGGTGATCGCGGTGATCGCGGCGGACGCGGTGATCGCGGTGATCGCGGTGGACGCGGTGATCGCGGCGGACGTGACCGCGAGTCGGTCCCCCGGGGCGAAGGCCGCGGACGACCCCGGCGCGACGACTGATTCCCTCAGGATCTCTTGAGTACCAAGGGGCTCCCGGCGCACTAGAACGCGTCGGGGGCCCTTGTTCGTAGTTGCAGGCCTGCGTCAAAGATGCGTAGAAGCGGGGTTCAGCCTGTAACGCAGAGGGAGCCCCAGGTCCCGCCTGCAACGCTCCAGCGGGGCAGGCAAGAAAACCGTCGATCCCGACCCTTCCATCAGCGAGCTTCGGTCTGGTACAACTGGGGCGCGTTCTTGTGGCCCGGACTCTGTATTCGTCCGTGGCAACTGCGCTTCCTTCGGCTTCGGCATGGTCCGGTTGGGAGCGCGTGAGCGAGAGCGCACCGGCTCAACACCGCACCCGACCCGGATGAATCACTACCAATCAATCCAATTTTTCCGCTCCCGAGGGGTATTCCGCGCCCCCCTGGCCCTGAGTGTCCTGCTGGGCATGGGGGCGCTGGTTCACGGACTGGCAAGCCCTGCGCTTCCCGCATGTACCCAAGATCAGCGCGCCGCAGCTCCTGACGATGGTCGGGGTACTCCCTACAAGGTGGAGAAGAGCGACAATCTGTGTGGATTGTCCGAGCCTCGCCAACTTTCCAAACCGGCCAAAGTGGACTATGCCGCGCTGCTGCAGGCCACCGATGAGTACCGCGAGATGCGCGACAAGAAAATCGACCCCAAGTCTGCCCGCGGGGTCGAGCTGCACAACAAGGCCCACAACCGCATCGTCGCTGCCTGTGAGCGGGCACGAGTCAATGCTGGTTACTGTTCTGTGTGGAAGACCATCGCCCGCCGTGACGGCAAGGCGATCCATGACCTGACCAAAGCGGTCAAGCGTGACCTGGCTGTGGGAGCTTGACCCCTTGAATGCTGCGCCCATGAGTGGCTTCTGTCCAAAGGGTGCCCGGCGTTTGTCGCTGGTCTTCGCTTTGCTAGGGCTCTTGGCTTGCCGTAGCAATGGGGATGAGGGACTCGGACGGGGCAAACCAATCGACGCAGAGTTGTTCCAACGCATCTTGGCCGAGGGAACCCTGCGCCCTGTGGATGACTTTGATTCCAATTTGATGCCCTCGGTCACCGAGTTGGAGCGGCTGGAGCTGGAGCGAAAAATCAAGGCGCTGCAAGATTCCAATCCTTCCGGGCAGGCGCCATTCGTCGTAGACGAAACAACCCCAGAAGGGGAGAACCCCTCGCTCAGCGAAGCCGATGACATTCAGCCAGCCGGAGAGTTCGATGAAGGAATCGACGATGGGTTTGGCGACTTGGCTGACCTGATCTCCGCTGGCGATCAAGCCACCGGCGAGACGCCAATCAGTGCCTATCTGGAATTCGGCTCCCAGATCCATGTCTACAAGAGCGGCCTCGTCATGAAGCCCTACTCCTTTCCCCTTGGGATTGGCGCCAAGGCACTGGAATTGCTGACCACCTACGGGGATTTTCCAATCCACGCTGCGGGCACCAACGGCGAGGGGCTTCCGGCCGCGGGTGCCGAGCAGCCCCTCGACTCGGTGGTGCTGGACCTGCGCACAGATTGGTCCGTGGAGGCTTGGAGCGATCCACGCAAGCCTGGCCTGCAATCTCCGACCCCGGTCAAGCTGGGGGACCTCCTGATCGTGACCGCCCAGCCGGATGTGCTGAGGGAGGTCGAGCATTTCATCCGTATCTTCCTGGAGCAGGTCACCCAGATCGAGATCGAGGCCAAAATCGTCGAGGTCTCCACTTCCGATGTCTTCGACTTTGGCATCAAGCCCCTGAATGACACCACACCGATTTTCGCCTTGCCCAACTCGGGCGGCCTGGTGCGTTCGATGGACTATTCCTTCGGCAATACGGTCAACGGCACGGAGGCCCTCTTCAATGTAGGTGCGGTCTTCGACGGCGTGGCGTTCAACGCCCTGCTTGAACTGGTCAGCACCGAAGAAAATGTGCAGATCATCTCGCGCCCAAAGGTTGTTGCCCGTTCCGGGGGACGCGCAGAGATCGTCAATACCACCCAGATCCCTTTCTTTGATGTGCGCAATATCAACGCCAACGGGACTTTCACAACCGGCATCACCTACAAGCCCGTGGGCGTGCAGATGTATGTGGTGCCCTGGGTGGTGGGTCGGGACACGGTGGTGCTGAACATTGATATTGAGGTCTCGGCCAAGACCGGTACGGCAGTGGCCTTCACCCAGGGAGGGTCATCCTCCAGCACTGCGGTGGTCACCGTGCCCGAGATCTCCCAGCGCCGGGCCACCACAATTGTGCGTCTGGAGCCTGGTCAAGCGGTGGTTCTGGGTGGCCTGATCAGCGAAAGGACCCTTGAGCGCGAGAGCAAGATCCCGATCCTGGGGGACATTCCGATCCTGGGAAACCTCTTCAAAAGCAAGTTCAAGGAGAAGCAGCAGACCAATGTGCTGTTCTACATCCGTCCGCGCGTCCTCCAGGGAGGGGACTTGAACGCGGGTTTCAGAGACTGACGAGTCGTCTGCGCAGATTGGCAGACGGAAAGCTGTCGCTGCAGGGAACTCAGAGGAGGCAGTTCAGGCTGTCTCAGTCTGATCTCAGAGTTTGATTCCAGGACCAGGTGGTCGATTCGGGGATTGGCGTCTTGATTTGATCCCGATTGGAGTTCATTCGGGTGTGTCTGGCTTCTCGCGCTCTGCAGGGCGGTTGTATGTCTCATAACCGAACGCTTGGAGGGCCAGACTCAATCGGAGTTTGTGCTTGGGCGTATTCAAAGCGAGACACCGTGGCCCCCAGGCCGTTGCGGGGAATCGGGAGTTGCCGCACGGTTGGGTTGTGCCAAAGGGCTCTGAATTTGTTTTCAGCCGATTGCCACTCCCTTTTTCCCTGAACTCCGCCCGATCACGGGCACCTCCTTCTCCCAAACCTGTATCTCTTCCATGGATCTTTCCCTTACTCTCAAGCGAGCATCCCTAGCTGGCATCATGCTGACCCTTTGCGGATCAGTGGCAGCCCAGGGCTTGACCGCCATTTTGGCCGACGGTACGGCCTTGACCATTAGACAACCCTTGAAGGCATTTACCACTGAAGGCGCGGTTTTTCACCTTGACGCTGCCACAAGGGAGATCTTTGTCACCGGGATAGCTGTGACTGTCCCGGCGTCAGTTGATGGCGGAGTGGTTGCAATCGGCGGTACCAGCGATGGCGCTGGGGGCGAAATCACGGCTGCGACTTTCGACCGTCTGCTAGACGAGAATGCCCAACCCACCGGCCGTGACGCAATTGGCGCTTTCAGCGGAGCTGCCCGTTCAATCTACGCCACTGACCGTGCCGACATGGGCGATGCCCGCGTTGCGGGCCGAATTCAGGCCCAATACCTCGCCCAGCGTGACGCGGCTGCGGCTGTGCACCCCAGCTTTGTAATGCCCAGCGGACCCACCGCATATCCCGCTATGGCGGGGGGCACATGCAAGTCTGCGGGCCATGTCTACGTAGACCTTGCCGGTAACCCTTACTACATCCCCGACATCGAAGTTGTGATCGAATTGTCGGAGAACGTTGTTGGCGGAGAGGTTACATCTTCGGACCAAGCAACTGGAACCTTCATGATTGGCAATATGCTGGTCATGCTCAACAAGGACCCCCGCTTTACGGCTGATGTTATTGGTCTCGGAGGTTCGATCATTCCGACCAGCGTGCTCTGGGCCGAATTGGCGGCTAACCCGAATGCGCAACTTGATGTGGTCGGTCACATGATCGGCGAACACTTCATGTACGCACAGTGGCTCGAGACCGAGTTCATTGATGTCACAGCTCCTCCGACGATCACCGCAGAGCAGTGGCTCTTCCGTGACGACGCGGATCGCATCCGCTTCCGTGGCTTCCTCGACAAGCCTCTTGATGAGACCCTCAACAACGGTACGCTCCTGACCCTGCATGTACAGTTCAGGAACGGCGCGGTTACACTGCTTGACCGGGTAGAAGCCCTTGTCATCGACCCCTTGTCCGGAATGGGCCAGTACCGGGTTCGCAGCCGCGATGAAGTGAACGTCTCCCTCGTGGACACGGTCGAAATGTACGCCACGGATTCCTCCGGGGCTGTAGTGACCAGTTCTACCTGGTTGCGCGTTGACGTGGAGTGATCCCCAGAGGACAGACTGAGGTCTGTTTCTGTGCAGGGAATGCGACCCGGAGCAGTGATCTGCTCCGGGTCGCGTCCTTTTGTAGAACCTGGATGCGCGCGGAATATTTCCACCCGTGGCAGGTCTCTTCCCGACGGCATGCTTGGGGCGCCGGCTGCCTGGGGGTACCTGTCAGCCGAAGAGTGAACCCCGGCCATTTGACCTTCAACTCCACCTGCTTGGTGGATGTGGCCGTTTGGGAGGCCTCTCGTGATCCCCTTGGATCAGGTCGATATTCTCCAGCCTCGCCCAGGGGGGTCCTGGCCCCAGGAGACCGTCCGCAGCTGGATTCCTGCTGCGCGCTGCCTGCGCGTTGACAAAGGACTTTCCGCCCTCCGGGATACGTCTGGGCTGGACGGCGATTACCATGGGAAGAACGCCCCTGCCTGGGCGTCCCCTTCTTGATGCAGCCTCTGCGACCCAGACCCGATGCCAGCCGCCGAGGAGCAGCTTTGATGCTGTCGTTCCTGGTGCTGATCGTGATCCTGATGATCTGCTACCAGATTGCGCGCACCACCGGCACCGATCGCATCGAGGCCCAGCGCACCCAGACCCTGACGGCCATGGACTACGCCATCAGCTCGGCCTTCTTGCAGGTGACCGAGGACTTGCTTGCGGATGTGGAAGCCGAGGCTGGAGAAGAGGCTGCTGGAGGCGTGGGGGTGGATCCCATGGGGGCCGCTGGTGCCGGCTTCGGGGGTGGTGGTGATGCTGCTGAAGCGGGGACTGAGTCCTCCGCTGGCACCGGTGCGTCTGACTCCCAGATGGATCCTTGGGCCACACCTCAAGTGACCATGATCGGTGAGCAAGAGGTGCGCATCCTGGTGGTGGACGAAGACCGCAAGTTCAATGTGCTCAACATGCTGGTGGAGGACGAGGAAGAAGCGGAAGAGAACCGTGAGATCGTTGCCCGCATACTGGACAACTGCCGCGAGGGAACTCTGGCAGACATCAACCGCGGGGACGCGGACATGATGGTACGCGCCATGTACGAGCACTTCACCAGGCGGTCGGATTCGCTCTTGCCCAAACCGAATCTCTTGTCCGATGGGGATGATCCTGAACCGGACCAGCCCTCCATGCCCCTCAGCCTGCGCGAAGTGGTCGTGCTGGAGCCCTTCCAGGAACAGCATTTCATGGATTTCTTTGACGCGGACGGGGAGCGTGTTCATTCCATCGATCAGTTCCTGACTATTTGGACTTCGCCCGCCACTTTTACGGCACCCGACGCCGTGGGGGGCTATGAGGTCAATGTCAACACCGCTCCCTTGGCCGTACTAGCCGCTCTCTTTGATTCTCGTGCGGTGGACTCGCGCCTTTGGGACGAGGTCCTGGCGTACCGCAACGAAGCTGAGGAGCTCGATCAGGACGAGGAAGAAATTGAGCCTACTTTTGATGAGTTCGGCAATGAAGTGGTGCAGAAAAAGTACTTCGACACTCTGGAGGAGTTGTCAGAGCTGCGTACTTGGGATGTGCTTGAGGCCGAGGATCAGCAGCCGATCAAGCAACGCTTGATCACATCCAGCAGGGTGTTCTCTATCTATGCTGTGGCTCGTAGATCTACTGCCGCCCAGCAGAATCAGATCCTGGAATTTGTCGACCGGGCCGAGCGCGAAGAGTATGAGCGCAACTCCACCCACCTCTTGCGCGTGGTGCGCCAGGTGGTCTGGCGACAGGAAGCCGACGACGGGGCGGTGATTGTCCCGTTGGTGCATTGGGAGGTCTTGGGTCACGCCCCTCTGGACATTCTCGACTTTCCCGACGATCTATGAGCCCGCCGGCGCGCTCAAGGGGAGCCGAGAGTCCCGACCCCGTGCGGCGCATGGTATTCCACCACCTTCTGGCGGCCACCGCTGAGGAGATGGGCGAGTCCCTGATGCGGGCGGCCTTCTCTCCCAACATCCGCGAGCGCCGGGACTTTTCTTGCGCTCTGTTTGATGCCTCCGGCGAGATGATCGCCCAGGCTGCGCACCTGCCAGTGCACCTGGGTTCCGCGCCCCTCTCCCTCAAGGCAGTGATGGAGGACCTGGTATTGCAGCCCGGGGATCTGGCCCTGGTCAACGATCCTTATCGGGGGGGTACGCACCTGCCGGATCTGACTGTTGTGGCGGGTGTTTTTGCGCCAAGGGAATCTACCCCGCGCTTCTATTGTCTGAATCGTGCACACCACGCGGACATTGGCGGTGCGCACCCGGGTTCCATGGCACCGGCTGAAGACATTCACGGGGAGGGCCTGCGCATTCCGCCTTTGCTGTTGGTGCGTCGGGGCAGGATCGATTCAGCCGTGTTGGCTCTCTTCTTGGCCAATACACGCGTACCTTCCGAACGCCACGCAGATCTGCTGGCCCAGTGGTCGGCCTGCAGAGTGGGCGTGGGGCGCATGGAAGATCTGATGGCCGAGTACGGAGCCAATCAACTGTCCGCTCGCTCTCTGGAGTTGATTGACTGGACTGAAGAACGCACTCGCCAAATGCTGCGTGACTTGCCAAAGGGGGTTTGGCAAGTGGAGGACACTCTGGAGCTGGCCGATGGGGGGGAAGCGGTCCTGCGACTTGAGTGGACCCATCAGCGCAACCGCTGTCGCTTTGACTTTTCGGCCAGCGATCCCGCTGTAGCCGATGGCATCAATACGGTGCATGCGGTGGTCCTATCGGCCGTGCACTATTGCTTGCGGCTCTTGCTGCCAGATGGGACACCCACTAACGGAGGCATAGCCCGTTGCGTCGAAGTCCTGACCCGACCCGGATCCGTGCTCGACGCCAGTTATCCCTCCCCCGTGGCCGCAGGAAATGTTGAGACCAGTCAGCGCCTTGTGGACCTTGTGCTGGCTGCCCTGCGTTGCGCTTTGCCTGACCTGCTGCCGGCGGCCTCTGCGGGCACCATGAGCAATCTGACCCTGGGCGCCAGCGACGGAAGCTTCGCCTACTACGAGACCCTGGCCGGTGGCGCTGGTGGTGGTCCAGCCGGTCCTGGCGCCCACGCGGTGCACACCCACATGACCAACACACGCAATACTCCGGTGGAGGTCTTTGAGCGCGCCGTACCCCTGCGGGTGCTGTCCACCACTGTGCGTCGAGAATCCGGTGGCGCGGGCATTGCTCCGGGGGGCGATGGAATCCTGCGTCGGCTTGTGGCCCTGACCCGGGTCAAGCTGGGTTGGAGCGCCCAGCGGCAGGTGAACGGCCCCCCTGGAGCCTGTGGAGGTCAACCTGGGGAGCCCGGCGGCGCCGAGGTGCGCTGTGGTGGACAGGGCCCGGCGCAGCCCCTGCCCGGTCAGGTGGCTCTTTGGTTGAATCCGGGGGACGAGCTTTGTGTGCGCACGCCGGGGGGCGGCGGACATGGCCGAAGCGTCGCCAAGAAGAAGAGATAGGGTGCTTGAGCAGGCCCCCCATTCGGGCGACAATCCTCCCCGCGAGGGGGTCGATCCGCCCTCCGTGATCCCCCACTCCCTGCCCGCCAGGAACCACTCCGTCCCCCCTTTCCGTCATGTCGAGTTTGTGTGTTTTTGGTGCCCAATGGGGCGATGAAGGAAAGGGCAAGATTATTGATTCACTCGCCCATGAAGCGGATGTGATCGTGCGCTACCAGGGTGGGTCCAATGCGGGCCACACGGTGATTGTGGGGGACGACAGGTATGTCCTGCACCTGATTCCTTCGGGCATCTTGCATGAGGGCAAGGTCAATGTGATTGGCTCCGGCGTGGCCATCGATCCATTGACTTTGTTGGAGGAAATCGCTGGTCTGCGAGAGCGAGGGGTCAGCGTGAGCAATGAGAATCTACGCATCGCCGCCAACGCCCATGTGATCTTCACCCATCACAAGCGTATCGACGGGCTGGCGGAACGTTGGCGTGGTTCCGGTCGCATCGGTACCACCGGCCGGGGCATTGGCCCCTGTTACGCAGACAAGGCTGCACGCACGGGCTTGCGCATCTGTGATCTCTTGGACCCCGACCGCTGCCGCGAGCGTTTGATTGCGGCTCTGGCCGAGAAAAACGCCCTGATCGAAAACGTGCATGGGGAAGAGCCTCTTTCCCTGGACAAGGAACTTGACTGCTATGGAGCGGTGGGGGATTCTCTGCGTCCTTTCGTGGGGGATACGGGCGCTGAAGTGCGCGATGCCTACGCGGCTGGCAAACACATTCTGTTCGAGGGGGCTCAGGGGCTGATGCTGGACCTCGACCACGGTACTTATCCCTTTGTGACTTCGTCCTCTACCGGGGCCGGTGGAGTTTCCAGCGGCGCGGGGTTCTCCCCTCGGCACATCGAACGGGTACTGGGCATCGGCAAGGCCTACTGCACCCGAGTGGGAGAAGGCCCCTTTCCTACGGAATTGACCGATGAAACCGGTGCACGCATTCAGAAGGTCGGTCATGAGTTCGGTGCCACCACTGGCCGGCCTCGACGGGCGGGTTGGTTTGATGCGGTCGCTGTGCGCTATGCCTTTGATCTTTGCGGTGCAGACGGTTGGGTGGTGACCAAGCTCGACATCCTGAGCGGTTTTGAAACCCTGTGCGTGGGTGTGGCCTACGAGATCGACGGCGAGACCTTTGATCGCTATCCCGCCCATCTGCCTTCCCTCGATGGGGTCCAGGTGACTTACGAGGAGTTCCCCGGCTGGCAGCAGGACATCGCTGAAGTGCGTTTCTGGCAGGACCTGCCCGAAAATGCACGGAACTTCGTGGAGGCCCTGGAGAAGTTGGTGTCCTGTCCTGTGGACCTGATTTCGGTGGGTCCCGACCGTGAGGCCATGCTCACCAGGCCACGATAAGAGATCGGGGAAGCGCTCCGGTTCCGCTCCATTCGTCCTATGTCCCGTCCTTCCATCCAACGCCCCGACCTGCACGGGCCTTTTCCCGAGCACATCGCCATCGTCATGGACGGTAATGGTCGTTGGGCTCGGGGGCGGGGCAAGCCTCGGGTGGCTGGCCATCGGGCCGGGGTGCAGACCGTGCGCGCCATTACTACCGCTTGTGCGCGAATGGGCGTGGGTAGCTTGACCCTCTATGCTTTTTCCGTGGAGAACTGGCAGCGGCCCTCCAGCGAGGTGCGCACTCTGATGCGACTCCTGCGCGTGTTTCTTTGGCGCGAGCGCGCTACGTTGATGGAGAATGGCGTGCGTCTCAAGTGCATTGGTCGCTTGCAGGACTTGCCCGCACGGGCTTTGAAGACCCTGCGCGAAACCGAAGATCTGACCGCTAACAATGACGGCATGGTGTTGCGGCTGGCCCTCTCCTATGGGTCCCGTTCCGAAATCGCTGATGGGCTCGCGGCTGTCGCCCGCGACGCAGTTGCCGGCAAGCTTGATCCAAAGGCGATCGACGAGGAAACCCTGCGTGGCTACTTGTATGACCCCGAAACACCGGACCCGGACCTGATCATTCGCACCGGGGGCGATCTGCGTCTGTCGAACTTCTTGCTGTGGCAGGCGAGCTACGCGGAACTCTTCGTGACGGATCTCTGCTGGCCCGATTTTTCGGAAGAGGCCCTGCTGGAAGCCTTTCGCGCCTTCGCCCAACGGCAGCGCCGATTTGGGGGCTTGCCGCCGGAAGAGCAAGAGCATGGGGCGGCTCCGGACCCAACAGCCGAACAGCTGTCCAAGGCACCCAAGACCTCCTCGAGCCGGACCCAGCCATGAGCCCCCGCGCTGCCAAGATCTTGAAGCGAACCTTGGTGGGAGGCAGCCTGGCCACAGCCCTGGGACTCCTTATCGCCCAGGCAGAAGGGCCTGAAGGCATCCGCATCCTGGCGCCGGTGCTGGCCCTCTTCACCCTGGGCGGGGCCATCGAAGCCGCGCGCATGGGCCCCCGGCCTCCGGTTTCCTTTCCACCGATTTTCCTGGGCGCCCTGGCGGGCATCGTGTTGGTGGTGGGGCCGGTCTATTGTCCCGATTGCTTCTCATCCTGCTGGCCGGTGGACTGTTCTCCCCCAAGTGCGCTGCTCATGCTGGGGCTCTGCGCTGGGCTGGTGGCTGTCATAACAGCCCTCGCGTCTCTTCCCCAGGGCGTAGCTGCACTTCGCGCCAACTGCCTGCGAACCCTGTGGGTCGTGCCGCCCCTGCTTGCGCTGGTGGGCATCTTTTCTGAACTCGGGCGCTCCGGTCTGATCGCCCTGATTGTGCTTTCCAAGGTCGGCGATGTGGCCGGATACTATGTGGGCAGCGCCATTGGCAAACGCCATCCTTTTCCGCGTCTCTCCCCGGGCAAGACCTGGGCCGGATGCGTTGGTTCTTTGCTCGCTGGCATCATCGCCAGCGTGTTTTGCATCCGAGGCGGTTTGCTCCCCGAGCCGCATCTCGGTCTCTTGGGTGCCGTTTTGATCGGGGCGCTGCTCAATCTGGCGTCACAGGCCGGAGATCTGCTTGAGAGCGCCTTCAAGCGCCACGCGGGCGTCAAGGATTCGGGCCTGCTGTTCGGTCCCTCCGGCGGGGTTTTGGACCTGGTTGACAGCCTCTTGCTCTCGGCCCCGGCTCTGTTGCTGGTGCAGCTCTTGCTGCTGCCCTAGGGGGCTTGGGAATCCAGGGATGGGCCTTTCGTGTCCATCCTTCTGATTTCCGGGGTTGGATTCCTCCGCCCAGCGCTTGACCGATCCCCCCCCGGGGAACGATCCTTGCGGACCACTTGACTGAAATCACCATTCCGCTCCGTTCCCATGACGAGGCCATTCTGGTCCTGGGACCTTACGACCGTTTTGCCAAGCTGCTGCGTCAGGCCCTGGACATCGAGGTGTACGCCCGTGGGGGCAACCTCTGCTTGAAGGGAGGTTCGGTGGATGTGGAACAGGCCAAGCGTCGTATCGAGCATCTGCTGGGCAAATCCCGCAAGGGCCGACAGCTGGACCTACGCGAAATCGAGGCGATTCTGGCTGGGGTTGGCGGAGACGCGCGGCCCGGTGGTGGGGGACCCCTGCCACAGGTGAGTAGCGAGGGGAGTGAGGGCCGCCGTTTTGGAACGCGGCCATTCCATACCAAGTCCCGCGCTGTGGTCACCTTTCGAGAACGAGCCATCGAGCCGCGAAACGAGAGTCAGCGGCGGTACAAGGAGATGATGGACGAGTTGCCCCTGGTTTTTGGCATTGGGGCGGCGGGCACGGGAAAAACCTATCTGGCGGTTTCCCAGGCGGTGCGCTCCATGCGCCGGGGGGGGGTGCGTCGCCTGGTGATTACGCGTCCCGTGGTGGAAGCGGGGGAGCACCTGGGCTTCTTGCCCGGTGACTTGCAGCAGAAGCTCAACCCCTACATGCGTCCAATCTACGACGCCCTGTTCGACCTGCTCGACCCCGAAACCCTGATGCAGTTGGAGGAGGCCAATCTGATCGAGGTGGCGCCCCTGGCTTACATGCGGGGTCGCACCCTGTCCAATTCCTTTGTGATCCTGGATGAGGCTCAAAACACCACCGTGGGTCAGATGAAGATGTTCTTGACCCGTATGGGCGAGGGCTCCCAAGTGGTGGTCACTGGCGATCCCTCCCAGAACGACTTGCCCAGGAATGTGCGCAGCGGTTTGCCGGATGCGGTCCAGCGCCTGCGCGGTCAAGAGGGTATCGGAGTCTGCGAGTTCTCCGCCGATGACGTGGTGCGCCACCCCTTGGTCAGTCGCATCGTACGCGCCTACCAGCCGCGGCCCCAGGACCCTGAGTCCTCCGGTAAATAAGGGCTATGGCCGTCGAGATCACCTGGGACACAGAGGCGCGGCCTTTGACCGATGAGCAGGTCACACGCGCCATCGAGGCTGCCCTTGAACATGGTGGGCGAGCCAATGCGGTGATCGAAGTGGCTCTGGTGGACGATGAGACCCTGGCGGAACTGCACGGGCGCTATTTGGACGACCCCTCCGAGACCGATGTGATGGCTTTTGATCTGGGGGAAGAGGGAGGCGGCCCCCTGGGTGAGATCTATGTGAGCGTGGACCGGGCGGAGATCGTGGCTGGACGCCGGGGGTCGAGCTGGGAACGTGAGCTGACTCTGTATCTGGTCCACGGAGCCTTGCACTTGTGCGGATTCAACGACCTGGAGGACGCCGACAGGGAAGCCATGCGCAAGGCCGAGGCGGCGGTGTTGGAGAGGCTCGGGCTGCCACCGGATGGCATTGAACACGGGCTGGGGCGGGACTGACCCGGGACCGCAAGCCCGAAATCCGTCCGTTGAGCCAAGAAATTCCCAAGTCTTTATGGGTTAGCTGCGACACCGCAAATAATGCCCTTGTCAGGGGTTTGAAGCGGGATTTGCGCCTGTTTGAGCGGGGCCGGGGCTGCGTCCGTGAGCCGCTTGAGGGGTCCTCAGGGGGTCGATCCTTGGATTCGTCCCTTCGAACAGGTACCCCATGACCCAGGAGACGCCTTCTTCCGAGGCAGACCGGGTCCCTGTGGCACGGGCGGAAGCTGGTAAGCAATTTGGACAAGACAGTCGAAGCAGCAAGCGAAACGGACAAGGTCCCCCCCCAACCAGTGAGCGCTGATGAGGCGCGCGCAGCGCTTTGGGCGGCTTACCAGACCGATCCCTCCGACGAGGCGCGCAATGCGTTGGTCGAGGGCTACCAGCATCTGGTGGTGGAGATCGTGCGGCGTTTCGGCCGCCGTCTGCCTCGCAGCGTGGATCCCGGGGACCTGATGACCGCCGCCAATGTGGGTCTGATTTCCGCTGTGGCTGGCTTTGATCCCGAGCGTGGCGTGCGTTTTGAGTCCTACTGCGAACTCAGGGTCAAGGGCGCTTTGCTCGATGAACTGCGTACCCAGGACTGGTTGCCGCGCCCCTGGCGCCATCGGGTGGAGCTTCGGCGCAGGACCACCGAGCGTCTGCGCAGTGAGCGTGGCCGGGAACCGGATGATCAGGAGGTTGCGCAGGAGATGGGCCTCACTCAGGCGGACTTCCGCAAGTACTTCGGCACCGGAGTGCCGACTAATCCCACCGGGTCCATGCCCAACGATGACGGGTCCGAGGATGCTGTGCCGACCCTTGAGGTGGTGGCGGACAGCAGCAACGAGGCCCCGGGCGAGCGCATTTCCCGCGAGGAGCTGTTGTCCCTGGTGGCCCAAAAACTCAATAAGCAGGAGTACCGCATCGTCTACCTCAAGTATTGGGAAGAGCTGCCAATGCGCGAGATCGGACAACTGACGGGGCTATCTGAATCGCGGGTGTGCAAGATTCACTCGCGCCTGATCGAACGCCTGCGCGAACGCTTCCGGGTGGACCAGCCAACTTGAGGTATCCCTCCCCCTGGTCTGGGCCTGACCAGTCGGGGTGGTGCACCACCCCAAGAGTGCCCCACGACTAGGAGGCGGAGGGCGCGCTAGTGCCCGGATCAGTGAAGATACGTTCAATGAGAAACCAGGTTACAAACCAGACCCGCGCAGTGGCCCGGCCCCTCTGGATCTTCGGCCTCAATCTTGTCGTCTTGGGGCTTGCACGGATCACTCTCCTCCTCCTCAACCGCTCCCATTTCGGCGAGCTGGCCATCGTTGAGATCGGCACTTCTCTTTTTAGGGGGCTCCTGTTCGACATCTCCATTGTGGCAACCTTCCTCGGGCTACCCGCTCTGATGCTCATGCTCCCGTTCCGCTGGAGCGCAAGTCGATCTTGGCAGTATATCTGGAGCCGTATTAGCCTCCTGCTGACTTGTGCCGGAATCATGGTCGTCGTCATCGACCTCACCTACTTCAGTCTGGTCCACCGCCACCTTGGCTTCGAGTTCGCGGCCAGCCAGTCCGAGTTCGGGGCCCTGACAGCTATGGCGTTCTCAGAGTATCCGGCTCAGTTGTTGGTGACGTTTCTGCTTCCGTGCGGGGTTGCCTTCTATTGGTCTAAGCTCGAATTCTGGGACGAGAGAGTGCGCAGTGGGCGACGCCCTTCCCGACTCACCTTTCCGATCTCACTGCTCCTGCTTGTCCTCGGCCAAAGAGGCGGTATCGATGGCAAGCCCCTTAATATTGTCAACTCCTTCGAGTCCGGCTCGCTGGCACGCGGGTACCTGGAGCTCAACGCTCCTTTCACTCTCTTTCACTCGCTACGGAACAGTCGCTTTCAAGCCACGGCGTACATGCCCGAACACGAGTCTGTAGAGGTGGCCCGCAGCCTGATCCTCGACTTGGACTCGGAGACCCCGGTTGCCAGCAACTATCCGCTCCAGCGGAGCCGGGCTGGAGGCGGCGGCCGCCCGAACGTTGTCGTCATCGTGCTGGAGAGCTGGGGGTCGCACTACGTCGATTCGATTCGCGAGGTTGTCGGATTACCTCCACTCGGCGCCACTCCACATTTTGACGCGCTAGTCAGCGAGGGGCTACTGTTTACGCAAATGTACTGCGCTGGCCAACTGAGCATTCAGGGCCTCGCTGCCGTCCTCGCCGGCATCCCTTCCCTTCCGCAATTTCCTTGGATGGGACGCGGTCTGGAGCAGAGCGAACTGTCCTTCCTCGGGCACATCGCCAAGCAAGATGGTTATAGGACGCACTTCCTGCGCGGTGCGAAGCGCAGTTCCTTTCGCCTCGACGCCATCGCCGCCCTCGCTGGCTTCGACCAGTACATGGGTATGGAGGACATCGTCCGCAACACCGGACACGAAGCGATGGGGATGTGGGGGGTGTGGGACCAGGATCTCTTCGACGAACTCAACCGGGTAAACATGGAGGGACCGGATCCGTTTCTGGGTTTCTGCTTCACCGTCTCCACTCACGAACCCTATCAGGTGCCCGCGGGCTTCAAGTCAGACTTCCCCACCGAGGGACCCGACTCCGACTACCTGTCCAGCCTGGCCTACTCCGATGCGTGTCTCGGCCGGTTCATCGAGCAGGCCAAGCAGGCTGGCTACTTCGAGAACACGATTTTCTTGATCACATCAGACCATGTAATGCGCAGCCACGTCTCACCGGGTAACGAAGCCGGGCTGTTCCACATCCCCGCGCTACTCATCGGCGCTGGGATTTCACCCGGTATCCACGATAAGGTGTGCGGTCAGACCGACCTGCTACCCACACTGTGCGATGCAGCGGGATGGTCTTGCTCCTACTCGGCAGTCGGGCGGTCCCTGCTCAGGCCCTTACCCCAGGAACATGGTGTGCTCTGCCAGAAGGGTAGCCTAGTCCTGAGGGTCGAAGGCTCGGGGTACATCGTCCACAACCTGCGCGACACGATAACCTCCAAGGCTACCAGTGCGGCGTTTGACGAGGAAGCCGTCGAGCAACGCCTTTGTGCTTTGATCCAGGTCACGAGCCAACTTCTGCGCGAGAATCGCTTTCATCGGGCAGCAGCTCTAGCGACCTTTGCAGACACCGACTGATCCCCTGAGCGGCGACCCCACTCCAATCGCACGGGCTCATCCAGGAAAGTCGCTTCGGGGCGCTCTTGACCCATGGGAAAGGGCATCCTCGTTTCCGGTCTGGCGGTCATCCGCAACGGGGTGCAGTTGGACTACGCCTTCTTGGAGTCGATTCGCTCGGCTTTGCCGATCTGCGATGAGTTCATCGTTGTGGTGGGGGATTCCGAGAACGACACCCGTGAGCGTATCTCTGTCCTGGACGATCCTCGAATCCGCCTGGTAGACAGCACCTGATTTGACCTTGTGCAGCCGCGCAGGTGCCTCTACATGCAGCCTGCGGAAGTGCTGCATGAGGACAGCCTGCCGCGTCTCAGGGCTCTGATGGAGGCCAACGCAGAGGATCTCAAGGTAGAGGCCCTGTTGCTGGAACGCTTGACCTTCTATGGGGACGGCCAACACGTACTGCGCGCCTATCCCGAGGCCTTCAAGTATGTGCCTCGCGTAATCAAGCCTCACATCGGTGTCCATTCCATCCGCGACGCCATGAGTTTCGCCGTCTTCGATGGTTGGTCCATGCGGGGGCGCTACCCCCGGGCACTGGACAGCGGCGAGTTTCTCTATCGCTATGCCCTGGTGCATACGCCTGAGGGTTTGGCTGCGCGGGGCACGGCTGTGCACCACAAAAAGGGTAGCGGCGTGCAGGATCCTGATGCGTTCTATACCCGAGTGCCACGTGCCTGGGTCGCGGATTATGAGGGCAGCCATCCGGCAGTGATGGAAGAGCGCCTGTCAGGGGTGGGGCAGCAGTATGACTCCTCGGATCCTCGTTGCCGGCATGAGATGAGTCTCAAGGAGCGGCTGCGATTGCTTGAGTCCTGGGCCTATCGTCATGTGGGGTTGCCTCCCTGGCGTGCCCAGCGATTCAAATTGCTGGGCAGGTTCGAGCAGAAGAGCGATCGGCCTTGGTGATCGGAAGGCCCCAGCACTGTGAGATTCCAGCGCCGTGGGGCTCTTCAAAAGTGCGCAGCGCAGGGCTCCGTGGTAGAGTCATTGAGATGATAGGTGCTTCACTCCTGCTGGCATTGCTCCAGGGCCCGCAGCCGGCTCAGGAAGCTCCCCCTGTACCCCGTCTGGTGGTGCTGATCTGCGTAGACCAGCTGCGCGAGAACCAGCTCGATCGCCTTTCTCCGGTTCTGACCGGGGGCTTGCATCGTTTGCTTGAAGAGGGCCAGCGCTTTCGCGGAGCCCGGCTGGGTTACTTGATCACGGAAACCGGGCCGGGGCATGTGACCCTGGGCAGCGGTTGCTTGCCCGACAAGAGCGGTGTGATTGCCAATCAGTGGCGCGTGCGCGGGAACAAGAAATTGGTCTATTGCGTGGGGGGTCCCTCCAGCAGACTCGGTGTGGGTGGGCCTTTTGAGGCCAGTGGTCGCGATGCCACCAACCTTCGGCGCCCGGCATTGGGAGAGATCTTGGGTCAGCGTTGGCCCAACTCCAAGGTGATCGCGATTTCGGGCAAGGATCGAGGAGCCATTGGCCTTGGAGGTCGCACCGCAGACGCATGTCTTTGGTGGGACAAGGGAGGCAGGGGTTGGGTCACCAGCACCGCCTTTGCCGAGTCTCTGCCCCCCTGGGCCGCTGCAGCCTCCCGGGGCTGGGTGCATCAGGCCGCGGGCTGGACTTGGAATGTGAGCTTCGATGCCAAAGCGCCTCCTCCGGGAACTCAAGCGGATCAAAGGACGGGCGAGGTGCCCCTGCCCGGAGGCGACGGGACCTTGCCCTGGTCCCTGCCGCAGCCCGCAGACCGTAGTGACAGTAAGGAGCGCGCCATGCTGGCGGGTCGTGTGTACGCCGTGCCCCTGCTCGACGCCCTGGCCCTGCAGTTGGGTCTCGAAGCCCTGCAGGCAGAGGATTTGGGCCTGGATGGAGCTCCGGATCTATTGTGTCTTGCTCTCTCAAGTTGCGATTCCGTGGGACACCGTTTTGGTCCCAAGAGTAGAGAGGTCAGTGATCTGTTGCTGCGCCTGGATCGTGGTCTTGGGGTGATGTTTGATCTGCTCGATCGTCGTTTGGGAGCGGATGGTTGGGTCGCTTGTCTTTCCGCGGACCACGGTGTTCTGGATTTGCCCGAGCAGCGTGTGGCGGAGGGCTTGCCGGGGCTGCGGGTTGGCAGCGGGGAGCTCGGACGGCTGCGCGGAGTCCTGCGCGATCATCTGAAGGAGACGCTCAAGTCCAGTTGCAAATTGACCGTCGTGGGTCACGCTGTCTGGATGAATGCGGACGATGTGCGTGCTGCTGGCGGTGATCTTGATCAGGTGCGCAGGCAGTTGGCAGAACTCGTGCGTGAGCATGCTCCCTGGGCTGATCTGGTCTTCACCAATGAGGAACTCACGGCCCATGGAGCGACGGGGATTTTGGGCCTGGCCCAGGCGTCGTTCCAGGAGTCCACCGCTCCGGATCTCTTGATTCACGCACAGCCCGGAACTCTCCTCGGTCTATCCCGGGGAACCAGTCACGGCAGTGCTCATGAGTACGATCGCAGCGTGCCTTTGATCTTCATGGGAACTCCCTTCACCCCTGGGGAACACACAAGGTCAGCGGGACCCGAAGACGCGGTGCCGACCTTGTTGCGGGCTCTTGGTTGGACAGCCCAGGAAATCGAGGCACTCGGCTTCGACGGTCAGTCACTCTTGCCTTGAGCTAGCGTTCGAGGGCGGCGTGCAGATTCAGCAATTCATCCACCATCCCCGGAAAGTTGTCGATTTGCATCATGTTCGCCCCGTCCGAGGGAGAGCTGTCCGGGTCCGGGTGAACTTCGAAGAAGAACCCATGCACGCTGCCCGTGGCCATGGCGGCGCGCGCCAGGACGGGGGCCAGAGTGCGATCACCACCCGTAGCGGTGCCGCGGCTGCCAGGCTCTTGCACTGAGTGTGTGGCGTCAAAAATCACCAGATGATTGGTGGCTGCCATGTGCCGGAAGCCGGTCATGTCCACCACCAAACGGCCGTAGCCAAAGCTGGTTCCGCGCTCGGTTAGCAGTACATCTTCACAACCCGAGTCGGTGAGCTTGTTGGCTACGTTGCCCATGTCCCAAGGGGCCATGAACTGTCCCTTCTTCACATTCACCGCGCGGCCGGTCTTGGCGGCGGCGACCAGCAAATCGGTTTGGCGGCATAGAAACGCCGGGATCTGCAAGATGTCCACTGTCTCTGCCGCCATCGCGCACTGGCCGGGCTCGTGCACATCGGTGATCACGGGCATCTGGAACTCCTTGCGTACCTCAGCCAGCCACTCAAGGCCCTGTTCCATGCCGATTCCCCGGCCGCCCTTGATTGATGAACGGTTGGCCTTGTCGAAGCTGGCCTTGAAGACAATCGTGGTTTCGGACTCGCGCGCCAGATTCGCCAGGCGGCCGGCGATCTCAAAAGTCAGCTCGCGGTTTTCCAGCACACAGGGCCCCGCCAGGAAAAATGGCCGGGTGGTGGTCAGAGAGTGTGATCCAAGTTGGACTTCGGGGTTCTGCATGGCGGGGTCTGAGGGCTGCTGGGGGCCTGGCGGGGGAGAGGTTGAGGCGTCAGGGTCTCCTGCCCAAGACCCGATCGGCTCGATCCTACTTCCCAGACCTCATCCTACCGCATTGCCCGGGCTCAAGCTCAGACCCTAAGATCAGCCCCGTGGACGGCACATTGATCTTTGGGGGTACAGGTTTCTTGGGGGCCCATGTGGCTGCGCACTGTCTGGCGCATTCCCGGCGCGATGCGACCTTTGCCAGGCCCCTGGGATCTGTGGTCTGGGCCGTTGGCCGGGATGTGAGCGCTGTGCCGCGCTTTGGCAATCCACGGGATGGGGTCGAGTTCTTGATTCGGGATCTGGAGCCAGAGGGCGCGGCCCGCGTACTCTTGGAAGAACTCAAGCCCAAGCGCGTGTTGCTGCTGGCGGCCCTGTCCCGTGTGCGCGATTGCGAAGAGCGATCCGAACTTGCGGAACGCATGAATGTGGACCTGCCCCGGGAAGTGGCCAAGTGGTGCGGGCAGCGAGGCGCTCGCTTGATCCATGTGTCCAGCGATCTTGTTTTTGGTGCGGATTTGCCGCCTGTGGATGGTTTCCGCGAAGAGGACATGCCCGCTCCGGTTTCCCGCTATGGAGACACCAAGGCCCGAGGCGAGCATGGGGTTCTGCACGCCGCTCCCGCCGCTTTGGTGGTGCGCTTGCCCTTGCTCTATGGGGACTCCGGCGGCCGGGGTCTGGGAGCCAGCGATTCCCTCTTGGTGGCGGTTGACCAGGGCGCGAATCCGCCTTTGTTCACGGACGAATACCGAACGCCTCTTGAGGTCTCCCAGGTCGCCGCGGCCTTGGTGGAATTGCTCGGCCGCAACGACACGGGGCTCTTGCATCTGGCGGGGCCCGAGCGGCTCACGCGCCATGAGCTGGGTTTGGTCGTCTTAGAGACTCATGGGTTGAGTCCGGATGAGGCAGCGGGCTCTGTACGCCGGGCTCTGCAGGGGGATTTGGACACGGGGGGGCCGCGTGCAGGGGACACGAGCCTCTGTGGCAAGCGTGCCCGAGGGCGGCTGGAGAGTCCCCTCGATGGTCCCCGTGAGGCGCTGGCCAAGGCACACCGAAGCGCCTGACTTCGGCACCTGGTGGGATTCAATCGGGGCTTCGAGTGGCTCCCCACTTGACCCTGCAAGGGGCAGCGGTTGAAGTGGGCGAATGCTGGCCTCCTTTGGGCTGACACGCACCCAATCATGGACCTATCCACACGCTTTGAGCCCAGCGAGATCGAGCAGGATCTCTACGACCGTTGGGAGGCCTCCGGCGCTTTCACACCTCCAGTGGACGGCGATCCCGATGCCAAGACTTTCACGGTCATGATCCCGCCGCCGAATGTGACGGGAGTGCTGCACATGGGACACGCCCTGAACGGCACGATTCAGGATGTGGTGATTCGCCATCGCCGCAAGCTGGGCTATCAGACCCTGTGGGTGCCGGGCACCGACCATGCGGGCATCGCCACCCAGGCGGTGGTTGAGAAACGCCTCTTTGCGGAACAACAAAAGACCCGCAAAGACGTGGGTCGAGAAGAGTTTCTGCGCCAGATCTGGGAGTGGAAAGAAACCCACGGCAACATGATCCTGCGCCAATTCCGGAGCCTCGGTTGCTCCTGTGATTGGACCCGTACCGCCTTCACCATGGACGAGAGCTTGTCCAAGGCTGTGCGTACTGCATTTGCCGAGCTTTGGCAGCGCGACTTGATCTATCGAGGTGCGCGCCTGGTCAACTGGGATTGCACCTTGCAGACTGCGGTCTCAGACGACGAGATCGAATACGAGTCCCGCAAGGGCAAGCTCTGGCACCTTCGCTATCCCCTCACGGGCAGCGATGGTTGCCTGGTGGTGGCCACCACTCGGCCAGAGACCATGCTGGGGGACACCGGGGTGGCGGTTCACCCTGACGACGAGCGCTACAAGCATCTCGTGGGCAGCACCTTGCGCTTGCCCCTGGTGGATCGTGAGATTCCCATCGTTGCGGACGAGAGTGTCGATCCCGAATATGGCAGCGGCGCGGTCAAGATCACGCCGGGCCATGACCCGGCCGACTACGAGCGTGGTAAGCGCCACAATCTGCCGATCATCAACATCCTGGAGAAGGATGGTCGCATCAACGAGAATGGCGGGTCCTTCTGTGGCCTCCCGCGAGAGGAAGCCCGCAAGAAGGTCGTGGCAGCCTTCGAGGAACTGGGCCTGCTCGAAAAAGTCGAGACCATCACCCACAACATCTCCCTCTCTGATCGTTCCAAGTCGCCGATCGAGCCCCTGGTCAGCGAACAGTGGTTCGTGAAAATGGGACCTATGGCCGAGCCCGCAATCAAAGCCTTGAAGGAGGGGACTTTGGAGTTCCGGCCCGAGCGCTGGGGCAAGGTCTATCTGCACTGGCTCGAAAACGTGCAGGACTGGTGCATCTCGCGTCAGCTTTGGTGGGGCCACCAGATCCCAGTGTGGTATGACGAGGACGACGTGCCCGCGGTTTCGGTCACTGACCTGGAAATCGGTTCCGCACACCCCACTACGGGCAAGCGGATCGTGCGCCAGGATCCCGACGTGCTTGACACCTGGGCCTCTTCCTGGCTGTGGCCTATTGCGACGCTGGGCTGGCCCGATCAGACCTCGTCGGATCTTGCGCGTTTCTATCCCACCCAGTTTCTGTGCACCGCTTCTGAGATCATCTATCTGTGGGTGGCGCGCATGGTCATGGCAGGTTACGCCTTCATGCCCGAGGAAATGGGGGAGCAACGCAGTCCATTCCGCACCGTCTACATTCACGCCACGGTACTCGACGCCAAGGGCAAGCGCATGAGCAAGTCTGCGGGCAACGGGATCGATCCCTTGGACATGATGCAGCAATACGGGGCGGACGCTGTCCGGTTCAGCCTGTTGCTCTTGACAAAGGAGGGCCAGGATGTACGCCTTTCTCCGGATCGCTTCGACCAGGGTAGTCGCTTCTGCAACAAGGTCTGGAACGCTGCGCGCTTCGTGATGCTGAACCTGGGCGGGGAGCGTACCGAGGTGACCGAGGCCCTGGAGGACCGCTGGATTCGTTCCGCTCTGGCGCGCGTACGTGAGGAGGTGTCCACCTGCCTTGAGGAGTACCGTTTCAACGAAGCCGCTGCTGCTCTCTATCGTTTCGTCTGGAACGATTTCTGCGACTGGTATCTGGAACTGGCCAAGAGCCGCCTGACCGAGGAAGACGGTCCAGGGTCCGCAGCCGTGCGGGGAACCCTGGTGCGGGTGTTGACCGATACATTGGGTCTCTTGCATCCCTTCACTCCGTTCCTCTCCGAGAAGCTCTTCGAAGCTCTGCACGAAGTCACAGGCTCTGCCTCCCCCGGCATGTTGATCCAGACCCCATGGCCCGATGGAGAGGGGCTCGTAATCGATGAGGCTGCAGAACATGAGCTCCGACTCTTGCAGGAGGCAGTGACTGCTGTACGTCGGGTGCGTGCTTTGACCATGGTGGGGGAGCGCGTGCCCCTGGTGGCTCACATCGCCGCCCCTCGGGAAGCCGACCGCGAGATCCTTGCCGCGCTCTCTGAACGCATTTGTCCCTTGGCCCTTCTGTCCGAGTTGCACATTGCCGAAACAGTCCAGCGGCCCCCTGCTAGTGCCGTCAGCGTGGGCCCCGGCTTCGAGGTCATCGTGCCCCTCTCCGATGATGTGGACTTTGACAAGCTCAAGACCGTACTCGCTGGCCGCCACAAGAAGGTGGAGCAAGGCCTGATGTCTATTGACAAGAAACTCAACAACCAGGGTTTCTTGCGTGGCGCTGATCCAGAAATCATCGAGAGCGAAAAGGCCCGTCGGGCGGAACTGGAACTGGAGCGCGACCTGCTGGCCCGCAACCTGGCCGGGATCTAGAAGTTGGCCCTAGAGCAGCGGGCTCAAGATGCCCGCTGCGTTCTGTCCCAGGCGCCGAAGTCGGCTGCGGCTTGCCCAGGCAGCAGCTTTGATTGGTTCGCAGCGGTCCAAGTAGGTCTGTTGCAACAGTCGAAGATGGCTGGCGAAATCCGAGTCGTAGACCAGAGTCGAGACTTCGAAGTTGATCTCGAAGGAGCGTCGGTCGATGTTCGCGCTGCCCACATGGGCCAGGCGTCGGTCCACGGTCATGGTCTTGGCGTGCAGGAGTCCACCGACGAATTCGTGGATCTCGACGCCGGCATCGAGTAGGGGCTCATAGAAACTGCGGCTGGCAGCGGCCACCAGGAACGAGTCGCCGGCGGAGGGCAGGATCAGGCGTACAGAGATGTCTCGGCGCGCGGCGGTGCAGAGCGCCGCCAGGGTGCCTTCGTCGGGCACAAAATAGGGGGTGGTCAAGATCACCTCTTCCCTGGCCATGTGGATCATGGCCTGCAGGATCTGTACCAGGGCACCGTTTTCCGAGTTGGGGCCAGTGCCCATGATTTGGGCTATGACCCCGTCAGGAGCGGGGCAGGGAACTCCAACCGCGGGTTGAATGGCCTCCCCCGCATCGAGCTGCCAGTCCTCGCAGAAGAGCTGCTCCAAGTCCGTCACCGCTGGCCCCTGCATGCGCAGCATGCAATCGATCCAGGGGGCATGGGCGCGCTTGGGAGCAAAGTCCGCGTCGGCGATGTTTTGGGATCCAACCCAGGCGCTTTCGTTGTCCACAATGGTGATCTTGCGATGGTTGCGCATGTCGATGCGCCCGGTGAGTACCGGCGGGAAGGGAGGTTCCAGGGCAGGCATCACCTTGGCGCCGGCGGCTTCCATCAGGGCCTGCAGTTTGCCCCCGAGCATGTCCCGAGCCCCAAGGGCATCGGCCAGTATGCGGCAGGCGACTCCGCGCCGCGCTGCTCGGGCAACAGCCTTGGCCATACTCTGGCCGGCCGAGTCTTCCAGCCAGATGTAGGTCAGAATGTGCACCGTGCGCTGGGCGCGGTCGATGTCATCAATCATTCCTTGAATCACATCTTCCGAGTCGGGCACCAAGCGCATCAGATTCCCTGGTCTGGGGTCAGTACGACACACCGCCCAACCCAAGTGCGCCAGTGGCTGATCCATGTGTGTCAGCAGCGCTTCCTTCTGTTGTGCCCAAAAGGGCTTCATACGTTCGCGTAGCTCCGCTTGAATGATCCCATGGCGTTCCTTGCGCGCCCGCCCCATGCGAACCTCGCCAAACAAGAACCAAAGGGTGATTCCGATTACCGGCAAGAGCAGGATCACCAGGATCCATGCAAGCGAAGAAGCCTGGCGTCGCTGTGGCCGCAGCAGAACTGCCCCGCTGAGGATTACCTGCACAACGAGCAAACCAAGCAGCATGGCCGTTGGCCAACCTAGTTCATCAGGTATGGGCATTGGAGCGTGCAGGATAGATGCTCAAGATGGTTTGCGCAGAGACGAGGCTGCCAAGTGTCATCGAGTCTACCCTTCGAAAGGCCAGAGGGGCTGATTCTGGACTTCATTTGAGGGGGGCCTGTTCTTTCCACCAGCAGTCTGAGGTGAACTCGGCCCTCTCCCTTTGGCTCGCATGCGTAATCACTGCCATGGCCATGTTCTTTAAGAAGTGCAAGGACCGGTCCCCATATCTGGCTGGCGACAACCTCTGGTCGTTGGGCCTGATCTTCTGTGGTGGAGGGGGTGCCGCCTTCCTCCCGCGTTCGACTTCGGACTCGGAACTTCCACGGGCGCCCCTGGGTCAAGCGTGTTCCGAAGACAGATACGAAATGGCAGTGGCCTTGTTGTGGCTGCGAGGCGCAGGGGCTAAATCTGAATCCCGATCCCAGAGGCGCCCTGCGGCTACTTTCTTGAGAGTACAGCCCTACGCAGGGAGCGTGCCGCTTGGATGGCTACGAAATGGTCACCGTCAGAGTTCAGGTGCACACCGTCCCGGGTCAGAATAGAATGCTCCAGGCCTTTTGGATTGAAGAGCAGCAGATGTTGATGGAAGGCTTGGCTCAAGTCGCACAGGGTCGCGCCGGTTTCAATGGCCACCTGCCTGGAAATGGCGGCGTACTCTTCCAGCATGGCATCCAGTCCATTCGAGCCTTGAGCTTTTTCACCGATCACGCTCGGGGTGGTGAGGACCACCGTGACTCCTGCGCTGTTGAGGCGAGTGATCAAGTCTCGTAACCCATTTTTGAATACATCCGGCGGAGTTCCCTTGCCGCTTTTTGAGTGCCACACGTCGTTGATTCCAATGTAGATGTACACGAGCGTAGCTTGCTTGTGAATGACATCCGCTTCGAAGCGCTTGAGCAGGTCGGGCACCTTGTGTCCACTAATGCCAGCTGGGATGACTTGCACATCAGGACGCGCATCCCGGAGAACTGTGCGCAAGAGGTCTACAAATCCGCCGCTCGAGTTTCCCGCCTGGGTGATGGAGTCACCCAAGAATGCAATGCGTTCATCAGGCCGCAGACTCTGGGCCAGCAGCTTGGCCGTGGCCACTTGGATCCCTGCTGGATCTCGCCTGGCAGCAAAGAGGTCATCCAAACACCCACCAGGCCCATAGGCGTTATCCCAGGAGTTGTGCCCCACGCCTGGGACCTCTGTGTACTGCACGCCGAGCTCCAGCCCACCCAGGGCCTTGATCATTGCCCGGGAACGCTCAACGGAAACCTCGGAGTCCGCATCCCCGTGCCAAACCATGAGGGGCAGGCCCGCCAAGCGGTGTGCTTGGCTGGGGTCACTTCCTCCACAAACCGGAGCAACCGCGCTAAACACATCCGGAAACCGCAGGGCCAGGTCCCACGTCCCCGCGCCTCCCATGGAAAGCCCCGTGAGCGCCATGCGGTTCAAATCAATGGGGTGCTCACGGATGACCTCCGCAAGGCACCTAATAGCGCCCCGCAGGGCTTCGGTGGGCTCGGGATCCTGGGTAAAGCTATCCGTGTGCAAGCTGTCGGGGTTGGCCCATGAATCTTCAGGAGGGCACTGGGGCGCCAGCACATAAGCCCCAAAACGCCGGGCCAATTCTGGTTGTGCCATGCGTGCGGGGAAGTGTGCCTTTTGAATCTCGTTGTCGGTCCCGCATTCCCCGATGCCGTGCAGGAACAGCACCAAGGGATAACTTCTGTCCTCCAGTACTTCGAGTGGCGGCAGCAATAGGTAGGGATAGGTCTTTCCCTCCAGCTGGACTTGGCCCTTCAAGAAGGTCGGCGAGGATTGTTGAGGTTGGGGCTCTTGGTGGTTGGGCGCAAGCATCAGGCAACAGGCTAGGATGGGGATCATGGGTGCATGCTAGCAGGAGTCGTGGTCCATGCTGGAGCTTCTGCGCTCGGCCTGGCGGCAGAATGCTCACTCCCCCGACTTCAAGTGCCACCCCTTTGGCTGTACAAAGGCCAGGATGCCCAACTTTGAAAGGGTGCTGTCCATGCCCGAATGCCCACGCTCAGTCCGGGGCAATTGTGGGCTGACCCGGTCGCAGCAGTTCCGCGCCCACCCGACCTTCGCCCAGGACCATTGTGAGCATTCCCCTCGAGAAGCCCACTTCCTGGAACATCTGTTCAATGGCGAGGCCCGCGAGAGAAGCCAACCAGGACGGCTTGTAGAGCACCGAGCTGTCGGGCGAGCTGGTTGAGGCTCTCTCGGGGCTTCTCATGTGTCGCTACCTCATGTATCGAGCATCCCCAGCAAGCGATCAAGAACGTGCCGCCCCTGGGTGCGCAAGCCGTTGTGCTCCAGTTCGTCCGTGACCCATGTCTTGAGGCCTGGGATCTGGTCGGCGGTTGCGAGGGAGAGGTCCCTGGGTACGTACATGTCGTTGGCATAGATCGCTGCGGCGGCGGGGACTGTGTTTTTGGCCAGAGCCGTTGGATCGTAGAGCTGGGGCCAGTCGGTTTTTGCGGCCAGCAGGTGGGCGGCTTGGGCCAGAGGGCGGAGGGCGCTGATTTCTTCGAACATGAACGGGTGGATCATCTCGCCGTTGAGGTAGCGCAAGGGGCCAGGGCCTTCCGGGAAGCCGGAGAACTCCGCTGCGACTCTTTGGGCGGCCCAGTTGCTGGCGCTTTCTTGGGTGTAACAGGCTTCGTGTAGTACGGCGAAGATCGGGTGGTGGTCGTGCAAGATCGCGCGTTCATATGCCCGCAGAAAGGCTCGGTCGGCGGCGCCAGCTGGTGAGGCGCCTGCAAGCTCCAACAGGTAGTGCAGGTTTTCGAAGCCATCGCTCATGCCGAGCCCGAGGCCCACCATGGAAAAACGGTTTGGTGACAAGCGATCCCCATCGGTCAGGCGGATGTCCTCTTCGTGTAGTTGGGCGTAGAGTCCGGCGAGGCTCGCTTCATCCTGGGGATAGCGTTGGAACCATTCTTCGTGCTTGCGCTGGCAGATTGGATAGGCATGAGTGTAGACATCTCGAGCAGTGGCACTGAGGCCCGGGATGCCTCCGGTGAAGAGGGCGCTCGATAGGCCTTCTGGGGCACTGGACAGATAGCGCAAGGTGCAGAAGCCGCCGTAACTCTGGCCCAGCACGGTCCAGGGGCTCCCACCGGTGAAGTGAGGCCGCAGGAGCTCGCAGTCTCTTACGATTGAGTCCGAGCGGAAGTGGGTCAGGTAGCTGGCTTGTTCCGCAGCGCTGCCCCGCATGGCCAGGCGTTCCCCTTGGATGGGAGTGCTGAGACCGGTGCCTCGCTGATCTGGCAACAGTACATTGAATTGTTCAAGGGCGCGACCAAGCCAGCCGCTCGTATCTATGGGACGGGGAGCCTCATAGCCTGGACCTCCCTGCAGAAAGACCAACCAGGGGCGCTCTTCGGTTTGAGCGCCCACTGTGCGTACTTCTCGTGCGAACAATTTGATCTTGGGTCCTGAAGGACTGTCGTGATCGAGAGGCGCCTCGAACCAATGACCGCGAACTACTAGGCCTGAAAACTCGGCCGGGGGATCGCTGCACAAGGGAGCGCTGGGGGATGGGTTGGACACGGGGGGAGTGTAGCGTTCCGGCCGGAGGGGGATACATCCGCTCCTCGGACCGCCTCCGGGCGCCCAATCAGGTCACTTTGGTGCAAGTCGAAACAATCACCCCGAAAACCTTGCCTGGGGTGTAATTTAGAGTTGTTGGCAATTCGCCCTTCCCTTCTCCTGGAGCTAGCCATGACACATTGTAAGAAACTCCGATCCTTGGACCTATTCGCCGTTGCTCTGTCTTGCAGCATACTCTCAGCCTCTACCTCTGCCACAGCCCAAGGGGTTGGCACTAATTACTGCACCACTGCGCCCAATTCTGTTGGAGCGGGGGCGGTGATTTCGGCTAGCGGATCTGCGGGGATTGCTTTGAACAACTTGACCCTGCGTGCGGATGCCCTACCAATGGGCCAATTTGGCATGTTTTTCTACGGATCCAGCCAGGCCGCGCTGCCCATGGGCAACGGCGTGTTGTGCATTGGTGCAGGGTTGCACCGTTTGAATCCCGCGCTGAATTCGGGCAGCGGGGGAGTGATCACCCATGCCCTTGACGTCAACGCTACCCCCATGTTCGGGGGCGTGATTCTTGCCGGTTCGACCTGGAACTTCCAGGCTTGGTATCGTGACAGTGCAGCAGGAGGCGCTAGTTACAATTTTTCCGACGGACTGCAGGTGCAGTTTTCCTCGGGGGTTCCACCTTACTCAGGCATGGTCTTAGTGCCTGCGGGCGCATTTACCATGGGGGACCATGCAGGTGTGGGTGATCCAGAAGAGGTCCCCTTGCACGATGTCACCTTGAACGCTTTCTACATGGACGTCCATGAGGTCACTAGCATTCAATATTCGGCTTATCTGAACCAAGCCCTGGCGGCTGGGAAGGTGACGGTTGCCGCTTCCGGCGTAGTTCGTCAGGCGGTGGGTGCCGGTCAAGCTCTTTGTGATACGACGGGCAGTGCGGCTTACAGCCGAATCACTTGGGATGGTGCGACCTTTGGGGTTGTCAGCGGCAAGGAGAGGCACCCGATGGTTCAGCTCAGCTGGTACGGGTCCAGCACCTATTGCAATTGGCGTAGCGAAATAGACGGACTGGTTCCCTGCTACGATGAGACCAGCTGGGCCTGTGACTACACCGCCAGTGGCTACCGGTTGCCGACCGAATCCGAGTGGGAGTACGCCGCGCGCGGAGGCCAAGCCGGACCCTACGAGATGTACCCCTGGGGCGACACCATTGATGGATCGCAGGCGAACTTCGGCGGCTCCGCTGACCCTTGGGATAACGTGGGCGCTCCCGAGACGACACCTGTGGGGTACTACAATGGCAATCAAACACCTGCTGGAGCAGACATGGCCAATGGCTATGGGCTCTATGACATGTCTGGCAACATCTGGGATTGGTGTGGAGACTGGTACGGGGTCTACACCAGCTCTGCGAGCGTGAATCCAACGGGTCCTGCCTGGGGTTCGCGCCGCGTGGTACGCGGCGGGAGTTGGACTGACGGTGTGCTGCTCTTGCGTTCCGCCCACCGCTGTTACTTCACTCCCACGGCCCGGGGCCGCAGCGTCGGTTTCCGAGCCATCGCAAAGGGCTTCTAGACCGTACTCACGACTTCACTTCATCCCGCGCCAGGTCTGGCGCAGGATCGAAGGCTTGACCTTGGCGACCATTTCAAGGGTCACAACCTTGCCCCGCAGACGATGGGGGATTTCGGCGGTCAACATCAGGCGGTCTTCGTCGCGGAAGGCGCGCTTGCCTTTTTCGTCCTTGTATTCCACCTTGACCTGGGTGACTGACCAGCTGCTACCCTGGGGCTTGCCTTGTTTGGGCTCGGCCCTGATCTCCATGTGTGAAGTCAACTCGCCTGTCTTGGCTTCAAAGAAGAGCAGGTTGTGCTGGTTCGGATCGATCTGCGCCATCCACTTGGGGATGCCGTTCTCGTCGAGTGTTTCGTCTTCTTCAAAGAGTTCTTCTTCTCCGTCGTCTTCCACGCTGCGGGGCTTTTCGGGGTCTCCTTTGGCGCGGTAGGAGACGATATAGGTCCCCCGGGGAAGAGCGGGGTTGATCCACTCTTCGGTTGTGCTCAGGAATCCAAGCATGGCGGGGCCCTGTTGGACCGTTGATTTCTTCCAGGTGCCTGCATTGGCCTCATCAATGCGCACGACGGGCACAAAGGCGATGTGCTGGTAGTCGGTGATCACCCTGTAGGTGTCCGGCACGGCATAGTTCTTGTAGTGCTCCTGGCGCGTGTTTTCGGTGGCCGCTGCCTTGTCGTAGGAGGTCAGCTTCGAATTCCAGTTCTCGAGGACTGTAGCGAGGTTGCTATCGGTCCTGGCGCCTTCGCTGCGTGCGGGGCTGCTGCGGATTTGGAGGCGATAGATTCGTTCGGCCAGATCGAAACCGGGCTTCATGGTGCCTACGGCACGGAAGCCGAGGCCCGTGGTGCGTTGGAAACGGGCGGTGTTGCGCCGGGTCGTGCAGCGCGCCGCGATGGCAGGGTTCTGGTAGGAGCCACCGAAGGCCACCCGATCATCGCCATTCCACTGGGGCTTGGGTTCGAGCTTTTTTCGGGTGGTCCCTCTGTACTTGCCGGGCTTGAAGCCGGGATAGGGCAGGTAGGGCGAGTTTGTCCACTCCCAGGCATTGCCCACCAGGTCGTAGACCCCGTCCTTGGAAACGCCGTCGGGGAAAATGCCAACGGGCAGGACCGCGTTGTCCTGGCGGAACTCCGAGGTGTTGGCGTAGTTGCCCTCGGGCCACTCGTTACCCCAGGGATAGAAGTCCTTGCCTGAGCCGCGCACGGCCCGCTGTAATTCTTCTTCGGTGGGAAGGCGCATGCCCAGCCATTCGCAGTAGCCCTTGGCATCTGCGTGGTTGACGAACATCACTGGGCGCAGGAGGTCGTCTGGTGCGATGGCGTACTCCACCCCTTCCCAGTTCTTGTCCCACCAGCGTTCCGGGTCCCAGGCGACGCCCTTGTTGGCGCGGTCAGAGATATGCTCTATGCGCGCCTTGTCCACCGCGGCTTTTCCCCAGTGTTGGGGCGGGCGGATCCCAGTGGCCAGAACGTACTCCAGGTACTGCTCGTTGGTCACCTCGGTGATCATCAGGTAGAAGCTCTTGACGTCGATCTTGTGTCCGGGGGTCTCCGAATCCAGCGCCTGCACAAAGCGCTCTGCGTTGCCGCCGGAATTCACCAGGTCTTGGATCACCTTGCGGTCGTTGCCAATCTCGGTGTTGCCTCCCGTGATGGTCACCATGCCTGGCGGAGGGGGCTGTTGAGAATGGTCGCTGGGCGTCGACCCGCCGGGGAACAGGGGCAGCAGGGTGGTCAGGATCTGTACAGGTGAAATCATGATTCTCGTGTCTGGAGCGTGCAGGGATCGGGGGGGGGCTGCGCCCTTGACGGTTGTCCCTAGTCCCCTCGGGGCTCGCGGTTGCGCTGGATCAGGCGACAAAGGATAGTTTGGAGATCGTTGCGTGCAAGTCTGTGGGGCGTGGCAGGGCCGATTTTTGTCGGGGGCCTTTCTGGCAGGCCCTTGAGCGGGGTCTTGAGGGCCCGGAATGGGGAGTTTTCCCTAGGTTTGTTTGGGAACGACTCCAGCATCCTCCAGGTCCCGCAGGGGTGCGTCCAGCCACTGGGCCCCATGCTGCTCCAACAGGCCCAAGAACGCATCGAGGGTCTCGGGTTCAAAGGCCCGGCCGGATTGGGACTCGAAGAAATCCAGGGTCTTGTCCAGATCCCAGGGGGCCTTGTAAGAACGCCGTGAAGTCAGGCTATCGAAGACTTCCACCAAGCACAGAATGCGGCCCGCCGGACTGAGCGCGCTGCCTTTGAGGCGGCGAGGATAACCAGTGCCATCCCAACGTTCGTGGTGCTCGGCGATGTAGGTGCAGGCTTCGACCAGGTGCGAGTTCGAACCAAGCTTGTTGGCACCCACTTCCGGGTGGCGCTGGACTTCGCGGTACTCTTGGGCTGTGAGAGGTCCTTTCTTGGTCAGGAAGGTCAGGTCTTCAAGATAGATCTTGCCGTAGTCGTGAGCGATGGCGGCCAGCTCAAGGCGTTCGGTGGTCTGTCTGTCGAGGCCCAGTTTCTCAGCGATTTGGCGGCAATAGGAGCGTGTGCGTTCACCGTGTCCGGCAGTGTAAGGATCCACCCGTTCGATGGTGTGGGCGACCATGTCGGAGAGGATGTTGACCAGATCCTTGAAGGTCACATCTTCGCGCTGGACTTGCTGCTCTTTGAGGGCCCGGTGCAGGACCGTGGCCAAAATGTTGGGGTCTACTGGTTTCTGCAGGTAATCCCGGGCGCCCATCTTCATGGCGGCTACCGCCCCTTCTACCGCGGGGCGGCCGGTCATCAGGATCACGATCGAACGCGGGGAGGTGTCTCGGCAGGCGGCCAGGACCGCAGCTCCCTCATTGCGGCCATCAAAAAATACATCGGTGACGACGGCCTCGAAGGGCCGATCCCGAGCGGCGGCTGTTTCAATCAGGCGTGAGGCACGGCCTGCATCCAGCTCCTTGGTAGTGTCGAAACCTTGGGATTCTAGAACCAGGCTCAGGATTTCGAGGGTCGAGCCCTCGTCGTCCACCAGGAGCACGGTGGGGCGGCGGTGTCCAATCATCAGCTTTTTCTGGCCAGTTTCCTGATCTCTCTCCGCCACTCTTATAACATCCCCCCCCTCAAGATTGGAGTATTGAACCCATGCGCATCCCCGTGACCCCAGACCAGATTGGCGCCCGCCTAGATCGTTTCTTGACCGTACGTGTGCCTCAGTGGTCCCGAAGCCGCCTGCAGGCCCTGATCAAGTCAGGTGCCGTGCGGGTGGATGATGAGGTGGTGCAGCGGCCGGGCAGCAGACTTCTTGAGGCTCAAGTGGTTCAATTTGACCTTCCTGAGCTGGCGCCACCCACAGATCCTGAGGGGGGGGCGATCGTTGATCTGCCATTGCTCTATTCCGACGAGCACATCGCTCTGGTGGATAAACCTGCAGGCCTCTTGAGTCACGCCAATGACCGCAGTCAGCGGGAGACGGTGGTCACCATGGCGGAGGATGTCCTGGGGCCGCTTGCTCCCACAGAGGATCCCCGTCGCCGAGGAGTGGTTCATCGTCTCGATCGCATGACTAGTGGCGTGATGATCATCGCTCGTACTCCCCAAGCCATGGAGGGTATGCAGGCGCGCTTCGCCGATCGCGAGGTGCAGAAAACCTATTATGCGCTGGTTCATCACCACCCCCGTTTCACCAGCGAGATGATTGATGCCCCACTTGAAACCGATCCCAAGCACCGTCAGAAAATGCGCGTGGCAGAAGGTGGCATGGGGCGACCGGCGAGCACATTGACAGAGACCCTTGAGTTGTTCCGAGGCCATGCTCTTGTGGCTGCCTATCCGCATACGGGCCGCACCCATCAAGTGCGAGTGCATCTGACCCACATAGGTCATCCGATCGTGGGGGATCCCCAGTACACCCAGCGCGGCGCGATCCGGGACCCGATTCCGAAGGAGGCCCCGCTTCCACGGCGTCAGTGTCTGCACGCCGCGAAGATCTCTTTCGAGCACCCGGTGACCGGCGAACCAATGATCGGCGAGTCTCCCTTGGCGAGTGACTTTTCGAACCTGCTGGATTGGATGCGGACGCACATGGCCTTCGAGGGCTAGGGCGGGCGGGTTCTGCAAGTCCTGAAGCCCGTTTCGTAATTGCATGGCTCAGGAACCACACAGTCGCTAGAGTTCGATGGTGAGCAATTCCGACCCCAGCGACAGCCGTCCTCCCTGGGCACGCATGCACCTGTGGCAGATCCAATGGGTGCGCGACCTGTTGATCGGATCCGCGTTCCTGGGGCTCTTGATGTTGGGCCATCGCCTGAGCCTGGTGACGGTGCCCTTGCTTCTGGCTTTGGGTCTGGCTTATCTGTTGGAGCCTCTCATGCGTGGTCTGGAGAAACGGCTGCACCTGAAGCGGCGTAGCGCAGCGGCTCTGTTGTTGGTGGGCGTGTTCTTCTGTGCCGTGGTGCCGATCACAGTGGCTGGCGTCGTCGCCACCTTGCAAAGTGCTCGGGTCGCCCAGTCGGTCTACACCGGCTCCAGCGCCGTGGTGGCCTCCGTGCGCGCGCCAGAAGATCTGAAGCTGGCCGAGGCGGTACCCCCCGCCTGGCGTCGAGTGCGGAATACCGTTGTTGAGATTGCCGAGACTGCCAGGGCCGAGCGTGAGCAGCCGGGGTCCGAAGAGGGCCTCGCCAGTGCCATGGGAGATGATCTCATCCGCATCATCAATGGCATTCTGGAATTCGTCAGCACAAATTCCGAGCGCCTCGCCAGCAGCGCCATCAAGACCGGAGGCAACGCTGCGCGACTCGCCTTTTCCACCGTGGGCTGGCTTGGGAATGTTGCCTTCATGGGGTTCTTGTGTCTGTTCTTCCTTTATTTTGCGATTTCGCGACAAGCAGACTTCTCGCGTTTCGTGCGTGAATTGGTTCCCGAAAAGGATCGCGGTCGAGCGGGAGCAGTTTTTCACCGCATGGACAATGCGGTCAGTGGATTCATCCGCGGGCGCATCACAATCGCTCTTTTTCTGGCCTTGTTCTACATCCTTGGCTTTGCAGTGATTGGAGTCCCCGCGCCGATTCTGCTGGGCTGCCTGATCAGTCTGCTGGCGCTGATCCCTTATGCAACTCTGGCGGCCCTGCCCTTGGTGATGATCTTGATGGCACTTGAAGGCGCCTCTGGCATGCGCGGGGAATGGTGGTGGATTCTTGGCGCGCCCACGGTCTGGTATCAGGTGGGCCAGGCCCTCGACGACTACATCCTGACTCCGCGTATCCAGGGCAAGACCACCGATCTCTCCACTCCTCAGATCTTGTTCGCCTCCTTGGCCGGTGGCCTCTTGGGAGGCTTCTATGGATTGCTCGTGGCGATACCCGCCGCAGCCTGCCTCAATATCCTGGTGGACGAATTGCTCAAGCCCGCCTTCGTCAGTTGGGTCAAGGGCAATCGTGAGGACTTCTTGCCCTTGGAGGAGTGAACCAGGTCCTAGATCACTGGTTTCGGCCCTTGCCCGGTTACCTCAGCTTGATCGTGACTCGTTTCTCGCCGTTGCCGCGGATCGCTATGGTCTTGCTTTTGGTCTTGCCGTTGGCTTCCACGCTCACCCTGTAGCGGCCGTCGGCCAGGGGGCCGAGGCGGTGTTCCGTGGGGGAGAAATTGCCTTCCATGTAGATACTCTGGATGTCCTGCATGCCAACGGCGGAGGACACATTGCGGCCCTCGCTGTCGGTGACGGTGATCTTGCCCCGCTGGCCTTCTCCGTCGGCGTCCAGAATGCGCACCCACAGAATCGTGCCTTCGCTGGCGGTCAGATTGACTTCCGCGACCTTGCCTGGGCCCGCGCTGAAGGAGGCGCTTTCCGGGGCAGCTAGATCCGCTGTTCGCGCAAAGGCGGTGTAGTCCCCGGAGGCGAGGCCCGTGTAGACCAGGACACCGTGGGCGTCGGTGATTTGCATGCTGAAGGGTTCGAGCATTTGTCCCTCCTGATCGCGCAGAAACACGGTGGCTCCGCCCACCGGAGTGCCGCCGTTGTTGAGCACTGTGATCTTGGCGCTGCAAGGCTCTGGCAGTACCAGGATGATGCCGTCGGCGCCGCGGTCTGCTTGCACTTGGATGCCGCCCAGGGTCATACGGCCCAGGCCTCGGCCTCCACTGGCGCTGAAGGGGGAGTTGCCTCCGGCGGAGAGGCGGTAGGTTCCGGCGCGCAGGCCCAAGAGTTCAAAGCTACCGTCCTCGTTGCTGGAGATCTCAGCGTACTGACCTCCGAACAAGCTGTCCGAGCGGGTGCCTCCTTCCAGAGTCAGGGTAATGCGTTGGGCTCCTGCGGGGCGCCCGTCGGTTCGCTCCACACGGCCCGAAATACGGCCCAAGGGCAGTTTGAAGTCCAGCTTGAGTTCGGTCACCTGGCTTGGAATGTCCCGGGAGTACTCGATAGTGGACTGTTGGCCAATGCCGCCGGGAACCTTTTGCACATTGACCACATAGACGCCCCCGCCGCTGAGTTCCACTTCATAGGTGCCATCTTCCGCCACCGAAGTCATCTCCAGGCGCTCGTAGAGCCGCTCGCCTTCGGGATAGAAACTCACGAGCGCGCCCCCATAGGTCTCGCCCGCAAGCGTAACGCGACCATACACGCGGATCGGATTGTCCTTGGGCTTGCCGAGTTCCACATAGGTCTCTTCGCCTTCGATAATCGTGGCCTGGCTCATCTCCATGCTTTTCATCAGAGCGCCCATGTCCAATTCCCCGCTCTCGGTGGTTGCGCCAAACCCGCCAGACAGGTTCATGGCCACCACCTGCCATGTTCCGGGAGCCATCGCATCCATTTGGAAGGTCCCATCTGGGCCGGAAAGAGCCGTGCGGTTCGACATCTCGGGCATCTTGTTGGCGGTGATCAGGCGACCGCTGGCCGGTTCCCCGGAGGCGTCCATGACCAGGCCCTTTAGGGTGCCTCCTTGACTGAGGGCCAGGTCCACGCCTTCCAGTGTCTCTCCCGCAACGCCATTGATCTCGCGGGGCTGGCCAGGGCCGAAGCCGTCCTTGCTGGCCACCAAACTGACCGGTCCAGCCAGGGTCTCGTATTCATAGTTGCCCTCCTCATCGCTGGTCGCGGGTTTCGTCAGGGGGGAGGCAGAGATCGCCTTCTGCCAGGCGGGACCGGAAGTGGTCAGGCTGACTTCGGCTTCCGCCTGGGGTTGGCCGCTCGTGTCCATGACACGCCCACGGACTTGCACGGTGCCCTCCAGTTGCACCAGCAGCTCTTCTCCGGGCAGCTGGGGCAGATTGAAGGTCAGCGGGGTGCGCAAGATCGCGCCCTCGCCGCGGGCCAGCAACTCCCAGGGACCGCTGACGAGGTCCTGGATGATGAAGGTCGGGTCAGTTTGCTGGACACGGGCATTCGAGGTGTCGGAATAGAGGGTCAAGAGGTCCCCGGTCATCATCCGGCGCACGACTATCTTGGTTTCTGTGGGCAGTGACAAGCCATCCAGTCTTTCCAGGCGCCCGCGCAGTGCGAGGGGTGCGTGCAGGCGCAGCAGGACCTCGTCGCTTCCCGGTCGCACCGCGTCCTGGCGCGCCGTGTGCCGCAGGCCATCGGCCTGCGCATGGTCTTCCTCAGCGCTGGCGCTCAGGCTGAAGGGGCCTGCGCCCAGGCCCGTCAGGACAAAGCTGCCATCGGGGTTGCTCTTTGTTGAGGCGCTCGCCCCGCGGGCCGCGGAGAGAGCTGCCGGGCCCGCCATGAAGGCGCGGTCGAAATTGGCGTCGACGGTCATTCCGGCTGCTGGATTTCCGTCAGGCCATTCGATCTTGCCCATGATCGAACGACCCGGTTCCAGGATCAGTTCAAGGTCTGTAACCGTCTCGCCGGACACCGTCTTCACGCTGAGCTTCTTGGTGTCCAAGTGGGCGTCCGAGGTTGCCGAGATCTTGACCGCGCCTGGCATGACGCCTTCGATACGGAAGGATCCGTCGGCTTCGCAGGAGATCTCGCGCAGGAGCGTGTCGTCGAAGCCCATGAAACGGCCGGGCAGCCAGACGCTGATCGTCGCTTCTGGGATGATTGCACCCTCGCTGGAGCGCACGGTTCCGCTGAGAGTTGCGCCCTCTTCAAGGAGTATCTCCAGGGTTTCTTCGGTTCCCCCAGATCGGGTTTCATAGGGCATGACTTTGGCTGCCAGCGAGCCCTCGTCCGGGATCGCACGCAGGCTAAGGCTCAAACCCTCGGGCACCGCACGCATCTCAACCAGACCTTGTTCATCCGCCTCCTCTAGCAGGGTATAGCCTTGGAAGCCGGGGGTCAGGAAGGCGGGGTTGGCGCCATCCAAAGAGGGGCGTGCTTGCAGGGTGGTCCCCGCAAGAGGGCTTCTGTCCGAAGCGTTCAATAGCAGCACGCGTACAAATCCGCGCAGTTCGGGCTCAAGCGTGACAGGTTCACCCACGCTTGGAAGCTCGAGCGACTTGTCCAAGGCGAGGAAGCGTCCATCGAGGCTGATGTAAAGGCTCTTGTCCTTGGGTAGGACCTCCGTTGGTATCTCGAAGGCCCCCCGGCTGTCCACCGCTGCGCGTCCCACTATCCGGCCAGCAATAGTGGCGGGTCCCGGGCCGCTGACCCTTGCTCCGAAAGCGCCGGCGCTCATGGAGCCTGTTAGGATGACCACTTCGAGGGTGTCATCGGCGGGGGTGCCCGGGGGTGAGATTACTTGCCCGTGCCAACGCAGCACTGCATCGGCTGCCTTGCTGCGGGTGGCCTGATCGGCTTCCGGTTCAGCGCTGAGGAGGGTGTCTTCGGTGAAGGTGTCTGTGGGCTGTGAGCCTTCTTCGCTGCCCGCCTGGCCGACTTCCACCACGCTATCGCCCTGGTCCCGGTCCTCGCTCGGAGTCTGCAACAGCTGGTTGCCAATAAATACAATCAGAACGAGGCCGATGGCGATTTGAAACAGGCGCGGGAGTCGGGAGTTTATTGGGGACACGGGTGCTGGGAGTGCTTGAGGCTTTGCTTCAGGGGGACGGGGATAATTGTCTCGTTCTACGGGTTCATTCACCCCTAATTGCCAAGAATTCGGTTTGAGACCCTTGGTCTCGCTCTACCCTTGTTGCCCATGGCTGATTCCCACTCATCCCAGCCTTCCCGCGAGGAGTGGCTGGAGAGCACCTACGCCAAGGCGGCGGCTTCGCGACCGGAGCGTTCCAAGGTCTTTGAGACCCCCTCCGGTATTCCTCTCGACCCGATCTATGGCGAAGCCTCTGACGGCGGCTGGCCTGGGGAATATCCCTACACCCGCGGCGTGCAGCCAACCATGTATCGTGGTCGTTTGTGGACCATGCGCCAGTACGCGGGGTTTTCCAGCGCCAGAGCCACCAACGAGCGGTTCAAGATGCTTTTGGAGCGAGGGCAAACAGGGCTATCGATCGCCTTTGATCTGCCCACCCAACTGGGATTTGATTCCGATGATCCGCTCGCCGAGGCCGAAGTGGGCAAAGTGGGTGTGCCGATCAACTCGATCTACGACCTGCAGCAGTTGTTCCAGGGCATTCCCTTGGATCAGGTTTCGATCTCGATGACCATCAATGCCACTGCATCGTATGTCTTGGCCGGAGTGGTGGCCCTTGCCCGTCAGAACAAGATCGACCCTGCCTTGTTGCGAGGTACCGTGCAGAACGACATTCTCAAAGAGTACGCTGCCCGCGGAAACTACCGCTATCCGGTGCAACCCTCCATGCGTCTGGTCACCGATCTGATGGCCTGGTGCAAGCAGCATGTGCCCCTCTGGAACACGATCAGCATCAGCGGCTATCACATCCGCGAGGCTGGATCCACAGCCGTGCAGGAACTGGGCTTTACCCTGGCCAATGGCTGCGCATACGTGCGCGCGGCGGTGGATGCGGGCTTGGCTGTGGATGAATTCGCCCCTCGCCTCTCGTTTTTCTTCAACGCTCACAACAATCTCTTTGAAGAGGTGGCCAAGTTCCGCGCCGCGCGGCGCATGTGGGCGCGCATCATGCGCGAGGAGTTCAAGGCCGAAGACCCGCGCTCCTGGACCCTGCGCTTCCACACTCAAACCGCGGGGTCCATGCTCACCAGCCAACAGCCCGACAACAATGTGGTGCGGGTCACGGTGCAAGCCCTCGCGGCGGTTCTCGGAGGCACCCAGTCCTTGCACACCAATAGCCGTGACGAGGCTCTGGGTTTGCCCAGCGCCGACAGCGCTCAATTGGCCCTGCGCACCCAACAGATACTGGCCAGCGAATCCGGCGTGGCGGATGTGATCGATCCCTTGGGGGGCAGTCCCTTGATCGAGTCCTTGACCGATGACCTGGAAACCCGCGCCCTGGACCTGATGGCTCAGGTGGAAGCAAGGGGAGGTCCTGTGGCCGCAGTGGAAGACGGGTTCGTGCAGCGTGAAATCCTGTCTTCGGCCTTGGCCTGGCAAAAATCTGTGGAGTCCGGCGAGCGCATAGTGGTGGGGGTCAATTCCCACCAAATTGAAGAGGGCTCCCCCGAGATCTTCCGCCCCGACCCGGGCGAGAAAGCTGCGGTACTGGCCACTCTTGAACAGGTGCGCGCCGATCGGGACCCCGCCAGAGTCGATGCTGCCTTGCGGGTCTTGCAAGAAACCGCCAAGGGCTCCGGAAACTTGATGGACCCAATCCTGGCAGCGGTGGAAGCCCATGTGACCCTTGGTGAAGTGAGCGCAGCGTTGGAGTCGGTCTTCGGACGCTTTCAACCACCGGACATGTTGATTTCTTGAGGCATGCGCTTCGGCTGAATCAGGTGCTGAACTGCTGAAGGCTGAACTCCTCGCTCAGCCCGGGAGTCCTCGCTGAACGCGCTGATCTTGTGCCTGGCAGCTTGTTGCCGGGTTCACTTCGTGTAGCCCATGGCGTCGAGTGCGTCGCGCGTTGAACTGCCGCCGCCGAGCAGGGCGGGTTGACGGGTGAGGCCGTGGGCGAGCCAGCGGGCGATGCTGTCTTGCAGGCTGGCGGCGCGCTGGCTGTGGGGAGAGCCGGGGCCCAGGGGGATCGGGCTCTGAGCATTTGGATCCGCCGTGAGATCAAAGTACCAGTGGGCTTCGGGCAGGGGCTCGCGGCCGGGTCTGGAAGCGGCGGCGGGGGGGGCCCAGATCAATAGATCCGTTTGAGTGCGGACCGCGTGCATGTTGCGGTTGGGGGAGAAGCCCTGGCCCGGTTCCTGGACGATGCCCAGGCTGGTGGTGGAGAACAGGGGGCGCGTGGCGGCGGCGCTGAGGGCGGCGGGGTTGAGGAGGTCGGTGCCCTCGATATTGGCTTCTGGATCGATCCAATGGGTCACAATGGTGTCGAACAGGAAACGGTTTTCGGCTCGTTCGGTGATGACTTTGCCCTCGGGTACGCCAGGCCCGGCCAGAATCAGGGGTACCGCCAGGAGTTCCCGGTGCAATTGGTTGCCGTGGTAGAGCATGCCGTGCTCGAGGAACTCTTCCCCGTGGTCGCTGGTCAAGACGAACAAGGTG
>DUBE01000056.1:0-4115 GCA_012960475.1 Planctomycetota bacterium
GCCCTCGCCCTCGAAATTCCGGCCGTGCAGGCAGGCGCCAAGGAAGAGGAGAGCGCGGACGATTAGTCCAATGGCAAGGCGATTGTGAGCGGGGCCTTGCGTCCCTACCAGAAGATCTTGTTCCGATTGCGGGTCAGGGCCCGGGTCGCCGACGCTGATCCGGCTGGATGTCTCTGGCTTCGGCGACCCCTTCACCGGTGGCAAGGTCCTCGCGGCAATTGAGCTTCTGCCTGGGGAGACCTTGGAAGTTGCTGTGCCGAAGTGAGGGGCTGATCCCCGAACTCGCGAGGTCATCGCTTCGCGGGACCCCGACCCGTGGAAAGTAGAGGGCGTGGGGAGATCCCAGGTTCCACCAGCCTATTTGCGCAGATCCGGTAAGGGGCGTTTGGCCAACCCAGGGCGCGCCCCGCGTGGGTTTTCACAAGATTTAGAAGGTTGTCCGGCCACTTTCGAGGTTGGTGGACTTTGAGAGGGTGAGGCCCGGCTCTGGGCCAATCTGCCCCTTTAAGGTCAGCCCCTGACGATCAGCTTTGCCCTTCGGTGGGGATGTGGGTCACATGGCGGTTGCCTTGAGCGAACGACCTTCGTCCCATGAAAAAGACCCTCACAGCCGGCCTACTTGCCATTACGGCGGCCATATTTGTCATCTTGACGCTGAACGCCTCCGACTGGTTGCGTGTGGAAGGACCTGCCCCCGCCGCCCTTGTGGGTCTCGGTGGTCCTGGGGGAAGTTTGGCTGACCTAGTGGAGGTTCCAGATCCCGTGAGAGCCGGGGCCCTGATGGTTGACAGTCCCGTGGCAGAAGCCGTGGCCAACACCGAGGACGAGTCTTCTGATTCGGGAGTCCCCAGATCGGTCTCTTGCCGAGTGCGGTTTGTGACTCAAGCTGGAGACCCGGTGTTGGGGGTGAAGGTGAGAATCCGCTGGGATGGGCCGTTTTCCTATTCGGACAGCAGTGGGGTGGTGGTCTTGTGCGAGCCCTTGAAAGCGGGCAGAGATTCGACAGGTGTGAGTGCTGGTTACTACCACGAGGACTTTCTGGACGGCTCCCTTGGGTCCAAACTTGAGTTTGGGATCGAGTTGGATCTTGGGGACATTGTGCTCAAGAGGATCGGAGCTCTGGAGGTGCGTGTGGTTGATTCTGGCGGTGCGCCTCTGGAGGACGCTTGGGTCACCTGGTCGGAAATCGGGGTTCACAGTCAAGATCCAGACATTTTGAAGCATGAACAATACTGGGCCAGCGCCATGGTGATGTCGGGCCGGAGTCCCAGGATCCCGGGGCAGGGGAGCATGTCCATGACAGATGTGTCGGGGACTGCGCATCTTCCCCAGATCCCCCTCGGGAAGATTCGTGTGTGGGCCGTGGGGAAAGAGCACCTTGCCAATTGGACTGAGCCCTTGGAGATTAGCCGTGGGGGGGCGGCCGAAACGGTCACTGTTGTTCTCGACCTTCTCGACAACAGCGATTTCATACGGGTTCGGGTGGAAGAATTCAGAGATTCCTATGGTGACACGATCATCGATTGCGCCTACGAGACTCCTGAAGGCCCCGTGAAGCAAGTCTGGAGGCTGAGCACTCCAGTCCTCGTCCTGCCCTATTTCCCGCGGATTCCACGCGACTTCCAGGCGTCCAGTGATCGGATGTTTTTGGGAAGAGTTGATACTTCCCTTCATAGGGGCGCTGTGGGAGGTGATGAGGTGTTGTTGCGCGTGCCGAATTCGGTTTTCATGGCATTAGAGGTTACAAGCGATATCGTCAGGGTGCAGGAGCTCCATTACGCCCAGGCCTCTGGGCAGAACGTCCGGAGGGGTGTTCTGGAATCGTGGGGTCAGGCGGGGAAAACCCCAGTGGCCTTCAAGGTGCCGATTGGGCCTGGGGAATTCACTCTCACTCTCTCTGCCGAAGGTTGTGTAGATGTGGAGCTTGGACCCTTTCAGGAGATAGATCCGAGCCACGTCTACAAGGTGCATATGCCTGGGTTGCCAGTGGTCAGCGGGCGTGTGCTGGCCCAGGGTAAGCCGATTGCGAATGCCCAGGTTGGTCTCTATGAGTTGACTGACAAGAAGATCCTCTTGAATCACTTTCCCTCCAGGGTGGGTGCTTCTCAGCGGTGGTGGGCCAAGACGAATCAGGATGGTGTCTTCGCCAGTAGCCCGCGTGAATCTGGCCGCTTTTACCTCCGGGCTGTTGCGGAAGGTTATGCGCCAACGGAGATGGGGCCCATGACCATCGACGCAGCGCAGGGACTTTCTGATCTTGTGGTGAACCTGACGGCCGGGGGGGCCATTGAGGGACGCATCCAAGGCCCCGGAGATGTGGCCAATCAGGTGGTGGTGTTCTCGCGAGGGGATTCTTGTGTTCAAGAGACGCGGACTGGGGAAGATGGAACGTACCGGGTGGATCACCTGATGCCAGGCTCTTGGTGGGTTTCCGTGGCGCCAGCTGAACTCAATCGATCAGGACGTCATGTGCGGGAGACGGACGAGCCATTCCGTGAATCTGATATCAAGACGAATTGCGTCGTGTTGGAGGGGCAAACGACCCAGCACTTGCTGACCCTGCCAGCTCAAATGAACCATGTGGTGGAGGGGCGTTTGCTGCTCGATGGGAAACCTGCAACGGAATGGACCGCGAGTTTGGGGGTGGCAGGGGACTGGTTAGGCCGTCGTCGCGGTGGCTCGAAGTGCCCGATCGCCGAGGACGGGAGCTTCCGCTTCAATGTCCCGTGGAAGGGGCGCTATCTCTTGAGCCTGACCCGCGGCCTGCCCGAAGGCGACTGGCTTATCTTCGATCCCCTTATGGCCCTCACGATTGAAGTAGATGTGGGAGCGGAATCGAATGTCTACCATCTGGACTATCCAACAGGGTCTGTGCGCTTGCACGGCATTAAGAGCCGTATTATTTCCCACCACTTCATGGAAATCAGCAGCTTCGAGCAGGTGCCGCTTGTGCGCGGGGTCGGGGGCGGCGCGACCATGACCCTCTTGCCCTCCCTTTGGGCAGTTGGCACCAGCCTCATCGAGGGTGTCCCCGCAATGCCCGCCCAGATCACCAAGCTAGATCTGCAGAGCATTGAAAAGTGGTCCGATCCCCTGAAGCTCGGTGTAGGGCTGAGTAAATTTGTGATTCAGGCCGGGCAGACGGTCGATGTAGCTATGCCGAAGTGACCCTCAGTTCTCTCCGCCGTGATGGTCCACTAGGTTGGCGTGGGTCTCGGGTTGGAGTTGCTGGTATTCTTCGCTCACATGGTCGCCGGGTTGGGCTTGTCCGGTCACACGCACATACATGTCGTAGAGCTTGCGCTCGATGCCTAGGCCATAGGACCCATGCTTGAGGCGTTGGCCGGCGATCTTGGAAAGCAGCTTGCGCATCCAAAGGGGGCCTTCCTGGTTGTGCATGTCGTAGATCGCAGCGGTGTGGTTGTAGCGCTGCCAGGTTTGACGCACCGAGGCCGGAAGCTCGCTGTTCTGGTCGTTGTACTTGTACTCAAAGCAATTGCCCCACTCGTCGAAATTGGTGGGGGCTTTGTAGCCAAGGCGTACAGCGTGGTCGAAGTCTTCCGTGCCCGGGATCGGACGGAAGGGATAGACATCCGACCCTGCGGTGGGGAACTGGCGCTTGACCCGCGCGGCTTGGCGCAGGGTGGCTTCCATAGACTCTTGGGATTCCCCGGGGTAGCCGATGATCCAAAAGGCGCCAGGAACAATGTTGCGCTTGACGAGTTCACCGATGGCAGTGGGGATGTTCTCAATGCCGATGTTCTTCTTGATGCGCTCTTGCGTCTCTTTGGTGCCGGCTTCGGCGCCGAGCCAAAGCAGGTGACACTTGGCTGCTTCGAGGGCATCCAGAGTCTTCTCCTTGTAGCGCATGATGGTCTCGATCTCGATGGTGCCGTTCCAATGGATAGGCACATTGAGGTCCACAAGCCCATCGCAGAATTCCTTGGTGCGCTTTTCCGCCACACCGAAGTTGGCGTCTTGGAAGCGGAGCACATCGAAGCCGAAGCGCTCTTGCAACTCGGCGATTTCCTCTGCTAGTCAACTTCCCGGTGCGCCTGACGGACAAGCTCGCGGGAGTGAAGGGCTCCATCGCCACGGGCGACTTTGCTCCGACG
>DUBE01000056.1:4323-70281 GCA_012960475.1 Planctomycetota bacterium
GTGAGCGGGGCCTTGCGTCCCTACCAGAAGATCTTGTTCCGATTGCGGGTCAGGGCCCGGGTCGCCGACTGAGCCCTGAGCAGGTCCAGCGCCTGCATGAGGGCGCCCGCTGGCTTGGCCATCGCGCGCGCGGCCGCAACACGGTGGAGGTGCTCTTGACAGAGGTCTTGGCCGACCCAAAGGGCCTCAAACCCCGCTGTGTTTTGCGACCAATTCCAGCGCCTCGCCGGCCCAATCCAGGAGATTCCTGGGCTGGAGCATGATTTCAACCGAATTCGAGCCGCTTTGGACCAAGTTCATGGGGCTGAAGCATCGAATCCCGAGGGCTCTGCTGCCTACAATCCCGCAGCCGAGATTCCCCGCCGGCCCCATTTCCCTGGACCGGACCCCAAGGTCCGGGCCCCATGTTACGCGTCCTCCAACACTACCTGCCCATTCGGACCACCCTGCTGGTCTTTGGGGAGAGTCTGCTCCTGCTGGCGGTGGTGGGCTGCCTGATGAGCATGCACCTGTGGGATCTGGCAGCGGGCATCCGCGGAACGGAATTCACGCCGATCTGGCGTGATCTGGTGGCCCGTGAACTCTATGCCCGGGAGGCTCTGGAGATCGCCATCACGAGTTCCGTGGGGGTGGTGATCCTGACCCAGATCACCCTTGCCTTCGCCCGGCTCTATGAGTTCGCCCTCTCTGCCTCCCCCTTCCGACGGGCCGCACGTTTCATCGAAGCGGGAGGCGCGGCGCTCTTCGTCAACCTCTTGCTGCTGGTGATCGCCCACACCTGGGACCTGGAACGTGTCCACACCTTCCCGGGCCTCTCGGGAACCCAGGCGGTTATGTTGCTCGTCACCAGCTTGACCCTCGGCCTGGGTCTGGCCTGGCTCTACCGCGCCCTGTTCCACGCGCTCTTACGCCGATCCAACCTGCAGTTGCGGATCTTGATCATTGGCTCCGGCGGACCCGCCCACGCCCTGGCCCGGGAGGTCCTGCGCCACCCAGAAGCGGGCTATCGGATCGTGGGCATGGTCCCCGAAGACACCGGCAATCAAGGCAGCGGCCAAGCACAAAGCCAGTGGCTGCGGGACCCCACTCACCAGGCAACCCGCAGCACCCAGGATCTGGTACTGGAAGATGTCCAGCTCCTGCGCGAACAACAAACTACGGGCAAGGACACACCGGAACCGCCGGCGGGACGACTGCGGGCCATCGTGCGCGAGTTGGGAGCAGACGCGGTAGTGGTGGCCATCGAAGACCGGCGCATGACCCTGCCCACAGGAGAATTGCTCGATTGCCGCCTGGCGGGGTTTGATGTACGCGAGCAGGAGGAACTCTTCGAAGAGATCACCGGACGCATCGCAGTCAGCGCCATGCGTCCCTCCTATCTGATCTACAACGAGGGCTTTCGACGCCAGAGTTGGGCAGTTCTGGCAAAACGCTTGATGGACATAGCGGGAGCCCTCTTCCTTCTGTTTCTTCTGTGGCCCGCCATGCTGGTCAGCGTGGTGTGGGTGCGCAGGAGTTCACCGGGACCCGCGCTCTTCAAGCAGGAGCGCATAGGCCTGCATGGTCGGCCCTTTACCCTGATCAAGTTCCGCTCCATGCGCGAAGATGCGGAAGCCACTAGCGGCCCGGTCTGGGCGGCAGGTGACGACCCGCGCATCACGCGCATGGGACGCTTCATGCGCAAGACCCGGCTGGACGAGTTGCCCCAGCTTTTCAATGTGCTGGCGGGCAGCATGAGCATGGTAGGGCCGCGACCTGAGCGCGAACATTTCATCCGCTCCCTGACCGAGAAGATTCCTTACTACGACCAGCGGCACATCGTCAAGCCGGGCCTGACCGGCTGGGCCCAGGTCAATCATCCCTACGGCAACACCGAGGAAGACGCCCTGGCCAAACTCCAATACGACCTGTTCTATGTGAAGAACCAGTCAGTGTTGTTCGACCTTTCAATTCTGGTAACAACCATTCGCACCGTGGTGCTGCGTCAAGGAACTTGAGCCGTGGAAAACCTCGATCTACTGCTGGTATTTGTGACTGCCCTCGCTGGCGGTTTCCTGCCCCTCTTGGTGCGCTGGGATGGACGGCGTCTGCACCTGGCTCTTGCGCTCTCAACTGGCATTTTCCTGGGGGCGGTTTTCTTGCACCTCCTACCGTCCCTGCCCACAGGGCATGGGCATGGGACGCTGGCTGTGGAATCCATAGCTGGAAGCCAAGGAATGGAAGCAGAACACGCTGGGCACGCGCACTCAACTGATGCGGTCGCTGACGCGGACCACGCCAACCTGGTCTGGATGTTCGTCCTGCTGGGAGTGCTGGCGGTCTACCTGTTGGAGGCCCTGGTCTTGCGGACGCACGACCACGACGACCTGCACCGTCACCGGGCGGTGGGTTGGGCGGCCCTTTGGGGGCTTTCAGTCCATGCCCTGACCGCGGGCATGGCCTGGTCCGTGGCCGCCGGACAAGACGACCACATGGGGCATGTGATTCTGCTGGCGATCCTGGCCCACAAGGCCTTTGAGTCCTTCAGCCTGAGCACGGTCTTCTTGCTGGGAGAGATCCCGCGGGGCAAAGTGGCGTTGATCGCTCTCTTGTATGCCCTGGTGACTCCCATGGGCGCCCTGCTGGGTCAATCTCTCTTGGGCGTACTGGGTCCCCTGGGCCAAGACCTCTTGATGGCCTTGGCAGCAGGTACCTTCTTGTTTGTCTGTCTCTGCGAACTGCTCGGAGAGGTCTTTCACCACAAGGATGACATTTGGGCCAAGCTGGCCCTGCTCGGCGTTGGAGTAGGTCTGATGGTCTTGACTCAGAGTCTGGAGGCCGGTCTCGGCTGAAGGCCGAGAACGCCAAGACATGAGTGAAGGTCTGCTCCTTGTTGCTCAGCACACCTGGCAGGTCCTGCTCGCCAGTTCTGGTTGGATCCTCTTGGGCCTGATGCTCGCGGGCTTGATGGAGGAACTGATCCCCCGCCGATGGATCGAGCGACACCTGGCCGGGGAGAGTTTCGCTGCAACCATCAAGGCGGCCTTGATCGGCGCGCCCCTGCCCCTTTGTTCTTGCTCCGTGCTGCCCGCTGCCGCAGCCCTGCGGCGAACGGGAGCAGGCCGAGGCCCCACCGCGGCGTTCCTGGTCAGTACCCCTGAAACCGGCGTGGATTCAATTTCCACGACCTATGCCCTCTTTGATCCAATCACCACCCTGCTGCGACCCTTGGCGGCGGTGCTGAGCGCAATGGGAACCGGCTTGCTGGTCTCAAAGTACGGCTCTCCAGCTCCCGCAATGGCACAACAAGAACCCGCCATGGACGCGACGACTTGCTGCGCTGACGAAGCAACCGAGCATTGCGTGGAGAAGAAGCCCGAGGACTCCCATGCTCCACTCTTCCAGCGCAGCCTGCGCAAGGCCCTGGGCCCTTTGAGTGCGGATCTGGCCCTCTGGCTCAGCGTGGGCCTGGTTCTGGCCGGCCTCGCTGGAGCACTGCTGCCCGACAACCTGCTTGGCGGCAACACTTCGCTTGTGGCCCAATACGGCCTGGCCCTGATCGCCGGGGTGCCGGTCTATGTCTGCGCAACCGCCAGCACGCCCCTGGCTGCAGCGCTGGTTGCCAAAGGCATGGATCCAGGAGCAGCTCTGGTCTTCCTGTTGGCCGGACCAGCCACGAATCTGGCCACCCTTGCGGTGGTACGGGGCCTCTTGGGAATGCGCGCAACTTTCCTGTACCTGGGTTCCATCACTGGCGGTGCGGTCTTAGCGGGCCTGACTTTGGGCTGGCTGCATGAGCGTCTGGGGAGTACTCCACTGGAAACCGTCCGCGAACACCTGCACGGAGAAGCTGGTTCCGCGCAGCCGATCTTCGCCACGGCCCTGGTCCTTTTGCTCGGCTACCATCTTGTGCGCCGTCTACGTCCCTCATCCCATGCACACTAAATACCTCAACATCAAGGCATTCAGCTTGCTCTTGACCTCACTGCTCGTCCTTTCACTCTGCCTGGCCTGCAGTTCCCCTCCCCCAAGCAGAGCGGTACTTGTAGTGCACGGAGGCGCGGGCGTCTTGGATCGCGCCAAGATGGGGCCAGAGCTGGAAAAGGAATACCGCGCAACACTTGCGGCAGCCCTGCGCGCGGGACATGCGGTCTTGAGCCAGGGCGGCAGTGCCCTCGATGCAGTCAGCGCCACGATCTTGCCTCTGGAGGATTCCCACCTGTTCAACGCAGGGCACGGGGCGGTGTTCAGCGCCGAAGGGCGCTGTGAGTTGGATGCGTCGATCATGGATGGCGCTGGCCCGCGGGCAGGAGCCGTGACAGGAGTTCAAAGCGTACGGCACCCTATTCTCGCGGCCCGGGCGGTGATGGAAAAGAGCGAACATGTGCTGCTGTCGGGAGCTGGGGCTGATGCCTTTGCCAAAGAGCAGGGTCTCGAAACCGTATCCAACGAGTTCTTTCACACGGAACGACGGCGCAGGGCTCTTGAACAACGACTCGCCGATGACAAGCACGGCACCGTGGGCTGCGTGGCCCTTGACAGTGCCGGGCACCTGGCGGCCGGAACCTCTACCGGGGGCATGACCGCCAAGCGCTGGGGCCGGGTGGGCGACTCACCCATCATCGGAGCGGGAACCTGGGCCCAGGACGGGGTCTGCGCGGTGTCCGCCACGGGATGGGGAGAGTACTTCATCCGGGGAGCAATCGCCTCCAACATCGCCGGCCGCATGCGCTTTGGGGGCCTCAGTCTGGAAGCGGCAGGCTCCCAGGCAATTCACAAGGAACTGACCGAGCGCGGGGGAACGGGAGGAGTGATCGCCCTGGACTCCAAGGGGCGCTTCACGACCCCCTTCAACACCCCGGGCATGTTCAGGGGATGGGTGACCCTGGAAGGCCAGGTGACGGTGAAAATCTGGAAAGGGGAATGACCCCCACTGGAATGGCTCCGAGTGGATAGCCAACAGCAAGCACCAGCACTACGCCCTCTCGGCCGATAGCTCCATCAGAGTACTGCTCACAATCAGCGCCCCCATGGCGTATCCTGGGGTCAGACCCATGACCAGATTCCAAGCCTCGACCCTTACGCACCTTTGCTGCACCCTGTGCTGCTCGTTGCTGCTCGCTGCCTGCAGCCCGAGCCCCTCCGCCCAGGGGTTGGACGAAGATGTGGAGGCGGGCGTACAGGTCCTGCCCGAAGCCGCGCCCATCGACGCCCAGCCAGACCTCAACCCCACCCCCTCGGACACAGTCCCTGGGGGCGAGAATGCTGTGCTCGGATTGATCAAACAAGCGGGTTTGGACGAGGACCTTGCCGCTGGTCTGGCGGTGATCGACGATGCGGAGGGCGAGAAGAACAAGAACGTACTGACCTTCAGCAAGCTCTCCCTGGCAAGGGCGGACTATGGCCTGCTGCTCGATCACCTCTATCCGGAAAAGGACCCGGAAGTACCCATCCAGCCCTTTGTCTTCCCCGAGAAGATCCAGGCCCTGGAAGGCAAGGAAATCGAGCTCTTGGGCTACATGATTCCCACGGACTATGTGGAACGCAAGGTGCGCGAGTTCATGCTGGTGCGCGACACGGGGGCCTGTTGCTTCGGAGGTATACCGCGCCCCGACGAGTGGGCACTGGTTTCAGCCCAGGGGGAAGAAGGCTTTGATTACCACCCCTACCTGCCCATTGTGGTCAAGGGAGTCATGACTATCCTGACCCCGGGCTCGGATCCGGACTTTCCAGTGGTCTACACCCTCAGCGCGGTTTCGGTCCGGCGCTACTACTAGGGGCAGACGCACCTGGTCTATCTCTTCAACATCAGCCTGCTGGGGCACACCCTGATGAGATTCTCACAGCACACGGCGGATGACTTGTGACCCTTGTCCGCAGCGCAACGATTGAGGATCGGGCCCAGTTGGAGGGCATGCATCTGGCGTACCTCGAAGCGCTCGCCCAGCATGATCATCCAGACTGTGAGCCCCATGAACTAGATGACAAGTGGTTCACAGACCGGGACCGCCTCTTTCCCTATGTGGTTTCGAACGGGGACGAGGTCAGGGGGTACATGCTCGTGTTTGGCCCCAAGTACTCGCGGGCGATGGGGTTCGAGGTGGACTCCTACATACACGAGCTCTTCGTATGTGCGGAACTGCGTGGAAGTGGGCTGGCGCAGGCAGTGCTGGAGCACGCCCTACAGGAGCGGCCGGGTACCTGGGTGACCGAGGTGCTCGAATCGAATGGGCCTGCGAGCCGCTTCTGGGCCCGGGCGTTGGCGGGTCGGCCCGGCTTGCGAGATGAGGTGCGAGGAGCGTTCCGCACCTACTGGTTCAAGTCCTGACCAGGAAGACCTCAGGACTCTTGGACGTGGGAGGCTTCACCATCAGGCCAGGATCTTCTTCAGCACATTGCCGTGGACATCCGTCAAGCGCACGTCTCGGCCAGCGTATCGGTAGGTGAGACGCTTGTGATCGAGCCCCAGTTGGTGAAGGACCGTGGCCCACAGGTCGTAGATGTCGCAACGGTCTTCCACCACGTGGTAGCCGAACTCATCCGTCTGGCCATAGACCGTTCCCCCACGAACCCCCCCACCAGCAAGGAAGACGCTGAAGCCATAGGGGTTGTGGTCCCGTCCGTCCGAGCCCTGAGAGAAAGGCGTGCGACCGAATTCCCCGGCCCAGACAATCAGGGTCTCCTCAAGCAGGCCCCTGGAGCGCAGGTCCTTGATGAGCCCCGCGATCGGTTGGTCCACCTGGTAAGCCATTGCGCTGTGCCCAGCCTTGAGCGCTCCGTGCTGATCCCAGGGGTTGGGCGCTCCACCGGCGCCGATGTTCTTCGTGATACAGCTCAGTTCGATGAAGCGCACACCGCGCTCCACCAGACGGCGAGCCAAAAGACACTGGCGTGCATAGGCCGCTTTCGTCGGCTCCGCGTCATCCAACCCATAGAGCCTACGCGTTGCCGCGCTCTCCCCCGACACGTCACAGGCCTCCGGCACCGCAGCCTGCATGCGGTAGGCCGTTTCGTAGTTGCGAATGGCCGCATCAACCTGTGGATCCGCCGTGCCCCGGGCAAAGCGGCGGTCGAGACGTCCAATCAGGTCCAAATGACGCAACTGCTCGCCGTCCTCGAGCGCGGGCGCGATATTGCGCACCGCAGGGATGCGGTTCGCCTGAACAATCGAGGCCTGATGATGAGCTGGTAGGAAGCCGCTGCTGAACAGACCCGCTCCCCCATGAGGGGTGACCGCGCCACCAGACTGCAGCACGACAAAACCAGGCAGGTTCTCGTTTTCACTACCCAGCCCATAGTTCATCCATGCGCCAGCGCTCGGGTGACCCATGAACGGGAAGCCCGTATGCATGAGGTAGTTGCCTTGTGCGTGCTCGTTGACAGAGCTCGTCATCGAACGCACGACCGCCAGTTCATCGACCACGCTCCCGATCTCGGGGAACATGGAACTGACCGGGATTCCGCTCTGCCCGTAGCGGCGGAAGGTGAAGGGCGAAGCCATCACGTTTCCGTTCTGATTGAACTGCGTGCGTTCGACCTTGACTGGCAAGGGCTTGCCGTGCAACGGCTCCAGTTCCGGCTTCGGGTCGAAAGAGTCGACCTGGGACACGCCGCCAGACATAAAACAGAATATCACGTGTTTCGCCCGCGGAATGTGGTGGGCCAGGGGCCTGTCATCCACCTGGCCAGCGAAGCCGGTCTCTGCCATCAGACCCTGCAAGGCCAAGAGGCCAAAGCCGTTGGAGGTCTGGCGCAGGAGCTCGCGTCGTGAGAAATGGGATCCGCTCATCATCCCCTCTACCTGAGGTAGAGGAACTCCTTCAGGTTGTAGAGTGCGTGGGCCACACGGGCCCAGGACTCGTCTTCGCGAACGGGAGGCCCCAACTTTTCTATGCCCCGACGAGCGGCCGAGATGGCCGCCTCAATTTCAAGGACCGCGGCCCTATCCTCCGGATCCAATGCCGCGAGTACCTCACTGCGTCCCACAAAGCCACTCCCCGAGGCGGAGGCCGCTATCTCTTCCGCGGACAGCGCCCTGAGATGGAGTCGGGCCTCGAAGAGAAGGCCCTTCAGCAGTCGGCTCCCGGAGGGTGCGCCATGGCGCAGGCCGAAGAGAACCTGACTCTCTCCCGGCTTGAATGTCGCTCGCCCCCCCTTCCTGTAAGGGGTCCCGTAGAGGGCGCCATTGCGGTAGCACCGAATGAGGCCGTCCGCATCGTAGGCCATGACGAGGTGGACGACATCGGGAGCCGTACTGGACTCCACCTCGGCGCCAAAACTCTGGGTGCGCTGGAACACATTTGAGCCGGCTATCCACTGGCCAACTGCCTGCTCACCGTAGACGATTGAGTCGAAGATATCTCCCCCAAGATCCTGCACCGTAAGCGCACCGCCACCGCGCTGCTTGAGATCCGAGAGTTGCAGCCAGACCTCCAGGGTCTTCTCTCCGACTGCGGTGGGAATAGCAGGAGTCGAAACGTGGCCGCCGCCGTCGAGGCGCAGTCCGCCTCCCTCCAAGCGCGCTGTCCCGTGGAGCTGACCGTGGAGGCTACCAGCAGTATCCTCCAGTCCCTCGCGGAAGTCCCAGCGCGCAAATGGGGTGGACTCACCCGTGGCCGCCCCCACTTCAAGATCTTCCAGCAGACGCCGATACACCGGGGCATAGATGGAATCCAACGCAGCCAGGTTGCTTGCGAGCCCCGCCTCGAGCCCCCGACGGCGCTCCCGGTCTGTCCGGATGGCGGAACGGCACTCGTCCGCGTACGCGCAGAGGGCCGCGAGTTCCTCGTCTCCTGGCTCCCGTCCAGTAGCGGCCTCGAACATGAGGGCAAAGCTCTCGCCTTCATGTTTACCCTTGCCACTGGAACGCATACGGGCGCCCCAACTCTTGGCGAGATCTCCCACGAGGGGATCGTTCAACATGGTCAGCGCCTGGGACGGGACGTTGGTCACGTGACGCGAACCCACCGTGGCGAACGGCACGGGCGCATCGAAGCTCTGCAGGAAGGCGTCCAGGGTATTACGGCGAGACTCCACGTAGACGCTGCGCCGAGGAGTACTGGAGTTCGGACCGAAGCCGGGGCCGAACATGCGCTGGTCCAAACGCCCAGCAGCCGAGAAGAGCGAGTCCCGGATCGCCTCGGCATCCAGCCGTCGGACATTCGCATGGGAAAGCCACCTGTTCCCCGGGTCCAGGGCCAGGGCTGTCGGAGACGCTACTGAACTCATCCGCCAGGTCTTGGAAAGGAGCAAGAAGCGAATCATCTCCTTGATGGACCAACCCTTCTCAACCATGCGCCCCGAGAGGTAATCCAACAGCTCAGGATGGGAGGGCTTCGTACCCAAGCGCCCAAAGTTGTCCGGGGTCGTCACGAGCCCCTGACCAAAGAGATGCTGCCAGATCCGATTGGTGATCACCCGCGCTGTGAGTGGATTGTCCGCACGCAGAAGGTCCTCTGCCAACTCCAGGCGTCCTCCCGCACCGGGCGCATAGGGCTCGGGGTCAATCGCCTCGAGGAATCGACGTGGAATGATCGCCCCGGGGTTTCGGTGATCCCCCCGCACGTAGAGCGCCTGGTCTGAAGCGTCGGCCTCGACGATGCCCGGGACCCGTGTCGGCAGGGGCACTGCGGCATCCAGCTCGCGATACGCCTCAACCAGCTTGGCAACCTGCGGCAGCTGGGCCAGGTCATTGGCGAGCAGGCCCCCGCGCAGACAAGCATCAAGTAAGAGAGCTTGCGAGTCGGTCGCCGCAGATCGCTTCCAGCTCTCGATAGCCCCGTCGATGCGTTGCGCGATTCGCCCCGCAAGCTCGACTCTGGACTGTGGTACTTCCTCGAAGACCTGCCCCAATACCATGGGATCGGCAGGCCTGCCCGCTCCTTTCTTGCGCAGCCGGACTTCCCGCACGCCGAACCACGAGCGGTCGCTACCGCCCACCTCGATGGGAGCGTCCTTGCCCGTGTAGAGTTCCAGGTGCACGCTGTCCCCATCCCAGTAGGACAGGTCGAGACGCAACCACGACCAGGTGTCGTTCTTGATTTCGGTGATGGGAAAGACCGTGCCTGAGCGCGGATAGTTATGCACCGCATAGCGCAGCTTGGCCCCTCCTCCGCCAAGAACCCGAAACCAGAGCTCGTATTCTCCCTCAAGCGAGAATTGCGCGGACTGCAGGACCCCGCGGTGCCGACTGGACAGGAGATGGGTATAGACCCCTGCCGGGTAGATCCCGCTCAGCACCTGCTCGCCGGCCGGAGCAAGCGCGAACTCACCCGCGGAAGAGACTTCCCCAGTGAGGCCGTTCCCCGAGGGATACCACTCGCCCATTTCCGTGGCGCTGGCGAGGTTCCATCGCCTCTCGTACTCCAAGGGTGTCTCGGCATCCTGCGCGCCTGCGCTCGCCGCCTCCCAAGCCGCTTCGAAACCGAGTCCCGCGTCCATGCGTTGGTCCACGTCCCAGAGCAGGTGCAGAGGATGATCCAGGCTCTTGGCCTGCTCCGGCAACTCCTCGGACGACAGCTGCCACGTACTCCAAGCCTCAGCCAGGGCCGTCCGGATTTCGGCCTTGAGCTCCACGAGGTCGCTCTTGTTGCGCTGCTGGATCTCGGCCGTATTGACATCCAGCATGGCCGGACGGCTCGAACCCAGGATGCCAAAGAGCGCGTAGTAGTCCGCCTGGCTGATCGCATCGAACTTGTGGTCGTGGCAACGCGCGCAGGAAACAGTCTGGGCCAGAAAGGTCTTGCTGAAGACATTGATCTGGTCGTCAGTGAAGCGCACCTTTTCATCGAGTGCGTCGGTGGGCGCGAACCCATGGAACACAAAGCGCCATTGCGCCGTACCGATCGCGGATTCGTTGATCCCCAGCTCGGAGTTCAAGCGCGGTTCGCTGAGAAGGTCGCCGGCGATCTGCTCGCGCACGAACTGGTCAAAGGGCAGGTCCTGATTGAATGCCCGGATCAGGTAGTCGCGATACTGATAGGCGTGAGGGATGCGAGGATCCCCCTCTGATCCGTGGGAGTCTGCGTAACGGACGAGATCCATCCAGTGCCGCGCCCACCGCTCGCCGTAGCGTGGTGAGGCGAGCAACTGATCGATAAGGCGTTCCAGCGCCTCGGGATCCTCATCCGCAAGAAAGTGGCGAATCTCATCCGGCGTTGGGGGCAAACCGAGGAGGGCGTAGTACAGGCGCCGGACGAGCGTCCTGCGGTCCGCCTCAGGGCCGGGCAGCCTCGCACCGGGCAGCAGTCCATGCTCCTCAAGGCCTCGCTGGACGAACCGATCAACGGGGTGCCCGGACCACCACTTGTATGTGATCGGCAAGGTGGGAACCACGATGGGCCGCAGGCTCCACCACTGCTTGCGCCGCTCGAATTTTGCGGCCCACGAGGTCAGCGCCTCGAGCTCTTGGTTGGTGGGCGCCGCATCCCTCGGATCGTAGGCGCCGTTGCGAATCCATTCCTCGAAGTCTGCGACCACCGACGCATCCAGCTTTCCGCCGTCCTGGGGCATCTCCTGACCGTCTATCTCGTGGCGCATGACAGCCAGGATCAGACTTTGATCCGGGTTGCCGGGTACAACCGCAAACCCCGAGTCGGACTCCATGCGCATCCGCTCCCGACCATCAAGAGCCAGACCGCCACGAGCCTTGTCCACGCTATTGTGACAGGCGTAGCAATGCTCGATCAGGACAGGGCGAATACGCGCCTCGAACTGCTCCTCCTGCTGCGCCGTGGAACTCTGCACCTGCGCCCCAAAAACACTAGTCCCGACAGCTACCAGGAGCGGGAGTGTGAGCAGGCAGGGGAGAGGGCTCATGGTCTGTGAGGCAGGCTCTCGCCCGTCCGGAGATTGTAGCCGCGCCCCGCGCTTCCCCGTAGGCAACGCTGGTCCAGCCCCCCCCAGAACAAGGTCTCGGCAAGAGAAATGAGCCTCTTTGGGCTGTTGAGCCCAAAACCCCACCCCAGGCACTGGCGCACGCCCCGCTGGGGGGCTATGCTCCTCGGCTCGAACGGCCCAACCAGAGGCGCCCCAGGGCTCCTCCCGGTCCCAAGATTTCAGTTTTCCGCCTCCCCGGTGGCACCCCCTCAACAGAGAACTTCACCATGTCCCGCGTCTGTCAGGTCACGAAACGAGGAACCCGCGTCGGCGGAACCATCGCCCGGCGGGGCCTGCCCAAGTACAAGGGCGGCATCGGTCTGCGCACCACCGGCAAGAACAAGCGCAAGTTCAAGGTCAACGTCCAGAGAAAACGCATCTGGGTACCGGAAATCGGCCAGCATGTGAATCTGCGTGTTTCTACCCGGGCGCTCAAGACGATCGCCAAGAACGGGGCCTATCCGACCCTGCTCAAGGCTGGGCTGATTCGGCCCGCGGGTCCCAAGCAGAGCTGACCCTGGAGCCTTCGGGGCGCAACCCCTGAACAAGCGCACGAGTTCGGAGCAGCGACCCCGAACGAAGAGGACTCAGGTATGCTCCTGAAAAGATGTCCTCGAAAAACCTGCCAGGAATCCAGGGTTCCGCTGGATGAAAAAGGAACAGGCAATCACGCCCGGGGAAATAGAAAGCACCAGGAGAACAACAGTCATGGCCTCGAGCACAAGCAACGATCAAGCACCTCTGATCTTGGCCAGCACTTCCCCCGCCCGACGCGCTCTGCTTGAGCGTTTGGGTTTGCCCTTCTCCCTGGAAGCCGCGGGCATTGACGAAGCGCCCCTGCAAGCGGCTACCGAGGATCCTCTTCGTCTGGCCCGGGATCTTGCCCTGGCCAAGGCCCGGGCCGTGGCGCGGCAACATCCCGAAGCCTGGGTCATCGGCGGCGATCAGGTGCTGGCTCTGGGAGACGAATTACTGGGCAAGCCCGGCAGCAAGCCCGCCGCCCTGCAGCAGCTCTTGCGCCTGGCCGGACGCAGGCACGAGCTGATCAGCGCTACGGCCCTGGTGGGACCGGGCAAGGACCGAGACCAATCTGAAGAGGTCTGGGTCGAAGTCGCCCACATGACCATGGCACCCTGGGATCAGGCAACCCTGGAACGCTATGTGGAAGCGGACGATCCGAGCCAGTGCGCTGGTTCCTACAAGCTCGAAGAGCGGGGCATCGCCCTCTTCGAGCGCATCGAGTGCGCCGACTGGAACGCAATCGTGGGCCTGCCCCTCTTGGGTCTGGCCCAACGCTTGCGCGCACGGGGCTATCCTGTGCCCTGAAGTCTCTTGAATGGGGCTATTCCCTGGCCAAATCCCCGCGACCGGGAAATCCCCGAGCAGAGCAACCTCAACGCCCGATCAAGGAAAAGAACTCTTTGCGCGTGGCGTCCTTCGTGCGGAAGGCCCCCAACATGCGACTGGTGATCGTGTCCGCCCCAGGCTTATGCACGCCGCGCATGGTCATGCACTGGTGTTGGGCTTCAATGACCACCGCAACACCTTTGGGCTTCAGCTCCCGATTGATGGTGTCGGCGATCTGCACCGTGAGTTTTTCTTGGATCTGCAGGCGACGGGCGTAGATCTCCACCACCCGGGCGAGTTTGGAGAGCCCCACCACCCGCCTATCGGGCAGATAAGCCACATGGGCCTTGCCCAGAAAGGGAACCATGTGATGCTCGCAGTGACTCATCAAAGGGATGTCGCGCACCACCACCATCTCGTCGTAGCCCTCGACCTCGGAGAAAGTGGTTTTGAGCACCTCGGCCGGGTCCTGCTCGTAGCCTCCAAAGAACTCTCCATAGGACCGGGCCACGCGGGCCGGAGTGCCCTCCAGCCCCTCCCTGTCAGGATCATCACCAGCCCACAGGATCAAGGTACGCACGGCCTGTTCGGCGGCTTCTCGACTGGGCTTCTCGATCACTTCCTCGCTTGACCTCTCGGAGGACTTCAAGGGCTTCCCAGTGACAGAAACCCGACTACTGAGATCATCTTGGACGTTACTGCTGACATTCATAGGATTCTCGCTGGAACGACGACAGGATAGCTCCTCGCGCCCCCATGGAGTGGCCAGAGCTGAAGGCCTGGTGATCGAGTTGCAGCCTTGATCCGCTGCGCCCTTGCTCCTGCGCTCCATGACCTTATCCTCGTACCCATGGCGATCTGCATTTTCGACACACTGACCCGGGAAATGTCCCCCCTGGAGCCCCTGACCCCCGGCCAGGTCAAGCTCTATGTGTGTGGCCCCACGGTCTACGACGACTGCCACATAGGACATCTGATGGGGCCCGTGCTCTTCGACGCGGTTGCCCGCTGGATCAGGGCCCGGGGATACAAGGTGGAGTTCATCAACAACATCACCGACATCGACGACAAGATCATCAACCGCTCCATCGAGAGCGGTGAGCCCTGGGACTCGATCGCGCAGCGCTACACGGACCAGTACTTGCAGTTCCTGCAAGAGCTCAACATCGAGACCATCACTGCCCATCCACGCTGTTCGGAGTACGTGCCCCAGATGGTCGCCTTCATCGAGGACCTTGTTCGGGAAGACAAGGCTTACCTGGCGGATGATGGGGTCTACTTCGACATTCAAAAACAGGAAGGCTACGGCAAACTTACCCATCGTAAACTGGAGGACATGCAAGCCGGCACCCGGGTCCAAACCCAGACCAGTCTGCGACACCCCGCAGACTTTGCCCTCTGGAAGAACGCCAAGCCCGAGGAACCCTCCTGGGAGAGTCCCTTCGGTGCGGGACGGCCGGGCTGGCACATCGAGTGCTCGGTCATGTCCAGCGAACTGTTGGGCCAGGCCTTCGACCTGCACGGAGGTGGAGACGACTTGAAGTTTCCCCACCATGAAAATGAGATCGCCCAGAGCGAAGCCCACGGTGATGCTTTCGCCAGCACCTGGATGCACACCGGGCTGGTGCAGTACGGCGGGCAGAAGGTAGGCAAGAGCGACCCGCGCATGCAGGATCCCGCCTTCCGTCAACAGTTCCAGGCGCGCTGGCTGCTGGACACCTACGGAGCCCCGGCCTTGCGCTTCTTCCTCTTGCGCTCCGCCTACCGCAGACCGGTAGAAATCGAACCGAGCACCCTGGAGGCCGCCCGCACGGGACTGATGCGCATGGTCAAGTCCCTGGGAGAACTCGCGGAGAACACAGAACAAGTGACTCTGGACGAAATCCAGGAGCGCGCCCTGAGCGACGCCAACGCCGCCCACCGGGAGAACTTCATCGCCGCCATGGACAACGACTTCAGCACTGGCGAAGCCTTGGCTGAGCTCTTCAGTCTGGCGCAGGAAGCCCGCACCCAGTCGCCAAAGGAGAAACAAATCAGTTTGACCTTGGTGCGCGACCTGGGCCGACTGCTGGGGCTCTTCCAACCAGGAGATCTGGGGCGGCTCCTGGCTGCGGGCCAGGGCTCCCAGAACGAGTTACTGGAACAGGTGGCTGCTGCCTTGCTGGAAGTGCGCTCCCTGGCCCGCGAACAAAGGTCCTTCGAAACAGCAGATGCCCTCAGGGACGCACTATTGCAGGCGGGCATCAGCGTGGAGGACGAGGCAGGACAGAAGAACAGCAGCGCCAACTGCAACGCCGCCCAAACGGATGCCCTGGATCAAATCCTCGATGCTGCCCTCGCAGCGCGGCTTGCCGCTCGAGCTGCCAAGGACTTCACCACCGCCGATGGCCTGCGGGATGCCCTCGCCGGGGTCGGAATCAACATCATGGACAGCGCTGACGGGTCGAGTTGGATGCACTCCCCCGGTGGTGCCTGAGGCACACCAGCGAAGTTGGCACGGGGCTCAGCCCTGATCCAAGCCCGCGCGGGCTCTGCGCATAAGGATCCGCAGCTCGTGCAAGGCTGCAAGAACAGTCTTGTCCCGGGTCCCATCGGGCCCCGCCTCGACCAGAGCCTGTTCACAGATCGCCGCGACCCGAGTCAGCTCGGGATAGCCATAGCCCCCCCCCGTTCCCTTCAGCTGATGCACCACGGTGCGCAGATCGATGGGGTTGGCCTGCTCCAAGGCCAGATCAATTTTTTCAGCCTGCTCGATGAAGCCCCCCACATAGGACTCGAGCAGGGGCTTGAATGCCTCCATACCCAAGCGCTCACTGACCAAGGGCGAGAGATCCTGATCGGGAGAGTCTTCCGGGGATGGATTCATGGGCAGCACAAAGATGGCCGGGGCTGGTCAGCCCCAAATCTACCCTTTTGAACCGTGGGCCAACACTCCCATTCACACACAACCACCAGACCCCGATGACCATGGGCTGCGTTCTCGTCAGCAGCGCTGACAGCCAGCGTGAACGCCTGGCCCCAAAAGTACAGCACCCTCGTACGCCGAAGCGACCGAGGGTACCGAGAGAGAGAGGAGATGAGCATCCGCGGGAGATGCAGCGCTGGGCCTCTATGGGAGAGAGCTCGCACGCCGCTCGCAGAAGTTTCCTCAAGCCATGAATCACGGCTCAGCGGCAGGATAGCAATCCCCGTGCCAATTGAGGTTTCAATCCCGTGCCCCCCAGCCAGTCCTCAAGGGAATGGAATTCCCCATGGTGGGAATGAAGAATCAGGAAGGAACGGCCCAAAATGGGCAGTGTGGCCCATAATGAGCCACACTGCCCCCGGATATGCCCAGCAGACCCTCCCCACGACCATGGCCAGCACCTCAAGCCCCATCAACCGCCTGCTCCTGGTCGAAGACGACCTCGCCATGGTGGCCCTGGTCAAGCACTCCCTGGAGCCCCTGGGATTGCAACTGACCTCAGTTTCGACCCTGGAGGAGGCCCGGGCTCTCTTGCGCCGGGAAACGGTGGAGGGAATCCTCTTGGATCTGGGTCTGCCAGATGGAAATGGCCGCGAGTTGTTGGACGAACTGGCTGGGAGTCCCCTCTCGATCGTAGTGCTGACGGCCCGCTCCGAGGAAGCCACCCTGGACGACTGCCTCCAAAGAGGTGCCGTGGACTTTGTGCGCAAGCCCTTTGATGAGATGCGCTTGCGCGCCTCGGTGGCCAGCGCCCTGCGACAGACCCACCAGGCCCGGACCCTGTCCCGACTGGAAGCCGAAGTGCGCACGCCCCGCGGCCTGGAGCGACTGCTGGGCACCTCGCGGGCCATGAACGATGTGCGCGAACTCCTGAGCCGGGTAGCGCAAACCAGTATCACCGTGCTGCTCACCGGAGAAAGCGGCACGGGCAAGGAGGTCGCAGCCCGGGCCGTGCATGAGGAGAGCCCCAGGGCCACGCAGCCCTTCGTGCCTATCAACTGCGGGGCGATTCCCTCAGCCCTGATCGAAAGCGAGCTGTTTGGACATGAAAAGGGTTCCTTCACGGGAGCCCACGCCACCCATAGGGGCTGCTTTGAACAGGCCCAGGGTGGCACACTCTTTCTGGACGAGGTGGGCGATCTGCCCCGGGAAATGCAAGTCAAGCTTCTGCGTGTGCTCCAGGAACAGGAGGTCATGCGGGTGGGCGGATCTGACCCGATCCCCGTCAACGTGCGCGTGCTGGCCGCCACCAACCGCGATCTGGAAGAAGGCCTACGCCGAGGCGAGTTTCGCAAAGACCTCTACTACCGTCTGGCGGTTTTCCCCGTGCACATGCCCCCCCTGCGCGAACGACCTGAAGATGTGATCATGCTGGCTCAGATCCTGCTGAGCCAGCTGGCCCGCCAGCATGGTCGCAGGATCTTGGGCCTGGCTCCTGAAACTGAAGAGCGACTGCGCCGTCACACCTGGCCCGGCAATGTTCGCGAGTTGAAGAACACCCTGGAGCGGGGCGTGCTGCTTGAAGACAGCCCTATACTCTCCCCCAACGCCCTGCAGCTATCGGAGAACTTTGCGCTCTCATTGCCTGGGCCACAGACAGTCCCCAAGGGCTTTCACCCCCCTCGCACCCGGGAAGAGTTGCTGCCATTGGCCACCATCGAGCGCATCTGGCTCGAGCGCGCCCTGAAACTGTGCAACTGGAACATCCGTGAGGTCTCGCGTCGCTTGGGGCTGGGTCGCGCCACAATCAACCGACGCCTCAAGAGCTACGGCTGGACTGCACCGGAGGAAGAAACTCCTTCCGCACCGGACAACTGACGCCGCAGACGCTCCACATGCACCGCCAGGAGAGCCACATCCGGGGGTCGCACGCCCTCTACACGACCGGCCGCACCCAGAGTCGCGGGGCGCACGAGGCTGAGTTTCTCCCGGGCCTCGTGCCCCAGTCCGTTGATACCTGAGTAGTTCAGCTCCTTTGGAATCGTGGTGTCCTCTTCTCTGGCCATGCGCTCCACCATGTCCTGCTGACGGCGCACATAGCCTTCGTACTTGGCTTCGATTTCCAATGCCTCTGCCACGCGCGGATCGAGGCCCACGAGTTCCTGGCAAGGATGCTCCTGCAACAGACCCTGCCAACTGATCTCCGGCCGCCGAAGGGTGTCGAAGAGATTGCGCGAGGGACTGACAAAACGCTTCTTCAAGATCCCAAGGGCCGCTTCAAATCGCTCCTCAAAAACACGCACCCGCGCAAGTTCCTCTGCTCCCACCAGACCCGCCTTGTGGGCCAAGGGCACCAGTCGTCGATCCGCGTTGTCCTGCCGCAAAAGCAGGCGGTGCTCCGCCCGGGAAGAGAACATCCGGTAGGGTTCCCGAGGACTGGTCAGGATCAGATCATCCACCATCACCCCGATGTAGGCCTCGTGCCGCCCCAGCACAAAGGGTGCTTCCCCTTGAATCCACTTGGCCGCGTTGGTTCCGGCGACAAGGCCCTGGGCAGCAGCCTCCTCATACCCCGAGGTGCCGTTGATCTGTCCAGCCAGGAACAAGCCCGACGTCTGGCGCAGGGCTAGGCTGGCGTCCAATTGGTGAGGCATCACAAAGTCGTACTCAACCGCATATCCGTACTGCAGAAAGCGCGCCTGCTCAAGACCGGGGATCGTGTGCACAAAGGCCTCTTGCACCCTCGCGGGCAAGCTGGTGGAAACCCCGTTCACATAGATCACGTCGGTACTGAGTCCCTCGGGCTCCACGAAGACCTGATGGCGATCCTTGTCCGCGAAACGCATGATCTTGTCCTCCACCGAGGGACAGTAGCGCGGCCCTATGCCCTCGATGCGCCCGGCCGCCATGGGTGACAGATGCACATTGTCCCGGATGATCTGGTGGGTGGCGGGGGTCGTCCAGGTCAGATGGCAGGGCACCTGGGGACAGTGAGGAAAGTCGGCGATATCTGTGCGAAAAGAAAAGGGCTGCGGCTCTGAGTCCCCTAGCTGTTCTTCCATGACACCAAAGTCCAGGCTGCGCGCATCGAGGCGCGGCGGAGTTCCGGTCTTGAGCCGCCCCAACTCCAAACCCAGGGTGGCGATGTCGGCGGCGAGCCCTTCCGCCGAGGCTTCTCCCACGCGCCCTCCCGAAGACTGTTCTTCACCCCGGTGCATACGCGCACGCAGGAAAGTCCCGGTGGTCAGAATCACCGCCGGTGCGCGCAGTTCGGTGCCGTCAGCCAAACGCACACCGCGCACTTCGGGTTGCTTTTCCCCTTCCAAGATCAAAGCCACCACAGCTCCCTCGATCAACTCGACCCCCTGGGCCGCACGCACAAGTCGGGTCGCTTCCTCACGATACAAATGACGGTCGGACTGGCAGCGGGGCGCGCGCACAGCAGCTCCTTTGCCCGTATTGAGCATGCGGAACTGAATGCCCGTTTGATCTGCGATGCGACCCTGAGCGCCACCCAGGGCATCAATTTCGCGCACCAGTTGGCCCTTACCCAAACCGCCGATAGCGGGATTGCAGCTCATCTCCCCCACGCGCTGCAGGTCAAAAGTCACCAGAGCAGCGCGCTGGCCCAGACGAGCCGCCGCCAATACCGCCTCGATGCCCGCATGGCCAGCGCCCACCACAATCACCCCAAAGTGGGCCCTGGAATCACGACGGGGTGTGGGGTGGGAGTGCATGGGAGTCCCTCAGCGGGGAAATGGCCCCCCATTGAAACCTCTTGCAAGGCCCCCGGGGAGACTGCTGACAAGATCTTCAGTAGCTCCCCAGCCCGCGGCTAGGTACCTTAGTGTCTATGGCCGCTTCCTTCGAGACCTCGCCCCAGCGAGCACTACCCCTGTGCTGGGCGCTGATCTTTTTGACGGGGCTCGCCCCGGCGTTGCCGTTCCAGGCGGAGCCGCCCGCCGAGCACGAGACCCCGGACCACCAAGACAAGGGCAAACTGGAACGCCTGCTCTCGCGGACGCGCCAGGAGGCAGCCCTGGCAGAATCCCGCGCCCGGCGCAAGGTGACGGACCTCTTGAGTTCGACCCTGAGCAACAACCCCACCGTCCACTCCAGCCTTTTTTGGGAGCAGGTGGCACACCTGGTGAATGTGGGCCCCCCTGGGATCCCGGCCCTGATCGATGCCCTCAGCCCCCCAGTGATTCAGTTTCCGCCCCTGGAGCCTGGCCTGGACGAAGCTGCCGTCGCCCGCCGCAAGACCCAGGTGCGCGAGCAGGCAATCCTGCGCGCCTCGTCCCAGAGCCTCTCCACTTACCGGGCCGATGTCGCGGCTCACGCCCTGCGCAAATTGGCCAACCCGGTCGCCACCGACGATCTGGTTCAATTGATCCAGACCGGAACGGGCACCGCGCGCATCCATGCTCTTCTGGCCCTGGAGTCCTGCCCCGAGCCCGAGCGCGCCGCTCCAGCCCTGATCGCCTTACTGGACACGACCTCCAAGCCCGCAGTCCAGCGAGCCTTGTTGATTTGCCTGGTGCGCATTGGTGGCAAGACAGCCATGGCACGGGTGCGTCACAGCCTGGATCCCAGCGACCCAACCCAAGCCACTATCGCCCTCTCTGCCCTGGCTGCAGCCGAGGTGGCTGAAGTGGCGCCCGAATTGCTGACGATTCTGCAGGGCAGCAAGGGCGGCGCTGCCATGACCGGAGTCCTGGCCTACTACCGGGCCTTTCCGGAATTGCTCGAAGACAACGATCACCTCTCGGCACTGCTCTCCATCCTGGTGGAACGCCGAGCCACCCGCAGCCAGGTCACGGCGGCCCTCGAACTACTGCTTGAGCTGCGCGTCAAGCCCCGCGCCCGCAGCCGCACCCTGGCTGAGGAACTGACCGAGTCCCGATCAAGTGGGGTGAGCGAACTAGCCCTCAAGTGGTTGGCGTCCACCGGCAACAAGCGAGCCCTGCGCATCCTGCTCAAACCCCTCGACAAGAACATCCAAGAGAGGCCGACCTACGGGGCTTTTCACAGCCGACGCGCGAACCTGCTCTATGAGGTAGGCGAGTACAAACACGCACTGGAGGGCTATGGCAAGGCAATTCTCATGTCCTACACGGGTCGCAGCGATGACGCTCACCTGGGAGCCGCGCGCTGCCACGCACGCCTGGGCAAGTTCAAGAGCGCGGCAAACTCCCTGCGCAACTCGTCCCTCAAGCGCTCCGAACTCTCGGACCTGCCCAACGACCCGGCCTTCAAGGAAATGGCCCGCAAAAAGCAGTATTGGGTTGAGACGTTCTTCCGCAAGATCGAGGAACTGCCAGAATGAGGCCGGCCCTGGGCCTCTTCACCCATCCCGATTGTCTGCTGCATGAGAGCGGCCCGGGCAACCCGGAGCGACCCGAGCGTTTGCGGGCCCTGATCGAACACCTTGAGCAAGTTGGCCTCTGGGAAGACCTTGAGGTCCTAAAGGCGGCCCCAGCCACTTCCCTCGACCTGGAAGCAGTTCATCGAAGGGACTATCTGCAGCGGGTGGAGACTCGCTTCCGAGAGGGCGCGAGTTTCGTGGACAGCGCCGATGCAAACGGCAACCACGCGACCTTCGCCGCCACCCTCCTGGCATCCGGCGCCGCCCTTGAGGCCACCGGGAAAGTACTGAGCGGGGACTTGCAACGAGCCTTCGTCATGCTGCGCCCCCCGGGTCACCACGCGGAGGTGGACCAAGCAATGGGTTTTTGTTTTAGCAACCATGTGGCCCTCGCCGCCCGTGCGGCACAAGCAGCCCATGGCCTCGAGCGCGTGGCCATCGTGGACTTCGATGTGCACCATGGGAATGGAACCCAACACATCTTCGAGGAAGATGGCAATGTGTTCTACGCCAGCCTGCACCAATGGCCCCACTACCCCGGGACCGGTGCGGCAGAAGAACGTGGCATCGGAGAGGGCGAAGACACGACCCTCAACTGCCCCCTGCCCGCGGGCAGTGGCAATCGGGAGTGGCAGGCCGCCCTGGAAGAGCGCGTGCTCCCGGCCCTCGATCGCTTCGAGCCAGAATTGCTCTTGATCTCTGCTGGCTTCGACGCCCACCAACGGGACCTGCTCTCGGAGACACGCCTTACCAGCGAGGCCTTTGGACATATGACCCGTGCCCTTGTGGATCTGGCGAATCAGCATTGCGAAGGTCGGGTGATCTCGATTCTTGAAGGGGGCTACGACCTGGTGGGCCTCTCGGAAGGGGTCCAAGCGCACCTTGAGGTGCTCGCGAGCTAGAGTTCGCATGTGAGGCCAGAGCCCTGCCCCCAAAATCCTGAAGTGACTACCCCCTGGGTCGGGGACCGCTGCCAGCAACCCCCGCTCCCTGCGCCTAGAATGGGACCACCATGGACGAACCGATTCACATGCTGCGCCGCCAGGCCACGGCACATACCCTTCTGGAAGAAAGCGCCGGGGACGACCCCCTGGCCCTCTTCCAGACCTGGGTTGCCGAGGCCCGCGAGGGCAGCAAGGAAGAGGAACCCACCGCCTGCAGCCTGGCCACCGTGCGTGAGGACGGGGGGCCTGCGGTGCGCATGGTGCTGCTCAAGGCGCTCGAGGACGGGGCCTTTGTGTTCTACACCCCCATCTCCGGTCGCAAGGGCAAGGAACTCTCCCTGCGCCCCCAGGCAGCCATGTGCTTCTATTGGAATGATCTGCACCGTCAGGTGCGCGTTGAAGGGGATGTGACCGTTGTATCCGGACCTATAGCCGACAAATACTTCGCAACTCGCCCCCGAGAGAGCCAGATCGGCGCCTGGGCCTCCCCCCAAAGCGAGGTGCTCACGGACCGCTCTGCGCTCGACGAGCGCATCAAGCAATGGACAAAGAAGTTCGAAGGGAGCGATGTCCCGCGCCCAGATGCCTGGGGCGGCTTTGCTCTGCATCCCAAGAGCATCGAATTCTGGCAAGGTCGCGCGAGCCGTTTGCACGATCGCCTGCTATACGAACGCAACGGGGACGCATGGACACGGATGCGCCTGGCGCCCTAGGAACGAGCGCGAAAAATTGCCGCCGGCTTGCGACGCATTTCCTCTAGTGCGGAAGGAAGTGCGGGAGTAGAATCGCACCTGGCAAATGAGAGTCCTGGACGAACTAGAAGCAAGAATTCGCAAACGCGGGGTACGGGTCGAAGAGCGACTTGAACTACTCAATCGACTCAGAAAGAGCGACCCGTCCCAAGGCCACGGCCAAGAGCAACTCAACCAGCGCCTCGCGGAATTCAAGACCGCCATCCAGGGGGCCGCAAGGGCCATCCAAAAGGAGATCCGATGAGTGGCGCCCCCTTCCCGGTACGGCCCACTTGCCTGGAAATTGAGAACTTCCGCGGCTTCCGAGGCGCCTGCTCACTGGACTTCGCCCAGGACCTGACCCTCCTGATGGGTGAGTGCGAGGCGGGCAAGAGCAGCATCCTCATAGCCATCGAATGGTGCCTTCTTGGAACCAGGATCGTCTCCAGCACATCGACAGGAATCGCCGAGCGCGGGGACTGGGTCCTCGCCAACACAGAGGCCACGGGAGAGACTCGCGTGACCCTGACGCTTGTGGTTGAGGGGGGCACCGGAAAGCTCACGCGCACACGAATGCTGGATGCCAAGCGGAACGCCCCCGACCAACTGGAGCTCACTCTCCCCGGAGAGCAGGTCCTGACAGGGAGCGAAGTGGAAGAGTGGCTGGAGTGGACGGGAATGCCCAACTGGGATACCTGGAAGCAGGCCTTCGCCCAGCACCAGGAGAGCGCCCGAGCGCGGATCACCGACCAGGGGGATCGTTCCTATCTGATCGCCAGCATGCTGGGACTGAGTGACTATCGCGACCTCAGCGCAATGCTCAAGAAGGTCAAACCCAAGGAACTGGAAGAGTGCGCGCAGGAAACTCTCCAGCACCTCGCCGAGGATCAGCAGCGTGCGCGCCAGGCTCCCCAGCAAGAGGTCAATGGGATTCAAGCATCATTGCAGCGCTTGAACGTTCCCGCCACCCAGGCCGGAGACGCCGAGTTGGAACTGAGGCGCAAAGCCCTGATCACCGACGCCCTGCCCGTGGGCGAGGCCATCGGGCTGTCAGCCGAGCAACTCCCCCACCAGGACTGGTCTGCGACCGAGGTCCACACCTGGGGCGCAGGCTGGCGCAGACAAGTGGATGCTCACCTGACCCCCCTGCGGCAGGAACTCGGCAACCTGGAGGGCAACATCCGTTCTCTCACTTCCTCCCACGAGGCATTGAATCCCAAGCGGGTGGCCCTGGCGGATGCCAGGCAACAACTGGAGGGCCTGCGCAGCAAACATGGATCCCCGCAAGACCTGCGAGTGCAACGCGAGACCATTGCCGAGGAGCTGAGCGCCCTGCGCGAGCAGCGGCGCGAACAAGGAGAGTTGGACAGCCTATTGCGGGAAGCCCTGGGTGTGATCAAAGCCGGTGGCAGGACTGATCAATGCCCGGTATGCACCCAGGACGCCGGAGGATTGGAACAACGCCTGCAAGAACGAGTCACCAGCGGAGGGGATGACGTGATCCAAAACCAACTGGATCAGCTCGCAAGCCGAGACAGCGCCCTCAGCAGCCAGTTGCAGCAACTGGAGCAGGCGCAGGCCACCTTCCAGGGCACCGAAGACTCTCTCGCAAGCCTTGAGAAGACCCTGCGCGGTCAGCTGCCCCCGGGCACGCAGGAGGAAGCAGGCGTGACCGAGCTACTGGCGGCCCTCTTGGCCCAGAAGGTGCGCCTGGAGAAGACAATCAATCTAGCGGACGAGAACCTGGCCGGCATGACCGGAAAGCTGGAAGTCCTCGGGCTACTGCTCAACCTGCGCGCGGCCCGGGAACGAGCCGAGCACAGGGCCGGGGATCTTTCTGCCATGCCCCAGTTCGCAACCCTCCAGGACAAAATCGATGAGGCTGCGGGATTCGCCTGCGACCTGATCGCACTTGAGGTCATGGCCAGGGAATTGGAAGAGGAGCAGTCCGCCCTGCAGATCCAAGCTGTCAACCAATCCATCAACCACTACATGGCCATCATCAGCCCTGGTTTTGAACGGGTTGTGTCGGTGCACCAAAAACACACGGCCACCAAGCTCATCTACCAGCTGGTGGACAACGCAGGCGAAAATCTCACGGGCACGCTGAACCAGGGAGCGCTCAACTCCCTCTCCCTGGCGACCTTCTTCGCCGGTGCCCAGTTCCGTGTCAAGCAGGGCCTGCCCGAGTTCTTGATTCTGGATGATCCGGTACAAAGCCTGGATCGGGCACACCAGGAGGGCCTGGCCCGAGCAGCGAAGGAATTCAGCAAGCTGGCACCGGTCATCGTCGCCTGTCTCCCCTCACACTTCACCAGGGAACTGGAACGGCTCAGAAGCACAGACGACAAGCTCTACAAGGTCCACGGCTCCGATCCCATCCAATTCGAGGAACTCTGACCATGCAGCACGAGACCCACCAAAAACTTGGGGAGATCCGCGCCAGCGTAGGAATGGAGTACGGAAAGATCCTGCAGAAGATGCTGGCGATTTCCTTGCTCGAAACCAAAGTCGAGAGCCTGGTGGAACGCAGCGTCCAAGGCATCGACTTGGAAATGGTGATTGGTGGAGAGACCTGCGCCTTCGAGGTCAAGACCTCCGAGGGCGACACGATCAAACTGAGCAGAAAAGACATTGAGGGCCTGGACCGGCAGGTGGAAGCAGGCAACCGGGCCTACATCGTGGTGCTGACCAACGGCCCCCTCGACGAATTGATCTTCGCCCGCTACCACCCAGGGGAAATCCCGGTGGGCAAGGAACTCAGTTCTTTTTTCTTTCGCGCATACCAGGAGCCAGCGCTTCAACAACGGATCAAGTCCACCTTCCCGGTTGTTGTGGACAAGTACGCCCAAACAGCCGTCGAAGGACGCCAAGGGGGGCTCGACAAGATCCTCGAACAATATGGCGAGTGGGGCCGCGCCTAGGGACAGCTAGAGCGCTTCGGTATACAGCCCACCATTCTCCTTGGCCAGCAAGCGCAAGAAACGGGACTTGCGGCCCACGGAGACGCAGTGGATGACCACCTTGCGGGTGCGGTTCAGGCGCTCGATGCGGGCTCGAATTTCCTGGGTATCGATCACCACGCCATTGGAGGGCTGGCCGTCGGTGAGCAGAAAAACCGTATCCACTCGGGGATCGTCAAAAGCAAACATCAATCCGGCCCAGACATTGGTGCCGCCCCCCATGGGAGCCCGACCCACATGCTTGAGTGCACGCTTCAGATTTTTTTCATCGAGGCGCACGAGACCATCCTCCCAAGGAAAGATGCGCGATCCGAAGAAAGCCAGGTTGAAAAGGGTTTTGTCCGAGAGACTCGGCAGCACACTCAAGATCTGATCCCGGGCTACCTCGAAACGAGTTGAGGCCTCGGGCTTCTTGCGCTCTGGGCCCTTCGGCAACATGGCCCGGCCGTTCATGGAACCCGAGCGGTCCACCACAAAGACCACGCGCTCGCTGAGCACCTGGAGCCCGTAGAAGGTGCCACGGGTCGTGCTCTTCTTCTTGCGTTTTTGCCGAGCGATTTCCGCCGTACGGGTCGCCGTGGCCTTGGGTTGCTGGAAATTCTCCCCCTCTCCATGCCACCAGGCGCGCCAACGGGCGCTGCGCGGGCCATGGTCTACCCCGGTCAAAAGCCTGAGGGCCAGGTGCATGTCCCGGGCAATGCGCGGAGTCTCGCCGTCTATGCGTTCGATCAGAAGGGGTACCGCACGCAGCCGATGCAGTAAGCCCACCTGCTCTACTACCTCCACCCGCACACGCCAGTCCTCGTCGTCCAACATCTCCAGCAATCGATCGATGGCCCCCTCCGTACGGATTTCCAGCAGAGCCACTGCAGCCCCCATGCGAATGGCGGGGTGCTTGCTGCGCGAATACTCCAGCACATCCTCAAGCCAATAGGGGTCTCCGTCGGTCAAGCGGGTGACAGCGATGAGCGCCTCGCGAAGGACCGCCGCGGGGCCGCTGCGCACCAGGGGCTCGATTTCACGCACAAAATGGGAGTAGCCGCTCTTGCCGAGAATCTCCACCGCCTTGGCGGCCAGGACTTCATCCTCGGAACGAATCATGCCTGCAATCAGTGCGCAAGCGCCCCGATCCTGCCAGCCACTGAGCACATCGAGCAGCAGGAAGCGCCAGGCGCTGCTGAACTCAGGATCCTTGAGATAGCCCGAATACAGACGCAGGATCTTGGACCCGCGCAGCTTCTGCAGGGCTCGACGAATCGCCGTGGTGTTGCGGCCATTGGGGGTTGCGTACTCCAACACCGCCTCAGCGGAAGCCAGGTCCGCGCGCTCGGCATAGACAGGCAAGAGGGCACGCACCGCAGTGCTACGCGCCTCTCGATCCTGCGCACGGGCCACAATCTTGTCCAATTCAGCGGCCGCGTTGGCACCCAGGCGCGCCAAGGACGCGGTGGCCGCCACTCTGTTGATGCTGCGCCTATGGCGCAGGGCCGCATCAAGCAGAAACTTACGCGAGTTCTTTTGATTGGGCGTGCCCTCAAAAGCCCCAAAAGCCCGGTAAGCCGCCGTCAGAGGCCAACGATCGCTGAGAAAAGTCACCGTCTGCTTGAGGGCCTTGAAGGCCCCCGGATCCCCAGACCCGGCGATAGCCGCAAAGACTTCCTGGTCCACGGCATCCTTTTCCTGTGAGACGCGACGCAAGAGGCCACGCACATCAACGCCCGTGCTCGGGCTCTGAGCGAAGATCGAGGCCGGGGGACCAGGAGCACATCGAAGCGCCAGCGCATGACTGCACGGCAATCCTGGAACCAGGGCCAGCAAGAGGAGGAACACAAGTTTCATCAGGTCCGCTGCGAGGATACCTGATCCGGACCTTGATTGTCAGGTGCCCGTGGCCCTGTTCGGTCCAGCAACAGAACGCTTGCTATCGTTCGTTCAACAGGGGCAGAGAAGGTTGGTCCTCTTTTGATATGGAGCAGGCACGCTCCTGAGGCCCCCTGATCCCCTATTGACCGGGGACCTGAACATTCGCCTAGCATGGATGAGAAGCGGGAGTCCCCTGATTTGGTGTCACCGTGAAGAGCGATTCAAGTTGACCCCTGCGAGCCAGTCCCGTTGCCCACCCACGCAACCCCACGTCTCTCCCACGAAAAGCGGCTTCGCAGCATGCCTTGTCGCGCTGATCTCTCTTCGCTCACCCAGTCAGCCGCACCAGACTGACCCAACACCCTTGACTTCCCTCAGGGCAAGTCCAGCTGAACCCGTCTCGTGCGCCGCCAAGGGGCGCCAGAGGTAGAGCAGTCTCCCACGAGCCGAACGCTGTCCAACCCGGGATGAGGCACCCAGATGTGTTCGGCGCTGCCGATGCTCGTGAGGACAGTCTCATGAATCAGCCGCCCTCCGCCTCCGGTGGAACCGTGGGAAGACCACATCCCGCTGCCAGCGGAGGCCTGAAACAAACGCAGATCATCCAGAGCCCGGCCCATGACCCCCAGCAACTGGCCGTCGGGAGGAAACGCTGCAGGCTGAATCCAGAGGATCGGCTGCGCGCAGTCTCCCTCGCGGGTCACCGGTTCGCCGTTGATGCCGCTGCCCACGAGGTGATAGTAAGTGTTCTCGTCTCTCTGCACTTCGCCTCGCAAGAACCCGGTAATCAAGCGAAGATGCAATCGGTGCTGCGTTGCATGGGACAAGGAACTGCCACCAAAGGGGAAATCCAGAGAACCGTTGTGAGCGCCCCCCTCGATCAATGCCCAGACCCTTCGTCGCGCGCTCTGGGCTTCGGTGTAGTACCGCCGGGCATTGCTGCTGAATGGAGCCAAGGTATCCTCGCTGGAACCGATCGAGAGAAGACTCCCCTGGAACTGCCCCACCGTTGATTGCGCGAACCAATTGCCTTCGGTGGAAGCAATCGTCTGCACACGCGGCTCCCAAGCCAGCAGATCAAAGATCGCGGCCGCACCATTGGAGTGACCCACCGCAGACCAGGGTCCGGGCAAGAGCATGCCTTCCAGGAAATGCCCCGAGATCAGGTTGCGCTCATCGCACCAGTGCATCAGAGCATGGGCGTCATGGGCCTCAGCGATGATGCTCTGGAAGATACCTGTCTGGGTGCTGACCGCCGCTACCACAAAACCATAGCTGGCGATATGTGTGATCAACTCGTCGTAGAAGGAAGGGGGAGCGAAGTAACCGTGTAGAAATGAACTGAAAGGATAGGGCCCGCCTGCCTGATCCGGCGGCGTGTTGTTGCCCGAACTCAAGGCCGGGTAGTAGATGTCCGCAGTGACCGTGATGGCCGAAGCCAGAGAATGTTGGAAGCTGACCGAGCGCATACCCACCGGATAAGGCCCCATGTCCTCGGGGACCTGTGCACAAAGAGGTGCCCCAAACAAACAAGCAATCAGCCCCAAGGAGGACATTCGATTCGGGAGGATCATCTCCACCGACTATACGCTGCGAAGCGCAAACAAGAGCCATGGCCCCTGGAGACGAGTCCTAAAAACCCATATTCAGACACAGAACCGGGGCCATGCGCGCTCCCGGCGCTGCGCTGCTCCCTGGAGCCGAGGCCCCCCCTGCCCGTACCCTCTGCAACCCATGGAACTGGAAAATCTGGCACGCCTCTTCGTGCCCTGCCCTGGGGGCACAGAGCAACAGCGCAGGGAACAACGGGCACGCCTTCTACGCGCGTCCCTTGCCCCCGTCACCGACGACCCCGGTGCCTGGCCCGACGACTGGATCGTGCTAGCGGATCGAGGGCCTGAAAATGATGGTGAAGCCAAGGCCTGGTTGGCAAGCAATGTGGCCGGTGCGTTGGTCCCCGCCGGCCAAGCGCTCTGGTCGCAGGGCCCTCCGGCGGTTGTGGTCTTTGACCAATCCCCGACCCTTGCTGAACTGGAGAGTCTGGTGGGACACGCGGGAGCCGTGGTCCTGCCCCAAGTGGATGAAGACCTGCTCTTGGCCAGCGCAGGAGTACAGGAGGAAATGGTCATGCTCATGAGGGGTCTGGATCTAGCCGAGGGCATGCGTTTGGGAGCCTGCGGGGCACTTGCTCCCGAAGCGTGGTTGGCTCCCAGTCAATTCGTCGAGTGGGCGCTCTCCACGGAAGAGGACCCCGACGGGGCTGTGCGCCGAGGGCGACACTTGCAACGATTGCTTGAAGGCACTCTAGAAAGCACCGCACGACGCAATCAATGGAATGAGGACCAACGCACAGCAGCGCTGGCATTTGCCGCTGGCCGCAATAGGCTGGCCAGCGCCCCACCGGTGGACATCCGCGACAGCACCGCCCTGTCTGAGCTGGCAGAACGCTTCACCGAGTTGCTGCTGGCATGAACGTTCGGCTCACTTTTTCTGGGTCGCATCCCATGCGGCCCAGGAGAGAGCAAGATGCTCCCGCGCCGGAAGCTTGATGCCGAAAGCCTGCAGGCCCACGGGCCCAACCCAGCCAAGGCGGTCAAGGCTGCTGAGCAAACCATCCAGGTCAAAGTCCCCACGGCCCAAGGGTTGAATCAAAGTATCCCACCCCTCTCCATCGGAGTCCGCTCCGTTCACGGTCACGCTCAACAGATATGGCAGGGCACGCTGGAGCAGAGGGCCAGGATCACTCGTCTCGTGGCCTGCCAGGAAGTGAGATAAGTTGAAGCAGACCCCCAGGCGCGGATGCTTGAAGCGCTCGCACAGCACGAGTGCATCTTCGGTGGTGGAAATCCAAAAGCCCTTATGGGGATAAAGAGCCACCTCCACGCCCGTGTCCTGCGCAAGTTGGAGAACGGGCGTGAGCAGCGTCTGGACCGCATGCTCAGCATCAAATGCGTCGTCCTCTGCCTTCGGGTGCTCAAGGGCCAGCCAGATCATCCCTGGTCCACCGGCCAATGAGCCCATGGCCTTGAGCAATTGGCGCATCCTTGGGGAGTCACCCTCATCCAAACGCAGAACGCAATAAATGCTCCAAAGATCCGCAGCCTCTTGCTCGCAGACCCTACGCACTTCCGGCGCACGCCAGATGCCCCAACCGATACCGTCAAAGCCCATCTCGCAGGCCAGAGCTGCTTGTTCCTTGGGAGTTCCCGACCCCGTGCCCGTGTTCATGGCAAAGAAAGGCCGCTCCATATGCCTGGCAGACTCCAGGGAGTCGTCAGGCAGGAGAGGCCGCCAGCCCTCAACCACCCAGGCGCCCATGGAGTCCGCGCCCAGAACCAGTTCCCCCGGGAGACCTGCTGTTGGTACTGGTACTGCAGAATCCGCGAAGCGTCCCAGCACAGAAAAAAACGCGGGGCGAGGCAGGGGCCCTGCAAGGACGGTCCCTTCTGGCCCCGCACGCAACTCAAGCAGGGGGCCGGGCAAGTCAGGGAGCGACCCCTTGCTTAGACCTGTGCCAGAAAAAAAGAGCTCTCGACTCACAGGCAGATTGCCCAGATGGAGCACGCTGCCCAAGAAAGGCAACAGTCCCATCTCGTCCCTGCGCACAAGCGCTCGCAAGAAGCCACGCGCCACCTCCCTTGGCTGATGACGGACTCCAGTCTCAAGCGCGCGCTCAAAGACCAGAGCATGCTGCCAAGGAAGTTCTTCAAAAGATGCCACAAAACGCATCCCATGGGCGGCCATCTCGCGCACCACCTGAGCCCTGTCCATGCGGTGCAGGGCTTTGATTGGGACCTCGGCATCCTCCCCTCGGAACTCGACCAGCACCATACGACCGTCTGGTTTAAGCGCTTCACGCAAGTGCCGCATCACCCTCACTGGATGGGAGAGCTCATGGTACACATCAACCATCAAGATCATGTCAAGCTCACCCACTGGGAGATTTGGATCCTCAATGGTTGCCTGTACGGAGATTGTGTTATCGATGCCTGCCTCGGCCAGACGCAGCCCAAGCAAGCGCAGCATTTCCGCTTGCAGATCCACAGCGAAGACCTTTCCCGTGGAACCAACCGCCATTGCCATGGGCAGGGTGTGATATCCGTTGCCACACCCAAAGTCGCAAACCGACTGCCCCGGCTGGATGTTCAGCCAACGCTGCAGGACCGAGGCACTCTCTTCCTGTTCGCGGCGTTCACGCACAAGCCAATTCGCACCGGAGGAATGCATGGTGCGTGCAATGGTGCGACCCAGGAACTGCTCGCGGCCCTCGGGAGTCGCCTCAGGGTCCTGTGCCAGCGACAAGCCCCCCGACGACGCAAGGGCCAGCAGCGCAATCAGGAATCGAAGGGCAGGGTTCTGAAGGGTCTTCATCACCACCATCCTAATGCGCAAGCTCCCAAAACCCCTAGAGCATCGCTTCCAACTCGACAATCAGGGCCAGGGTCCCGTCGATTTGAAAATACTCCAACAGCAGATCATGGACTCCGGGAGACAGTTCCAGGACAACCTCACCGGTTCGCGTGGCATGCCAGGTCCAGTCTTCATAGGCGGGCCTGCCATCGACCAGCACCCGCACCCCATCGTCTGAGGTCACGCGCAGCAGGTGCTTGCCCCCCTGGGTCTCCACCCGTGCATGAGCGATCAGGCCAAAGTGATCGAGGCCTACGGCGGTCCGGGTTGCTGTGCCTTTGACTGTCTCCACAGCGTTCCCATAGGGGCTGACGAGCCCCAAACAAGTCGCTAGAGCCAGGGGCGTTTCCGCCAGTGCCCGCCAATCCTCCAGCCTGCCTCGGGGATCACTCTCCGCTTCTGACCAGGAAAACCAGCGACAGTCAAAGCTCGCGTCGGCCAGCAAGCCCCCGGGGCGGCGTTGCTCGGGACGCTCTTCGCCGCTGGGGAAGTCCCAAGGACCGAAGGAACCCATCACAATCGACTCGAGGCCCCCGTGTTCCACTCCGCGCTCCTCGGCAATGATCACCTGGGAGCCCAGCAGAGTCGGCGTCTGCATCTTGAGCACCCGCCGCAACAATTCCGGCCGGCGTCCATCGTGAGGAATCAGCGAGGTCTCGCTCAAACTGCCCCGGGGCAGTTCTCCATCAGTACCCTGCAGCCAGGCACGGACTGTAGCCTGATTGAGGGTTTCGTCCAAGGCCGCGCTGACCTGCTCCAAATCCAAGTCCTCGCCATCCCCCTCAAAGTCGTTGTTTGCAAACACGATGCCACTGCTCTTTCGCAGCAGCAGGTCCTGGTCGTTCGACTTGAAACGATTGAGCCCAATCCAATGATCCCTGGAAGAGGTGTCGCGCTGCTCACCCAGAGGCCCGTCCATCATCTTCGGATCCTCTTCCCAAGACAGCTTGAGAGCCAGATCATTGCGAGCCAGGTCATTGTCCGCAACGACGCAGTCCTGACCCTGTTCAATGCTGATCCCAACGCCTCGGGTGTCGTGAATCTCATTGCCAACCACTGCCAGGGATGAACTGTAGTCTCCCCAGATCCCATACTGGTGGCTACCAGAGAGCCGGCTCTGGACGATCAGATTTCCCGTACAGAAATTCTCTTCAAAGCAATTGAGCACCGCGTGACGCAGATCGTTGCCCCAAAACACATTGTTGTCGCAGCCCTTGGCGATCTCGCCCCGGTCTCGCGCCAGACCACGGGTCAAGTCATGCCCCCCATGAAGAAAGACCCCTGCGCCCCCGTGGGTCGCCGAGTTGAAGGCCACAACATTTTCGCATGAGGATTCAGAGAACAGGATCCCTGCAGAGTACTGCCCACGCCAATAGGTTCCATGACTGTGACCGCGTACGCAGAAATCAAACAAGTTGCGAGTGATGGTGTTCTGGCTGGAGCGCCAAAGGCCTAGCCCCCAGCCCGACATGAAACTAAAATCGTTGTCGTAGACCCTGGCTCCTTCGACGCCGCTGAACAGGATTCCATTCTGACCATGCCGCCCACGACAACGTCGGATAATGGCCTGAGTTGCGCGAGTCAAGCTGATCGCGGCCCCATATTGTTGCTGCCACTGGCCCTCGTCGTTCTCGAAGGGACGGAGCCAATCCGCCGTATCCTCCGCCACGGAACTGGAAAGCAAACGCATGCCGTACCAACCGTCAAAGCTGAGATCTTCGAGCACGACTCCAGATGAATCCTCCACCAGGATGCAGGTCTTCCATCCCCCCAGGGAACCACCTTTGATGGTCACATCACGGCAGTTGCGCACCAGGATGCCGATGCCCGTGAGGGTATCCAGATCCTCGCCCAGCGCCGCTCCGCGCAACTCGGCCCCGGCCAGATCAAACTCCACTCCGCTCTGATTCTCAATCAACAGGCAAGGCTGCCCCTCGGAGGAGGGGACCAGATGCGAGCCCGGGGTCAAGCGCGTACCCCCCTGCAGCGCGTGAGGCCCGACGGGCGTCCAATCGATGACCGGAATCGGAAGGGGCGGCGCATCCTTGGTTCCCGCGCAGGCACCGAGCAGGAGCAGGATTCCCGGGCAAAAGGCCCGGGAAAGTGAAGAATTGGATTTGAGACGATCGATCGACATGCAGAATCAGGGCTGTGTTGGGGGCACGAGGTGCAACCCCGCCCCGAACCTCTTTTCGGCCCCAGAGAATAGGAATCCATGGACCCCTGCAAGAGGACTCCGGGACGAACCAGTCCGGCGCAAGCAGGACTCTTCACAAGGCCTCCAAGGGAGGGCCCCCGGGGCCTATCCTATTCGCCCCGGGTCCCCGAACGGACCCGCCCAGCCCCCATGACTTCTGACCCTTCTTCTCCCAACCACTCCCTCCAAGCCCCCACCCCCAGTGGCATCGTCCTGACTCCGCGGGTCCCGATCTGCCAGAGCGATCTGCCCCTGGACTGGTACCAGGAGGAGTTCAAGCCCTACGCCGAGGAATACCAGGCCCTGCCCGACCGCACCCCGGAGACCGTGCTGCCCTGGCTCGACTCCTATGTAGAGCCGGCCCTCGATCACTTCGGCGACTCGCTCCTGCTGCTGGCGCACTACTACATGGGCGGCGAAATCGTGAAACTCGTGGAGCGCTACGGAGGCGGTGTTTCCGACAGCTATGTACTCGCCCTGCAAGCACGCCAAAACCCCGAGAAGAAGGTCATCGTAGAGTCCGCCGTGCACTTCATGGCAGAAACCGTTGCACTGTTGGCCCGAGACGACCAAAAGGTGTTCATCACCAATCCCAAGGCGGGTTGCACCATGGAAATGCTGGCCAAGGACCACATGGTCCTGCCTGCCGTAGACCAGTTGCAGGAACGCTATGGGGAAGACCTCATGGTGATCGCCTACATGAACACCGCCGGCCGGATCAAGGCGATTGCAGGCGCCACTGGAGGCGCGGTCTGCACCTCATCCAACGCCCACAAGGTGGTGGCCTGGGCCCGCAAGCAGAACAAGAAGATCCTGTTTGTTCCAGACCAACACCTGGGTCGCAACACGGCCTGGAAACTGGGCATGGACCTGAACAAGTTGGTGACCCTTCCGGATCCCAAGTCCAGGGGGGCAGCTTGGACCCTTGAAGAGGTAGGCCTTGAATCCCTCGACCAGGCAGAGATGTTGCTGTGGGGCTCTGCCTGCGGGGTGCACACAATCTTCAACGCCGAACAAGTCCGCTGGTGGCAGGAAAGGGGCTGGCAGACTCTGGTGCACCCCGAGTCCCCGCTGGAAGTCGTCCAGGCAGCAGATGGTGTGGGCAGCACCAAGTTCCTGTGGAACGCAGTGATGGAGGCTCCCAAGGGTGCCAAGATCGCCATCGGCACCGAAGGCCACTTTGTCCGTAATGCCAGGGCGGAAGCCGCCAGGCGCGGAGTCGAGGTGCAACACCTTGCGGAAATCTCCGAGCCGGGGTTCAGCCATGCGGGCTGCGGCTGCGCCACCATGAGCCGCAATGACCCACCCCATCTGGCGGGGCTGTTGGATCTCCTGAGACGGGGAGAAGCCCCGGATCTCTGCGCAGTGCTCGCGGGAGATGTAGTGGACGAGGTGACCGGTTTCCGAGACCGCATGGATGCGGCTGAACGGGATCAGTTGACCCGGGACGCGCGGCTCTCGTTGGAGCGCATGATTGAGATCACCGAGAGTTGATCAAACTCACTTGGGCAGGCTCAGTTAGGCCCGCTCCACTTCCCAAACATCCGTGCCAAAGAAGTCCCAGGGCAGACGGCCTTCGTCGCAGTGCTCATCCACTGAGAACTGCACATCCACAAAGTAGATTATCTGACTGGAATTCGCCCTGCGCAGGTTCTTGGCCCCGTGGGCAACTCCGGGGGGAATACGCACCAAGAACGAATTGCCATCCCCTAGCACCTTGCGCTGCACCACACCTTCAGAAGGCGAGCCCTTGCGTACATCCCCCACCACAAGCAGGATCTTGTCACCGGGAGGCACAAACCACACGTCAGTTTGACGCTTGTGCAAGTGAAAGGCCTTGATCGCCAACGGATCCATAACCGAGTAATTGATCTGGCGCGCGCAAAAACCATCCACCAGTTGATGCAGCCCCTCATCCAAACGACCGAGCTCGGTCATGGAACCCCCATCGTCGTTGAAGCGACGCAATTGAATGATCTCAAGACCATCGATTTGAGGGGTGCCGGAGTAATCCTGAACGCCGTACTGGGTAGCGGCCTTGTCGCTGAATTCGGTCATGGGGAAAGTTGGAGGTCGTCGGGGATCGGGTATCTTGCCACGCACCCCGCCCCTCCACCATCGGCAGTGAAAGCGCCAAGCCTAAGTCCCGATTGCGCTTCTTGGACCAAGCAAGGGTCTCGCAGTACACTTTGCGGCCCATGAGCCCCACCCGACATGACCAGCGCGCTCGCTGTCCGGCCTCCTCCCCTGAACTCATTCACCGTCCGGTCACCGAGATTCGGCACCTGGATCAACTCTTGCTGGAGAGCTTTCCGAGTTTTGGGGGCGCCTACCTCAGACGTGTGTACCAACTTCTGGAGGAGGCCATCGGCAAGGGCGTGCCCATGACCCTGGCAATCAGCGGCCCCGTCACCGCCAGCGGCCAGCACCTGGCCTGGCTCAACCCCCTACTGGACACGGGCTGGTTCTGCCTGCTGTCCACCACCGATGCGGTCTGCTATCACGATGGCCACAGGGGCCTCGACTCTGCCGGCGAACACCCCTTTCATCAGGTTCCAATATTTGGAGACGACGGAGCCCTGCGAGATGAGCGCACGATTCGCATCGCCGATATTGGCTTCGATGAGAATGTGCTGCTCGACCAGGACCAGATGATCTCCCGGGTCTTGATGCAGCCAGAATTTCAACGGCGCATGACCGGAACGGAAATGCGCTCTCTCCTAGGAGCCGCCTTTGCCGAGCAGGAACTCCGCAACAAGGCACCCGAGGGGCTCTTGGCGCTCTGCAACCGAAAGGCTCTGCCGATTCTTGTGGGTGCGCCTGGCGATGGTTCCGTGTTCTTGAACTCCATGAAACTCTGGGCCCTCGCGCAACAAGGGCACATCGAATACAAGTTCGAGTTGGACTTGCACGAAGAGGTGCTGGAATCCTGCGCCTACCACTGGTGGGGTTCAAACAAGACCGAGACCAAGGGCCTTGGCACTCTGGTCCTCGGAGGCGGCGTGCCCAAGAACTTCAATCTGCAGCCAGAGCCCGCCCTGAGCCAGATTCTGGGGTTCGAGGAGGTGAGCGGATACCTCTATGACATCCAAATCACCAGCGCGCCAGTGACTGACGGCTCGCTTTCCTCCTGCCCTCCGGCCGAAGCGGTCACCTGGGGCAAAGTGGACAAGGAACTCTATACAGCGACCACCGAGTCCCTGCAGGCGGATTATTCCATGGTCATGCCAATTATCGCCAAAGCTCTCTTGGACAAGCGTGCACGTTTGGAAGCGCTGCAGGAAGAACTGGGCGCAGAAGAACTCGCCCAGCGCCACCCCGAGGCTCCAGGATTTCTACGCAACCGAGATGGCTACCGACTGATGGATCAGCGGGCAGAACTGCTAGAAGACCTGCAACAGGAATTGAAACTCCGAAGCGCGGGCCTGCTCAAGGAGCTCATGTGATGAACGGCACCGCAAAAGCGCCACGTATCAGCGGCTTCGATCTGGCCCGAGGCCTCGCCATCCTGGGCATGGTGCTGGTCAACTACGATGTGGTTCTGGCCTATGGACACAAGGAGCCGGCCCTGATGCGCACTATCGTGGACGCCTGCACGGGACGCGCATCGGCCCTCTTTGTGACCCTGGCGGGAATTGGCATCATCTTGCTGGGCAAGCGCGAGGTGCTGTTCAAGCGCGCCCTGTTTCTTCTGATAGTGGGCTATGCCTGGCAGATGCTCTGGAGCGGGGACATCCTGCACTACTACGCATTCTATGTGGCCATCGGCGCGCTGTGCCTGTCCTTGAGCCCCCTTGCCCTGGGCCTGTTGGCCATCGCCAGCACTGCAGGATTCCTGTTGTTGATGGAGTACTTCAACTACGGAGCGGGATGGAATTGGATGGCGCTGGAGTACCCCCCCTTCTGGACCCTAAAGGGACAACTGCGCAACTTGTTCTTCAATGGATTCCATCCTCTGTTTCCTTGGCTTGCGTTCCTCTTCAGTGGCATGGTCCTTGGCAAGTGCCAAATTGGCCTGCCCCGGATAAGACGCATGGCTTTGGCGGGTTCGGTGCTTGTCTTTGTCGCAGTACATTTCCTTTCCGCTCACTTTGCCTCCTTGGAGGACACCAGGGGAATCATGTATCAGATGACCGAGTGGTACAGGGCGCCAGAAGCACTCTATGGCCTGTCTTCCATGCCTCCTGGACCGTTCTATGTACTCTCCGCAGGAGCCAGCGCGGTTTTCGTGATCTGCCTCTGCCTGGAAATCAGCGCCACGGAATTTGGGCAACGCTGCGCAACGCCGCTGATCGCCACGGGACAGATGGCCTTCACCCTCTACCTGGCCCATGTACTGGTGCTCTACTTCCTGCTCGCACCCATGTTGAGAGCATGCAGGGAAGAACACGACCTCGATCAAGCAGGAGTCATGACCGTGGTCTTCAGCGGTGCCATGATCTTCAACCTTGTAGCAGTTCTCGGATCTTGGCTCTGGAAGCAGCGCCTGGGCCGCGGACCAATAGAAACCCTCATGCGCCGGTTGACCGGGTAGCATGCCCTGAGACCTATCGTTTGACCATGAAGCTCAAGTCCCTGCCAATCCTCGCCACCCTCCTACTGCTTGGTCTCGGGCAAGCGCTTGAGTCCCAACCCAAACCCCGTTGGTGGAAGGGGAACACCCATACACACACTCTTTGGAGCGACGGAAACGCGCTTCCGGATCTGGCGGTGGCCTGGTACAAGGACCGTGGCTACCACTTCCTGGCCCTGACCGACCACAACATCCTGCAAGACGGCGAAACCTGGTTCCCGGTGGCCACCGCTGGTGGAGCGAGGCTGCAGCCCGAACAGGTCGAAATGGTGCTCAAGGCCAAGGACCCAATCCTGGAAACGCGCACCCGCGAAGGCCAACCCGAAGCGCGCCTCAACCGCCACGACGAGTTGGTACAACGCTTCTCCCAGCCTGGTGAATTCCTGCTGATCCCCGGCGAAGAAATCACCTCCAACTGGCGCTCACCTGGCCCGGAAGGTCGTGGCCATCCAGTGCACATAAATGCCATTGGCCTTGAGGAATTCATCCCTCCGGCCCGTGGAAGTTCGGTAGTTGATGTGTTGAACCAGGTGTTCGATGGCATCGCCGCCCAGCAAGAAGACCAGGAAAGTCCGGTGCTGGGGCACCTGAATCACCCCAATTTTGGTTGGGGGGTCAACTGGGAGGACATGGCCCAGATTCGGAAGGGTGTCTTCTTCGAGGTCTACAACGGACACACGGGCACCGCGGACGCGGGAAATGCTCTACACCTGAGCACAGACGAAATGTGGGACCGGGCCAACATCCGGCGCTTGACAGAACTCAAGCTGCCCCTCCTGCTTGGGGTCTCAACCGACGACACCCACCACTACCACGGAGGCAAGGTCGCGGGACCGGGGCGCGGCTGGATCGTGGTGCGCGCAGAGACCCTTACTATGAAAGCGCTTGCCAAGGCCATGCGCGCAGGAGATTTCTATTCCACATCTGGGGTGGAGATCAGCGACATTTCAGTCAGCGCAAGCAGCTACCAGGTGCAAGCCAAAGCCCGCCCCGGAGAGACACTGACCATCGAGTTCTTGGGTGCTCGCAAGAGTCAGGGGGAACAGGTTCCCCAACCCCAAGTCCTGGCCACAAGCCAAGCTGAACAGGCAACCTACGAATTCCAGGGCGACGAGTTGTTCGTGCGTACGCGGATCACGTCCAGCCTCGCCCACTCCGCGCCAAAGGTCAAAGGCGAACTCCAGCGGGCCTGGACGCAGCCGATTCAGCCAGGGAAATAACGAGTCCCCATCACCCCCGAGGGCTCACCAAAAGAGGCCCTTGCCCGGATCGAGCTTTCCTGGATCAAGGGTCTTGCCCAGAATCCCGTGCAAGATGCCCAGACCCTTGGCGACAACCGCGCGCCCCTTTCCCCGGGGCAGGGCACAAAGCCAGACCAGAGGCAACACCGCAACGTCCCAGAGCCAGAACCCAGCCCAGCCAACAAAGCCACCATGGGTACGCAGGAAACGCACGGACCCAAGCCCCATCAGGTACTTGCGCCGGGGGTTGTAGCCTCCGCCGGTTGCGCTCGACGCCCGGTGCACCGCACGGGCGGCCCCCACCAAACAGTTTTCCCAGCCCCCCGCCACCGCGCGCAGGCCCAGGTCCACATCTTCGGTATAGGCAAAATACCCCTCATCGAACAACCCAATCTGCTCCAGGCACTCACGCCGCGCGAGCAACGTGCAACCTGGGACATAGTCCACCTGGCGGGTCTGCTGCCAGGCGGGCCCGTCGGGTTCCCCTTGTCCCAGAAGCTTCGAAAGGTTCGGATGAAAGCCCACTCGTCCCCCCGCCGCCCAAAGACGCGCGGGCTCTCCGGGCACAACGATCCGCGGCCCCAAGAACCCAACGGATCCCCGGTCCGACCCTGTATTGACCAGTTGCTGAACGCAATCGGGATCCAACAAAGCATCGTTGTTGAGGAACAGCACAAAGCGCGCCCCCTGCTCCAGGGCCTGGCGTGCTCCCTGATTCGCGGCAACCCCATAGCCCAGGTTGCTCGGGTTGACCAGAACCTGCAGGTCACCAAAGCGCGCTTGTACGAGTTCGAGTGATCCGTCCTGGGATCCATTGTCAATGAAGAGCGTGCGCTGGGCAGGAACGCCTGCCTCAAAGAGCGCCTGCAGACAATCCAGGTTTGCCGGCCCACCGTTCCAATTGACCACAACGGCAAATACCTCTTCAAGGCTCGCGCTCATTCGACGCCCTCGCCCTCGGGAGAATCCTGCGCTGACTCCACCAGCGAGCGCACGCGGCCCGCGGCGAGGATCGTCTCGATCTTTGCACCGACCTTCGCATCGCTCGCGGCGCGCAAGGCCTGGCCCTTTGAATCACGGGTGATGGAATATCCTCGATCCAAGACCGCCAGGGGCGAGAGAGCCTTGAGCCCGCGAGTAACGAGTTCCAAGCGCTGCTGGCGACCCTCCAGATTCTGAGCCAGCGCACCGGAAAGGCGGGGGCCAAGGGTTTCGATGCGCGAACGTCCCTGTTCCAGCTTCAGAGCAGGATCACAACCGATCAGGCGGTTGGCCAAAGCCGCCAACAGCGCGCCACTGGCCTGGATGGAGCGTCCAGCGCCGTGAATCAGCTTGCTCTCCAGACTCTGCAGGCGATCCCTGGGCCCCACCAGTAGATTGTGCGCATCCCGCAACACGGGCCGACTCGCCAGATGCGCAAGAGCCTGGACACGCTCCTCCAGGACCCTCTCAAAAGCGCGGGAAAGATGTTCATCCCCACGCTCGAGAGCCTCAAGAAACGCAGCCCGCTCAGGCACTGCCACCTGCGCTGCATCCGTGGGGGTGTGGGCCCGGTGGTCCGCCACCAGATCAATCAAAGTCATGTCACTTTGGTGCCCCACTCCACTGATCACGGGCACGGGGCAACGAAAAACAGCCTCTGCCACGGCCAGCTCGTTGAAAGTCCAGAGGTCTTCCAGGGAACCGCCCCCGCGAATCACGCAGATCAGATCCACGCCACTGGCGGCCAGACGATCAATGGCTCGGGCCACCAAGTCTGCACTGCCCTTGCCCTGCACTCGGGCATGGGCCAGTCGCAGAGGGAACAAGGGCCAACGCTGGGCATGGGTCTTTTGAAAGTCCTGCCAGCCCGCCGTGTCCCGGCTGGTGACCACCCCGATCATGCGCGGCAGGCGAGGCAGTGGGCGCTTGCGATCAAACCAGCCTTTGGCTTGCAGTTCTTCCTTTAGTTTTTCTAACCTTGCCAAGAGAGCCCCCAGGCCCTGGCGCTCTACTCGATCAACTATCAGGCTGTATTTGCCCTGGGGTTGATAGACATCGATCTTGCCATGCAGCACCAGTTGGTCGCCCGGCTTGATCTGTAGTTTCAAGCGCTGCACCGTGCTCTTCCAGGCGATACAGGAGAGTTGGGCGTTGGCATCTTTGACAGCGAAGTACATGTGCCCCGAAGCTGCGCACTTGACTTCGGCAACCTCGCCCTCAACAGACACACGCCCCAGATCCGCGAGACGCCCCGCTAGCATGCGCGTGAAAGCGCTGACGGTTTGCACGGCAGGGCCCTCGGGCCTCTTGGCGGCGGCGTGTTCGAAAAGGTCCACGGCTGATCGGATTGAATCGGAGGCGCAACCCCAGGAACTTCCCCGGGTCTCGCGACCATTCTAGGGAGTCGGTCCCTTGGGGCGAACACCTCAGCCGAGACTCTTGCGGCAGCCCTGTCCGCGCCCGCTCAGTCCCCGCCCGGATCGTTGCTGCCTTCGAACCTCTCCCGGGCCAACAGGGCAGGATGACTCACCAGCCCCGGCATGCCCCTGGCCTTCCAGATCTCAGGCTCGGCCCGAGGCAGGATCAGACGAAAGCGACCTTCCAGGAATGGCGTGCGCTCCTGCCCCACCATCTGCACCCCGTCGGTGAGTTCGATCCGCAGCCCGGCCGTGATTCCCCTTTCCAGAGAAAGAGCGTCCGCAAAGAGCCGCCTGAGCGGGCGCCCCTCGACATCGAGTTCCACCAGTTGCACATCCCGCAGAACGCCTGACACAAGGCCGCCCAGCCCCGCCAGCCTCCACCGCCCGACGCTGGGATCCGCAGCCAGGAGCCGGTTGAATTCCTGACGCACGGCAGTCAGATCCCAGAGGCCATCATCGGGCGGACCCTGGCTGGCCTGGGCCCCAAAGAGCTCCGGCATTGCTTCGATCCAGGGCACCGGATCCACCCCCGGCAGAGTCACGCGACGCATTCCGCCCCGGGGCTTCTGTCCGGCCGCGGCGACTCCAGCAGAACCGTCAAAGGGCACGCTGACTCCCGCTCTCTCTTCAAAGCCTTCTTCAAGCCGCAGAGTCACCGTGCGCCCCGCGCGACTGGCTTCGAGCCGCAGACGCTCGGCTGCAATCAACCCCGCTGGTCGGCCCCGGGAATCGATCAGGCGCAGAACCACCGGCCCCGCGTAGCCCTGCTCCAGTCGCCCGAGGGTCAGAACCTGATAGCTGTGCACTCCATCGGCGGCGAGCAGGCCCTGTAGAGCTGCACGTATCTCCTCCGCGCGCACTTGTGCTGGATCAGGTGGGGACTCGCTGGACGCGAGTTCTGAGTCCACGGTGAGCCCCTTGGCTTCAATCGCCAGGTCAGAACCAGGAGGAGCCTGAATCATGGCCAGGGTCGCCTGAAAACGAAGCAATTCCTCCTGGCGAGAAAGCAGGAGCGCGTCCTTTTGTGTCAAGAGATCTTCGAGTTGCACGATCTGCCTGAGCAGTTCCTCTTCCCTCTCAGAATTCCGCTCTGGATCAATTGAGGGGATCGCACGATCGGTTTTCGCCTGCTGGGGCAGCTCGGCTTCCGGAACAGGCGCCTCATGCCCACACCCCAAGAGCAACAAGCTCAGACCCAGAAAGCGTCTCACTGGGGTCCACCCAGCAAAGCCCTGTCACTCTCCCCTGCAGGTCGCTCCTGTGAGTGCATGGGATGCAGCACCCCATCGAGCACGAGCACGGGCGTCTCTGGCGCAGGCCCGAAGAGCACCGGGCGTTGGCTGTTTCCCGTGGCGTGCAGCACACTTTGGACCGGATGGGGTCCCGGAGGCACAGGACGAAGAAAATCGCCCGAGCTCAATCGGATCTGGCAGGCACGCGGGATGAGACCGGGAGGCAGGACCAGCACCCAAGGCTCTCCCTCCAGACCCAACACGCGACTGAGCGCCAGCGCGTCGAAGGCCTGGCGTTCGGGACTCGCATGCAGGCGCTCCAAGCGCACGATACTGGCCGAGGAAAGGTCCTCGCCCTCTCCTTCCAAGCCTCCATCAGTCGCCGCCAGCGCCACTTCCCAACCCATGACCGTGCGCTCCTCAGGGCCTGGCGGCAACACGCGGGGACTGTCGGATTCGGGCAGAGAACGGACCAACACAACCCCGGCGGCGAGCAGCAGCCCGAAGCCCAACAGCACCCAGGGCAGGATGCCCACAGGGGACTTCCTTGCGCCCAGGCCAAAGTCGCCCAGATCAGGTTCTTGCATCAGTGCAGCCTAGAACGATCCAGCCTCAGACATCGTCCCACTTTTTGCGCTTATTGTCGTTCCACCAGGAGCGCCAGTCATTGGGGGTGCGCACGGTGGCACCCGAGAGCCCCTGCAAGGTTGTGATCATGGGCGCGGCGATGACATCGTATCGCTCCTGGGCCTCACGATCCGTACTGGCCCCTTCCTTGGCGTTGTAGGCCGAGTTCAGCACTTTTAGGATTTCCTCGAAGATCTCCTTGCGGATTTTCTGGTCCTTCTTGCGGTAGTGACCGAGGGCTTCCGCGGCGGCCGCCTGAATCGGGGGATCCTTGTGCACCAACAGATCGATCAACAACTTGCGCCCCTTCTTGTCAATGGTCTTGCCTAGAGCGAGCACCAGATGGCGCTGAAGCAAGATGTCCTTGCGGTGCTTCTTGTGCCCGATCCACTTCATCAACTCTGGAACGCTCTCGGGGCCCATTCGTCCCATGGCCACGGCCACCGCCACAAACAGCATGTTGTTCGGACGCCCGTCCTTGTCTGCCCGCCGCTTCTCGTTCAGACTGCGGGACAGGATGCGCACGATACTCTTGCGATCCTTGGGTCCGCTGTTTTCCCATTCGCCGAGCATCGTGTCCACGATTGCGAGCGCCTGACGATCCTCGTCACCACGCTTCTTGATGTGGTTGCCGAAGGCATCGACAAGTAGCTTGATTTCTTCACGCTTGTCGGGTTTCTCCTCCTCGTCCTGGAGCAGGATTGGAGTGGGCGCAGGGGTCAGGGAAGGCGCGCCAATTGAAGCCGTAGCGGGGCAGACAAGGAGAACTAGCAGGGTGTGCATCATGATTGCTCTGGGTCGTTGTGGGTGGCATCTCCATCCTAAGGATGCGGAGGGCACGAAACCTGTCTGAGAAGAGTCGGACAGGCGGAGGGCCCCCGCGAATAGGGTGCAAGGAGCCAGCATCGACTGCATACTCAGCAAAAAGGGTGCCGAGCCAGCCCGGCTCCCCCATGCAGAGGTAGGCCCAGGGCCTCTTCGGGGGCCGCCTCACCCGCCAGGGCCGCCGCCAGACGGGCCCCTTTGACCCGGGTCTCCCGCTCTTCGGCGGCAGGGTCCGAGGCGGCGGTGATCCCGCCACCGACCCAAAAGGTGACCTCCTGGGTGGACTTCAACACACCATCCACCCTCTTGGATCGGACCACCAGACTGCGAATCAGAATATTGAAGAGCCCGTTCCCTGCGCAGTCCAGGAAACCCAGGCTGCCGGTGAAGAAGCCCCGACCCTCGCCCTCCAGGGCCGCAATTGCCTCCATGGAACGGAGCTTTGGCGCGCCACTTATTGAGCCCCCAGGAAAAAGCGCGCGCAAGGCATCGAGGGCCGTGCGACCGGGTGCCAGCTGGGCACTCACATCTGCCGCAAGATGCAACACCGAAGCGTGACTCTCCAACTCGGGCAGGGGCCCCACCCGCACGCTGCCCACCTCGGCCACCCGAGAGCAATCATTGCGCACCAGATCGACAATCATGGCGAGTTCCGCCCGGTCCTTTTCGCTGGCCAACAGTTCCTTGGCGCGAATCCGGTCCTCGGCCAGGGTCCGTCCACGGGGCAGGGTGCCCTTGATCGGACGCGAGCGCAACTTGCCACCACTACACTCCAACAGCATCTCGGGAGACGAAGACAACAGGGTTGTTGTTTCGGTGCCTAGGTATCCCATGTAGGGCGCTGGGTTCCAGCGACGTAGAGCCAGGTAGAGATCAATGGGGTCGGCACGCATGGAACGGGTCAGGCGGTGGGCCAGATTCGCCTGGTAGTACTCTCCAGCAGCGATTTCCGCCTGGGCAATACGGATGCGTTCTTCATGGATGTGGGCCGGTGTGTGGCGCACAAGAGGTCCGATTGGTTGCGGGGCTGTGGGGATTCGGGGATGGGCGAGGAGTTCTTGGACCTTGGCAACCCGCTCAGGCACCGAAGGGCGTTCGTCACCGGGGTCATGACCCAAGATCAGGAAGCTCTTGCTGATTGAATGATCAGTGACCACGAAATCGGTGTAGAGACCGCCAAGAATCGGTGCTCGCAGGCCCTCTTCCCTGGGCAGGTCCAACTCCTCACCGGGGACGCCCAGGTCGTAGGCCAAGGCCCCAATAAAACCGCCTTGGAACGGGCCGGGCACCGGGTCGGCGCCCTCTTCGAAGACGATGCTGGCGCAAAAGGGCGCGAGATCTTCAAAGCATCCGGGCAGATCGACACCCGTCAAGGGCTCGAAACCCATGAGCGTGAAGTTGTGTGGCTTGCCCGCCGCACTATCCAAGAGCACGGCTCCGGGCAACTGTCCCAAAGACGACAGCAGTTGTCCCCCGTCCAGGACTCTCTCCAGAGGAAAGACCCGGGGACGAAAAGTGAAGGCAGCGCGGGTGGACATGGTTGGGAAGAGTAGCGGGGCCGAGGTCCTGACAACTGTGCTTTTCTCAAACCCTGCAATTACGGTATTTGCAGCTTCGCTCCTTGTGCGGCCCCATTACCCTGCTCCCCATGACGGATTCCTCGAACGCTTCCCGAAAGACCCTGCTGCTGGCCTGCTCCATCGTGTTCCTGGACATGATCGGATTCAGCGTGCTGTTTCCGCTCTTCCCGAAACTCCTGGAGCACTACGTCAGCAACGAAGGCCCAGACTCCCTGGTGGGGCAACTGGCAAACTGGCTCTCGGAATTGGCCTCGGGCACAGACGGCAAGATGAAGGCGGTGGCCCTGCACGCTTTCTTCGGTGGCATTCTGGGTTCCGTCTATTCGCTGCTGCAGTTCCTCTTTGCGCCCTTTTGGGGATCCTTGAGCGATGCCCGGGGCCGACGCCCGGTGTTGCTCCTGACCCTCCTGGGCACGGCCCTTTCCTATGTGATCTGGTTCTTCGCGGGGCCCTTCTGGCTCTTGATCGTGGCGCGCATGCTTGGAGGCATCATGGCGGGCAACATCTCCACCGCCACGGCGGTGGTGGCGGATGTGACCAAGGGCCCCGAGCGCGCCAAGGGCATGGGCATGATCGGGGCGGGCATCGGGTTGGGCTTTGTGCTCGGCCCCGCCCTGGGTGGTTTGACCGCGGACTGGGACCTGACCACCAGTCTGCCGGGATTGGTTCCCTATGGCCTCAATCCCTTCAGTGGATGCGCCCTTCTCGCCTTCGTAATTTCAATGTTGAATTTCATCGTGGCCCTGCGCTCCTTGCCCGAGACCCTGCCTCCGGAACGACGGGGAGCGGATGCAAGAACGCGCACCCTGCATCCCTTCAAAGCCCTCAAGGGTATTGACGATCCAAAGCTGCGACGCACGAACATGGCCTACTTCAGCTACCTCTTGGCCTTCGCCGCGATGGAATTCACACTGGCGTTCTTGACCACCAGCCGCCTGGACTTTGATCCCATGGACAACGCCTATATGTTCGTTTTTGTGGGCCTGACCATCGCCCTCGTGCAGGGAGGACTGGTGCGCCGTCTGAGCCCAATTCTTGGGGAGGGCAAGCTCGGCCGATTGGGAGTCATGCTGACCGTTCCAGGGTTCTTGATCGTGGGCTTGACCCACAGCACAGGACAGCTCTATCTGGGCCTTGGATTCCTGTCGGTGGGCTCGGCCCTGGTCATGCCTTCCCTTTCGGCTCTGGCCAGTCGCCTCTCACCCGCAGCCTCCCAGGGCCTGTCCCTGGGGGTTTTCCGCTCCATGGGCAGCGCCGCTCGGGCAGCTGGACCAATCATCGGGGGGGGGCTGTTCTTCAGTTGGGCCTCGGAAGCGCCCTACCTTTTGGGCGCGGCCTTCCTGTTGATTCCGCTCGTACTCCTCCAGGGGGTCAGCGCGCCCAACGCAAGCTGAATTGCGCGGGACGCACTGCCTTCACGACAATCGCGAGAGGAGGCGAGCAATCAAGGGAGGAGACACCTGCCTCCACCCTCAAAGCCGAGCAATAGGCCTAAGGGCCAATTCGTCTCCGAGGACCCCAACAAGAGGTCCACTGCGAGCAAAAACGATTGGTGCCTTCATTAGGACACCTGATTTCAAAAAAAACGCCCGTCCCTCAACGATTCGCTTGCTTTGATTGGGTATCTCGCGCCAATCGATCGGCAACTTCGGTCACAACCTCGTGTCCCAATTCGATCACCTCCGCGACTGCGGACACATCGAACAGCCCGTGCCTCGCGAGCTTGGGCTGCAACAGGAGCGCCGGCGGATTACAAGCCACATGGGCCTTGGTCAAGTGGTTGCAAACAATCGCCAGGCCCGCCCCAAGAGCACGCACCAGGCCCGGACTCGCAGGGGATCTCGCCTCGAGATCAGCCGCGGGCAATGGCCCCGCAGCGTGATCCGACTCGATGGCATTCAAATCCACCGCCACCACCGGCAAGTCAGAAAGGTCCGCCGCAGCCTCCAGGGGCAAGGGACAGGCGAGCCCCCCATCCCCCAACCAGCGCTGCTCCACCAGAATCGGTCGAAAGACCCCGGGGATCGCTGATGATGCCCGCATGGCCGTCAACAAAGACCCGCGCTCCAACCAGAACTCCGCCCCGCTGTCCAAGTCCACAGCCACGGCCCGATAGGGCAGCTCAAGGTCCTCGATCAACTGATCGCCAATGAAGCGATGCACAAAACGCGCCATCTTCTCTCCGGTGAACAGCCCGCCCCGGGGCAGAGACACATCCATCATGGCCAGCAGGTCCCGGCGGGAAAGCCCCCGAACCGCTTCCTCGTAGTCGTCGAGCGCCCCGGCGGCAAAGACCCCGCCCACCACCGAACCGATCGAGCACCCCGCGACGGCTGATACCTCAATGCCCTGTTCTTGAAGACCTCGGATCACGCCGATGTGTGCAAATCCCCGCGCAGCTCCTCCACCGAGGGCCAGGACCACCTGCTCTCCAAGCTGGCTCTTGAGAGGGGAGTTTGTCATGGGTTCAGCATAACTGCTGACACCAGGCCGAAACACACTCTCTGGACCTTCAAGCCTGGGGCGAAGGTGCGCAGAATTTGGCTGGGCCTGGTGTCAGCAGTTACTTCATGGCCCACTCGGCCAGCACCTCGGCCCGCACGGCCACTTTGGTGCCTGCGTGCTTGGAAGCGAGCTTGGCAATGCGGCGGCTGAGTTTCTCGTCGGGGCCGTCCTCGTAGAAGGCGCGCTCCAGACGACTCAGTTCCTTGGCGGCGGCGAGTTCTTCCTTGGCCTCCTCGATGGTCTCGGCCAGGGGCTCAAGGCGCCCCAGCAACATATCATCGCGCTTGGATCCCTTGAGCAGAACGCCCACGAGTTCCTTGGCGCGCTGGGGGTAACCGTTCTCCAAGAGCCATTCAGCCCGCGCGACAAAGCTGTTGAAGGCACGATCCAATTCCTCCTTTTCTTCGCCCAGGGCCGCAGCGGTGACACCTTCTGCGTCGGCCTCTTCCTTGGCCAGGGCGGCCCTGGCCTTGGCCCACTGACCTTTGACCCGCAGCTTGCGCACCTTGGCGGCCTCCTTTGGCAGACCCTTGGGACCCTTCTTGCTGCGCGCGATGGCGGCATCGATCTCCTCGGTGATCTTGCCGTGATCCCTGAGGGGATTGCCCATGGAAACGATCTTGCCGGTTTCGTCCAGCAGAGCGTAATTCGGCAAGCCCTTGGCGCCCGTCATGAACGGACGCTCTCTTGTCCACATCATCTCTCGCCCGAGCCATTTGCGGCCCGCAGCGAACTTCATGAATTTCTGCTCGTCAGCACCCTGACACTCCACCAGGATCACGGCGAGATCGCTTCCATATTCTTCCTTCAACTTGACGGTGGCCGGCACGGACCCCCCAACACAGGGGCCTCACCTGGTGCCCCAGAACTCCACCAGGATTGGTGTGCCCCTGAGGTCCTTGAATGACTTGACGCCGAAAGAATCCGCCGGAGCCTTGGAGAAGGTCTTGTCGATCTGATCGCCGACCTTGACATTTTCCAGGGCTCTGCTGCCGGAGTTGAAGTTGAATGCTGAACAGACCAGCGTGAGGCCAGCAAGTCCAAGGGCAAGAGAAGTGTTCTTCATGATGGGCCTATCATGGCAAACCTACTGTGATGTATTGGATGTCCAGTTGGTTTCCAAGGGCCCTGTCCCAGCCCAGGACCCCTCAAGAGGGGTATTCAGATGCTCCCGGGTGCCGGTCGATGCTCTCTCCATGACCCTGCACCCTGCCCTCGTGACCCTGCGACCCGTCCTCGTGGCGCTGCCGCTCGCTCTCTGCTGCCTTGGAACCCCCTCAGTCCAAGACCCGGACAGCCTCGCTGCCCTGGAGAAAACCATCGCCACGCAGGCCAAAACCATTGCCGCGAGTGAAGCGCGCCTGACCCGGCTGGAGGAGTACCTCAGCGCCCAGGCCGCCGCCGAAAGCGCCTTCGTCGGGGCCACCCAAGCCGCTCGCAAGGCAGGCTTCGTGGCGGGCATCAACCCCGCCTCGCGGGAGATCCTGATCAGCGCCTGGGCCGCACGAGCAGCGGCGCGCAACACGGGTCTGCCCGCAACTCTTCCCAAGGCCAGCACAAGGGACTAGAACCGGCACCCCCCAACTGGGATGATCTCTTGCTCCATGGACGAGTGGATTGATCAATACCTGCAGCGCCTCAAGAATGCCCGCGGTGTCTCCGTGCACACCCTGCGAGCCTATGGCACAGATCTGGCGACCTTTGCTGCGTTTTGCGCCGAACGCGGAATCGAAGCACCCAGCGACCTGGCACCACGCGCCATGCGCGCCTACCTGGGACAACTGGAAGACCAGGGTCTCGCTGGCACTTCGGTGCAACGCAAACTCTCCTCCGTGCGTGGTCTGCTCAAGTGGTTGGTGGAAGAGGGTCAGCTCGAAACCAGCCCCGCCGTGGGCTTGCGCCGCCGCCGCACCCCGCGCAACCTGCCCGGGGTTCTTTCTGAAAAAGAGGTGGATGCCCTGCTCGCCGCCCCGGATACAGCCACGCCGACCGGCCGCCGGGACCAGGCCCTGCTTGAAGTGATCTACTCCGCCGGCACCCGCGCAGCGGAAACCGTGGGCCTCAACGCAGAAGACTTGGACCTCAAAGTAGGCACCGCGCGAGTCATGGGCAAGGGCGGCAAACAACGACTGGTTGCTCTGGGCAGTCACGCTCTCTCCGCCCTGGCCGCCTATCGGGAAGATCCAGATCGCCCCAAACCTGTCACCACAGCAGGGGACGCTTTGTTCCTCGGTCCGCGGGGTACACGCCTGACCGTACGAACCCTTGAGCGAGTGGTGGAACGCAATCTCATGCGAGCCCACATTCACCGCCGCGCCACACCCCACACCCTGCGCCACTCATTCGCCACGCACCTGCTCGACCGTGGCGCAGACCTGCGCAGCGTGCAAGAGATGCTGGGCCACGCCCATCTGGTCACCACGCAAATCTACACCCACCTTTCAATCGAGCGCCTGCGCGAGGTCTATGAGCAGGCCCACCCCCGGGCAGCGGCGGAACTGGAAGAGGAAAACTCCAAGGGCTAGAACTCCCAGCCCTCTCGCACGGGTGAGGACAGGAACTCCTCCGCCTCTGGGATTTGCTCCGCCAGACCATCGCTCCTGCAACCGGTGAGCTTCTTCCCCGCGCGAAGCGCCACATTGCCCAGCAGCACCGTTTCGGAAAGCGCACCCGAGTAGGAAAAGTCGCAGGTGGTGGGACCGCCCTCGCGAATCGCGCGGAACCACTCCGCATGGTGGCCGATGGAAGGAGCAATCGTGCGCTCTGGAGGAACGAACTCAGCAAAGTCCTTTTCTGGCAGCAGCCTGTGGCGCCCGTAGTCCGCGCACAGAACGCCCTTGTCCCCTATGAACACACAGCCATCTCCCCACTGGATCTTCTGACCATCGGGAGCCACGAGATCCGGCTTGTGTCCCCCATCCCACCAATGAACCTCGACTGCCCTGCGAGGCCCACGGGCCGGATGCCCCCAGCGTACATGGATCCACGAGGGCGTGCCCACAGGATGCACCGGTGGCCCTTCGGATTCCGTGCTGTCGGGCAGGTCCAGGTCCAAAGCCCAGTGCACCAGGTCCAGATGATGACAGGCCATGTCACCAAGAGTTCCCGTGCCATAATTCCAGAAGCGACGCCAGTTGGCCCGATGCAAACCTGCGCTGTAGGGACGAGCGGGCACTGGTCCCTGCCATAGATCCCAGTTCAGGTTTTCGGGCACGGGCACCTCCTCGCCGAAGCGCCCATCCGACCAGCTCTTGCCACAGACCACATGCACTTCGGATACGGAACCTATCGATCCCGCACGGATCAACTCCACTACCCGGCGGTAGTTTTCCCCAGCGTGGATCTGAGTGCCCATCTGGGTCGGTCGCCCACTGGCGGCCGCCACCCGGCGCACCAAACGAACCTCTTCCACCGTGTGAGCCAGCGGCTTTTCACAATAGACCGCCAGTCCTGAACGCAGGCCACCGACGGTTGGATGGGCGTGGGTGTGGTCCGGAGTCGATACCAGGAGCGCATCCAAGCCTCCCGCGTCAATCAGCTCCCGGTAGTCGCGGTAGACCTTGATCCCTGAAGGGTCATGGCCTCGGGCCTCCAGAGTTTTCTGGGCAGCATTGATCTGCGTCGAGTCCACATCACAGATCCCTACGATCTGCTCTCCCAGTATGCTCGCCAGGTTTCCCGCTCCGCGACCGCCCACTCCAACAATCGCCACGCGCACCTTGTCGCGTAGGGGACCAAACCGCAGAAAGGGACCCGCGGCGGGCAGGAGGGCGGCGGACAGAAAAGCGCGCCGGGGCAAGCGGGTGGATGCGGAGGATGGACCTTTGGCCATGGAGTGCTCGGGGAATTGAAGTGAAAAGGAAAGTGGGTGGAACTGGTTCGCAGCGCCCACCCTAGCAGCCCCATGCCATGCTCGACAGCCGCAGGCTAAACCCAGGCCCAATCCGCTCAGCGGGCACCGCCCTCCCACCTCCAGCACGACAACTCGACCACAATTGAAAGCCAACCCTGCCCCCCAGCCGTCTCGCTCGCTACCGTAGCCCCGCGCGATCTCCGCGCCCCCCAACCATGAGCGAAGCAAGACAAGACCTTTCAATCGGGATCGTCGGCCTCGGTGCCGTGGCCGGCGCACACATCGAAGCATTTCAAGCGGTCAAGGGTGCCAACATCACCGCCGTCAGTTCCCGCCGTTCATTGAACGAGGCGGAACTCGCAGCCAAGTATGGCCAGCCCCTGCGCCCGGTCAGCTCCTACGACGAGCTGCTTGCAGACCCCGATATCGACACGGTGGATATCTGCACCCCCCACCATCTGCACACAGAACAGGCCATCGCCGCAGCGGAAGCAGGCAAGCATGTAATCATCGAGAAGCCCATCAGTACCAATTGGGAAGACGCGCTGCGCATTGAAGCCGCGGTCAAAGCCAACGGTGTGCAAGCCATGGTGTGTTTCGAGTGCCGCTTCAGCGCCCAGTTTTCCCTCGTTCGCTCCATGCTTGACCAGGAGATGATCGGCGATGTGCACTACGCGGAGATCGATTACTTTCACGGCATCGGCCCCTGGATCGGCCAGTTCCCCTGGAATGTCAAGAAAGAGATCGGCACCTCCAGCCTGGCCACCGCCGGCTGCCACGCCCTGGACGCGATCCTGTTCCTAATGGATGGCGAGGTGGAAGAAGTCACCAGCATCAGCACCAGTTCCAAGTCAAAGATCTTTGAGCCCTACGAGTACGACACCACCTGTGTGACCTTGCTGCGTTTCGCCGATGGTCGCATTGCCAAGTGCGCTTCCGCCATCGATTGTCTGCAGCCCTATTATTTTCATGTACACCTGTTGGGCAGCCACGGCTCGATCCTCGACGACCGTTTCTACAGCCACAAACTCGACGGGCTCAATCGCGCCAAGTGGTCCAAACTGGAAACCAGTCTGATCGACTCGGGCGATGTGACCGATCATCCCTACCAGCCCCAGTTCCAGGCCTTCACCGACAGCACCCTGGCAGGCAGGCCCATGCCCCGCACAAGCCTCGAAACAGCCATGGAGACCCACCGGGTCATGTTTGCGGCAGATCTGTCCGCAGCGGAGGGCCGCCCCGTACGGCTTGACGAGTTACCCAGAGCGTGAAAAGAACTATGCTGAAGGCGCGCCCACTCCCCTGGGCCAAGACTCGATAAGTAGCTCTCCCGATGACCTCTTCCGCCCGTCCCACGATCCTCGCAGTCCTCTTCGGACTCGCCGGTGGTTTTGGCCTCAGCCAACTGCTGCAGATGCCCACCGTTTCCGAGGCGGGAACTCCTATCCTCACTGCTAACAGAAAAGACGTAGACAGGGTCCAGGACACTCGACCGTCCGCCTCCCTGACACCCCCGGTCGACCCAGGCAGTGAAGGACCTGTACGCGCACGAGCCAGCACAGAGTCGAACTCGCGGGTCTCCGACGCCGTCATTGACTCCGCCCTGGGGCAGCCCACCTCCACCCAATCCCAAACAGGTGACTTCTGGCTCGAAGCCCTCGTGCTTGACGGAGCAGGCCAACCCCTTCCTGGAGTAACCGTGACCGCCAGACCCAGCAGGAGCAACGATCATGTGCGCCAATCCCTGGGCGGCCCGGCCCCAGCCCAGCAGGACCCACGATCCAAACTGCGCGAAACGGCAGAACGCATTGCAATGGACCATGCCAACATGCACTCGGGCATGACCGACTCAACCGGCAGAGTGCGGTTCGAGGGCATTGCCCGGACCACTTGGACGATCAATGCTTATCTCGAGGGATTCTTGATCGAACGAAGCCCCGCCTATGTCCCGGTCCACAGCAATTCAAAGGTCAACTTCAACGCACAACCCACGCCCTCCCTGTCGATCACAATTCTCGCCCCCGATGGCACGCCCGTTGAGGAGGCCATCATCGAGGTGAAATTTCCCAATCGCGAGAATCAGAGCGAAAGAGGGGTCCAATACCGCTGGAGCCAGAACGAACCCTTTCGTCTGACCGAGGGCATTTATACCCTGCGCGCCCTCTCTTTGGAACGACTGCAGGAAACCGAGAGCATGCGCTTCTCCCGCCTTGGCTCGGAGGCCGTGCCCTTGGAGGTGTACGCGGGACAAGCCCCCGCCCCCCTGACCCTACAGCTTGTACCACGCACCGGCATCTGCGGTCGCATCCTGCAAGCGAACGGAGCGCCGGCCATGGAAGACACTCGAGTCCGCGTACTGCTGCTGGCTCCGGGCCAGATTCCATCCCCCGACCTGCTGAAGGGGGATGATGCGAAGCGGCTCAGCACCAGATCTGGAACTTTCACACTCTTGGACATTGAACCTGGAACCTACCTCTTGGGTCTCAGCCTGCGTCGGGGCCGAACCATCCTGACAACTGAAACGGTCACCTTGGAAACAGGGGTACTGGAAAAGGACCTGGTGATCCCTGACTTGGGGCCAGAGGGCACCTTGCAAGTCACCACCCTGGACCCCACTGGCCGCCGCATCAATGTGGATTCCATGCGACTCAAGGTGACTTACACGGGGGGGAGTTCCAATTCCAACATCATCCAGCCCCGGCGCGAGTCCACCGGCGTCTACCTCCTGCGCAAACCCGACTTCATGAAAAAAGAAGCCGCTCCGGATTCGACCTACTCAATCAGCGCGACCGATTCCCGCTACGGCAACTGTACGGTCAGCTTCGCACAGGGCACCAACGAGGTTGCGCTGCGCTTCATTGAACCCGCTAGCATTGAAGTGACCATCACAGGATTCGCAGGTCACAAGTTCGCGGACCGCCTGACACTGACGGTCAAGACTCTCTCAGAAAATAACAACTCCTCGCTCAACAGAGACAAGAAGGTCGATGAAACCGGCAGCTATCTCTTCAAGGGCCTGCAGCCCGGAGTCAATCGCATCAGCTTGGGCCTCCAGCAGTCAAGCACCAGAAACCGCTGGTGGTCTTCCGCGAGCACAATCGCGAGGCTGGATGTCACCCTGGAAAAAGGCGCGAACTACGCGCAGATCCACATTCCGACCCTCTTCTCCCTATCGGTGCGTGCCCCGGGCACCAGAAAAGGACGCGAAGTGACCGTGAGGCCCACCCGCGAGAACACCTCAGGGGATGACTCCCAACCCCGCACCAGCTACAAGCGGGCAAGCTTCGATGAAAGCGGTCTGGCCACCATCGATGAGATCCTGCCCGGATCCTACCGGGTGCAGGCAGATGGCTTCCAAGAGGCCAGGGTGGAAGTTCCCTGCGGCGAAGTGAAACTGGAGCCCGCCAAGGCAAAGAAAGACAGTTAGGCCCCGCCAAGGAAGATTGCTCAGCACTCTTGCCAACTCTTGACTCGCCCCCCCAGGAGCCCTATTCTCTCGCCCTCAGACGCGGGCAACTGCGTCGCTCTCGGTGGCCCCGTCGTCTAGTCAGGCCTAGGACACCAGGTTTTCATCCTGGCGACCGGGGTTCAAATCCCCGCGGGGTCACCATCCTTCGCCGCTCGTTCTGAGGCTTCCTGGCTTGGTTGCCCCCGGATTCCGGGTCACTTCCAAGGCACAGTCGCAGACGAACTGGTTGTGGAGTCCCGGACAAACATGTGTGGCGGCCCATGGGCCCTTGCCCGTAAGTTGGATGACAAGGAGCTTTGTCATGTCCCAACCCACCGCTATGAACCGTCGCCAACTCGTCGCTGCCGCTGCGGCAACCCCAGCCCTGTGGACAGGGCCCCTACGCAAGACGCGATTCTTGCCGCAGGACCAAGTGCGCCTGGGCGTGATCGGCATCGGCATTCGAGGCCGCAACCTGATGAACGGAGCCTTTCTGGCCCAGGACGGGTTCCGGGTCGTAGCCGTCTGTGACGTAGACACGAACAGGCGGGAGGACGGCAAACGCCGAGTGGATAAGCGTTATGGCGACAGCGACTGCGCCATGTTCCTGGACCACCGTGAGCTCCTGCAGATGCCCGGCCTCGACGCAGTCGTCATCGCCACTCCCGACCACTGGCACGCGAATCAGATCGTAGATGCCGCCGTCGCAGGCAAGGACATCTACTGCGAGAAACCTCTAACCAACTCGTTGCGTGAAGCACAGGTCGTCATCGAGGTGGTGCGCAAGCACGGGATCGTCTTTCAGACCGGCAGTCAGCAGCGCACCGAATACGGCAAGCGTTTCGTCGATGCTTGCGAGCACGTACGCAACGGACACATCGGACGGGTGCTAACCATCAACGTCGGGGTCGGAGACCCGTCGCGGGCCTGCGACCTGGCAACGGAAGAGCCCGAACCAGGGCTGGACTGGGACTTATGGCAGGGGCCCGTGCCTGAGCGCGGCTACAGCAGCGTGCTCAGCCCGCGCGGTTTGCACAGTCACTACCCCCAATGGCGTTCCTATCAGGAGTACGCAGGCGGGGGCGTAGCAGACATGGGCGCGCACCACATCGATATCGGGCATTGGGGCATCAAACGAGACGGATCGGGTCCTGTACTCGTCCTCCCACCCAGTGATCCCGGCGCACTTCGTGGTGCCTCAGTGGTCTACGACGACGGCACGCGCCTCATCCACGGTGGCCCCGGTGGGACCACGTTCATCGGAGATGACGGAATGCTGCACGTGGACCGCGGCCGCATCTCCAGCGTCCCCGACGACATCCTCAAGCGCGAGTTCGGTAAGGACGATGAGCGCCTGCCCCGACCCGCCAACCACGCCGCGGACTGGCTGGAGTGCATCCACTCACGGGCCAAGCCCATTTGTGACGTCGACGTGGGTGCGGGCAGCGCAGCCGTATGCCACCTCCTGAACCTGGCCTACCGCCACAGGTGTGAACTGCACTGGAACCCCAAGACCTGGCGCTTTGTGGAATCCGATGGGACAGGCGACAACGTTCTCCAGAATGCATGGCTCGATGGGGAGAGGCGAGAGGGATACGCGCTGCCGCAAATTTGAGGTCCCACTCTGGGGGACCCACCAGCCCGCCAGGCGCCAGGGGAACCAACCGGGCCTGCTACAGGTGGCCACCCGGATCCCGGGTCACTTCCATGGGCCAGTCTCAGAGAAATTGGTGAAGGTCTTGCCGTCGTAGCGACATGCGCCTTCGCCAGCACTGGCGAACCAGATCTTTCCGTCCTTGTCTTCGAGCATGCCGTAGACATTGTTGAAGGGGAGGCCTTCCTTCTGCGTGAACTGCTTGAAGGACTTGCCGTCGTAGCGGGTCGCGCCGCCTCCCTCAAAGCTGGGAAACCCACCGGGGTGCCCGAACCAGATGTTTCCAGCCTGATCTACGATCATCGAGCCGACGAAGTCTGACTGCAGTCCTTCCTTGGAAGTGAACGTCGTCAGCGTCTTGCCGTCCCAGCGGAAGGCACCCTCTTGGCCGCCGAACCAGACGTTTTCCGACCCGTCCGCAACGATCGATCGGACATTCTGGAAGGATCTTCCGGCCTGGTCGGCGAGATTCGAGAAAGTCTTGCCGTCGTAGAAGCAGACACCACCCTGCGTTCCGAACCACATGCGCCCCGCTGTGTCCTGGGTGATTGCGTAGACCGAGTTGCTGACGAGTCCGTCCTTTGTCGTGAAGTTGGTCATCGACTTGCCGTCGTAACGACTGACGCCGCCTTCCGTGCCAATCCAGATCTTCGAGTCGCGATCCTCGAAGATCCAGGCCACGGTGTTGTTCACCAGGCCCTCCTTCTCGGTGAACTGCGTGGCTGTCTTCCCGTCGAAGCGCGTCGCCCCGGCGAGAACGGAGCCGAACCAGAGTGTGCCCGCTCGATCTTCCATGAGCGCAAAGATGCGCAACTTCGCCAGGCCCACCTCTTCTCCGAAGTTCGTGAAGTCCTTTCCGTCGTAGCGAATCGGTCCGCCAAACGTGGCGAACCAGATATGCCCCGCGCGATCCTCAATCATGTTGCGGATGATCACCCGCGGCATGTATGAGGTCGACTTGGCCCCGATTGGCGTGAAGTAGGGATCCTTGGTCGGCTCTTGGACAAGGGCATGTCCGCTTGACATGAGCATGAAGCTCAGAATCAGGACCAAGAGGTTCCCGCTAGTAATGCCGCCTGAAGTGGGTTTCAAAAGCATGAGGGACTCCATCCTAGGGATTCGCGGGGGATAGCGCCGCCCTTTGGGATGACCATGGTCCGCCCCAGATTCAGCTTGTACAAGGGAGGCTTCCTCCTGGCCAGACCACCCGGCACCATCACCACCGCCAAGGCAGAAGACATGACTCCCAAGAAGGGCTGGGCTCGTGCTCTAGCGAGCAGACCCCAAGAGGCACTCCGCGGGATTGGGCAAAAGGTCAGGAGCGTCTGTGAGAGCTCAGGCAATAGGCGCAGAAACCAGCCACAGTGCGCCGAAGAAAAGGGAACCCCTGCGGCCCCATGTCCCCCTCCCCAAGCACCCCAGACCAGCCCATCAGCGCCCTGGTCCTTTCCAGCGTCTATCCCAACGCGACGAGACCTCGCCATGGACTGTTTGTGGAGGAGCGGATTCGGCATCTAGCCGACCTGGCCCGGGTACGGGTGGTGGCACCGGTAGCCTGGCATCAAGGGCTCGTGGGTGGACCGCCCCGCAGAGAAGAACGGCGCGGAATCAGCGTGCATCATCCGATCTTCTGGTACCTGCCGGGTGTGTGCAAGGGCTGGGACGGAGCATTGATGGCATGCTCGCTGCAACGCACGGTGGAACGACTGCAAAGGGAAGAGCCCATCGATCTGATCGACGCGCACTTCGTCTGGCCGGAAGGGTTTGCGGCCTTGCGCTTGGGACAAGACCTCGGGGTACCGGTTTGCGTAACCCTGCGTGGAACTCTTGAGTGGCTGGCCCAGGACCCGGCGCGCGGAAAAAAAATGGCGCAGGTGGTACGCGAGGCTGATCAGTTGATTGCGGTGTCGCAACCACTGGCTCAACGGGCCATTGACTTGGGCGCGGACCCCAGCCGAGTGACGGTGGTGACCAATGGAGTTGATCTCGAACGCTTTGATCTGGCACACAGGGATGATGCGCGCAAGGCTCTGGGCCTGAAGGTCAGCGCCCAATGGATCGTCTCTGTGGGGCATCTTTCCCCGCGCAAGGGCTTTCAGGATTTGATAGGAGTGCTCAGTCAGCTGCGGGCGACCCATCCAGAAGCACACTTGTGCATCGTCGGAGGCGGTGGCGCCGAGGGCGACAACACTGAGCAACTCAAAGCTCAAGCCAAACAGGCCGGGGTCGAGGACCTGGTGCACTTCTTGGGACCGCGCAGCCCGAACGAAGTAGCCCAGGCCCTGGCGGCAGCAGATGTATTCGCCCTGGCCAGCCGTTACGAGGGCTGCCCCAATGTGCTTCTCGAAGCCCTTGCCAGCGGCCGGCCCGTGGTGGCTTCGAATGTGGGAGAGATCCCACGTCTGGTGACCGAGGCTGGCGGGGTGGTCTATGGACGCGCGGACGACCAACTGGCTCTGCTGCAGGCTTTGCGCCGGGTCTTGAGCGCCGAATGGAGCCCCCAGTCAGTACGCGCCAGCGTGACCGAGCGCACCTGGCAAAGGACCGCGAATGAGGTGCTGGAGATTTGGTCCCGGGCCTTGCACTATGCCCACTCCCAGGCGTCCGATTAGATGCCCTGGAGACCCACGACGCCCCTATGAAACCCCGCCTGGTTGAACTCCTTTGCTGCCCCGCTTGCGGTGCCGACCTCACCTGCCACTCTTTTGAGGACCGGCCAGACCCAAAGGGCCTGGCTCTTGGTGGCGAAGCCTACGGCACGGAGGTCGTCTGCGGACTCCTGGCCTGCCAGACCTGCGATCTGGCCTTCCCCATCATCGAAGAAGTGCCCCGGGTCATCCGCAATGCCTTTGAGGAATACGCGGACTGGTTCTCGGACCAGGCTGCACGCATCTCGGCCATCGAAGGCCTCGGCGCGGTCTCACAGAAGATCGGCAGCGTGGACAGCTCGCGCTTCGACAAACGATCCAACGAGTCCTTCAGCCTGCAATGGGAGAAGTACCAATACGGGGACAAGACCTGGTTCAAGAGCGACCTGGACCAGCGCCGGGACGAGTTCTTGGACGCCATGCAACTGACAGCCGAGCAACTGGACGGCAAGCTGGTGCTGGATGCGGGTTGCGGCAACGGCCGGCTGACAGCGTCGGTCACGCGCTACGGAGCCGAGGTCGTCGGCATGGATCTTTCCCGCAGCGTGGTGCGCGCCCAAGAGATGCGCGAAGAGCACGCGGGAGAGAACGCTCACCACCTGCACTTTGTCCAGGGCAACGTGATGGAGCCTCCCTTCCCGCCCAATACCTTTGACCACGAACACACCTCCGGCGTGTTGCACCATACCCCCAGCACGGAACGCTCCCTGGACAGTTTCTTGACCCTGGTCAAGCCCGGGGGCCGAGTGTATGTACAGCTCTACCGTACCAGGGAACCCTGGGTAGGCATCCCCAACGCCATCATCCGGGCCTTCACCAGTCGGCTGCCCCTCAAACTCCTGTTTGGCATCTGCTACACCCTCGCCCCCCTTCACCGTCTGCTGGTTCTACTGGTTGCCAAGCTACGCGGCGAGTCCTCCCCCATAGAAAACACCACCCGCCGCGAACAAGCCGTCAGCCTCTTCGACAACTACTCACCGCGCTACCAATACCGCTACACCCCCTCGGAGATGCAAGCTCTCTTCGAGAAACGCGATCTCAAGAATGTGCGCGATGTGACCTTCGACAACGAGGCCCGTCATATGATCGCCTTTGCGGGCGACAAGTAACCATGTGTGGCATCGCTGGGATCTTTTTGGGCGACAATCAGGGCCGCGTGGACTCGGTCCTGCTTGAACGCATGACCGCCAGCATGCGGCACCGGGGCCCGAACGGCAGCGGCACCTGGAGTGAGGGGCGCTTTGGTCTGGGTCATCGACGACTCTCGATCATCGATCTCTCAGACAAGGGTGCCCAGCCCATGAGCGATCCAGCGGGAAAAATCTGGGTCAGTTTCAATGGAGAGATCTACAACTGGCTGGCTGTGCGCGACGAGCTCAAGGCTCTGGGGCATGTCTTCTCCAGCGAATGCGACACAGAAGTCCTGGCTGCGGGCTGGCAGGAATGGGGACCGGACTTGCCCCACAAGCTGCACGGCATGTTCGCCTTCGCCATCGTGGACCTGCGACGAAAGAGTCTGTTCTTGGTGCGCGACCGGCTGGGCATCAAGCCCCTTTATTGGGCCAAGGTGGGTGCTGACCTGCTCTTCGCCTCGGAAATCCGTGCCCTGCTCGAAGATCCACGGCTGGTGGCAGAGCCCAATCCCGAGCGAGTGGATGCGTATCTGACCCTGGGGTATGTGCCCGGTGAGCAGACGTTTTTCAGGGGCATCGAAAAGCTCCGGCCGGGGCATTCCCTGCTGATTGAAGCAGGCCAACAAACAGTTCAGCGTTGGTATGACCCGAGCCAGATCGATCCCCTCCAAATCGATTTCGAGAGCGCCAAGGAGCAACTGGACGAACTGCTCACCCGTTCCATAGAAGAGCGCCTGATGAGCGATGTGCCCCTGGGCTGCTTCCTTTCAGGCGGCGTGGACTCCTCAGGCCTGGTGGCCTATCTGACCAAGAAACTCGGCCAAAAGGTCCAGACGTTCACGGTGGGCTACCCCGAGGACAAGAGCGAATTGGGTCACGCGGCGCGGGTCGCAGAATTGTTCGGCACCGAACACCATGCCCTGGAGTTGACCCACGGGGACTTCTTCAGGGGCGTCGACCGCCAACTGGAACACGCGGAAGAGCCCCTGCTCGAAAGCGCAGCAGTTGCCCTGCTGGAACTCTCCCATTTCGCCAGTTCCCACGCCACGGTGCTGCTCTCCGGCGAGGGCGCGGACGAAGCATTCGCGGGCTATCCTCTCTATGAGCGCAACCTCAAGCTCGACCGACTGCGCCAGATCTTCTTCCCCCTGCGAAACTCCTCCCTTCGCTCCGCGGCCCGCCGGGTCCTGCCGGGAGAGCGCATGGCCAAGTACCTTGACTGGCTGGCGAAGCCCACAGCCGCCCGCCACCAGGGAAACTCCTGTGATGTGACCCCGGCTGTGCGAGGCCTGCTCTATGGCCCAAAAGGAGATGATGGCCATTGGATCCAGGACCACTTCATCGAGTTGTTCGGCAGAACCCGAGGCCAGGACCTGGTGGCCCGCATGCAGGCGGCGGATCTGGAGACCTGGCTGGTGGATGATCTGCTCTTGAAGGCAGACAAGATGACCATGGCCGCCTCGATCGAGTTGCGCGTGCCTTTTCTGGACCACCGACTGGTGGAGTTCGGACTGGCCCTGCCGCGCTCCCACAAGATCCGCGGCAGTGTGGGCAAGTACATCCTCAAGGATCTGTTCAGCGAATGCCTGCCAAAAGATCTTCTGTTCCGCACCAAACAGGGCTTCCCCGTTCCAATTTCCCAGTGGTTCCGAGAAGGCCTGTTCGAGCGCGTGCAACGGCTTCTCACCGACGAACGCACAACCGCACGCGGGTACGTGACCCCGGGCTATGTGCAGAACGCCCTTGCGCGACACAAGAGCGGCAAGGAGGACCTGGGCCGGCGACTGTTCTCGCTGGTGGTGCTGGAGCTCTGGCACCGGCGTTGGGTCGAGGGCGAGTCCAATCCCGCAGCGGCTCTGGGCGAATAGGCCTGAGCCCCCTTCAGGCCACGGGCACCCAGCCTCGCCGCGCCAGCCGCTCCAATGCGTGCCGGTACTCCCGCTCAATCCCATCGATCAAGGCCCCGGTACCCCGCGCCGCTTCGGGCAACAGGCCCCAGGTGTAGGTTTCCAACTCAAGGTGCAGTTCCCCAGAGGGCCAGGCTTCAGGATGATCCAAGGCCGCATCCAAGACCCCTTCCAACTCCGCCCGGGTGGTGCCGAGCCCCTGCATGGAAGCAAGGTTCACGGGCACATGAAAGTGACAGCGCCATTCGTCGCAGGCCAGCCAAGCATCAAGGTCCTTGCCGAGCTCCCCAAGGTCACTGGCACGCTCAAATCCGCCACTCTTACGCCCCGTTACCTGATGCAGGTAGCGAGGTTCATCCAGCCCCAAGAAAACTCCCCTCGCTTCCTCCCGGAGCGCCGGGTCGCGCAGCACCAAAGCACTGGAAAGCTGAACCTTCGACGCCCCGCCCCCCAGGTTCGCATTACGCCAGGCCACGGAAGGCAACTCGAATTCTACGGCCGCGTGACAGGTATCCAAACAAGTGGAGAGCAGGTCCCCCGCGACCCGCTCCGCCGCACCTCCATCCAAGCCTCGTTCTTCACGTAGAAGGGCGGCCGCCCGCACGCGCGCCACCGTCAGAAACTCCACCAGTGCCGAAGTGTCCCCAGCCGAGGCCCGGGGCTCCGCCTCAAGCCCCAGGGACAGACGCGGCCCGGAATCTTCCGCCTGCAGGTCCCAAAGACCGAGCACTGCCCGCGCCAGAAGCTGGCTGTAAGCGTGCAAAGTCATCGGCCCCTCAACCCACTCACCATAACCACCGGGATGGGTGCTGACAGAAATCCGGGCCGGAACCACTGCTGCTCCTTGAGCCAGGCGCCGAGTCACCTCAGCCACGGCGAGCGTAAACTCCAGCCGCGACTCCTGATCCCAGGCCGGGGTGTAGACATCGGCCTTCAATCCGTCCATGTGAAAGTTGCCAAAGGGGAACGAATTCGCGGTAAAGGGCACCAACTGATTCCCATGCAACAAGTTCGCCAGACGGGCAAACGCCCCAGCGTCCTGGGCTACCTCACTCGCCACAGAGGCTGGTAGATAAAGCCCGACTCCAAAGGGCGCCTGGGGAGCCAGACGCTTCCGCAGAGGCAGGGTGATGGACTCGATCCCCTCAAGAACCGCGGGCAGATCTTCCCCCGGGTGCAAATTCAGACAGTAACCCAGCCAAACCGTGTGGCCGGAGAATTCCGGGTGCGCCAGGCGCACTAGCCGGCGCTCGCCACCAAAATGCCCTCGTCGATAAGCAGCACGGGAATGCCATCGCGGATCGGATAGACCACCTTTCCGTCCTCGCGCACAAGGCCCGCTTCCAAGACCTCGTGCACCGCCTCACCGCCGATGTTCTGCGCGCCACCCCCTTCGATGGCACCATTGACCTGACCCAGCACATCCGCGCTGGCCTCGGTCAAGGACTGGTGGGTCTTGGGGCAGGCCAGGATCTTGAGCAGCTCGGGGTCGACGGGGCACATGGGCTCACTATGGCGTTTTTTAGGGCCTGCGCCAAGGGATGGGCTGGACGAAGCCCCCGCTGGGGAGAGAAACTGGCCCGCGTGATTCGAATTCTGCCCTCCCCGCTGCTTGCTATCCCGCTGCTTGGCATCTTGATGCTGGGGAATGGCACCCGCCCTGCCCTGGCCCAGGATACGGAGGCCAAGGTCAACTCCCCGGGTCTGATCCTGCACCTGCCCCCCAGCGCCGCCGCCCGGGCCTGGTCC
>DUBE01000057.1 GCA_012960475.1 Planctomycetota bacterium
GCTTCGTGCGTCTTTCCTTGGCCCGGCGAGGGGAGATCCTCGAACTGCTGGGGGTCTTGAAGCCAAGCTACTTCAAGGGCTTTTAGGGCTGCTGGGCTGTGCACTGACTTGCTGGGCCGTTACTCTTGCGTGCGGATTCAGTATGCCCCGATTCCTTCAAAAATCCGGTCGCTTCGCCATCAGCACCAACATGAAGGTGATGTACTCAAGCCTCTGTGCTCACGAGCATCTGGAGGAGGTTTCCGAGTTGGCCTTCGGTCGTGCGATTCTCAGAAAACGGCTACCTCATTTGTTTCTGGCACGCGATCCCAAGGCGCGTTCTGAGTGTTCTTCGCGACAAGTTTCGTAACCAACCGCCCGTTCTGGGGCTTGCCGCCAAAGACCTATCTGCTCGATGGGCATCTACACCCTCAGTATCTCTTGCAGTGGCTGAGGTTCAAACGCCTCTTGCCCGTGGCTCCAGCGCGAGTGACTCACATTTGTCCGATGGAGGGTCTGGACCCCCAAGAAATACGCGAGCAGTGGGGTATTGAAATGGGAGAACGGCGGAACGTGACTCCCAAAGGGGGAGACGATTCTTTTGATGACGCCAGGGCTGCCGCCATCATCGCGCGAGTGTACCGTCGCGACTACGTCTTGATCGGTCGGGGCTAGCGGCTCGCTGCTGACCGGATTGTCCGGAGAATGGGCTCCGGGAGGACCTTTCGCTTGTTTCCTGGGCAGAAATTGAATCACTTGGTTAGATTCATCAGGGTAGAGACTCCGCAAGGGGCCCTTCAGCTGCTTGCGCAGCTTTTTCCCATCAGGCGCATACCCCCGCGCCGACATATGAAAAGTGTATTTCAAGTAGCCGTTGCGGCGGTTTTCTATGTTTGGTTCTGTGTCCTGCCCGCCAGTGCTCAGGCCCCTCCGGGCTATTACGACGCGGTGGACAGCAGTAACGCAGCCACTCTGCGCGCAAGCTTGCATGGTGTGATCGACGACCACCAGCGTTTCCCCTATACCTCATCGGCGACGGACACTTGGAACATACTTGAGCTGGCGGATGAGGATCCTCTGGACAGTGCATCGATTCGCGATGTGTATCTGAATGCCAGCTATCCAAAAGCTGGCGGAGGGAATGCCAACTACAACCGTGAGCACACCTGGCCCAAGTCCTATGGCTTTCCCAATGACGGGTCAAGCAACTATCCCTACAGCGACTGCCATCAGCTGTATCTCTGCGACTCGGGCTACAACTCATCTCGCAGCAACAAACCATTTCGGTTCTGCAGCAACGGTTGCAGTGAGAAGATAACGCAGCTGAATGGAGGTATAGGAGGGGGCTCCGGGGTCTATCCCGGGAACTCGAACTGGACAGGAGGATCCTTCACAAGTGGTGCCTGGGAAATCTGGATGGAACGGCGTGGTGATATCGCGCGGGCCATGTTCTACCTGGATGTGCGTTACGAGGGAGGCAATCATGGGGTCACCGGGGCCGCGGAACCCGACCTGATCCTGACCGACACCGAGGCTCTGATCGCCAGTTCCAACACGGGCTCGAATCTCGGTGTGGCCTACATGGGGATGCTCTCGGTGCTCTTGCAATGGCATCAGCAGGATCCGGTGGATGCAAACGAAGTCGAGCGCAATGACCGAGTGCAGTCCTTTCAGGGCAACCGTAACCCTTTCGTGGATCATCCCGAGTGGGTGGATTGTCTGTTCAACGGCACCTGCGGAGGTGGGGGGGGAGACATCACGCCCCCTGAGGCTCCTATCGGTCTGGGCGCTGCTTTGGGTGCAGGTACAGTGGAGTTGGACTGGTTTGACAACACTGAACTTGATCTGGCTGGTTATCACGTTTACCGCGCCGAGGGAGCAAGCGGAGCATGGATTCGCCAAACAACAGGTCTTGTCGGTCCCAGCGCTTGGAGCGACACATCGATATTGGCATCGACGATCTATTTCTATGCGGTCAGCGCGCTGGACACAACGGGCAACGAGTCGGGTCTGAGCCTCGATGTGCAGATCATCACAGGTGGGGGCGGAGGTCCGATTGCCTCGGATCCATGGATCAACGAGTTGCACTACGACAACTCCGGTTCGGACACCGGCGAGTTTGTAGAGGTTGCTGGACCCGCTGGACTGGATCTTCTCGGTTGGCGGTTGGTTTTCTACAACGGCAACAGTGGCCTGGAATATCAGACCATCAACATGAGCGGCGTTTTCAGCGATCAGGGGGGCTGTGTCGGGGCGCTTGGCTTTGCCATGCAGGGAATTCAAAACGGTTCCCCGGATGGGATTGCATTGGTGGACCCGGCGGGTGTGGTGCTGTCCTTCCTGAGTTATGAGGGCAGCATGGTCGCGGGGGACGGACCCGCCGCCGGGCAGACATCTGTGGACATGGGGGTCGGCGAAAGCGGCGCGACTCCAGCAGGCACTTCCCTGCAGTTGGTGGGCATAGGGGCGGATCCCGCTTCATTCAGTTGGACGGGGGGTTCTCCAGAGACTCCTGGTCTGCCCAATAACGGGCAGGTCTTTGATGGGGGTTGCGGTGGTACGAATCCACCCCAAGCCCCCAGCGGTTTCAGCGCCGAGGCGGGAGATTCTCGCATCCTGCTCACCTGGCTGCCCAACAGCGAAACCGATCTCGCGGGCTACAATCTGTACCGCAGCAACACTCCTGGCAGTGGCCATATCCTGGTCAACACGGGCCTCATCACTGCCGAGTCCTTCCTGGACATGGGCGTGGTGAACGGGGTGACGGTGCACTATTTCTTGACCGCGCTGAATACCAACGGCGAGGAAAGCGATGCTTCGCAGGAGGTCTCGGTTACGCCCCAGGACATCACTGCCCCTGCAGTGCCCACAGGCTTGAGCGGGACCTCCGGAAACGGAACAGTGGACCTGGCCTGGGACGCAAACACAGAAAGCGATCTGGCTGGCTACATCTTGTCGCGCAGTGATCAAGCGGGGGGGCCCTATGTGCCACTGTTTGCTGGGTTGACGGTCAGCACATCCTGGAGTGATGGCACGGTGGTCAACGGCGTGGTCTACTTCTATGTGCTGCAAGCCCAGGATACTTGGGGCAATACATCTGCTGTCAGTGCAGAGGTTTCTGCGGCGCCCCAGGCCAACGGGTCCGGACCGGGTCAGCCGGTGGTCTTGACCCATGACGATTTTGAGTCAGGCTTTGGCAACTGGGACCGTGGGGGCGAGGACTGCAAGCTCTACACCGATGGCCGCCTGGCCTGGCAGGGATTTGCTGCTTTGAACCTGCAGGATGACAGCGGCCTGGCTTCATCCTCGACTCTGGCGCAGTCCATCGATGTGTTGACGCCAGGGTATACTTCGATCAAAGTTGACTTCCACTTCATTGCACTCGGTATGGAGAAGGGCGAGGACTTCATGTTGCAGTTCTTCGACGGCTCCAGCTGGGTGACTGTGCAAACCTGGGCCCGGGGCAGAGAGTTTGAGAACAAACAATGGCAGCATGAGACCGTTGTGATTCTGAGTTCACTTGTGAACTTCAGCCAGAACATGAAGCTGCGTCTGCGCTGCGACGCCAGTGGAGATGACGATGATGTCTACATTGATGCAGTAACGGTGACCGCTCAGTAGGTTGCAGGGGGGGCAGCGGCTTGGGTATCACCAGCAGGTCCTTTTTGCCTTCCCATTGGCTTGATGAACTATGATCAGGGGCGCGATACCAGCCCGCCAACCCCATGCCCGTTCTATCCTTCTTGTTGCTGGCCCTGCAGGCTCCCCTGGCTCCTGCGCTGCGGCCTCCCCTTGCTGGCTCCTTTGTCATCGAACATCCCTGTCCTCGGATAGGTGCAGGATTTGGCCAGGGAGTCGCGGCACTCGACATGGACGGGGACGGTTCTCAAGACCTGGCCGTGGGGGCCTTTGGGGAGGGACTCGTCTATGTGTTTTTCGGACGCGCCCAGCCCACAGCCATGCGTCCTTTTCGCCTCATCAGTCGCACCTTTTCCAGAGCAGGGCCGGAGTCCTGTGGTGGCCCAGCCAGTAGCAATCAGCTTGGTTACGATCTGGTCGGGGGCCAGCTCGATCAGGATCCGTTTGATGAGCTGATTGTCGGCGCCCCGACCGAGAATGTGGCGGGTCTTGCCCAGGCTGGTTCGGTCTACCTATATGGAGGTCCCGGAGGAAGCACACCTCTGCAACTGGTTTCGCCCATCGCGGAGCCCGGCTTGTTCGGCAGCAGCGTCAGTTTGGGTGACTTCGATGGAGATGGTCATCTGGATCTGGCCGTCAGTGCCCCCCAAGGCTCCGTGGCCGGAGTCCCAGCCGGGCGTGTCTTCATCTATCCCGGCGGACCGCTCAATCCCACTGGACCCGTGATTGAACTGGTCAACCCTTTCCCTGTCGTCAACGGCAACTTCGGTCACCATCTGGCGGTGAGCGATACCAATTTTGATGGCATAGATGACTTGATCGTCGGTGCTATCGGCAACACGGCTCAAGGGGTTCCCGTCGCTGGCCAGGTATTCTGTTTCCCCGGCCCCTTGCAGCAGAGTCAGGTGCTGGTGATCGAGGACCCCAATCCAGATCCCAATGATCTGCCCGCCCCGCGCTACTCCATGCATGTGGACGCCCGTGAGCACTTTGTGGCTGTGGGTGCCAATCGCAAGGACCACTCTGGGATTCATGACGCGGGTATGGGCTATGTGCAGTCCGGTCCCTTCTTCCAGGACACGACGCTACATGTGAGTCCGAATCCGTCCGCTTCAGACTATCTTGGTTTTCGCTGCTTGATTGGGGACTTCGTCAATGACGGCGCGCTGGACTTTGCTTTTCTGGTCCTGTTGTCGCGTTCAATGCTGATCTGGGATGGAAACAATCTCAGTGGTCCGCCGACTACTCTGCACGCTCTGCCCAATTCCGCCGACCATCTGGGCAACGGCTGCATCGCCGCGCGCCTGGTGCCCGGAGGTCGTGAGCAAATCGTGCTGGGGGATCCTACCTACGATGTTCCGAGCCCTCTGCCCGTCAACGACAATACCGGACGGGTCGTGTTGTACTTCTTGCCCTGAGGGGCACTAGCCCAGCAAGGCTGAGGGCACCCGGCCAAACACATCGGTCAGGCGGAAGTGTCGGCCCTGGTACTTCCAGGTCAAGCGTTCGTGGTCGATTCCCAAGAGGTGCAGGATCAAGGCCTGCAGGTCATGTACATGGACCGGATCGCGGGTGATGTTGTAGCCAAAGGGGTCGGTCTCTCCGTAGGTCAAGCCAGCCTGAATGCCGCCGCCGGCCATCCAGATCGTGAAGCAGCGTCCGTGGTGATCGCGTCCGTATTCGGTGGAGGAGATTGGCCCTTGGGAATAGGCCGTGCGTCCAAATTCGCCGCCCCAGATCACAAGAGTATCTTCCAGCATGCCGCGCCTGGCCAGATCGCGTACGAGGGCTGCGGAACCCTGATCGGTTTCCCGGCACTGTCTCTTGATGCCACCAACCAGACTGCCATGCTGATCCCAGTCCTTGTGGAAGAGCTGGACGAAACGCACGCCGCGCTCCAACAGGCGTCGCGCCATCAAGCAGTTGGCCGCGTAGCTGCCCGGGTTTCTTGCGTCTTCTCCGTAGAGCTCAAAGGTCTCGTCACTTTCGTCGCTCATGTCCGCCACCTCGGGCACCGATGCCTGCAGGCGCCAGGCCAGTTCGGCTTGCTCTTGACGATCCAGGGCGGAGGGATCTCGCTCGGCCGCCAGGGTGTGCAACTGGCCTAACGCGTCCAGGGCGCGCTTGCGTTGTTCGCGGCTGACTCCGGGCGGATTGCTGAGGTATAGAATCGGATCCTTGCCCGCGCGCAGGGGAATGGCCTGGTGCTTGGAGGGCAGGAATCCAGAGCCCCAAAGGCGCGCATAGAGCGGTTGCCCCCCCTTGTTCTTGCTGATCAGAACGCAGGAGGTGGGCAGGTTGGGGTTGTTCGAACCCAGGCCCAGAGACAGCCAGGAGCCAATAGAAGGCCGGCCGGCAATCTGGGAGCCGGTTTGCATGAAGGTCACCGCAGGATCGTGGTTGATTGCCTCAGTGTGCATGCTGCGTACGATGCACAATTGATCGGCGATGCTTGCAGTGTGGGGCAATAGGTCGCTGAATTCCGCGCCGGACTGCCCATGACGCGCAAAGGAAAATGCCGAACCCACAAGCGGAAGGGTGGCTTGATTGCCGCTCATGGCGGTCAGGCGTTGGCCCTTGCGAACGCTTGGAGGCAAATCCTCGCCCTGGCGTTCACGGAGCAAGGGCTTGTTGTCAAACAGGTCCAGTTGGCTTGGTCCTCCGCTTTGAAAAAGCCAGACCACGCGTCTGGCACGGGCCAGATGGTGCGGGACCGTGCGCACGATCTGACCGTCTTGGCCCCAGGCCGAACCCAGGACACCTGCGCCAATTCCCGCTCCGGTTGCGCGCAGGAGGGATCTACGATCGAGATGCTTCATTGCAGGGAGACCACTTCGTGGTGGGAGAAGAGGGTGGAGATCACAAGAGTCCAGCTTGCGTGCAGCGCTTGGTCGAGTTCGGGACTGGTGGCAGCGGCACCCACTCCGAGGACAGCCTGGGCCTGGTCTGGAAGTGCCTTGTAGTCCGCTTGTGAGTGCCGCAGGAGAGCCGCGATCGTCTGGACCTCTCCATCGCTGGGTCTACGCGAGGTCATGCGTCGGAAGACCGTGCTGATGCGCTCTTCACGACTTGCATCCTGACTCAGGACCACGGCAGCCAGGACGCGGCTGGCCTCAACAAACTGAGGATCATTCCAGAAAATCAACGCCTGTAGAGGAGTGCTGGTTTCGGGGCGGTTGACTGAACACACATCGCGCTTGGCCGCATCCAACAGCAACATGGACGGTGGCGGAGATGTGCGTTTCCAGAAGGTGTACAGGCTGCGTCGATAGAGCCCTGCGCCCTTATCAGCGGCGTAGACCTGACCGGACTTCTCCTTCCAAAGACCTGCCGGTTGATAGGGTTTGACGCTCGGACCGCCGGTCTTTTCCACCAGCAGCCCGCTGTGAAACAGGGCCTGATCTCGCAGGGCTTCCGCTGAGAGCCGTCGTCGGGGATCCGCACCGGGGATCGCGCAGGTCTTGCGGGCAAAGGTCTCACTCAGCACCAGGCGTCGCAGCAGTTGCTTCACGTTCCAGCCGCTGGCCATGAAATCCCGTGCCAGGGTATCGAGCAGCTCGGGATTCCAGGGTCCTATTCCTTGTACGCCGAAGTTCTCTGGTGTGCCCACCAATCCCGCGCCAAATATCAGGCGCCAAAAACGGTCCACGGCTACGCGTGAGGTGAGGGGATGATCTTCGCGCACCAACCAGCGCGCGAGATCCAGCCGTGAAGGGGGCCCATCGCTATGCATGGGTGGTAGGCAGGAAAGACTGTCGGGTTGCACCGCTTCGCCGGGTTGGTCATACGCACCTCGGGCCAGAACGCGTGTGGTGCGCGGGGCGGGACTCTCTTTCATGACCATGAGTGAGGGCAGTTGATCCACGAACTCTGCCAGGGTCTTGCGTGCCTGTCGTAGCTCCGCACGCTTCGCTTCGCGCAACTTGTCCCCAGGGCTGGCTTCAAAGGCCGCTTGCCAAAATGCTTCACTCCACTGTGTTTTTCGGATCGTTGGGTTACGCCAGCCCACGATCTGGCCCGCCTCATCCAAGCGCGCCATCAGAGCGACTTCGGCCGGCGTCAGTTCGCGATCAAACACATGCAGATCATCCACCGTCCCATTGCGAAAGCCCCGGTCCCGAAAGCGCTCGCCGATGGTCAAGTGCGCTTCTCCGCCCCCGACGATCGTACGGGTCAGGCGATCCCGCACTGTTTCGCATTCGACCCTGATACCGTTGACATACAGGCCGATGCCCGCAGCCCGGCCAGAGCCATCGTGCGTGATCCCAAGGTGAGTCCATGCGCCGATTTCTATCGCGTCCACTGCGCGCACCCGCACAGCATTGCCAGGCCAGAAGTGAATCAGTGAGAACGAGGGTCGGCCCTCTTCCAATAGAAGCTGAAAGCCCCGGCTGCCCGCGTCATGCCAGGCCCGGGAACGATGTAGCACCACCGCGCGCTCCAAGTCTTCCCCTGCTGAGACCCAAAGTCCAATGGTCAGGGGATCCCAGCGGCGGAACGCCGGGTTGCCGATGAAGGTGAGTGCATGATCCCCGGAAAGAAGCAGGCCTCCGCCTGGATGGTCCTCCACTCGATTGATCGGCCCGTGGACCTTGCCCGCCAACTTGTCTGGCACCTGATTCTTGAGCGCTGCCCCTTGGCCTTCATCCATCAGGTATGACCCAACCAAACCCGCAGGTGCAGAAGCGCTCAACTCCTGTTCGGTCCGCCAGGCCGCATACGCCGCTTGATCAAGGGTGAGCTCATCCAGTTCCTGCTCCAGCCTTGCGCAGGCTGCGCGCAACTCGTCCAGCTGCTTGGCCTGGTCGGCGGTTGTCAGATCCAAGGTCGGCGTGGGCACCGCATTGGTGAAGTGCGAATAGAGCCCGCTCTCATCTATGTTGTCGAAGAAGGCCGCCAGGGAATAATAATCCTTCTGGGGGATCGGGTCGTACTTGTGGTCGTGGCAGCGTGAGCAGGTCATGGTCAAACCCATCACTGCCGTGCCAAGGGTATTGACCCGATCCGCAACGTACTCGCTGCGGAATTCCTCTTCGACACTGCCCCCCTCGTTGGTTTGGCGGTGCAGGCGGTTGAAGGCGGTGGCCACGACCTGGTCCTGAGTTGCTCCGGGCAACAGGTCACCTGCAATCTGTTCCACGAGAAACGAATCGTAGGGCAGGTTTCGGTTGAAGGCCCCGATCACCCAGTCGCGATAGGGCCAGACCGCGCGGTACACATCGCTCTGATAGCCATAGGTGTCCGCGTAGCGCGCCGCGTCCAGCCATGGCGCGGCCAGGTGCTCTCCCATGCGTGGCGAAGCCAGCAGTCGCGTCACAGCTTCTTCCTTGCGCGTGGCAACAGGTGCTGTTTCGAAGGCATCGAGTTCCGTCAGGGTCGGCGGCAAGCCCGTCAGCACCAAAGTGGCCCGCCGCAACCAGGTTGCCGGGCTGACCTCGTCCGCGACTTCATGCCCTGCGCGTTCAAGGCTCTCTGCAACCATCTGATCGATGGGGTCTCCCTCACTCGGTTCAGCGGTTCGTTGTTTCGTCAAAGCAGCAAAGGCCCAGTGCTTGGGATACTCGGCCCCTGCATCGATCCATTCCCGCAACAGTTGGCGTTCCTTTGGTGAGAGCAGCAGCTTGCTCATGGGAGGAGGCATGCGTTTGTCCGGAGCCTCCTCGATGCGTGCCGCCAACAAACTGCCTGCTACCGATCCCGGCTCAATGGCCACCCCTCCCTTGCGCAGGGCCAGGGCTCCAGTCCTCTTGTCCAATCGCAAGTCCCCCTTGCGTTTGTTGGCATCGGGGCCATGGCAGGGGAAGCAACGATCGGCCAGCAGCGTATAGGCCTCGCGAGCCAGGTCATCCTGGGTGGGCAGCAGGCCGAGGATCAGGAGGGGCAGGATGTGCATGGGAGAGTTGCGTATCCAGTATGGGGGATCCTTGGCGTCGGCGGGGTTTCGAATTGCGCAAGGCCCCGGAGTCGGGGCTTCTGGGGCCTTTCTGGTGGTTCAGCTCCAGCAATTCCCAACACGCTCGGCCAGTCCCCCTGCGATCATTCCAGCGGCGAGTTCTTCAGCGGTCTCGGGACTTTTCAGCACAGCTACAAGGCAAAGTGCAAAGTCCAAGGAGGTCCCCGGCCCGGTGCTGGTCATGACGCGCCCGCTGATCACCACCCGTTCGTTTTCAACAACGGTGGCTCCTGAAAGGTGATCGTGAAAGGCCGGGTAGCAGGTGGCGCGCTGGCCCTCCAGCAAGCCTGCTTGTGCGAGCGCGATGGGCGCAGCACAAACCGCGGCGGTCCAGCGATCATGTTCATGCATGTACTTCAAGGCCGCGATCACTCTTTCGTCGTCACGCAGAGTGGTCGCACCGGGGATTCCGCCGGCCAGTATCACGGCGGCGAAATCGTCGATGTTCACATCATCGAGGGAGACAGCGGTGCTGAGTTCGATCCCCTGGGCTCCCCTTGCGCTGCGTGCATCGCCTGGGGCACCGAGGTCCGCCACGATTACTTCGATCTCCCCTCGGCGCAGGACATCGATGATGGTCACCGCTTCGATTTCTTCGAAGCCGTCGGCGAGGGGAAGAAGGACTTTGGAGGAGGAGGTCATGGGGGGCTTGGGGCGCGGGGAGTTGGGTGTCAGTCCAGTATGGAAGATCTTGTCGTTGGCCGGATCGTGATTTGGACACAGCCCCAGGGGCCCTTGGGGCATTGTTCATGCTGGCGCTCCTTCGTTTGAGAATGCCTTCTGCGGCCCTTCCAAGGCTTGCAACATCCTTCTCGGTCCTGAGAACCTAGCTTCCTGACTCCTATTGCCCTTGCAACCCGGTCCCTGGACGCTCAGAATCCAGCTTCAATCCGCCCCGGAGGCCCCATGGCCTGCGGATTGGTAATCGTCGACCTGTCCCGTCACCTGCCTCTCGCAGGGCTCCCCTGGGGAGCCCACCTCCCTGTTATGCCTGACCATTTCTTGAGTCCCCAGCAGCCCCAAAGAGGTGCCTGGTGAGCGATTCCAAGCCCAAGAACGGCGCGAGTCACCATGGATACGGCCAGCCCCTGGGTGGAGGCGTCCAGGGAGGCATGCCCGATGACACCATTCATCTGGGCGAGTTGTTCCAGATCCTGCTGCGGCACAACCGGCTGATCGCCACCGTGATGGTGCTGGTGACTGCGCTGACGGTTTTCTGGGTCGGCACTCGGACGCCCAGGTACAAGGCCAGCGCGACCCTGTTGTTGGAGCAGGATGAGTCCACGGGCGGAGTGCTTTCGGAACTCGCCAGCCTGACTTCGGATCCCGCTGCGGAAGCGGAGATCGCCTTGATTCGCTCGCGGTCTCTGGCGGAAGTCACCGCCGCGCCGCCGGAGACCTGGCTGACTGATGTGGACCTGTTTGATGGTACGGATGCTGACTATGACCCGGTAGCCGCAGGTGACACGACCAGCATGGAGGGCATGGGGTTGGAGACGATTGTCGATGCTCATGACCGTCGGCCATCCGAAGGGATCATGCGCCGCTTGACCGGTGAACGTGCACTCGATCATCGCCTGCGCGCCTGGGTGCAGCCCGTGCTGGGGCATGAAGGAGATCCGGAGTTGGTGCGTGACCTCGATGTGTACTTCGTGGATGAGACCACCGTGCGCATCGCGCCCCATGAGGGTTATCTGTTTGGTTCGGATCTTGAATCTAGCACCGTTGGCGTGGAAGCGGTCTATGCTCCGGACCTGGAGCTCGAACTCTTCAGTCTGCGACTGCGCCTTCAAGCCAGTGGAGCCTACGCAGGTCAGATCTATCGCGTTCGGCTTCGCAGTCCCGAAGAAGCGGTCCTGCTCCTGATGGAGGCCACCGGAGCATCTGAATCCGGTCGCAAGACCAATGTGGTCAATGTCACGGTGGAGGATTCCTGTCCCTACCGCGCCGCCGAAACAGCGAATGCTCTGGCCAAGAACTACATCCGCCGCAGTGTGCAGATCGGACGCCTGAAGGCCGAGCGCACACTGGGATTCATCAAGCGCCAGCTTGAAGGTCAACTGGAATCACTCAAGGATGCCGAGACGGTCGTCGCGGACCTGCAAAGTCAGAACCCCGAGACGATTTCCCTGACCGATTCCGCCAAGGCCGTTATCGATCAGTTGGCCGCGCTTGAGTTGCAGCGCACCCAACTGGAGCTTTCGCGTACTGTGCTCACCCAGGCCCTGAGCCATCTCAATGCCGGCGACTACGAGGCCCTTGCACGCCTCGGCAAGGAAACCCCGAACCTGCTTGCCCTTGGTTACATCCAAGAGCTGGCGGCCCTTGAAGCGGAATCCCTGCGACTCGAGCGCACGGATGTCCTCGGTTACAAGCAGCTGCTGCAGGCCGAGCACCTGCGCCTGCGTGCCCTGATGGAGGAGACCGCTCTCCTGATCCAATCCTACGAGCTGGCCCTGGCAGCAATCGCTTCTGGTGACCAGTCCGCTGTAGCGCGTTTCGCTTCGGCGCCAAAGGGTTCTTCGCCCGGCCGCGACACCGAGTTCGAGGCCTATCTGAATTCTCTGGCCGACCTTGACGCCCGGTTGGCCAGTGCCCGTGCCGAGTTCATGCCCGGCAACCCCGAGCTGGAAAAGCTCGAGGCCAGCCGCAAGATCCTCATCGCCACCATTGCCGAGCAAGCCAACGGTGCTCTTGCCGGTTCCAGGGCAACGCTACGGGGCTATGAGGCCTTGTACGCCGACTACAGCGCCAGCATCGACGACTGGCCCGCCGCCGAGCGCGGCACCATTGACGGCGCAGTGGGGACCCTCCGCAATCGAGTGCGTGTGACCCTCACCTCCCAGGTCTCTGGCCTCAGCGATCAGATCAGCGCTATTGGAGCGAAGATCTCCGAGCAGGACAGGCGCCTCGGAGAGCTGCCCCAATCGCAACTCGCCCTCGCCCAAGCCACCCGGTCTCTCGAAACCCACTCCGAGATCGTCGCCTTCCTCCTGAAGTCCGAACAGGAAGCCCAGATCACCGCCGCCGCCACCTCGGCCGCCGCGGTCCTGATCGACCCCGCCGTCCCGCCCCGCTCGCGTTCCTTCCCCCGGGCCACAATCTTCATTGCCCTGGGAATGCTCCTGGGTCTGCTGCTCGGCTCGGCCCTGGCCTTCGTCAGCCACGCCCTGCGCGCCGCCCTGCACTCCGAAGCCGAAGTCGAACAAGCCAGCGGCCTGCCCGTCATCGGCTCCATCCCCGATTTTGAACGGGGCCGCACCAGGATCAAAGGCGTCAAGAAGGGCCAACGTATCCTCCCCATGCGCGACGATCCCGACGGCCCCCAGGCCGAGG
>DUBE01000058.1 GCA_012960475.1 Planctomycetota bacterium
AGCGAAGCGGCCATCAAGGCCGCGGGGCGCATGCGCACCGAGGGCCGGGACTACGCCCTGGCGGAGGGCGATGTGTGCCACTTCTTGATCGGGCCCTGAGCTGTCCCGGGGAGTTGCCTCAAGGCTCGTCCCGGTCTGAGCCCAGGCCGGGTCGGGATCCTCAAATGTGCCCCAGGAGGGGGTCCATACAAGCGCTTTGTGTAATGATTACGTAATCTAGCAGTCCAGGGTGCAGCGTGGAACTAGTCCATAGGTGAAGCTTTGGCTGGGGGTCCCACGGAAGCGCTTCCTGCTTCCCAGACCTGCGCCCCAATTCCAGATCTTGCATCTCTTCCTGCCTGAAGATCCACCGATGAAAATCCTGCACAGCCTGTCCGTTCTCTCTCTTGCCGTTTTGCCCAGCTGGGCCCAACAAGGGGACCAGCCCCGGGCCCTGCCCGCTCCAGGGGAGACACCCTCCCCGGCCACTTTGGCGGACGATCCCGAAGCCAATCCCGCCCAAATCAACCCCGGTGTGCGCGTGGATCCCGGCGCCTTCCTCAATACCCGTATCGAGGGCTGGGACGTGGTCATGGAGAGGGAAAAGCAGCGCCCCCTGTTTGAACAGCCCTCCCGTCGTTTCCGTAATGGCAAGCGCGGTGAGTGGGAGAGTCCTGATGGTGATGGCGCCCTGCCCACCCATTCCGGCGACAAGGCCATCACCAACTATTGGGGCGACTTGCGCATGCCGATTGGCTTTGACGGTCAGGTGGATTTGATCGGTGTCTGGCTTGGCAAGGGTTCGGGCCAGGGTTCCGAGGCCGATGCCGTGCGTTTGTTGGGTCAGGCCGAGGGCAAGACGATTGTCACTGGCGCCTGGACCGACCTTGAGGAACAAATGGTCTTTGTGACGTTGAATGCCAAGGGCATTGACCGCTTGCTGATCGAAGCGCGCAAGGCCGATTGGACCCAGGCCTGGTACTCCTTGGATGACCTGACCTATGTGCGCGCAGGCCGCACGGTGGTAATTGACTTCGAAGACGTGCCCCCAGGCAACCTGACTGGCACCGGCTATGGGGGTTTGGCCTGGCAGCGCGGCGAAGCACTCAAGGCCCACTCCCCCGGCCCCGTGTCTTTGCTGACGCGCCCGCAGCCCCAGCCTCTAGCGCCCCTCGTAGCGCCCAAGCCTGCGTCTCCTTCTCCGGCGGCACCAGTTGCTCCGAGCGTGGGCATAATCGATCCTCCTTCAGTGATGCAGCAGTTCTTCTGTCAGGAACTGGGGGGCAACCCAGGCGCTTCGTCCATCCCTCCCGACACACATGGGGCGGTGGGGCCGAATCACTTTGTCACGGTGGTCAACTCGAACATCACGTACTACTCCAAGACCGGCAGCCTGATCGCCGGTGCCTCCTTGAACTCGTTCTTCGGGGCCAGTGCGGGTGGAGATCCACGGGTTGTTTATGATCCCCAGGACAATCGCTGGATCGTAATCTCCACCAACTTTTCGAATCGCATCTACCTTGCGGTCAGCCTGACCGATTCGCCCCAGGGGGGTTGGCTCAAGACCAGTTTCAACACCAGCCAAGGCGCCGATGCCAACCGTTGGCCGGATTATCCCACCCTGGGAGTCGGTGCCCGCGGCGTGTACATGAGCGCCCTGATGATCGATAACACCAGTGGTTCTGGAACCATGACGATCTGGGCTCTTGACAAGGCGCCTATGATTGCCTCCAGCCCGGCCTTGGGGACCGTGACCGCTTTCCGCAATCTGGGCTACACCCAGGCCAATCAGCCTGCGGTGCACTGGGAGGATCCCGGCGTGGCCTACATTGCGAGCACCTGGAACACAAACCAGATTCTGATTCGCCGGGTGAATCCGCCCCTGACTGCACCAACCCTGCAGACCGCTTCGATCTTGACCGTGGCGTCTCATTCCTCACCGCCCGATGCTCCCGCTTCTGGCAGCAGCGTGCCCATCAGTACCGGGGACGACCGACTACAGAATGCGGTCTATCGCGGCGGCAGTCTCTTCACCTGCCACACGATTGGCACCAATCAGAATACAGCGGGAATTCGTTGGTATGAGATCGGTCCTTCCAATGGTGCCGATATCCAGCGCAGTACGATCCGCGATACGACCGGTGTATTCCATTACTACTATCCCTCGATTGCGGTCAATTCGGTTGGGGATGTGGTAGTTGGCTATAGCGGCTCGAGCGCTTCTACTTTCGTCAGTTGTTTCGTGTCTGGTCGTCAGGATTCCGACACCCAGAGCGACATAAGCGATCCGCTCGAATACAAGACCGGCACCGGCAGCTATCAGATTCTTGACGGGTCCGGGCGAAACCGTTGGGGTGACTATTCAGGCACAACCTGTGATCCTGACGACGACACCTTCTGGACTGTGCAGACCTTCGGGCGCTCCGGAAACCTGTGGCGCCTGCGCGCTGCCCAGTTGGAGTACGACAGCCCCCTGATCAGCAACTACTGCGTTACCACGCCGAACTCCGTAGGCACAGGTGCTTTGATCTCCGCCACTGGCACCACTTCCATAGGGGCCAATGACTTGACGCTGCTGGCCACGGGTATGCCCGCTGGCCAGTTCATGTTGTTCTTCTACTCATTTGGTCAAGGGCTCACCCCAGTGGCCAACGGCTTCCTTTGCGTGTCTGCTCCCCTCTTCCGGCTGGGAGCCACCCCGATCTCGGGTCTCGGAGACAGCAGTTGGTCCTTCAATGTGGCTTCCCCGCCCCAGGCTTCCGGCCAGGTAAGCATGGGGGACACGGTCTTCTTCCAGGCCTGGTATCGCGATCCCGCTGCAGGGGGCGCGAACTCCAACTTCAGCGACGGTCTGCAGACCATCTGGATTCCTTGAAGGCAAGGGTCTGAGCGTCTGAGCCCTGCACATCGGGGAGAGGTTAGACTCCTCCCCGATGTTTGCTCATCTAGATTCTCTGGGGCTGTGCCTTTCCCTGGCTGCAGGGCTCTGTCACCCCAGTGCCGATGCCCAGGGTCCGAGGGTGTTGGTGGCATCCAGCCTGCGCGAGGTGGCCCAGGGTCTGGATGCCCAGTGGCAGGCGCAGGGTGAATCCCCTCTGGTGATTTCGGCCGGGGCCAGCGGAGATCTGGCGCGTCAGTTGATCGCCGGAGTGGCGGCGGATCTGATTCTCTCGGCGGACATCCAGTGGATCGGGGAACTCAATTCCCGAGGACTCCTGGAGGAAGACAGCGCGACGGTCTTTGCCCAGGGTGGTCTGTGTGTCGTGGCTCCCAAAGGACTGGCACGCGCGGCACTCTTTGAGGTGGAAATGCTCTCCGCAGGGGAAGCCCTCTTGCCCCTGCCATCCAGCGAGGCCGTGCCCCTGGGGCGTTACGTCAAGGCCTGGCTCGAGAACATTGGACTCTGGGAAGAGCTGAAGGGGCGCATCACAGTGGTAGTAGACGCCCGGGCTGCTCTCGCGGCCGTGGAGGCCGGTGCGGTTCCTTTCGGTATTGTCTATCTCGCAGACGCGCGTCGTTCGGACTCGGTGGAGATTCTGTATGAGGTGCCCCAGGACCAGGCGCCGGTTGTGGAAGCTGCCCTGGGCGTACCCCAGAGAAGCACGCTGCCGGGTGCGGGGGCTCGCTTGCGAGAGTTGCTCTTGCTGCCCGCCGGGCGCGCTGCAATTCGTGCAGCCGGTCTTGATCCGGTGCAGCGGGTGTTGAGCGCCCAGGAGGTGAGTTTCTCGCCCATGTCCTCTAAGCACCCAAGCGTGCTCGGCCCGGTCCTGCTGGTCAGCGCCAAGGTGGCCCTTGCGGTGGTGCTGCTGGATTTCTTCCCGGCCCTGTTGATGGCCTGGGTCCTGGCTCGGCGGCGTTTTTGGGGCCGCAGCGTCTTGGAGGCCCTGGTGCATTTGCCTCTTATCCTGCCGCCTACTGCGGTGGGCTGGTTGTTGCTGTTGATGCTGGGCAAGGGGGGGCTCTTGGCGAGTTTGGATCTCCTGCTCACCTTTCAAGGGGCGGTGTTGGCCGGAGGAGTGGTTGCCTTCCCGCTCTTCGTGCGTCCCATGCGCACGGCCCTGGAAGCAGTTGACCCACGACTCGAAGCCATGGCCCGTTCTTTGGGCTTGAGTCCTCTGCGAGCATTTGTCCAGGTGACTTTGCCCCTTGCAGCTCGGGGCATTGGTGCGGGTGTGCTACTGGGCATGGGCCGCGCTCTGGGCGAGTTTGGCGCTACGATTTTGGTGGCAGGCAGCCTGCTGGGCGAGACGCGGACGCTTTCCATGGCCGTGTTCGAGGCTTATCAGTTGCACGATGATCGTGGAGCATTGCAGTTGGTGGGAGTCTGTGGAGTCATTGCTTTCATAATTGTCTTCTGTGCTGATCGTCTGGGCGCTGATCGTTCAGGCGCCCATCGTCTGGGCGACACAGTCAACGAGCGCACGTCTGGGGGCGCCCCATGAGCTCCTGGTTGCAAGCAAATCTGCGGATTCAAATGGGTAGCTTCGAGCTGCACTTGGATCTCGCTCCCAAGGGTCGCGCCCTGGGCATTTTCGGAGCCTCTGGTTCGGGCAAGAGCACTGTCCTTGAATTACTTGCGGGCTGGAGACGGGGCCAGCGTCAGCGCATTGAGCTTCTCGGCCGCGTACTCGAGGATCAGGACATCTGGGTTGCACCGGAAAAAAGGCGCTTTGGCTTTGTGCCCCAGGACCTCTTGTTGTTTCCCCATCTGACCGTGGAAGAGAACCTGGCCTTTGGTCAAGGGCCGGGTGCCCCTGGTTTCGAGCTGACACATATCGCCGAGGTCCTGGAGTTGTCGGATTTTCTCAAGCGCAAGCCCGCTGCCCTTTCCGGCGGCCAGCGCCAACGAGTCGCCCTCGGTCGCGCACTGGCCTGCGCCCCGGATGTGCTGCTCCTGGATGAGCCCCTCGCAAGCTTGGATGTGGGTCTCCGGCGCAGGCTCTTGCCCTATCTGATGGCCGTGCGTCTTGAATTCGACCTGCCTTTGATTCTGGTTTCCCATGATGCCCTCGAAATCGAAGCCCTCTGTGATGAGGTCATTGTCTTGGAAGGAGGGCGTTCAACGAGTGGCGGTGATCCGGCCCAAGTTCTTGCCGTCGAAGCCGCCGGCCACCCGAATCTCTTGACCGGCGTGGTGGAAGAGCAAACCCCTGCCGGTGCAGCGGTGAAAGTCCAGGGCGGCGCTCTCTTTTACGTGGCGGCGAGCAATCTGCGCGAGGGCATGCGCGTCATGTTCACTCTGGGTTCCGATGACCTGCTGTTGGCTCGGGAGCGGGTGGAAGGCCTTTCGGCTCGCACGGAACTGGCGGTCTGCGTGGCTCAAGTTGAACAGCGCGGGGACATGCTTTTGGCCGAGGTGACCCTCTCCGGCGACGGCGCCCCCCGGGTGCGGGTGCGCGTGACCCCCAGTGCTGTCCAGGAACTCAACCTTGTGGTGGGCCAGGAGCTGATGCTGTATGCCAAATCCACTGCGGCGCGGCCGCTTTAGCGGGGCGCCCGATTGGACGGGAAGCCCTTTTCGGTGACGGCCCCTCCCTTGCAGGTCAAAAGCTCACTTGTTGTTTGAGTTCTGGGTTCAACGGGTTTGATTCCATAGGATTCAAGCCATGCAGCCTCAGGACTTCTTGTGGATTGGAGCGGGAGGGGCCGCTGGCGCGGTGGCCCGCGCTTTGGTAATCGTGGCCACAGGTCATCTGAACCTGCCACGATTGGCGGCGACCTTCTCGGTCAATATGCTCGGGAGTTTCTGCCTCGGTGTTGTGGCTGCCTGGGTGCTGCGGCAAGTTCCCACCGGCGTGCCCGTGCGTCCTTTGGTGGTGATTGGTTTCTTGGGGGCGTTCACCACCTTTTCGACCCTGGCCCTGGAACTGGTTGACTTGGCGCGTGGGGGACAGGTGGGCGCTGCGGCGGCATACGGTGGAACAACCCTGGGGTGCGGAATCTGCATGATCTTGCTGGGTCAGGCCCTGATCAAAGGCTGAGGGCAGTCCGTTCGGCAGCCTGGAGGGGCCCCTGGGGTCCCCGCGTAAGGCCCTCGTGAAGTGCACCCCTGAACTCCCGGAGGGGAGGTCTATACTGAAGGCATGCAGTCGAAGCACCATCGCAAACTCTTTCTGGCCCTGACTTTTCTTGGTCTGCTCTTCATCGGAGACTCTGCCAGTGCTCAAAAGCCGGGACGTACCTATCGCAACTTTCCAGCCTATGGGTTCAAGTTCAAGCCCCTCCGTGATTGGTCTGACGTGCCCGTCAATGAGCGGCTCAAGAAGCGAAGTGTGATCGGCCAGTTCGAGGCTGAGAGGCCTTTGATGGTCAAGTATGACGGCAACAACCGGGCAACCTACAAGCCGGCCCTCAAGGTTGTGCGCATCATGCCCGAGGCCGCCTCCACGGGAAGTGGAGCCAAGAAGAAGAAGAAGGAGTGGTCGGTCAAGGACTTTGTGGACGATCTCTCCGGATCGCTGGTGCCCGATAGTCTCGAGGATGCAGAAGTGGAGACATCGATCATCAAGATGGGCAAGGGCTTGCAAGGAACCCGTGAGGTCCTGACCGTCAGACTCGACACCAGGGGAGACGAGGTCCCGATCGTCTGGGATGTGACCACTATTGTTTTGTCAGATTTCAAGGTGGTCTTTGCCTGGGACTATCCGGGCGGCGAGAAAAAGGTTGTCAAATCCTGGTCCAGCGCGGTGAAGAAAGCCATGGCCACCTTCCGCATTGTGGAAATCGAGGAGCGCATGGACTCTGGCGGTCCGGTCACTTCCGACAGTTCATACGAGGTGCTCCTGGCCCACCACAAGCGAGATGTGGCCCAGACCCCGGGCTGGGACCTGATCGAGACTCCCTCCAAGCAGTACCTGATCAAGACAAACTCCGAAGACCGCAAGGATCTCAAGGCCGTGGTCGCGCGCCTCGAGGCCTCACGCCTTTTGTTTGAGCAGGATTTCCCTCCGTCTTCGCCGATCCTGCAGATCTCAATCGTGCGCATCTGTGCCACCCAGGAGGACTTCAACACCTATGGCCAGACCGGCGGCGGGGTGGCGGGCTATTTCAACCCGCGCTCGGAAGAGCTTGTGCTCTACTTTCCTCAAGGGTCGGCCAAGATGACCATGTCGGTCATGACCCACGAGTGTTTTCACCAGTACTGTCACTTCCTGTTTGAGCGCAGCGCAGCTCATCGCTGGTTCGATGAGGGTCACGGGGACTACTACGGTGCCTGGAAAATGCGTGGACGCAAGTTGGTGCCCAACGACGACATGGACCTGGGGCTGGCCCGCACACCTGAGATCAAGAAGATGTTCCGGGATGGCACGGTCAAACCCCTCTCAAAGCACATTCGCTTCAACCACCCTGAATGGCAGGGCCAGGGGCCGAGCAATGTGTCCTGTTACGCCCAGTCCTTCTCGATCATCTACTTCTTGCGCGAGGGCGCCCGCGGCCAGGTCAAGCGAAGTTACTGGAAGAAGGAGTACGGTCAGATCATCCCCAATTACATCAAGACCCTCAACGATGGCTTTCGCGGAGCCTATGCGGAGATTCGCGAGGATGCCCAGAACGATCTGGATGATCTGGATGCAGATGAGGCCGAAGGCAAGGAAGGGGACAGATTGCGTGAGCGCTTGGAGAACCCCTGGACCTATCTTGGTCTGAAGGACAAGCTTGAAATATGGGATGCGGCCATGGAGGCCTCCTGGGGATTGGTGGACGAGGACGAGTTCGAGGAGCGTTGGAAGAAATTTGTGATGAAGGAGATGTAGGGCGGGGCGGTTGATTCTCTTTTCGAGCTGTCTCCTTTTTTGGTTACGCCTCCTGCTTCTCCTCTTCCAGTGAAACGCGCGGTCGTCTTCTACAATCCCACTTCTGGCAAGAGCCAGGGTTCCCGCGCCGCCGAAGCCGTCTGCAGGGGGCTCGATTCAGCCCAGTGGGAGGTTTTGCAAGTGGCTACTGAGCGCGCAGGCCATGCCACAGAGCTGGCTGCCGATTGGGGCGCGCGTGTGGGCCTGATCGTGGTCGCGGGGGGGGACGGAACCCTGCGGGAAGCGGCGCAGGGACTCATGCAGGCAGGCCATCACACTCCACTGGGAGTCATCCCCCAGGGTCACGGCAACGTGATCGCCCAGGAGTTCGGTGTGCCCCTGGAATTGGATGCTGCGGTGACGAGCCTTGGCCGTGGAGAAGCGCGGCAGGTAGATGTCTTACGCGTGAACGGCGAAGTAGTGCTGGCCATGGTGGGTCTTGGTTTGGATGCGCGCATTGTGCGTCGCATCGATTGGGCTCGGCATTGTTGGGGGCTGCGGGGCTGGTATCGGATTCACGGGGATTCGCTTTACATCGCAGTGGGCGTGACCGCCTTGCTCTCCTCTTACTCCACGCGCTTTCGGGTCACCTGCGATGGGAAGTCCGTGGGTTCCGGTTTTCGCCACGGGGCGGTTTCCAATACCCGCATGTATGGCAAGGGCATGTCTCTTACTCCCGGGGCGGACGCGAGCGATGGGTTGCTGGACTTCGCCCTGCGCCAGCGCTCGGGTTTTGCCTCGAGCTTCCAGACCCTGCTTTGTGCCAAGCGCATGATTGAAGCGCCCGACAGTTTGGTCACTGCGGGGCAGGGCAAGCGCATTTTGATCGTGGCCGAACGTGGCCTCTTGGAATGGCAGGCAGACGGTGACCCACGGCCTCCGGTGGAAAGGCTTGAAATCGAAGTGATCCCCGGGGCGTTTCAGCTTTGGGTGCCGCCTACTTGAGCATGGAATCGATGCTGCGGGCCAGGGCTCGGCGGGTCCAGTCCACTTGAGCCCGGGGCAGGCCCAGATCATCCAGGTCGACCCGCGCGGCCGTACGCCAAATGGTTTCTGTGCAGAGGAACCCTCTTGCCGCGAGGGCCGCTTGGAACTCCGACTGGTGAGCTGCCCCGTAGACGATGCCGATTCGCAGAGGCGGCTCTTTCTGAGCAAGCAGCTCTTCCAGATCAGCAAGCACGATCTTGTTGCGCTGGTCCAGCAGGATTTCCATCAGATCTCCCAGCCCCGCAGCCTTGGACTGCAGCACCTGTTCCGCCCTGGCCAGTACCTCGATGGTCACCAGGCGCAGCATGGACTGGGCGGTTTTTGAAAGGGAGAACAGGCGCAGTATGTTGCCCGCAAGATCCGCCACAAAAGAGCTCCCGTCGAGGGCACTCAGCAATGCGGATTGATCGCCCACTTCACCATTCAGCCAACCCATCAGTTCCACCGCCGTGGCATCCGAGTTGCGCCAGGACGAACCCAGGTGACTCATTGCGTCGAGCTGGAAAACCAAACCGAGGGCTTGGGCCATGTCCTGTTGAATGCCGCGTCTGTTTTGGATTTCCTCGATTTCGATGGGGGGCTGGTCGCTGAAAGCCAGATCCCGGGCCACGCCCTCACCAGCGGTTTTCTTGTCAGCACCCAGGGACAGCAGGCTAAAAGTTGCTTTTGCTCCTTTTTCGGCCGCCGGGTGGTGTTGGTAGATCAGGCCTGTACCCCAGAAGTCGATCAAGGCCGGATGTCCGTGACCCTTGCTGGGCAGCAGCCTGCTGAGTTGACCCAAGTCTGCGGGATAGTGGTGGTGTCGGAGGTGGAACTGCGCGATGGCGATGGCCGAGGCGCGCATGCGCCGGCGGGTGACGGCGATGGCGGCTTTTTCGCTGGACCTGTTCACTCCTTCAGCGTCCAGGGCGATGGGCATGCCTCCGACTCCCTCGAAGAGCACTACATCACAGGCGTCGAGCTGCTTCTGCATACCTGAGTAAAAGGCAGCCTCGCCCACATGCATGGCGGCACATAGGGTGATGCGTGGTCCGCTGGGTTGGCCCTCCTTGTCGTGCTTTTGGAAGGAGCGCGCAGCCACCTGGAGGTGCACGAACGAGCCCTCTTCTACCAAGCGAATGAAGGGTGCGGATGGCGATTTGTCCTCGGAAGCCTTGGGCGCAGGAGTGTCCTGGGGGCATGCTTCGGTTTGGTGAACGACTAGCCCGAAGGCGAGCAACAGCAGGGGCAGGTGTTTTGCTTGCATCATGGTGGGGCGCCCGTGAACGCGGGCTTGAGTATGCCACGGATCCATGGGCTTGGGCACCTCTGCTTGCGGGGAGGCCTTCCCATCGGTTGCTCCACCCCTCGCTGGCCGGAGTTGTTTGTCCCCTTGGCCGCGCCAATTCAATCCAAATGACACGCCCGACTGCGCTGTCCCTCGTGCACCAGAGCGGGGACTTCTCGGCTGCAGCGGTCCCCGGACACATCGCCTACCTGATGACAGCGGGGGTGGAAGGGGCAGCCCGAGGGGGGCGTGAGGGGCGAGGGCACATCGCCTCCAAGGACTATGCGCTCGCGGGTGCGCTCTACTTCGGGATCGGGGTAGGGCACCGCGGAGAGCAGTGCTTTGGTGTAGGGGTGGGCGGGGTTTTTGAAGAGCTCATCCCGGGGTGCCTCTTCCACCAATCGACCGAGGTACATGACAGCGATGCGTTCGCACAGATGACGTACCACCGCAAGGTCGTGCGCGATGAACAAGTAGGCCAGATCAAAGCGTTCGCGCAATTCGCTCAATAGATTCACGATTTGGGCTTGGATCGACACATCCAGGGCGCTGACCGGTTCGTCGCAGACGATCAGGTCTGGCTCACCGGCAAGCGCCCGGGCGATGCCGATCCGCTGCCTTTGGCCGCCGGAGAACTCATGGGGATAGCGCTGTACATGGCGCGGATTCAGGCCTACCGCTTCGAGCAGAGCGAGAACCCTCAGGCGTCGTTCTCGGGGGCGGCCCAGGCCAAAGAGCTTGAGAGGTTCGTTCAGGATTTGAGCCACGGTCTGGCGCGGGTCCAGGGAGGCATAGGGGTCCTGGAAGATCATCTGGATCTTGCGCCGGTAGGGCAGCCATTCCCGCCGGGAGAGGGAGGTGAGTTCTACCCCCTCATAGCGCACGCTGCCGCTTGTGGCTGGGTGCAGGCCGACGATGGTCCGAGCGCAGGTGCTCTTGCCGCACCCGGATTCGCCCACCAGGCCCAGGCTGCCTCCTTTCTCGATCTGGAAGGACACCCCGTCCACTGCCCGTAGAAACTGCTCTGGCTTGCCGAATATTGTGCGCGGGCCCACAGGAAAGTGCTTGGTCAGGTCTTGGACCTTGAGCAGGGGCTGGCTCATGAGCTGGCCTCTCTGCTGGCGCGGGGGCTGGCAATGGGGCAGGCGTTGCGGCTCTGGGGGGAGCCACTGCTCAAAAGGTCAGGCTGGGTCAAGAGGCACTCCGGTTGGACCTCTGGGCAGCGCGGGGCGAAGGCGCAACCGGGGGGCATCTCTGCCAGATCCGGAGGGCTGCCTGGAATGGAAGACAACTCACAACTGGTGTCCGAATCCAGGCGCGGGACGCTGGAGAGCAGACCCTTGGTGTAGGGGTGCACCGGTGAGTTGAAGATGTCCTGGGTCGGGCCCTCCTCCACGATGCGCCCCGCGTACATCACCGCCACCCGATCAGCGCTGCCCGCAACGACTCCCAGATCATGGGTCACCAGAATGATCGCGGTCCCGTGTTGCTTTTGGACCTCGGCCATCAATTCCAGGATCTGCGCTTGGATGGTCACATCCAGGGCGGTGGTGGGTTCGTCCGCCAGCAGCAGGCGCGGTTCACACAAGAGCCCCATGGCGATCATTACCCGCTGGCGCATGCCCCCGGACAATTCGTGGGGATACTGGGCCAGTCGCTTTTCGGGTTCCGCCAGGCCTACTTCCCCAAGGGCAGCGGCGGATTGGCGTAATGCTTGCGCGTACTTCATGCCCTTGTGCAACTCAAGCACCTCGGTCAACTGCCGTCCGATGGTCAGGAGAGGATTCAAGGAGGTCATGGGGTCTTGAAAGATCATCGCGATGCGGTTGCCGCGGATCTTGCGCAGGTCGGGTTCGGACAGTTTGGTGATTTCCTGGCCGTCAAAGTGCACCACGCCGCTCATGACCCCTGGAGGGGAGGGAATCAGACCCAGCAGGGCCAGGTTTGTAACGCTCTTGCCAGATCCCGACTCGCCAACCAGACCCAGGGTTTCGCCCTCCTCCATTTCGAAAGAGACTCCATCGACTGCGCGCACGACTCCGTCGTGGGTTTCAAATCGTACGGCCAGATCTTTGACGGAAAGCAGCGGCATCATTCCTTGCCCCGCATTTTTGGGTCGAGGGCGTCGCGCAGGCCATCGCCCAGCACATTCAATGCCAGTAGGGTTGAGCCCATGGCCAGGGCCGGGAAGACCACCACCCACCAGTGAATACGCAATGGGTTGATGGCGCTGGTGCCATCTACGGCTATCAGGCCCCAGGAAACCCGAGGCGGTTCGACGCCCAGGCCGAGAAATGACAAGAATGCTTCGAAGAGCATCACCGCAGGTATGGTCAGGGTCAGGTAGACGATCACCACGCTGAGTACATTGGGCACGATGTGGCGACCTAGGATGTGGAGTGTGGAGGCACCCATGACCCGCGCCGCTTGCACAAACTCGGTGTGCTTGAGGCTTAGAACCTGCCCGCGCACTACCCGTGCCATGGTCAGCCAATAGACTGCGCCGATTACCAGATAGAAGACTTTTTCCCGGTCGAGGCCCCATTCCTCTTCAAGTACCTGCCGGTGGTCTCCGATCAGGGTGATCAAGAAGATGACCACAAAGATGAAGGGGATGGAATAGAGAATATCCACAATGCGCATCATCAGGTTGTCGATGCGACCCCCCGCGAGCCCCGAGAAGGAGCCATAGAAGACCCCGATCAGAAGGGAACAAAGGGCCGCTGCCAAAGACACCAGGATCGAAGTTCGCGAACCCCAGACAATGCGTGACAGCAGATCCCGACCCAGGTGATCCGTGCCCAGCCAGTGCCCGGTTTGCCAGGAGCCAAAGATCCCCCGACGCAGAGAAATCAGGCCGTGGTCCATGCCAGACAGTTCCCAGTAGTCCTTTTCAATCTCCCGCGTGATCGTCGTCGAATCCGCCTGGGGGTCCAGAGTTGCGAGGTAGTTGCTGTCGCCTCCGTCCAAGGTCGGCGCTGAGAGGGTGATGTCCAGGTTGGAGCGTACCGGAGAGCGCAGAGGCAGGAGTGGTGCCAGGAAAGACAATAGCCCAAAGCCAATCAAGAAGACCAGCGCGTACCAGGAGGGCCGGTTGCGACGCAATCGGCGGCTCGCGTCCTGCCAGAGGCTGATGCCTTTGTGCTCCCGGGCTTCCCGTAGCAGCCGTTCGGCGTCGGCTTCGTCCAGATCGAAGCGTTTGCTCTTCGAAGCGCTCATGCTTCTTCCGCCAGATCGATGCGAGGATCGAGCAGGGTGTAGGCCAGATCTACAACCGTGTTGAGTGTGTAGACCAGCACCGTGTAGAGAATGGTGACTCCCATGGCCAGGGTGTAGTCCCGGTTGGAGGCGCTGTTCACAAAGTGGGAGCCGAGTCCGGGGATGAAGAAAATCCGTTCGATCACCAGGCTCCCGGTCAAGATGCCCGCGGTGGCGGGTCCGAGGTAGCTGACTACCGGCAAGAGCCCGCCCTTGAGGGCGTGCCGCAGGACCACCGTGCGTGGGGAGAGTCCTTTGGCCTGGGCCGTGCGAATGTGGTCCTGGGATAGAGCCTCCAACATGCCGGTTCTGGTCAAGCGCGCCACATAGGCTGCGTAGACCAGCCCCAGGCAAAAGCCCGGCAGCAGCATCTCTTTGGTGGAACCCCAACCCGCCACGGGCAAGAGCGGAATCAAGAACACAAACAGGATGATCAAAAAGCCCGCGATCACAAAGTTTGGCAAGGCGATGCCGCCTGTGGCCGCCAAACGCAGGGCGAGGTCCAAGCCTGATCCCCGGCGCAGAGCCGAGGCTATACCCGTGGATACTCCCAGGGCCAGGGCCCACATCATGGACACCACCCCAAGCAGGGCGCTGATGGGCAGGGCCTGGCCAATGATGTCGTTGACTGTGAAATCCCGGTAGCGGAAGGATGGGCCAAAGTCTCCGGACAGCACGCCGCCCCAGAGCTTCTTCCCCGAACCGCCCAGGCCCCGCTCGTCCAAGTTGAAGGGACCCGTGTAGTGCAAGAACTGCTTCCAAAGGGGCCAGTCCAGGTGATAGCGCGCTTGGATGTTGGCTTCGATAGCGGGCTCAAGGGCGCGTTCCGTGTCGAAGGGGCCGCCCTTGACGTTCTTCATCAAGAAGAACGAGACGCTCATGACCACCGCCATGGTGACCACGAACCACATGAGGCGCCGGAAGAGGAAGCGAATCACTGTTGCCCTCTGGCTGCCTGTTGGGCTGGGCTGTAAAGGCCATCCTTGGGACCATGGGGATCCACGAACTGGAATTCTTGGGGGTAGTTGGCGCGCTTCTGGGCCAGTTCCTCGTCATCCATCCAGTACCAGAACTTGGGGAAGTGCTCGTCGAGCACGTTTTCCGAGTTGCCCCCCAAGCGTGGGGCGGTCAGGTTCTGGGTCACATAGTAATAGATCGGCAAGATCGGCATTTCCTCTAGCAGGATAGCCTCGGCCTCGCCCAACAGCTCCAGCCGTCGAGCCGCGTCCAGCTCGCTCGCCGCCGCGGCCACCAGAGCATCGTACTTGGGGTTGCCCCAGCCGGTCTTGTTGTTCTCGCCGCCGGTGACGAACATGTCGATGAAGGTATTGGGGTCCGAGTAGTCCCCGATCCAAGCAGAGCGCGAGACCTGGAAGCGCAGGTTCTGCTGGGTGTCCAGATAGACCTTCCACTCCTCGTTGCGCAGCTTGGTGCGGATGCCTAATTCGTCCTGCCAAGCGAGGGCGATGACCTGAGCGATGCTGGAGTGGGCTTCGGAAGTGTTGTAGTGGATTTCCACCGGGGGAAAGCCCTTGCCGTCAGGATAGCCCGCGGCGGCAAAGAGTGCTCGGGCTTCATCCGCGCTGCCCAACTTCATAGAAGGGGGCGTGTAGGTTCCGATGCCCGGGGGGGTCAAGCTGCTGGCGGGTACTTGACCCATCTTCATCACGTTGTCGCAGATCGCTTTACGTGGAATGACCATGGACAAGGCTTGCCTGACGCGCAGATCGTCATAGGGGGGCTGGTGCACGTTGACCCGATAGAAGTAAGTGCCCAGGTAGGGGGTGGGCTGAAAGTCTTCGCGGCCCCAAAGTTCCTGGACCACGTTGGTGTTGACCCGGTCGATGGCGTCGCAGCCACCGGTCAGGTACAGGTTCAACATGGTGGAGTCCTGTTCGATGGCCAGGATGTCGATCGAGTTCATTGCCACATGGTCCGCATCCCAATAGGTCTCGTTCTTGACCAGTCGAATGCGGTCATTGACCCGTCTTTCCAGCAGCCGGAAGGGTCCATTGGTGACGATGTTACTTGCGCGCAGCCACTCAATTTCCCAGCGGTCGGGCCAGCGCTCTTGAGCTTCTTCCAGGTTGCGCCGATTGACCGGAAAAGTGGGATAGAATCCCGTCAGATCCAGAAAGAAGGGTGTTGGGGAATTGAGGGTGACCTTGAGTGTGTGGCTCCCTTCTCTCCAGATCTTGAGGTGCCTGGTGTCCGCCACCTCTCGGCGGTAGGTTGGACCATCCAGCAATGCGCCGCTCTTGTGGGCGGCCTTCCAATCCGTTTCTGTGAGAGCGCCCTTCAGAAGCCAGCCGCTGTCTTCATCATTCTTGAGGCCGTAGCAACGTGGTAGGAGGGCGGCGGCCTCGGTGGGGGCCTTTGGGTTGCCTTCCAGATTCGTGATTGCGAAGGGCAGGGTCCAGGAACGGGTGTTCAGATGCACGGTTGCAGGATCCGCTGGATCGGCTGGTAGTTCCACCCTGACTGGGCCGCTCTCGTGTTCCAGGACATAGCCATGCAGGCCTATTTGAATACGGCCATCGCTCATGCGCTGATACCAAAGGCCGCCCGCCGGATCTGCTGTAAAGGAGCGGTCTTCTGGTTGGCGTGTGTATTGGCGTGCGCCGCGCACATACCACAATTGATAGGCGTAGTAGGCGGCGGTGTCCGGGTGCAAGAACCGGCGCCAGGAAAAAACCCAGTCCTCGGCGGTCAGATCATCTCCGTTGGTCCACTTGGCTCCTTGGCGGATATGGAAGGTCCAGGTCAAGCCGTCTTCGCTGACTTCCCAACTCTGTGCGCCGCCGGGCAAGGGCTCGAGGGTCTCGGGATGTTTGACGATCAGGCCCTCGAAAATCGCCCGCAGCACGCGTCCCTCGGGCACTCCTGTCACCGTGGCCGGGTCGAGGGTTTGCACCTCGCTGCCGTTGTTCATCACATAGTCCGCAGTCTCCAGGCGCGCCCCTCGGGTAAGGGCCAGGGCGCTCGCCAGCACCAGAGCCAGGAGCAGGGCGGCCAGGGTCTGACGGGGGGGCAGGCTGGAGATCAGGGACATAGACGCAAGGACCCTACGGGAGCCGTCCATGTGGGTTCAAGCCCCTTGCCGGGGGCTTCCTGCACTTGACGATGAGCGCCGAGGCCGGATACCCTGCGGGTTCTTCTTGAGCCCCTTGCGGCGCCCCAGGAAGGGGTGTCCGCCCCTTCTGCCGGACACCGCTCGCTCACTTCCGGAGACCTTTGATCTAAACCCATGCATTTCGTCCCCCGCACCAGCCTGGCAGCTGCCCTCATGGTTCCCCTGATGGGGCTTTCTCTCGCCCTTAGCCCTCAGGATGACGCCCCCCAGTCGACGATGCAGGACCAGAGTCTGGGCATTCCACTCAAAGGGCCGGCTCCTGTTGACGTCTTCCACCCGGGTCGCAATCAGAGCGGCACACCGTTGTATGGGGGCCGAGTCATCGTCCACAGTGCCTCATTGCCCAAGCACATGAACTATGTGACCGAGAACTCCGCTTACACCCGGCGTATGTTGCGCGAGGTGCACGAGACCCTGCTGGTTCAGGATTGGGAAGAGCACGAGATGCGGCCTCGCTTAGCCAAGGCATGGAACACCGAAGACATGCTGGTGCTCAAGGAAGGTGCTGCAGGGGGATTCCCCATGACTACAGAGGTGCGTGTAGCCAATCCCTCCCAAGTGGAAGGGGCTCCCGAGCAAGTGCTGGCCCACGTGCTCTATGGGCGCGTGCAAGACGCGGGTAGCAATTGGCTGGTGGAAGCGACTTCTGTCGGGCATCCTCTGGGGGATGGGGGGTCTCTCGAAGTGCCCAAGTCGGCCGTGGACCGCATCGAGAGGGGCGCGGTTTTCAACTTTGAACTGCGTACGGGAGCGCTCTGGCATCCTTCCGAGGGCCATCCCGCAGGCAGTCAGGTTCTGGACGCCCAGGATGTGGAGTTCTCCTGGTCGGTCTACGCCAACAGCCACGTGAACTGCGACGAGAAGCGCTTCCAGTTCGAGAAGGTGACCCGCTGCGAAGTCATTGACGATCTGCGCCTGCGCTTTTTCTATGAAGCCCAGTACGCATTTGCGGAGAGCACGATCGGCGATTCCATGACGATCTTGCCCAGTCATGTCTACAATCTCGCCGACCCGGACAATCTGGTCCACAATGACGACTTCACCGCCGAGGAGCAAGCGGAGGTGATCAATCACAGCCCCCACAATGCCCTCTGGATCGGCCTCGGACCCTATCGAGTGGTCGAGTGGAACGACAGCTTCGTAGAAGCCGTGCGCTTCACCGATGAAGCGGGCAAGAGCCTCTATTTTGATGAGCAGAACGCAGGCTTCGTGGACACCATTCGCTGGCGCGTAATCGATGACGACGAGACCGCCATGAATGCTCTCTTGAACGGGGAATTGGATTTTTTCGAGCGCATCAAGAGTGAGGACTATTTTGGAGCACGTACAGCCAGCGCGGATTTCACGAAGAACTTCTACAAGGGCTTCAAGTACGGTGGATCCTATGGCTACACCGGATGGAACATGCTGCGGCCTCAGCTCAAGGACCTGTCCGTGCGCAAGGCGATTGAGTTGTCCTTTGATATGGAGAAGTATCGCCTGACCAATTACAAGGGCCTGGCGAACCGCATCACCGGACCCTTCCCCTTTGGAGCTGCGGCATACAACCACGATGTGAAGCCCCGAGGCGTAGATGTGGACGCGGCCATCGACTTGCTCGATGACGCAGGTTGGTATGACCGGGACTTTGACGGGGTGCGGGACAAGAACGGCGTGCCTCTTTCGATTACCTTTAGTTACCCCTCTGGCAACGACGCCTCAAAGAACTTTGGCCTCGCTCTGCAGGAAGCTCTGACGGAGCTGGAGATCGAGCTCAAGCTCGAACAACTCGAGTGGGCGACTTTTCTCGACCGAATCAAGAAGCGCGAGTTTGACGCTTGCAACCTGGCCTGGGTACCGGAGCTTGAGTCCGACCCGGAACAGCTCTGGCACTCCAAGTGGGGAGCGCCTGATAAGGAGAGCTCCAATAACTCCGCCGTGATGGATCCAATTGTCGATAAGCTGATCGCCAAGGGCCAAAAAGAACTCGATTACGGCAAGCGCCAAGAAATCTGGCGTGAGTTGCACGCCTACCTCTACGAGGAGGTGGTGCCCTACTTGTTCATGTACAATGTCCCGCGCAAGTTTGCCATGAACCGCAAGTTGCGCGGCTTCCAGGTGGTGGCAATTGATCCGGGCTATGTGATCCGGCGCTGGCATTACATCGATCAAAGTGTTGCCGGCACACGTAAGACCCTGAACCGCTGATTCCAGAATTCCTCGGGGCTCGTTTGGTGAGCCCTGCGCCCTCCCACCCACCAAAGGACTCCCCCCTTGCTGTCCTTCATTCTTCGGCGTCTCTTCCTGATGGTGCCCACTACACTGGGTATTGCCCTGGTGGTATTCACCATTTTCCACGCTGCGCCAGGGGATCCCGCCACCGTCATGATTGGCGCAGGCACCGGCGGTCAATTGGGGCAGGACACTGATGTGGAGGGAATGGTGGATAAATTCCGCCGGATTCACGGATTGGATCGCTCCCTCATAGTTCAGTTTTTTGACTATGTGGGGCCGCTGAACTTGGACCGTGACGGGGTCCCATGGTTCTCTTCACCCCATACGGAGCGCAGCACTCGGCAGGTGAAATTGAGCGATGGCATTGAGATCGACGAGGGCAAGGTGATGCGTATCGTGCACTTGCCCAAGACTTCGGATGTGGACGCGGAGCGGTTTGACAAGGCCCGGGATGTGCTTAGCGATGAGGCCGCAGGTGGAGAGGCCTGGAGTGTGGCTCAGCGAACCCTTGTGGCTGGTGGCGAGCAGGCGCGGCCGGCTTTGCTTTCGGGGCTGCACCTCTTGGCGGAATCCGCTGCCAGTCGCGGGGCCGCAATCGGGCGTTTGATCGGAGCGCTGACGGCTAATACAGGCGCTGATTTCTCGGTGCCATCAGAACGCATCGAAGCCCTGGGAGGAGTGGCTCGCATTCGCGCTTGCTTTGCCTGGTATTACGCCAACGGTGGCTATCGCGTGCAGAACACAGGTGCTGATTGGTGGGGCGGGCTTCTGGTGGGGGATCTGCGGCGGGAAATGCAGTCCGGTCGCGAGGTGGGGTCCGAGTTGGTCAAGCGTCTCAAGATCACCGTTCCGTTGGCCTTCAGCTCGATACTCTTGAGCTACCTCTTCGCGTTGCCACTGGGCATTTTTAGCGCCCGCAACCATGGCAAGCGGCGCGATGGGCTGGTGACTATTGCACTCTTTGTACTCTTCGCGATCCCTACCTTTTGGGCGGGTCTGATGCTGATCTTGACCTTTGGCAAGACTGGCATGGATCTGTTGCCTGTGGTGGGCTTGCACGACAAAGACGCGGCGGATCTAGGTCCCTGGGCTTATGCCTGGGACACCCTCATGCACTCGATCCTGCCCGTCTTGACAATGACCTACGGCAGTCTGGCTTATCTCTCGCGCCAGATGCGTGCAGGGATGATGGACACCTTGCAGCAGGACTATATCCGCACGGCCCGGGCTAAGGGCTTGAGCGAGACCAAGGTGATCTACAAGCACGCCCTGCGCAATTCCATGATTCCCGTGTTGACCCTGCTGGCCAGCGTGCTGCCGATTCTGATCGGTGGATCGATCATCATCGAAAAGGTTTTTGATGTGCCCGGCATGGGCCGTTATGCCTTCGATGGCCTGCTCAAGCGTGACTTCAACATCATCATGGCCACCACAATCCTGGTGGGTGTCATGACCCAGGTGGGCATCTTGTTGTCGGACATCACCTATTCGATTGTTGACCCGAGGATTCGTCATGAGTGATCCCCAGCAGGAGCCCGAGGGCGGGGTCTACAGCAAGGACTACTGGGATCTGGTGTTCGAGCAACTTGGACGGCGCAAGCTGTTCCGGGTGGGAATGGGGGTATTGGCCCTTCTGTACGGGCTTGTGATCTTCGCGCCTTTCTTGGCGGGGGATCGACCCTTCTCCTTCGAGGGGGTGGACCGTGCTGCCTATGGTTCGTCCTTGAATTCCCTCAGGGCTGTGACCAACGGCATGCTGAAGTTGGTGGAGCAGCCCGACGAGGCCTATCTGGCGGAGTTGGAACAGGCCGGCACCCTGGGACGCGATGGTGTGCCCCAATCCCGCGAGAAGGCCCTGGTCCTTGAGGTCGACGCCTTGGAGTTGCGCCTCGATGTGGTCGCCTTGTATCTGCCTGATGGTGCTTCAGAAGAGCGGGCAGCCCTTGCGGCCTTCCGTGAAAAGGCCGCCGCAGGCAGGCAGGCTTTTGGTGGAGGGGACACAGATCTCGCTACGGCTCTTTTGGGAGAAGCCAAGGACTTGACCCGTGAGTTGCGCAAGTCCCTACGGCCCCTTGATCCCAAGAATCCAGATCGCGGCGGCGTTGCCCTGCAATCCCGCCGGACCCTGCCCCTCTGGGACGCGCTTTGGCCCCGTGAGATCTTCTTCATGGTTCTCTGGGTGCTGCTGGCCAGTTGGCCCGTCTGGAATCGGCTTCTGAATCAGATCGCTTTGAAAGGCGACCGTGAGAGGATTCGCGACTGGCGGCGGCGGAAGGCTGCATTGGTGCTGGGTCTCTCGGTGTTCGCTTCTCTGGGTTGGTATGCGGCCTTTGGGGATGGGGATGACATGTACAAGAATGGGCCTCACAAAGCGGGCTTGATCAGCGGGGCAATTGTGGCCTTGCCCGAGGGACAACTGCTGGGGGAAGGAACAGGTGCCTTTGATCCCACCTGGCCGCCCTTGACCTACGGCCTGGCGGAAACACATACCGAAGAGATGTTCCGTCCGCCCACCTGGTGGTGGTGGGCAGAGATCGACGAAGCGGGGCGCTACGTGCGCGGACCCAAGTCTGCTTCCGAGGAAAACACTGGCTTTACTGCCGCAGTGACCCCGGTGGACGTGCGCGCAGGGGAACCTGCCCGCAACTCCAAGATGCGTCACCTCGCGGGGGTGGACGAACTGGGCCGGGACTTTCTCACGCGGCTCGTGTGGGGTGGGCGCATCAGTTTGACCGTGGGTATCTTGTCCGCACTGCTCTTGACCATCATCGGAGTGGTCTTTGGTTCGATTGCTGGGTACTTCGGTGGCCGTATTGATGTGGCCATCATGCGCTTGATCGAGATCCTGCAGGCTATTCCAGCCTTCTTCCTGATCTTGATGACCATGGCATTTATCCCGGCAGATGTGATCAGTCCAATTTTTGCCATTGTGATCGTGATCGCCCTGATTCGCTGGACCGGAGTGGCTCGTCTGGTGCGCGGAGAATTTCTGCGCCTGCGGGAGCAGGAATTTGTGATTGCTGCCCAGGCCCTGGGTTTTTCCAACCAGCGCACGATTTTCCGCCATGTGTTGCCCAACGCCATGGGACCCGTGCTGGTCAGCGCTGCTTTTGCGGTGGCGGCGGGCATTCTGACCGAGTCCGCCGTGTCGTTCTTGGGTTTTGGCATTCGACCCCCGGAGGCCAGTTGGGGGTCGCTTGTCAATGAGAGCAAGAACGCCGCCAATTGGTGGATTCAGCTCTTTCCTGGCTTGCTGATCTTTATCACCGTGACCTGCTACAACCTGGTGGGCGATGCGGTGCGTGATGCTCTGGACCCCAAGATGAAACTCTAGAGTTGCCATGAGCGAAGCAAACAAAGCACAGGGCGAGGAGACACGGGACCAGATCGAGGGCGCACGGGAGCCCTTGCTCGAACTTCGCGACCTGGCCACCTGGTTCCGCACTGACGAAGGCATTGCCAAGGCTGTGGACGGGGTCAGCTACAAGATCCATCCCGGGGAGACCTTGGGCCTGGTGGGGGAATCCGGCAGTGGCAAGAGTGTCAGCGCCCTCTCTATCATGCGCCTGGTTCCCAGTCCTCCGGGATTCGTTGAGAGGGGCGGAATCTTCTTCAAGGGCGAGTCCCTGTTGTCGATTCCCGACGAGGACTTCCGCAGCATTCGTGGCAACGAGATCGCCATGATCTTTCAGGAGCCTATGACTGCCCTCAACCCCGTCTACACGGTGGGGGATCAAGTCATGGAGGCGGTCATTTTGCACCGGGGCCTGGACAGGGCCGCTGCCCGGGAGCATGCCATCCAGATGCTGACCAAGGTGGGCATCCCCAGTCCCGAAACCCGGGTGGACACCTATCCCCATGAAATGTCCGGGGGCATGCGCCAGCGGGTGATGATCGCTATCGCCATGAGTTGCGATCCAGCGCTCTTGATAGCGGACGAGCCCACCACCGCATTGGATGTGACGATTCAAGCACAGATCCTCGATCTGATCCTGGAGTTGCAGCAGCAGGCGGGCATGAGTGTGCTCTTGATCACCCATGACCTGGCTGTGGTTGCGGAAACTGCCCAACATGTGGCCGTCATGTACGCGGGCAAGGTAGTGGAGTACGCCTCGGTGGAGGACCTCTTCGCTCAGCCCCGACATCCCTACAGCATCGGCCTCTTCAGGTCCCTGCCAGATCTGGCCAAGCAGGGGAAACGCTTGACGGCGATCCCTGGGATGGTGCCTTCGGCGACTAGATTCCCCAGCGGGTGTCGGTTCCGACCCCGTTGTTCCATCGCTACGGACTTGTGCGCGAGTTCCGAGCCGCCGCTGGTTTCCTTGGAAGCTGGCGGGGTCCATACGGTGGCCTGCCACCACCTTGAAGAGGCCCGTGGGCTATGAGTGATCTGGTCAACTCAGGCAATGCCAATGCACCTCTGCTTGAGGTCCGAGGTCTCAAGAAGTACTTCCCCGTGCGCAAGGGTCTGTTCAGCCGCGTCGTTGGCCAGGTCAAAGCGGTTGATGGTCTTGATTTCACCCTTGGCCGTGGAGAGACCATGTCTTTGGTGGGCGAGTCCGGTTGCGGCAAGACTACCGCGGGACGCACTCTCTTGCGTCTTTTGGCACCCACTGCTGGGCAGGTGCTTTATTCGCCCAACCCCGAGGCAGCCCCCACTGACATTTTCAAGCTGCCCGCCGCAGAGATGCGTGCCCTCAGGCCCGACCTGCAGATCATTTTTCAGGACCCCTATGCCAGTCTGAATCCGCGTATGACCGTGGGCAACGCCATCGCTGAACCTCTGCTCGTGCACAAGGTGGTCAGCGCCAGCGAGGTGGAGGACAGGGTGGCCGGGCTATTGGAACGTGTTGGGTTGCGCCCGGATGTAGCCAACCGCTTTCCCCATGAGTTCTCCGGTGGCCAGCGCCAGCGGGTGGGCATCGCTCGGGCTTTGGCATTGGGCCCCAAGCTGATCATTTGTGACGAGGCGGTCAGTGCCTTGGATGTGTCGATTCAGGCCCAGGTGATCAACTTGCTCAAGGATCTGCAGGATGAGTTCGGGATCTCGTACATCTTCATCGCCCACGATCTTTCGGTAGTGAGGTACATCTCCGATTCCGTGGCGGTGATGTATCTGGGCCGAATAGTGGAAAGCGGCACGGCGCAGCAGATTTTTGATGACCCTCAGCATCCTTATACCCGAGCGTTGCTGTCTGCCATTCCCCACGCGGACCCAAGCAAGCGGGGTGAGCGCATTCCCATGACGGGCGAGATCCCCTCCCCGATCCATCCCCCCAGCGGCTGCCATTTTCACACCCGCTGCGCTCTGGCGGAGGATCGCTGCCGTTCTGAGTGGCCCGCCAGCGTTGCCCTGGGTGCGGGGCATCAAGCCGCGTGTCATCTGGTGCAGAGCGCCGGCACGGAAGAAGCCTGAGGGACTTCCCCCAGCGGCGCGATCTCCCGCGCGATGCGACCGCTCCAGTCGCTAGGATGAGCCCGTGCCCAGTTCCTTGCCCTCTGCCCTGGCGGAAGCCCGCTCCGTGCGCCTTGGCTGGCTGATCGGCCTCCGTTGGCTCGCTGTGTTGGGTCAATTGAGCACCATCGCCGCGGTGATCTGGGGCTTTGGTATCGAGATCCCCCTGGTGCCAGTCGCCTTGGTGATCGCCGTGGAGGTGGGCTCAAACATGGGTCTACAGGCATGGAACCACTCGCGCCGCAAGCGCGACATGCCCCCGAGTCCGGCTCTGCAGGAGCAACTGCAGCTCCTGATCATGTTGCTCGACACGGTGCTGCTGGTGTTCCTCTTGCAGCTGACCGGCGGACTTGACAATCCCTTTGCCGCGTTCTTGACCGTACACATTGTGATGGCCGCAGTACTCCTTTCCCCGGCCCTGGCTTTGGCCGGTACGTGCTTCGCCATGATCTGTCTGGTTGTGCTGGGGTTGACCCATCGGCCTTTGGCCGAACTCTCGGACAACCCCGCCTTGCGGCAGGCGGGGCACGGGATTGCCCTGGCTATGACCATGGCGGTTTCGGGTTACTTTGTGACCCGTGTGACCCGTGCCCTGGCACGCCAGTCAGAACAGCTGACTCGTGAACGAGAGCGCCAGGCCCGTACGGAACGTTTGGAAGCTCTGGGTACTTTGGCCGCGGGGGCGGCTCATGAACTGGCCTCGCCTCTTTCTACCATTGCTGTGGTGGCCAAGGATCTGGAAGGGCGCGTTGCCAGCAGGCAGGGCAGCGCAGAAGATGTTGAAGACGCCCGTTTGATTCGTGAAGAGGTGGCGCGCTGCAGCCGGATTCTCGATCGCATGAGCATGGAGTCCGGCGAGCGGGCGGGGGAGGCCTGGGTCTCCATGACCCTGGGCGAGATTCTGGACGCAACCCTCGAAGAACTGCCAGCACCCCAACGTGTGGAGGTGGAAATTCCGAGTGCCCTTGAGCAGCGTCATGCGCGTGTTCCCAGGGAGGCCCTCACCATGGCCCTGCGCAACCTGCTATCCAATGCCCTCGATGCTTCACCCGTAACGCGCAGCGTGCACTTCAGCGTTGAGCTGGAGGGAGAGGGCTATGAGTTTGTGGTGCAGGATCAGGGAGTGGGCATGGATGCGGAGGGCTTGGCGCGGGCTACCGATCCCTTCTTCACTACGAAAGAAGTGGGGGAGGGCATGGGCTTGGGCCTCTTCCTCGCCCGCAGCGTGGCTGAACGCTTGGGCGGCTCCCTGGTCCTGGAGTCCATGGCGGGCCGGGGCACCACCGTACGCTTGCGGCTCTCATTTGACCCCAGTTCCACCATTGGTTCCGGTGACTGAGAGGGGCTTTGGGCGCATGAGAGCTGTGGCGCTTCAGATATCCGGGGTGTATGAGTCTGTAGAATGGCGTCGTGCCCGCTGACTCCTCTTCTGAATTGACTCCCGTTGAGCCCGGTGATCTCCTGCTGGTGGATGACGATGTGGTTTTGCGTGAGCGCTTGGCCAAGGCCCTTCGCTCACGGGGGTTTGAGGTGCGCACCGCCGGTGGCTACGACGAGGCCTTAGAACTCGCCCGCGATCTGGCTCCCGACTACGCCGTGGTGGACTTGCGCATGCCCGGCCGGTCGGGGTTGGAGTTGGTCCAGGCCTTGCACGAGGAAGACCCGGGTACGCGCATCCTTGTCTTGTCCGGCTACGGCAGCATCTCCACGGCGGTGGAGGCGGTGCGGGTCGGAGCCCTGAATTTTGTGCCCAAGCCCGCCGATGCGGATGACTTGATCGCGGCATTCCAGCGCGGCGATCGGCCCGATCCAGGGCTGGTCACCGAGGACTACAACGCCCCCTCCCTGGCGCGTACGGAGTGGGAGCACATCCAGCGGGTGCTGCGGGACAGCGGCGGTAATATTTCAGAGACCGCCCGTCGGCTGGGAATTCACCGGCGATCCCTGCAGCGCAAGCTGCAGCGGGACGCGCCGCCTGAGTGTTCCTGAGGGCAGAGTCCTTAGGGTCTGGATTTGTCTAGGGCCATGGCCCAGGAACTTCTCCCTCAGCAGACCTTGCCAGGCGTGGATTCAGCCAGCCCAGTTCGCCGTGGCAAATTCCCAGTTCATGTGGTTCCAGAAACCAGCCAGGTACGCGGGTCGGGCGTTGCGGTGGTCCACATAGTAGGCGTGCTCCCACACATCGGCGGTCATGATCGGGGTATCGCCATCGGTCAGAGGACAGCCCGCGTTGGACATGGCACTGATCGCCAGGGAGCCATCGGGTTTCTTGACCAGCCAAGCCCAGCCACTGCCGAAGAGCGTCGCGGCTGCCTTGGTGAACTGTTCTTGGAAGCTCTCCAGGGAGCCAAAGGAGGCGTTGATCGCGCTGAGGAGATCGCCCGTGGGTCCATCGCCGCCGGCGGGGCGCAGGCAGTTCCAGAAGAAGGAGTGATTGTAATGCTGGGCCGCGTTGTTGAACAGACCACCTTCGCTCTTGCAGACGATGTCCTCCAGTGAGGCGTCAGCCAGGGCGTTGCCCTCGAGCAGATTGTTCAGGTTGTTGACGTAGGTCGCGTGATGCTTGCCGTGGTGGTAGGAGAAAGTCTCCGGGCTCATCCAGGGCGTGAGTGCATCCGTGGCGAAGGGTAGATCAGGGAGGGTGTGGGTCATTGCAGTTGGTGGGATTGGTTGCTTGCCTCAGGTGGGGCGGTAGGTGCGCCCGAGGCGCGGGGCTCGGGATCATAGGGTTCCTTGGGGGACTGCTGCAGGATGCGACGAGCGGGAGTCAAGCTACTCCTGTCCTGGGGCTACGCTGGCATCGAACTGTGGTAGGTCGAGGTCATATTCCTTGCGCAGAACCTGGGCCAGTTCCTTGAAGTCCTGCACCCGATGGGAGGGCTTGATTGCCAGATCCTGACCCTCTCGGGCTGTGCGGTATATCCATGCGGTGCGCATGCCCAGACTCTTGGGGGGGGCAATGTCGTGGCTTAGGGAGTCCCCCACGTGCATTGCTTCCCCGGGTGCTACTCCAATAGCCCGTAGGGCTGCCTGGTAGAGCTTGGCGTTGGGCTTGGCGATGCCCAGTTGATCGGAAATGAAAATCGCGTTGGGGTTCAGGTAGGGCAGCAGACCAAGGCGCACGATTTTCTCCGCTTGCTTGGCTGTCAAGCCGTGGGTCACCACCCCGGTGATCAGGCCAACTGAGCGCACCGCCTTGAGAAAGGGGAGCGCGTCTGCAAAGGGCAGCAGGTCGCGGAACTTGGTGTCGTGGTAAGCCGCCACACCAGAAGCGACAATCAGGGCCGGGTTGGTGCCTACCTGTGCTGCCAGTGGCAGACGCATCAATAGCTTGTCGAAGTGCTGGCTGTAGTTCGAGCTGAACTCTCGAATGACCTCTTGCAGTTCTGAATAGACCGCTTCCTCTTCCATCTTGAGCCCGGCCCGCAGCATGGCCCGCACCGCATTGCGCCGGGCCTTGGTAGCGAAGGTCGTGGTCGAGAAGAGCGTGTCGTCGATATCGAAGAGGATTGCTCGCAGTGGTTCCATGGCTGTCCAGAGGATAACGGGTTCGCATGCCGCTGGGGGCCTGCAGCGCAGACCCTGTTTGGCCGTCGAATTGGTTCCAAGACTACGCGACCCAGCCGTCCCTGGTGGGGGGCTGGGTCGCTGCTTGAAGACAGACCGTAGAGCCTTGCCTGGCCCTGGCGGTCAGCCTGGAATCAATGCTGGGTCTCGAGCTTGGTCTTGACCTGCTGGCGGATGTCGGTGATCTTGGCCCGGATCAGGATCATCAGGCTTTGACGCTCGTCGTTGTAGCCTTCCTGTTTGAAGAGGAAACCCAGCAGGGGAACCTCTGCAATCCAGGGCACCGATGCGCGCCGCTCAACAGTGCGGATGTCGGAGATGCCGCCCAACAGGATCGAGCCGCCATCGGGGATCACCGCCGAGGTATTGATGCTTTGCACCTCAAGCTCCGGCAGTTCGAAATTGACCGGGCTGGTGTTGCCGCCGAGGGTGGTGGAGATCTGTCGTACATTGACCACCTTTGCCACTGTGGGTTGGATCTCGAGGGTCAGGTACTGGCGGTTCTCGTGGATCGTGGGTCGCACGTCCAAGACGACTCCTTCGTGCAGCACGTTGACCTGGGGGTCAGCCACAGCTTGGAACTGGGCGACTTCCACGTCGAAGTCCTGGATATAGGCTTTCTGCAGCACAACCGCCACATAGGCCCGTTGGGTGTCGTTGACGCTCAGGGTCTGGGAGTTGACCAGCTCGAATGTGCTGGACTTTTCGATGGCGCGCAGAACCATGTTCACTTCCGCATCATCGAGGAATTCCATTTGAAAGGTCAGTCCACCAATGGTGTTGAGGGCGCTGCCAAGAGCCGAGCCGAAGAAATTCTCCGTGCGGCCGCGGAAGTCGCCATCGTTGCCATCGTCGAAGAAGAAGCCAGTTGAGGGCGGACCCGCAGCGTTTGAGCCATCAGAGCCCGTTCCTCCGTTGTCAATCCCGCGTGAGGCCATATCCTCAAGCCCGTTGGTGATGTCGGTCAGGTCGACTCCGTCGTGGCCGCGGAAGTCCACGCCGATCTCCTGAATCCAGGAGTCGCCCACGGACATGAAGCGCGATTCGATGGTCACCATTGAGGAGTTGAAGCTGCGCAGGTCTTCCAGGAAAGCCTGTACCTGTGCTTGGACCGCCACCGAGTGGCTGATCAGGATGCCGCCCTCGGATTGCTCGATGGAAACTCCATCGGCATCCCAGGAACCCACTGCGATGTTCTCTTGGATGATCGTTGCAAGGTCGTCGATTTCGATCAAGCGCTTGGTCTCCAGAATCCCGCCGAAGGGGCCACCGCCATCTTCGTCCTCGAGCGAGTCGAGCAGGCGCAGTTGATCGATGCGCGGGCCCGTGAAGTCCGTCAGGCCCATGATCAGGTCCTGTACATCGTGGTAGTAGGGCTGGGGCTTGCCGCGGGCCTTGTCGGTGGTAGTGACGATCACTGCTTCGTGACGCACAGTCCAGGTGACCTCTTCGCCGCCCACCTCACATAGGAAGTTGAGGGCTTGCTCGACCGTAATCGGGTTGGGGAAGTTGATGTCAAAGACTGCGCCCGCGCTCAGGACCGCGTCTTCGGCTGCGGGATCCACCAGGATCGGCAGCTGGGTGTAGTCCGCGATGATGCGCACCAGGGGCCCAATTTCTTCTTCGCCTTCGATGCCGGGCAGCACCACGGTGGTCTTGCGCAGGACTGCCCGTAGGGCTTGTTCCTCGGCGGAGATCTTGGTGGAGAGGTCCAGCCCACGGCGGCTCTTGCGCAGCTTGGTAATGCGCCGCCACTCGTCCTTGCCGGGCAGGGTTACGTTGGCCGTGTGGGGGATGGTGAGCTCGGCCAGGTTCTCGCGCCAACGGGCGAATTGCTCGGCCTTGTCGATGATGTATCTCTCGCTGGCCTGGTTGCGGCCAGCTGTGAAAGCGGCCTCGCGGATGTCAAAGGCGGTCTCGTTGCGCGGATCCATGTCCAGAGCCTCATCAGCCAGGTCTACTGCATCATCAAAACGCCGCAGTTCGAAGGCCTTGGAAGCCCTGGACACCATGTTGCGAATGATCGCCGCACTGCGCTCGCGCTCGGCTGCTTCAGAGGAACGGATAGCGTCGAAGGCGGCCTGCTCGGCGTTGTTGCGCTGGGCTTCAGCAAAGGCCATGCGTTCTGCGCGGGCGCGCTCCAGCAAGCTGTCCACTTCGGACGCCATGCCTTCCCAATTGATGCCCTGGGGGGCGCGGGCCACAGAGACCTGGGCCAATGAGAGTTCAGCCACGGCTTTGCTGTAGTCGCCCTGGGAGAGGGCCAGTTTGCCTCGGTCCAGCAGGTCTTCTGCATCGGACTTGAGCTGTTCAATGCGCAGTTGCCATTCGTCCGTAAGAATGCGCGAGACGGTTCGGAAGTCCCCGTTGGGATCTCCCAGGAGGCTTGCGATTTCCGCTGCCAGAGTCTGCACAGCGTGGTCGTCCGGTGCCAGTTCCAAGGCTCCGGAGAGTTCCTTCGCTGCATCCCGCAGGCGGCCGTTTTCCTTCAGTCGTCGGGCCTCCTCCATGTGCATTTCCACGATCAGGGCTCGAGCCTCGCGGCGCGCTTCCTGTCTTGAAGCAGCGTCCTGCAGGGGATTGCCTTCTTGGTCGTCGTCCTGACGACCGGCGAAGGAAGTCCGCTGTGCACTAGGGGCCTTGGGTTGCTCCTGAGCATCCTCTGCAGCCTGAGCGGCACCCTCTCGGGCGTCGGGACTCTGGCTTGCGCTGAGGGTGGTGGAGGGGGACGGCGCAGCGCAGGCTGCGAAGAACAGGATGGAGAGCGTTGTCGTTCCGGCGGACCGCATTCGGGGGAGCCTCAGGGAAGAGAACCTTGAAAAAGGGGGGGGGTATGTCCGCTTGGGAGCGGGGAGAGTGAGGCCTACCCCGCGAATCTACGTGGGGTACACCTTTCCTCATGAGGCCTCGTAGTTCCCTTGGAGAGGGGCCCGGGGCCGTTTGGGGAGGCGAGAGGATAGCCGAAGCACCGCCACGCTGTCCAAGGCTGCAGCCGCAAAATCTTGGCACCTTTTTAAGCGCTGGGAAATTCGGCGAGGCGGTTTCGAAGGGGCCTCGAACGTCTATCCCAGGGGCAGATTCGTCAGGGCCTTGCGGAAGGGGGACCAGGGCGTCGAGGGGCGCTTACTGGGAATGGGGAGTGGGGGGCCTCGGAGGCAGACAAGGGGCCAGGAGTCCCCGCTAGTGGGGGAATCAGGGGCATTTCATCCGGGCGCTTCGATGCGTTTTTTTTTGTTCCAGGCGGGTTGATCCGATTTCCTTCGGATCAGGACTGACCCCCTTGAGGGGCCATGCTTGTCATTACACGCCAGCCATCACGAAAAGAGGCCCAAGGACAGCGTCCTTCGGCCCCTTGGACTGCTCTGGGCAGGCCGCCTGGTCTTCTCTTTGGGAGGCTTACTTCACGGTCTCATCGTAGGCGCCCACGAACGTGATATCGGTCAGGCCCGCATTGATCGCTGCATCGAGCACCGGAACGACATCGCCGTAGACCGTGCCGTAGCGCGCGTCGATGGTGGCCGGGACTTTCTTCCCGTCTGGCATCAGCCTCTCACGCTCAATGTGGATGCGCTTGAGGGTCCTGCTCAATTCCACCAACTCATTGGTTTTCTTGTTCATCACTGAATACTCCAGCACACGCTCCTGGCCAAGGGCAGGGTCGCGATTCCAGATGAAGCGGCTCTCTCCGGTGGGGTCGTCGTAGGGCAAGAAATCCGGGGTCAGCTTGAGGCCCTTCACTCGCACTCGTACCAAGATTTCAACTTTCTCGATGGGCTCGGCTTCGGTGGAGTTGACCCCCACATCTTTGGGCAGATAGGCGCTGAGCTTGCCTTCGAGGGTCTTGAACTTGAGCGTGAGCATGAAGAAGATCAACAGCAGAAAAGTGACGTCGATCATTGGCGTCATCTCAAGTTCGCACTCTTCATCATTCAGGTCTTGGAGAACGGACATGTTGGCGGGTTGTGTTGTGTTGTGGTGGTGTTGGGTTTGTACTGCGTTTCCGCTCCGGGTAGCAGCCGAGTTCCAACTCCTTGTCTGGACCCAGCTCCTGACCGCGTTGCGCTCAGGGAGAGTCGTCGTCCTCGGGAACGGCGACAGCTAGCTGGACCTTCCAGATCTGGATGCCTTCCTGACCGCAGAGCTCCAGCACCTTTTGGATGTGCTTGAAGAGGGTGCTTTCGTCCGCCCGCACCAAGAGGGGATCGTCGGGCAGCATGATCGAACTGCCCTCCGCCAGTGGCTCCTGGGGCATGAGCTCGGCGGCTGTAGCCAGATAGCGCTTGACCTCCGCATAGGGCTCGGGCTTGCCGTCATCAGTCTCCGGGTCGTACATGTGAACCTGACGTACGATGATCCTGCCCGTATGGGGGATGTTGATGATCGGGCGTAGCGTGTCCGGATCTGGTTTGTCCTCCACGGCCGTGATGGCCATGGGCAACTCAAGTTCTTCCAGGTCCTTTTGGGTCATGTCCGTGATGATCATGAAGAAGATGATCAGGAGGAAGACGACGTCGATCATCGGCGTCATGTCCATTTCCATGTCAGTCTCAGGATCAGAGCTGGAGAGGTTCATGTTGGTTACCTTGGCGGGTGTGTGGGTCGGAAGGCGTGCATTGCCTTGGTCTTGGCGCCCGGATCTGGTGCGCAGGCCGGAAGCATGCTTCCGGGCTGCGAACCGCGTCTAGCGCGACTCTGGGCGGAAGCGCTCAAAGAGGTCTTCAATGATCGCGCCTGTCTCGATGATGGTGCGCACCATGCGGTTGCGCAGGAAGGCAAAGGATGCGGTCACGGGGATGGCTACCACCAGACCAAACATGGTGGTCAGAAGCGCCTTGGAGATACCACCGGCCAATTCAGCTGGAGACGCTTGTCCACCGCTGGAGGAGATCTTGTTGAATGCTTCAACCATTCCGGACACTGTTCCAAGCAGGCCCATCATGGGCGCCACGTTTGCGATCAGTGAGAGCCAGCTGATCTTTTGGTGCAGGCGAATCGACTCCTCATCGCCCATCTCCTCGATGGACTTTTCGATCACGTCGTAGCTGTGGTTGATCTTGCCGATACCTGCTCCACAAACTGTGGTGAAGTAGCTGGGCTCGTTCTCGCAGAGTTCCATTGCATCCTGGAACTGCTCGTCGTCGAACAGACCCCGGATCTCTTCGATCACTTCTGGGGGTGCCAGCTTGTCCCGCTTGAGGGTGATGAAGTTCTCGATGATCACAGCCAAGGCGACCACCGAAACAAAGATGATTGCGTAGCCGATTAGGCCTGATTTTTGGATCAGGTCGCCGACGCTGTCGTCTTGTGCGAGGGCTGGAGTGGCGCAGAGCACAATGAAGGGTGCCAAGCGAATCGCCGTGCGACCGAGGAATGATTGAATGTTCATGACCGAAGTGCTGTGGGTGTGGGGGGGGGCTAGAGTTTAGAGGAGGCGGAGTCTATACCGCCTTGGGGAAGGGGAGCCTACAGGTTTCCTTGCAGAACCAGTGCCTTGCGGGCGCTAGGGGTGTCACCATAGGAGTCGGAGATCACCTTGAGCCACCGGCGGGCGGCGCCGGCAGCATCGCCGTCGCCAAGGGCCAGGGTGGCTTGGGCCAACCCCAGGACCGCGCGCGCGGCACGGTCGGGATTGGTGTGTTCGAGGGCCGCCACTTCGGCGAAGCAGAGTTGGGCATCGCGTAGCTTCTCAAGGGCCAGCAGGGCCTCTCCGCGCCCAAGGAGGGCTGCGTAACGAGCCCCCGGAGCGGTATCGCTGCGGGTGGTAGTACGTTCGAAGAATGCCAGAGCTGAGGAGGCGTCGCCCCCCGCCAAGAGGCAAAAGCCCTCGCCCATGGCCGCTTCTCCTGCCAGATTGGTCAGGCCCGTCAGCACCTGTGGGTCCCCGCCACTGAGGCCAGCGGCGAGACCCTCGAGGGCACCCTTGGTGGCCCCAAACAGCTCGCGTGCCCTGAGGGAATCGCCCGCTTCCAGGTGGCACCAGGCCGCCTGCAAACCCGCCTCCAAGCAGGCCTTTCGGTCGTATCCGCTGGTGGCGGGATCCGACGAACCTTCTCCGTAGAGGCTCTCAAAGGCCGTGGCCGCAGCGGCATCGTCCCCGGTCAGGCGCAAGGCTCTGGCTTGGATCGCACGCGCCCGGGGTACAAGACTGCTGCTGGCAAAGTCTGCCATCAGGCGCCCGGCCTCTTTGGCTGCTTCCGCGAATTGGCCCGGATCAGAGGCTCCATAGCGCAGCAGGGCTTCGCAGGCTTGCAGGCGCGCATCGGCCTGCAGGACATTGCGGGTGCTGGCATCGGTGGCCGCTATCCGGAAGCTGGTCACGGCCTGGGCCCAATCGCTCCGGCGGCGGTAGGTCATCCCGTCCCGATAGGAGGGGGGCACCGAGCCCCAGTCGATGCGCACGATGGAGTCCGCACCGTAGCTAGCGGTCTTGCCATTGCGGTCGAGTTTGACCTGGGTCAGGCTGTTCTCAAGCACGATCCCGGAGAGGGTAATCACACGGCCAGTGCGTTCATTGCGCCGATAGATCGTATCGGGCTTGCCGGACTGCGGGTGGGCTCTTGGGACGGCGCTGACAGGCTGTGCGCTTGGGAGTGCTGTAGCCGAGCTTCCAAGGCAGCTGAAAACCAGGGCCACTGCGCTCAGGGCCAGGGGCGGCAGGAGGGCGGGGCGGGGGTTCGACATGGGGCTGGGCATGATAGGGAGTAGAGGATTTGCGGCTCTCTTCTGGCGCGCGCGCTTGCTGTTCATCGGGCCCCCAGCCAGCGGAACCAGGTGGAGAGTTGTTTGCTGCCCAGATTGGTTCGTACAGTTTCGTCTTCGTCCTGCTCACAGAATACGTCGATCGAGTCCCAGTCTCCCTCGATACCGACAGAGACGCTTTGGACATGGGTCTTGAAGGACTCCAGCTTGCGGGCATCCATCTGGCTCCAGGCATAGTAGGCAAAGCAGAAGCGGAATTTGACTTCGTACCACTCGCAGTCAGTCCACTTCGTAAAACGCTTGGTGGAGTTGGAGAGGGTGTTGAGTTTCTTGGTCAGGAAGTCGAACTCTTCGGCTGTACCCGAGGCCCCAGGGATCTCGATCAGGCGGCCTGCATTTCCATCGAACTCGACCCAACCGCTGATGGCCATGGACCAGTCCATCAACATCTGGAAGGTGGGGTTCCGCTCTTCGTTCATCATCAGTGGCGTCAAGATTGCCTTGGCGTCGGCGACTTTCTTTTGCTTGATCAGTGCGTGTCCCAGGTCTGGCAGGCGGAACTGAGTGACTTCTGCCTTGAACTTGGGGTCTTCACCAAAAACACTGATGACGCGTAGTAGCACTCGTTCAGCTTCGGCCCACTCGCCCAGATCGCGCCAGTGGGCTGCCTCGCGCTTTAGGGCGGTCAAGTTCGGTGTTCCCATCGGATTGGTGCGTGAGAGCAGCTCGGCCATTTCACGGAGCAGCACACCTCTCTGCTCCTCGTCCGTACTGTCCTCCAGCGTTGCGCTGAGCTGGTTGTAGAAGGAAATGATCGCCTTTGAAGTGCGACTCTCCTCGCTGTATAGCTGGTTCATCACCTCCAGGATTGCTCGAGCTTCCGACCGGCTGCCCAATTCAAGCTGGCTGCGCATGATCATGTCGAGGGTCCAGTTGGCCAGTTTGGCCTGTTCCGGGTAGTCCTCATAGAAGGTTGCCAGCAGGGTGATCACCTGCTGGTATTGCTTGAGTTGGTAGTGGGAGAGGCCCCGGAAGAACTCGGCTTCCATACTGGCCGCCTTGCGGGCCTGAAGTCTCGCGGGAATCTCTGTGGCTCTGCCTGGATCGTTGCGCACCACATCCAGGTACAGATCAAAGCGCTCAATGCCTTCGGCGTACTTGCGCTCACGTACAAGGCAGACGCCGGCTTTGACATAACCCTTCTCCCAGTGCTCGCTGTCTTCGGGGATCTTGCCGTAGGCGCTCTTGGCTCCCTGCCAGTCGCGTTTGTCATAGGCCTTTTCACCCCGGCGCCAGAGGATCACGTCCTCCCGGTCACTGCCCGCCTCGCTGACCCACATCTCGGCTTCTCCCAGCATGTGCTCGAGGATCTGGGTGTCACTGTTTGCGGCCTTGCTGACCTGACGGATCATGGCGTAGTAGGACTCAGCGTTCTTGCGATCGAGTTCCGGATCGCCGCCGCGGTACCGCTTCCAGCCTTCGCGAAAGGCATAAGCCGATTCGAGCGGACGTTCGGCGGCGCGGTAGGCCAGGCCCAGCAGGTTGAGGACCTTGGGCCCTAGTTCCAGGCGCACGTTTTCCGCTGACCCATCCAAGTTGGCCATTACCTCCTTGAGGATGACCAGGGCTTCAGGGTGGTTGCCCGAGCGATACTCGCCTTCTGCGGCGGCCACGCGCAGTTCGGGGGAAACGGCCACCCCTGGGCGGCTGGAGATCTCGCTGATCAGCTTCTGAGCCTGGGTTCGCAGGGAGTTGCGCTGGTTCTCGTCGGCGGTCCTCGTGGCCAGACTCATGGCCAGGCTGGTGGCGTCTTGGCGTAGGCGTTTGTTGCGCACAGCCTGCTTGACTTCTTCTTCGGTCTCATACCACTTGGCGCTGCCGTTGGCGAAGTTGCCGCCGATCCAGCCGCCCACCGCGAGGAAGGTACGCGCCGCTTCGAGCATTGCTTCGTAGCCCTGGGCTGTTGTGGATACCCCTTCTTTGGCGTGTGTGTTGAGGAAGTGCAGAGCGTAGCGCACCGCTTCCGAACTGTCATTGGCGCTCGTGTGTGCCTTCAGCAGGCCGGGGATTGCAATTTGCATCAGGGCAAAGCGCACCTCGACGTCGGCGGCTCTCAACCCGAAGTCTTTCTTGACTGACTCCCATTCAGCGAGGTCGGAGGGCAGTGTAGTTTCAACCACCGCCGCGTAAAAGTCAGCCGATTCACTCCAGAGCCCCTGGTAGGCGAAGACATCGCCCATGCCCGAGTACGCGCGCAAAGCGTAAAGGGTTCCTTCTCCAGCGCTGAAGACCAGGTCCTCATAGGCGGTCAGGGCAGCGTCAAAAAAGTAGGTCGTGCTGGGGTCGCTGCGACCAATGTTGGCCAGCATGCTGCCGCGATTGAGCATCAACTCGTACATCTCGCGGGTTTGACGTTCACCGCGCTCCTCGTTGCTCAGGCTCTCCAGGGTGGCAATCAGATCAGCCGTGCGCTCCACTGCGCCCGTGAGCACTTCGGCCTGACGCGCACGCAGGGTCTGCGCTTCTTCCCCGGCAGCCTCTTCCAGGGAGATTTCAATGGCCCGGGCATAGTAGGCGCTGGCTTCCACCAGGGCCCGCTCTGCCGAACCTGCGTAGGGGGAGTTGCCGTACTCGTCGAGGAAGGACTCGAAGCAGCTGAGCGCCTCCTCAAACAATTCCAGGCGACGTGCGGGGTCGCGCTCGTTGAGGGCGCCAGCCGAGATCACTTCGCAACGGGTGGCCCGCAATCTGTCGGCAACCTTGCTCGAAGCTCCCTTTTCGGCATTCGCCAGCACCGCGTCGGCCAGATCCACAAAAGCCCACTGGGTTGCCAGGCCCTGGGCGAATCGGACTTCGGTCTCCACATCCCCGCCGCTTTGGCTGAGGACGGGGGCAAGAAGCAGGAGGGACAGTAGGGGCGTCGCGCTTTGCATTGATCGCGGGGGGCTAGTGGCCAGCATCGGCTCTGGTGGGTGGCCCGTTGAGGTTGGTTTGTGGGCTGGATTGGGGGACTGGACTGTTGGACATACCGTCCAGGTGCGCAGAGGATACGGGACGGGGATCCAAAAGGAGCGTCTGGCTATGCTCCGGGGCGGGCGCCCGTGCGGACGCCCGCCCCGGGGTCTTCTGGCAGGGGTTGGTTCACTGGGTCAGGCCGAGTTCGGCTGCCGTGGGCTCAAGCTCGCGGGGAATGATGACCTTGGCCTTGAGCAGAATCAGCAGCTTCTCGTTGCTTACGAAATGCCCTTTTCGTTCGAAGAGGAATGAGAGGAAGGGGATCTTGTTCAAGATCGGCACACCGGACTGCATGTCCTGCTTGCGCGAGATCTTGTTGCCCCCCAGCATTACGGTGGCTCCGTCGGGAATGGGCACCGAGGTGCGCACCCGTTGGATCTCCACTTCAGGGAGTTCGATGGTCACCGAGTTCGATGAGCCAAGGGTCGTGGCGCGCTGTTCGATCGGGCGCGTCAGATGGGCAATCGTTGGCCGCAATTCCAGGTTGATGAAGCGCCGGTCAGCGGAAACGACTGGGCGCACGTCGAGCACCACGCCGTCCTGGATAACTTGCACGATTGGGTCAGCGATGGAAGCCGCCTGGGCGATCTCCACATCAAAGTCCGCCACATAAGCCACCTGGTTGAGCACCGACAGGTTGGCCCGCGCGGCGTTGTGCACCAGGATGCGGGGGGCGGTGACCAGTTCGACGCGTTCTGACTTTTGTACGGCGCGCAGGATGACCTCAAGCTCGAGGTCGTTGAGGAAGGTCCATTGGAACGATACTCCGCCAGAACCGCGGAAATCATCCGTGCCCAGTTGGCTGCCATAGAGGTGCTCCACCCGGGCGCGCAGGGCGCCGTCTTCGCCTTCATCAAAGAAGGCGCCGACCGTGTTGTCGGAACCGGGAGAGCCAGCCAGATCGGAACTGATCGACGGGTCGCCGAAGTCGTTCATGTCGTTGCCATTGGTGCCCAAGCCGGGCTGGCCGAGGCCGGTGAAGTCCACGCCAATGTCCTCAAGGAAGTTGTCCTCGACCTTCATGAATTGGGCTTGGATATCCACCATGATTCCGGTCGCTTCACGCAGGTCCTCAAGCAGGGATGCGATCTGGGCCTGCACCTCAGGAGTCTGGTTGACCACCATGGCGCCTGTGTCGGTGATGCGGATCGAGTTGTTGGCATCCAGGTCCCAGGACTCGGGATCGATCGTATTGCGGATCAGATCCTCAAGTAGATCAGAGGCCAGTACGTTGGTCTCGCGTTCGGGCAGGTCCTCGTCCGGGGGGAAGAGTCCGCCTGAGGGAGATACGTTGATGTCCCGGCCCGGGAAATCGGGAATCGGGTTGATCAGGTCGTGCACCTTGTAGTTGGCTTGGACCTGACCGCCGGTCAGTTCGTCCGCCACAATGAAGCGCACCACTCCGTCCTTGACGGTCCAGCGCAGACTCTCGCTTGTTTCTGAAATCAGGTCCAGCACCTTGCGTACGCTGCGTTCGGTGCGCAGGGAAAGGTTGATAGTGGTCTCGTCCTCGCCCAGTTCGTCGCGCACCCGAGCGCTGACATGGAAGTTGACTCCTGTCAGGTCCTGCAGGTAACTGGCCACGGATTCGAGAGGATCCTCGTCAAAAGGCGGGGCGAAACGCACATCGTCGAGGCGGTTCATGATCGCTGAGCGCTCGGCGTCACCTGCGGTGCCCACATTGGCTGAGATCGGTCGGCGGTTGGCTACCTCGCGCCAGCGGTCCATATCAAAAACCAACGGGTCGATCTGGGGCACATCCATCATGCCCAACTCGTCCATGGTCTTGAGCCACTGCTCGCGATAGTGCTTGCGGTTGCGCTCGTCGGTGGTCACGTGGCGCAACTCGCGGGCGGCGCGGGAGAGATCCTGGGCAGACTTGTTGTCCGGCTCCCGTTGTAGAACCAATTGGCACCACTTTTCAGCATCGCGGTACTTGTTCGCCAGGAAGGCCTGGTTGGCCTGTTCGTACCAATGCTCCAGTTGCATTTCGCGCCGGGCCACTTCTTCATCTTCCGCCTGGGCCGTGGCCGCTTCGGCAGCCTCTCGGGCGAGGCGTGCGCTGTTCACTTCAGCATCGGCTCGTGCCTTTTGCGCCCCTTCCAGACGCCCTTCAAGCAGTGAGCGGTCCAGGTTGCCTCGAGCGATGGCGGGAGTCCAAGCCAGGACGGCCAGAGCCATGCGGTAGTGCTCCACTGCTCCGCCATAGTCGGCGGCCTGCATGGCGCTATCACCCTTGCGCGCGTGCTCGCTGGCCTCCAAGCGGGCCATTTGGCGTTGGACCAAAATGCGCTCTCCAGCATTGTCGAAGGCGTCGATGGACTCGGAGAACTTGTCTCCCAGCAGAGCTTGCACCCGGCGCAATCCTTCGACGGCGCCCGCGTTGGAAGGATCGAGTTGCAGGGCCTGGCTGTAGCTCAGGGCCGCTGCATCGAGATCGGCCTGGTCGATTTCTGCAACCGCCTGGTTCACCAGATCCTGTGCCATGGACAATCGTGCTTGCCGTCGGCGCGCAACCCGGTCCATGGCTTCGTCATCTTGGACCGGGGCTGGTTCGGTCTTGATGGGTTGCGTCACTTCAGGCAGGACGGCCGCAGCGACCAGGGCGTTGGCGCCCTCCTGTTGAGGGGACTGGCAGGATGCGATCAGGGTGAGGATCGCCACGGGGGCCAAGAGAGAAGAGGCCGGTGCCGGAATTTGAAGCATCGCTGAACGGTTACGGAACCGCATGGGGCTTGGGGGGGGGTGGGGTGACCTGGGGGTCGGTGGGACCGACCTCAAGGAAATACAGGGGGGGGATCCGTGAGCGCCGACTGGCTCGGCGCACGGGATGGGGGGAGAAGCATGCAGCGCGCACGAAGAGAATCGCACGCATGGCAATCAAGAGAACCCGTCGGAGGTTGTGCTGCGTTCTTGTATGGGAAGCAGCAGTTGCTATCAACGGGGTGAGTGATGTGACTAGAAAGGAACGGCCCAAGAACCGATTCTCGTGGGGGATGCGCGGCTTGCAGCGCGGCCCGGGCAGGAGGGTTGATACCGGTTGGACCCCAAGGTTGTCCTGGCGCGCAGGACCCCAGGGCCTGGGTGGTGCCCCGCGGACGGGCCGCGGGGTTGGTTGGTCTTGGAAAAGAAGGAGCGGGAGCATACCCCTGGGGGCAGGGAGGGTCAACGCTCACGCTGGGGTCTCTCTGCTGGCGGGGGCAACCCGCATCGCCCCTACCCGGGGGCCAGGGGCCGGTTACCCCCCGACAAGGGCTCGTTCAGAGGGGCGCGGATCCCTCTCAGGCGCCCCCAGGCAGGCCCAACTCTTCCATGGCGAGCTGGATGTCCTCCCAGCAGGCGGCCTTGGCTGCAGGGGTCTTGAGCAACTCCCTGGGATGGTGGGTGGGCACCACGGGGGGGCCCTCTGGCCGGTGAATTCGGCCCCTCAGGCCCTGGAGGTCAGGGTTCAGACCCAGAACCGAGCCAGCGCAGGGGCCCCCTAGGGGCACCAGGACCCGGGATTTGAGCAGTTCCAGCTGGCGCTGGAACCAGGGGGAGCAGAGTTCGACCTCTTGCTGGCTGGGGGCTCGGTCCTCGGGTGGGCGGCATTGGACCAGGCTGACCAGGGCGGTTTTTTGGGGTGAAAGCTTCATGCCCTGGGTGATGATCTTGTCGAGCAATTCTCCTGGCGGGCCCGCTAGAGGGCTGCCGCAGGCTTCTTCCGCCGCTCCGGGGGCTAGATTGAGGAAGGTGACTCCGGAGGAGCCATCCCCCCGGGCGAAGACCGGATTTTTTCGGCTGTGGCACAGATCACAGGCCCGGCAGGCCTCGATTCCACGCTGAAGTTCGGTCAGGTTCGTTGCCCGGGCGGCGGCCTGCCGGTTTCTTGTCAGGCCATCTGCTGGATCCTGCTGTCCAGAGGGATCCTCGGTCGCACTCACCTCAGGCTGCTCACTCCGCACGGACCCGGCATCGGTTTCGGGGCTGATTGTGGTCTCTTCCCTTTCCGTTTGCCCCTGGCCATGCCACTCCCTGCGCTGGGTTTCGCGTGCCAGGGCGCGAGCAAGGCTGGCGAGTTCAGAGGGTGGATCGTGGGCGGGCATGGCAAGGAAGGAACCAAGGGCCCAGTGCTGCAGGCCCGACAACATTCTAGGGGAAAGGTGACTGTCAAGCCACGGGCAGGGGACTCCGGCCCAAGAAGCCCAGCGGCGAGGTGGGGTCTTGAGCCAGGCGCACATCCACTGCCTTGGGCAGGCCAGTCAGTTCTTTGGGATCCACGCGCACTCTCTGGTAGCGTCCAGACAGGCCTACGAAACCCTCGAGGACCACAGTGTCCCGGCGGCCGATCAGCGAGCGCCCATAGGCCTCGGCTACCCCGGCGGCCATCTCCGACAGGGCCGCACGTCGCTCGCGCACGACTTCTGGGGCGGGTCGGTCGCTTTGTTCCGCAGCGGCCGTTCCGGGGCGCGGTGAATAGGGAAACACATGCAATCGGGCGAAACCCGCTTCTTCTACGGCTGCCAGAGTCTCGGCAAATTCGGCCTCGCCCTCTCCGGGGAAGCCCAGCAGTACATCGGCGCTGAAGGCCGGCAGGTCCAGGCGATCTTGGATGCGCGCGCAGGCATCGAGATAGGTACGCCGGTCGTACCAGCGATTCATCAGGCGTAGAACCAGATCTGATCCCGACTGCATGGGCATGTGCAGGTGGGGCGCGATGCGGTCAGGCCGGTCGGCCATCAGACTCGTTAGATGAGCGTCCACTTCGGTGGCTTCTATGGAAGAGAGACGTAGCCGGAAGGGCTGCGGTCGCCCCTCACGATCCTCGCACTCAAGGTCCACCAGTTGCTCCATGAGTTCCGCCAGACTCGAATCCAAATCCCTGCCCCAGTGGCCGATATGGATGCCGCAGAGCACAATTTCCACATGCCCTGCAAGTACCAGGCGCTGCACCTCGGCACACAACTCGGCTGCCGGTCGGCTACGGCTGGCACCGCGTACCTTGGGAATGATGCAGAACCCGCAGGCCATGTCGCAGCCATCTTGAATCTTCAAGAAGGCGCGCGTGTGGCCGCTGAATTCGGTCACGCCGGAGGGGATGCCCAGTTCTTCTGGATCCACCTCGTGTCCCAACTCACGGAGAAAATTGACCGGGCGCTTGGCCTCGCCGTTGCCCAACACCCACTGCACCCCCGGGAGGGTGCGCAGGATTTCGGGTTCACTCTCCGACAGGCATCCCGTGACACAGATGCGTGCCGTTGGCTGTTCCCGGGCGATGCGCCGTATCAGCTTGCGTGCTTTGCGCCCTGCTTCAGCGGTGACCGTGCAGGTGTTGACCACGATCAGGTCAGCCTTGGAATCCGCCTCCTCCATGCCTCGCCGAAGCAGAGCTTCGCGCAGGACCTGGGTGTCGTATTGGTTGGCTTTGCAGCCGAAGGTGACGAAGCGGACCGATTTCACAGGGGAAACCATAACCGTGGTCGGGCCGGCGCGCCAAGTGAGGGGAGTGCCCCGTAGCCTCTTCTCCTCCCCGGGGGTAGGATCCCGCGCGGCGCGCTTGTCTTGCCCCTGGGCTTCGTGCGATCCTCTTGTCTGGTTTCCAGTCGGCGGCCCTATCTGATACCCATGCGACCCCAGCAATTCTCCCTTGGCGGCTTTCCGAGCCTCGTTCCGCTTCTGGTGGGGCTGGTCCTGGGCGCTTGTTCCCAGGGCAACTCTCCCCAGGCGAGGGATGGCGATTCCCCCAAGACCGCCGCGCGTATCCCCCGCAGCGAGGACCCCCGGGTCATTGCGGCCCGGGCGGCACTGGATCGGGCCGACATGGACATTGCTCGGGCCCTGGTGTCCCTGGCCGCGCCCCTGGCCGGAGCTCCCGAGGGAGATTTGTTGAGGGCGCGCCTGTGCTTGCTGGAAGGGGACATGAATGGGGCTGAGCAGGCTCTCGCCAGAGCTCGTCGGGTCCAGAGGGGCGACCCAAGGGTCTTGGCTACCAGTGCCGAGATCCACGCCTGGGCTGGCATGTTGCAGACCGCCGAGGGAGAACTGGCCGCTGCCGCCCTGCGCTCTGGAGATCCTGTTCCGGAATTTCTGCGCGCACGGGGGGTGGTGCTGATCGCCAGTCCTGGTGGTGCGCGGCCGGGCCTGGCCCTGTTGGAACAGGCCAGGTCCCTGGACCCCGACCTGCCCTTCATGGGCAGGGCTCTCGCTCAGGCACATCTGCTGGTGGGGCGCTCCCACCTGGGCACCGATCGGGAACTGGCCCTCAAGCATGCACGTGCCGCGGTGCTGGCGGAACCTTCCGAACTGGACGCCCTTGTATTTCTGGGTGACGCCTTGATCTTGAATGGGGAGTGGGGCGATGCCCTCAGGACTTTTGAAGAGGCTCTGCTTCTGGGTCGCCCCATGGAGATGGAACTTGCCGGCCACTACAAGCGTGCGGGCTTCGTGGCACTGGCCCAGGGAAAGAGGTCCTTGGGAATCAAGTCATTCTTGCGCGCCCGAGAGTTGGGCCTTGGGGACCAGGAGTTTGGAAGTGCCGCCGAAGTACTGCGAGTTGAAGCTCGCAAGCTGTTGGCAGGCTTGACCAGTGAGACAAACCAAGCGCAGGATCCCAAGACCAAGGAGGCGATTCTCGCCCGGGTCCGTGAGCTTGCTCCTGACTTGGGCGAATTGCGCCTCTATAGGGCGGCAGACGCGCTTGCCCAAGGCATCGCGGCCTTTGAAGAGGGGGCTTTTCAGGTTGCCGGGGCTTTCTTGGACCAGGCCTTGACCCATAACCCTGATTCTCTCGAAGCACATCTTTATCGCGGCCATGCCTTCTATGCAGAGCAGGAGTACCTGCTTGCTGCGGAACAGTGGCAATGGGTGTTGGACAACTTGCGCAGAGATGGGATTTCGTTGCCGGAGCCCCTGCACTTGAGGCTGGCCGATGCGCTTGTGCGCGCAGATCGGGCCCAGAGCGCACGTCAGGTCTTGGAGTCCTACCTGCGGTTGGAAGAGGACGACCGTTGGAAAGAGCAGACCCGCCAATTGCTGCAGACTTTGCCTTCAGAGGCCGATTCGGAGCCAGTCGAGTCTGGGGCTGAGTCGGGTAGAGAGGGTGCGTCTGGCGGAGGCACAAGGTGATCCTGAGCGGAGTGTGTTTGCTCGCTGTATTGGCGAGTGGAGCCTTTTCGACGCCAAATCATCCAGGGCCCCCGGTCTTTCTGGAACTGCACCTGGATGGGGGCGGTTTGAGCGCAGTACTCAATGGGGAGCAGGGCGTTCTTTGGGATTGGTTCGGTATGGAAGAGCCACCGGGGGTGACCTGGACCGAAGTGGAGCGCGCTCGAGTACTCAGCGCAGCTCGTGGTGTTTTGCCCCAGATGGCTGCGCTTGAAGTCAACGGTCTGCGTGTGCTCGCTCAGGTGCGTTCAGTGGATTACCTGGGGGCTTATCAAGGTGCTTATGGGGCCGAGCCGTCCTTGCTGGTGCAGCTGGACTATGAGTTGCTTGAGGCTCCGCGTCAGGTCTCTCTGGAGTGGTCGCTGTTTCCTGAAGATTCCTTGGGCGGCGTTCCGCGTCTGCCCGTGCATCTGTTTGGCGCGTCTTCGTTTGACTATGTGGTCTTGACTGCTGAGGAACCCCGTTGGACTTGGCATCGGAACTTGAGTGACACCTTTGCCCTGCCACCAGTGGCACCCGTGAAGGTGCATCGTCAATCTGTGTGGCACAGCATGACTCTCTTGATCCTGGGCCTGACTGCGGGTCTGGCGGTCAGTGTCTTCGGCAGTCATCAGGGACGGTCGTTGATGATTGGGTTGGGGGGGATTCTCCTGGCTGGAGTTTGGAGTACCAGTGGCGTGGGTGCCCCTGCTCTGCCTGGGGAGAGCCAGTCCCTGGTCATCAGTGAGTCCCTCATGCGCCGGATGTATGCGGCTTTTGACAGCACTACCGAGGAGGGCATCTATCGCTTGCTCGCGTCCAGCGTGGAGCCCGAACTGCTCGATTCCCTTTACCAGGGCATTCTCGGAAGTCTGGTGCAGGCAGATCAGGGGGGAGGGGCTCGCGGTCGCGTGGAGAGCCTGGAGATCACTCAGGCCGAGCTGCGTCCTCGGGTCAGCCTGTCCGGGCGCCCTGCCTTCGGGGTGCAGATCGAGTGGGTGGTGGGGGGACTGGTGGTCCACTTCGGCCATGAGCACGCCCGGAGGGTGCGCTATGTGGGCCTGGCCACGATCGTTGCCGGGCAGGGCAAAGGGGGGGACAGCGCCTTCTGGCGGCTGGCGGGCCTTGATGTCCACTCGTCGGTGCGTGAGGAAGGGGGCTCGGGCGTGGGCCCCCCTGGGAAATGAACCACCGGATGGAGCCCAGGGGCTCCTTGGCTTCTGCCCATTGAACGGGGCCTCCCGGATTTCTAGGCTTTTCACCTTGGGCGGGGTGCGGGGTTGTGCCATGGCCCAGCGAATCACTATGCCCAAGCGTCAAGACCATATGTTGGAAGCCCTGCGAGCTTCTGTGGTGCCCGTCAGCCAATCCAAGGGGGCCGGGGGGAATCCTTCCTTGCAGCGGGCTAGCCAAGGCTCCTTGCTGTCAGATCCTGAGAAGGGTCATGGAAATCAGAGCACTGCCCAGGGTGAATCCATGGGGGGGCTGGTGCCACCGGGAGTGACTCCTGTTACTGCGCGCTCGCCCGAACCTGCGAATCCTTCAAGCGCTTCACAGGTGCAAGTCCGGCAGGTTGTCCTGCCTCTCGGCCTGGGTACTTTTCTGTTTGCGGCTGTTTTCTTGATGGCAATTGCTTTCGGCCTTGGTTGGCTGCTGGCGGGCGGGGACAGTCCCTGGACGCAGAACACCAAAGCAAGCCCAGGCGTTGCTGCGGCGGGTTTGAATGGCAATTCAGGAACGCCTTCCAACATGCGCACGGACTTTGCAGCATTCAAGGATCCGCGGCCCAAGGAGGATCGTGAGAGTTCTTCTGTCGATTCGACAGAGGCATCTGTACCAACCATTCAGACATCGCTTCCCGCCCCCGATGCGGCCTTGCGTGATCCCAGCAATCACTACACCGTGCAGGCGGTGGAATACGCCGACCAGCGTCAGACTTTCCAAAACTATGCCCAGGCGACCTATCGCACTTTGATCGAGGCGGGTCTGCCCGCAGTGCAACCCTTGTTGACCCATGGCAAGATCCTCTTGGTGGTGGGAGCGGGCAAGACCGCGGCGGAGCTCAAGAGCCTGATCAAGCAACTGCAGCAGGTGCCGGATCCGAGGGGAAGCGGGCGACTCTTGCCCGATCCCTACGTGGTTCCGATCCACCGGGTTCTGCCCTAGGGCGGGGGCTACGGGGCCTCAAATAGTTCCAGCAGGCCTCCGGGAGGGTGTCTTGTCCCCCGAGCCCCATGGGAATGCTTGCGCCCAGGGCCCCAGGTCGCTAAATTGCTCGGCTCAATCTGGCCGCGGCCTCTCCCAGACACCCCAAACAAAATCTAGCCATGTCCATCCATCCCAGTCTGCGCGGCGCAAGCAACCTCGTCGGTGATCGGTCGGTTTATACCCGCATTGAGCGTGTTCAGAAGCTCATCCGCGAGGGCAAGTTGGAGGAGGACGGCTCCCCCTTCGGGCTTCCCAAGGTTCGTACACGCATCAAGGTCAAGGTCGCCAAGGTCATCACCGAGGACGGAGCTGAGGGCGACGCTGGCGCCGAGGGTTCCGCTGACGCGCCTGAGGCTTCCGAAGGCTAGAAGATCTGGTTCACCGCGGCGACGCGCTCTGCGTTCCGCGTTTTTCGCGCCTGCTTCGGGTTGATCCCCGACCTGAACGAGCGCACTTCCCACCGCCGGCGATTCCTTTGAAGCCGGAATACCCTGCCATGGATGCGACGCGAAATTCCGCTGCCGCCCCGCTACTTGAGGTCTTTGCCTCGATTCAAGGAGAAGGTTCTTGGGTCGGCGAGCCCCAAGTGTTCGTGCGTTTAGCGGGCTGCCCTCTGCGTTGCAGTTGGTGTGACACGCCCGAGTCCTGGCTTGTTGGGCAGGGGCCTTCCCAGGTATTTGGCTTGCAGGGCACCCAAGAGCATGACCTGTGGGCTTCACCCTTCATCGTCCTGACGTGGATCTTGAGCGTAGAGCCCCGCGAGCCGCGCACCATCAGCATCACCGGGGGCGAGCCTCTCATGTGGCCCGGGTTCATTCGTGGCCTGGCTGCGATCAAGGGGCCGCGCCGTTTGCACCTGGAGACCGCCGGTGCCCACCCCGAAGCTCTGGCTGCGGTGCTGGAGCAGGTGGATCACGTGAGCTTGGACCTCAAGCCGCACCAGGACATGGGGTCTCCCGTGCCTCTTGATGTGGAAGGACCCTTGGGGGAGAGGCCCTGGGGCGAAGAGAACCCCCAGACGCCCGCACAATGGCGCCTGGCTCGGCGGCGTTGTCTGGGGCTTGTGCGCGAACACGATGCCTGCGCAAAGCTGATTTTGAGTGCTGGGCGAAGCGCCCAGGACTACCAGGTCATTCTTGAGGACCTGGCCCAGTCAGCCCCCGCTGTGCCCCTTTTCCTGCAGCCAGTGACCCCTTGTCGCCAGATCAGCGCCCCGGATGAGGAACTGCTGACGGAAGTGTTGGAAGATGCCCGTGACCTTGGCCTGACCGTGCGCGTGGTTCCCCAGGTGCACAAGTCCCTTGGAATCCAATGAACCAGACTACTCCCGAGACTCCCATCTGTCTGCCCAAGGTCGCCCTGGTGGGGCGCCCCAATGTGGGCAAGTCGACTCTGCTGAATCGCCTCTGTGGCAGTCGCATCGCCATCGTGGAACCCACCGCCGGGGTGACTCGCGACAGGGTGTCCGTGCCCGCCCGCCTGGACAATCCTGATGGCCCCCGTTGGATCGAGGTGGTGGACACCGGTGGCGTGGGTATTGTGGATCGCGATGACCTTGGAAAGGACGTGGAGAGTCAAGTGTCGGCCGCCTTGGATTCGGCGGAACTGGTGCTGTTCTTGTTGGACGCGCGGGATGGCTTGACGCCCCTTGACCATCGGGTGGCCCAGTTGCTGCGTGGAGTGTCTGTCCCAGTGATCGTGGTGGCCAACAAGTGTGAGCACGAAGACAGTGGCTGGGAAGCGAGGGGCTTTCATGCCTTGGGGGTGGGTGAGACGATCCTCAACATCAGCGCCCAGAATGGCAATGGGATGAGTGCCTTGATTGAGCTGCTCTGGGAGCGTTTTCCAGAGGCCCCCGCTCAGCGACCGGTGAGCCCCGAGGACTCCATGCTGCTGGCAATTGTCGGTCGACGCAACGCAGGCAAGAGCACCTTGACCAATTTCCTTGCCGAGGAGGAGCGCATGATCGTCTCGGAAATCCCCGGTACAACCCGCGATGCGGTGGATGTGCGTTTCCAGCGTGACGGCACGAACTTCGTTGTGATCGATACCGCCGGGGTGCGTAAGAAGAGCAAGCACGCGGATGCCATCGAGTTCTTCGGAGAGTCCCGTAGTCGCCGCACCGTGCGGCGTGCCAAGGTGGTCGTCCTGCTCTTCGATGTGACCCAACCCCTCTCGGCCATCGAAAAGACCTTGGCTCGCTATGCCACTCTGCACTACAAGCCTGTGGTGCTGGCGGCCAACAAGTGGGATCTGGTGGAAGACCGGGCCCCCGAGGAGTTCCGCAAGTATCTGGATGCCCAGTTGCCAGGGCTCAGCCGGGCTCCCATCGCCTTTCTCTCCGCCAAGGAGGGAGAAGGTGCGCGAGAATTGCTTGATCTGGCCCTGGAATTGCATGTGCAGGCCGAACAGCGGGTCAGCACGGGAGAACTCAATCGGGTTCTGGCCAAGGCGCTGGAGTCCCGAGGCCCCTCCGCCAGGGGCCAGCGTGCGCGCCTCAAGTACGCCACCCAGGCGGGAGTTCATCCCCCTACTTTTGTGCTCTTCGTCAATGATCGGAAACTGATCGGCAAGGATCACCTACGCTACATCGAGAACCGCATCCGTACGGCCTTCCCTTTCCCGGAGGTTCCTGTGCGCATTGTGTTGCGGGACAAGAATGATCCCCCTGAGGAGCAGAGTAACCGGAAATGATGACCCAAGTACGAACCCCAAGATCTCGCCTGCGCTGTTTCTTGCCCCTGCTTCTGGTGGCTGCCTGCGCTTCCACCCCCGATGACCAGTGGACCCAAGCCGAATTCAAGGTCACCAACGCCAAGGTCCTGCACGAGGTCATCATGATGTCCATGGTTGACCTGGGCTACCCCCTCGGCCGCGAGAGCTCGCCTGGGAAGGGAGAGGTTATCAGCGGCTGGAATGAATCCCGTAGTCCGTTCTATGGGCGTGGGTTTCGCTTGAAGGCAATGGTCAAGTACCGCAGCCTGGAAATTGGCGAACACCAACTGGAGTGCCGCGTGGAGCGTGAGGTCAACGAGAGCTATCAGGGTCTCGACGACCAGCGTGACCAGTGGAAGCGCGTTGACGATGACATCCAGCGGGCGGGACACCTGCTGGCCAAGATCCGGGCCTATCTGGCGCCCTAGGGGCAACCCCCTGGGGGGGCAGGCCAGCCCCACAGCCTCTTCTCGTGGTCTGAGGCGTGTTTCAGATTGAGCATCCCAGGCCTGGGTGCTCATTGAGTCCCCCGGAAAGTCGATAGGAGAGCCATGGCCCGGATCCCACCGGGCACTCTCCCATGGCATCCACCCCCGATTCCACCTGGATCCAGCCTTCAGCCACCGGCTTGGGGTCTGTTCTACGGCAGGTCACCGGCGCACCCTTCCGGATCTGGCGTGCGCGTGATCTGCTCATGACCGGTCTCGCCCGGGATCTGCGGGGTCGCGTGGCGGGCACCGTCCTGGGTCCCCTCTGGCCCTTCGCCCAACCGGCCATGTTGCTGGTGGTCTATGGTTTCTTGTTCACAACTCTCTTGAGCATGAAGCTACCCGGTGCCACGGACGGAGCTGGCTGGAGCGCCTACCTGTTGGTGGGCACGCTGGCTTGGAGCAGCGTGGCCGAGTGTGCCACTCGCGGCGCGAGCAGTTTGCTTGAGGGTCGCGAACTGGTGCGCAAGCTCGCCTACCCGATTGAGTTGTTGCCTCTGGTCCCGAGCCTCTCCTCGACGCTGCTCTTGGGCGGCGGGGCGTTGGTAGTCATCGTGCTCGGTGGTTTCAGCGGTTACCTGCCCTGGAATCCAGCAGCCCTGGCCCTGCCCTTGATCATGACCCTGCACCTGGGGCTGGTGCTGGGTATCGCCTGGTCGGTGGCCGGACTCAACGCGGGCCTGAGGGATGTGGGGCAAGTCCTGCCGCTCTTGCTGACCGCCATGATGCTGGCCACGCCGGTTTTTTGGGTCGCGTCTCCAGAGGTCATTCCGGGTATTGAGCCCTGGTTGCCCTGGATTGAGGGCAGTCCATTCACATGTCTCCTTGACGCCTGGCGCGCAGTGCTTTGCGCGGGCCGGTCGGAAGTCCCTTGTCCGCCCTTGGGACAAGCCCTCGCCACGCTGGTGCCCTACTCCCTTGGTGCTCTTGCCTTGGGCCGCATGGCCCTGGCTCGCTTGGAACCCCTGATCCTGGACGAAATCTGATGGCGCAGCAACCGGTCTTGGAAACTCAACGCCTGGGCAAGGCCTGGCGTACCTATCCCTCGGGTTGGGCGCGGGCCAAGGAGGTGCTCTCTCTGGGCAGCATTCAGGCTCATGTTCCCTTTTGGGCCTTGCGCAACGTCGATGTGACTGTGCCCCCGGGCGGAGCCCTTGGGGTGGTGGGTGCCAATGGTGCGGGCAAGAGCACGCTGCTCAAGTTGTTCGCCGGCGCAACGCCGCCTACAGAGGGAGCCTTGCGGGTCAAGGGGCGCGTGGCCGCCATGCTGGAACTGGGAGCGGGCTTTCACCCGGACCTCTCCGGGCGTGAGAACGCCTTGACCACCGGCGTCTTGTTGGGTTGTGGCCGTAGGGAGATGCGGCGCCTGACCGAAGAGATCCTGGAGTTCGCTGGAGTACGGGCGGCGGCGGACACTCCACTGCGTACCTGGTCTTCTGGCATGGCCATGCGCCTCGGCTTCGCCACTGCTCTGGCGGTCAAGCCCGAACTGATGATCCTGGACGAGGTTCTGGCGGTGGGGGACCTGGACTTCCAAAAGCGTTGCGTGGATGCAGTCTCTGCCTTCCGCGAAGGCGGCGGTAGCCTGGTCCTGGTCAGCCACAGTCTCTACGACGTTCGCCAGATCTGTGATCAGGCCCTTTGGTTGCAAGGAGGGGAGTGCATGGCTCAAGGGGATCCTGCGCGGGTCACCGGGTTGTACTCCGCCTGGTATGGGGATCGCGCTGGGCAGGGGTCTGCGGATCGAGATGCTGCCACGAACCCTGGTCCTGATCGTCCGTGCATCACCCGGGTTGAGGTGCTTGGCACCCAGCGCGATGGATCCTTGGATACCCTGGAGAGCGGTCAAGACCTCGCTATTGCCATATATTGGGAGAATCCGGGCGACGAGCCCCTGCAACTGGGCGTGACCTTCACTCGCCAAGATCGCACCTTGGTGACGGCCACCGGTACGCAGCTCGACGGGCTTCTGGTCACTGGCTCAAGCGGCGTGGCGCGCCTCGAATTGCCTTGCTTCCCCTTGCTTGCAGGTCGCTTCACCCCGGTGGCGCACCTGCTCGATTCCAAGGGCATCCACCGCCATCACGAACGACCCACAGCACGTGATCTTCTTGTGACCGCCGGTACCCGAGAGCTCGGTTTGGTGAGGGTTCCTCATCGGTGGACTCTTGATGCAGGGGGACCCGCAGCGGCCCTGCCCGGAACAAGAACTCAAGACCCCGCGGAGGCTCAGGCGTGAAACTGACCGCGATCATCGTCAATTACGGCTCAGGTTCATTGGCTCGCACTTGCGCGCAATCGGTCAGGGAATCATGGGCTCGGGTGGGTGCGTCCGCGGATTTGGACCTGGTGGTGGTGGACCAGCCCGGACAGCAGGACCAGAGCGCTCACCTGGAGGCTATTCAGCGAGAGGGCGCACGGATTGTGCATTCCCCCGTGAACGATGGTTACGCCGGAGGCATGGTCCGGGGCCTTGAGGGCACGGTGGGCTGTGACGAGGACCTGCTGTTGGTCCTGAATCCTGATGTCCTTCTGGCTGAGGACTGCTTGCTGCAACTTGTGGCGCACTTGCACTTGAACCCACGGGCGGGCGTCGTGGCCCCACGCACCTGGCTGGACGAGGGCCGCACCTTTCTCTTGCCCACGCCACTGCTGCCCGGTGGCCGCACAGAGTTGAGCGATCTGGCCGCCGGCCGCTGGCCCTGGATTGCACGCCGGATGGCCGTTCGTCGGGCGCGCAAGGACTGGAGGAGCTGGCTGGCGGAACAACCTGTGGAGTGCGAGATGCTGCCGGGGTCCTGTCTGCTCATGCGTCGGTCGTTGCTGAAAGACCTGGGCGTACTTCTCGACCCCAGTTTTCCGCTGTACTACGAAGACGCGGACCTGTGCAGTCGCGTACAGGCCAGGGAGCTGAGCACGGTGCTCGTGCCCAAAGCCGAGGCGGTGCACTTTGGCGCCCGTTGTTCGGGTACTGGAGAGGCCTTCGAAGGCGATCCCCGTGCCCGCTGGCGCGAATCGCGTGACCTCTATCTCGCCCGCCACGCCAGTTGGCTGGGGCGCTGGCTTGTGCGAATTGCCGACCGTTGGTCCCGCACCTGGCAACCCAAGAAGGTGGGCCGTCCCGCCCACCAATTTCGAGACCTCGGCACCTGTCATACTGCTCCCCCCTTGGAACTGCCTTCCGGTGGTCCCTGGTTGGTGGAGATGTCCCTGGCGCCGACCTTTGGTTTTTGCGCTGGCGCGGTATTGCCGGGGGGCACCCAGTTTTTTCCCGAGCGCACATTCGATTGGCTATTTGAGGGCAAGGTCTATCTGCGCGTACTCGCGCCCCAGGACCTGCGTGTGTATCGCTGCTTCGCGTTCACCAAAGCAGGCGGTCCAATGGCCCAGCCGGATCCGCGTTACTTCAGCGGGCTTGGTGCAGTCAACGCCCAGCGGTCCAATACCCTTCGCGGCGCTGCTCGAGGTGGCGTCCACTGGTCGGACATCCGTGCCTGGAGGCAGAGCGCATGAGTTGCTTCGATCTTCCTGCGGGCGCTCCGCTCTTCATCTTGCCCCATGCGGATGACGAGGTGCTGGGCTGCGGCGCCGCCATCCTGGCCCACGCCCAGCGTGGGGACCGCATCAGCTTGCTGACGGTCTTTGATGGTGCCCTGGGGAATACAGCGGGGCAATGGGATCAGGAACTGATCGCCCGCCGAGAAGCGGAGCTGACCAGCAGCCTGGAGGTCTTGGCGCCAAGGTCTGAAGTGGCCCGTTGGTCTTGGAGCTTGCCGGAGGGCCATGCCCCCTCCGAGCGCGATTTCCAATGGGCAGAACAGCGTCTTGTGCGCCTCATGGTGCAGGAGCCCATCAATGTGATCTACACCCCTTGGTCCGGGGACGCACACCCCGATCACAAGGTAGTGGCTGAACTGGCTCGACGAGCTTTGTCGAGCATGGGGCACGGAGCTCCGGCCTTGCGCACGTTTGAGGTCTGGAGCAGCATGCCCTCTGGAATCGCCATGCCCATTGATTCCGACGCATGGGGCATCTTGCGCGCCGCCCTCGCCTGCCACAAGTCCCAATGGGACGAGGGGCGCTTGCTCGAACGATTCAGCGCTCGAAGCATGGCCCGAGCACCTGAAGGCTGCTTTCATGGTCAAGTCTATGGGTCCAGTTTGGACGCGGCGCGTGGAGCGAAACGCAAGGGAGGTCAGGCGGCATGAAGATTGCGATCCTCTCCAGTCTCGCCTTGACGGATTCAGAGGGCGGCACCGAACGCGTGGCCCACATGCAGGCCCTGGGCCTGGCAGCCCTGGGTCATCAGGTGCGCTTGGTCACGGGGCGTCCAGCTGAGTTCGCCGGGCAGTCGGAGCAAGAGACCTCCAGCGACGGCTTTGAGCAAATCGCCTTGGCCGCCAGCCCCGAAGAGGCTTTCCAACCGGACGGACGACGTCCGCGTCTGCTTCAACGCATTGCGCGGGACCTGCGCTGCTTCGCGCCGGATGCGATCTTGGTGCAGAACACCTGGAATCTTGATCAAAAGACTACCAGCCGCTTGCAAGAGATCGCGCCGGTGGCCCTTTGCCTGCATGACTTTGCGGGCCTCTGTCCCCGATCCTTTCGCACTCCGCCTGATTGCAGCATCACCTGCCCCTCGGCTTTGGACTTGGCCTGGGGTGACTTGCAACCCTGCGCCCGTTGCGTAGCGCCTTTGGCGCGCGGAATTTCGGAGGAGCGCCTCGGGGGTCTACTCAGCAATCGGCTAGAGGTCTTTCTGGCCGAAGTCGTCGCCGCTGCCCTGATCTTGACTCCAAGTCGAACCCATCTGGTGCGTCTGGGAGATCTGATTCCCCTCGGCCAGAAGGCGCACATCCTGCCCCCGGGTCTGTGCACGAGTTTTCCGGGTGAGGCTCCATCCCCCCGGCCCTGGTCAGGCCGTGGGCCCCTGCGGATCCTGCACCATGGTCGTCGCAGCGTGGAAAAGGGAACTCTTGATTTAGTTCGGGCCTTGGCCATGATGCCGCCCGGAACCGTGGAGTTGATCGCCTTGGGTGGAGCCGAAGAGGGCCTCGATCAGCGCTTGCGTGCTGCGGCGCCGGAGGTGTCCCTGACCCTGGGGGGTACCTACGATGCGGCGGCGCTTGAAGCCGCTGCGGCAAATGCTCACTTGGTGGCCCTCCCCTCACGCCTTCCGGAAAGCTACTCTTTGGCGGTGGACGAAGGACTTGCCCTTGGATTGAGCGTCTGGGCCTCCTCTGCGGATGCTGCCCAGGAGCGGCATGGCGCGGATGTGGTGCAGGTGTTGCCAGCTGCGGAGCCCGCGGCTTGGGCGGCGAGTTTGCAGCAGGTCCTGGACTCTCCCGAGCGCCTGAGGGCCATGGCCTCCGTGGTTCCCGAGTCATTGCCCACGGTTTTCGAGTACGCGCCACGTTTGGCGGACCTGCTTCATGAGATGGCGCAAGTGGAGCGGGGCCGGCGCGCAAATGCAGCAACGGCCCAGCGCAAGCGCGCATCCTGATGGACGGTTTCCCTCCCCTGCTGCCCCTGCGTCCGGTATCGAACTGCGCGCTTGTGGTGGCACCCCATGCGGACGATGAGGTCTTGGGTTGTGGCGGAGCTTTGGCTTTGCATGCCCAGCATGGGGACAAGACTCGCGTATTGGTGTTGACTGCGTTGGAAGGCAGCGCGCGCCTTGAGGAGAGTTGCAGGGCTGGGGCGCTGCTGGGGGTCGGCGACGTGCAGGGACTGGGGTTTGCAGACGGGGAAGTCAGCCGTACCCATGATCTCGTCAAGACTTTACGCCGTGCTTTTGAGGCGAGTGGGGCGGATCTTTTCTACCTGCCCGCGCCCACGGAAGCTCATCCTGATCACAGGGCCGCATCCCTGGCCTCGGCTGCTGCTGTGGCTGGGATTGAGGGGGCCCGGGTACTCTTCTACGGCATCAACCGTGCGCCCAATTCGAACCGCTTGCTGGATGTTTCATCGGTGGCGGACACAAAGGACGAGGCTCTTGGGTGTTTTGCCAGTCAGCAAGCGCGCCTTGGGGAATGGTCCCAGCACGTGGACCTGGCCGCCGGTGCAGAGGTGGATCTGGAAGGGGTCGAGCGAGTGGAGAGCTTTGTAGACATGCCCGCGGTGCAGGCAAGTCCGTTTTGTGTGCAAGTGGTGCGCTTGTTGCAGAGCCTGCCCGATGTGACCCTATCCGCAGCGCCTGATTCAAATAGCTCAGGCCCTCGGGTCTCAGCCGTGATCAGCACCTGGAACAAGGCCGCCGATCTGGCCGACAACCTTTCCGGCCTACGAGCCCAAACCCGGCCCTTTGATGAGATCGTGGTGGTGGACAACGCCTCCAGTGACGATACCGCCAAGCGAATCCTGAGCGACTACCCTGAAGTACGCCTGATCGTCATGCCCCACGACAAGTACGGAGCCTGCGAGACCTTCAACCTGGGATTTTCAAGCGCCAGCGGCGAGTTGATCGCCATCCTGGACGACGATGTTGTCTTGACTCCTGGCTGGCTCGAGGGTGCCCTGGGCCGCTTGAACCAAGAGCCTGAGAGCACCGCCGTGATCTCTACCAAGATCGTGGAGCCTGGCATGCCCGAGGCCTACAAGAACTCAGTCGCGATCAACACCGAACGCTACATGAGCACCTTTCGCGGTTGCGCCAGCCTGGCTCGCAAGGCCGACATCGCCGCCGCTGGTTACTACGACACGCGCCTTTTCATCTACGGTAACGAGCGGGACTTGACCTGCAGGTTGCTCAACCTGGGCAAGCGAGTCTTGCAGTATCCCGGGGTCGAAGCCTTTCATCAGACTCCCTTTGGTCTGCAGATGGGCAAGCGCAGTTTGTTCTATCATGCGCGTAACGCTTGGTTGTCCATGCTCAAATACGCGCCCCTCAAAGATCTCTTGGCCATGCCTTGGCTGGTGTTGACCAAGGTCTTGCTGCGCGGCAAGTCCCAAGAAGACGAGGGCGCAGTGACCGACGCTGTGGGCACGATTGGCATCGGCCGCAGCCTGCGGGAAACCCCCGGCGCTTTTTGGGTGCTGGTGCGGGCGTCCTTCTCTGTTCTTTGGAATCTGCCCTATTGCCTGCGCCATCGAGTACCCGTGCGGCATTCTGATTTTGAGTTGCCCCTCAAATGAGCACGGACCACACGCAGGTTCCAGTGTCAGTGGTAGTGGTCAACTATCAGGGGGCAAGCTATCTCAAGCGCTGCCTCGACAGGGTCATTTCACAAGACCTCGTGCCCGATGAGATCTTGGTTGTGGACAACGCTTCCAGCGATGGTAGCGATCAGATCGCGGCCCTCTACGGGGGCCCTGTACGCTTGATCGAAGCGGGAGGGAATCTCGGCCCCGCAGGAGCGCGAAACTTGGGCCTGGAAGCTGCCCGTAACCGTTGGGTCCTGTGCTTGGACAACGACTGCTATCTGGAAACGGAGACCCTGGGCCAGCTGGTGCGCGCCGCCGCTACGGATCCCGCCGTTGTCTTGGTCCAGCCCCGCAGCCTTTTTGCTAGCGACCCCAGTCGGGTGCACTACGACGGGGGGACCCTGCATCATGCGGGTCTCTTCAGTCTGCGCAACTGGTACCGACCGCTCGAAGAGGCCCTGGCCGGCGACCATGGACCCCTGCAGCCCGTGGACGGGGCTGTGTCCCTGTGTTTGCTCGTGGATCGGGATCGGATTCAGGCACTGGGAGCCTTTGACCCGGTCTATTTCATTCTCTTTGAGGACCTGGACCTGTCCTACCGTGTGCGATCTGCCGGTCTCAAGATCCTGAGCGTTCCCGGAGCCTGTGTGCTCCATGACGAGGGCACATCCGGGGTCAGCTTTCGTTCCGGTGCACGTTATCCGGCCCAGAGGTTTTTTCTGCACGCTCGCAATCGCCCACTCTATCTGCTCAAGAACTACTCCCTGCGTGCCTTGCTCTTGACCCTCCCGAGTCAGGCGATCTACGAGCTCGCTTACCTAGCCCTGGCTCTGCGTCATCGTGGTTTCTTGTCCTGGCTACGCGGCAAAGCGGCGGCTGTGGCGCTTGTGCCCCAAACCCTCTCGAAGCGCGCAGTCGTGCAGGCCGCGCGGGTGGTGGGGGATGGCAAGCTCTTGGTGGCGGGGCCTTTGACCTTGACCCCGGATGCGGGGGGCAAGCGCGGGACAGCGAGATGGCTCTCTTGGGCCTTGGGCGGGCTGTTCAGCCTGGTGCGTCCTCTGCTCGGATAGGCGCCTGGGGCAGCCTGCCCCAAGAAAGACAGACCAGTTCCCCATGGGCGGCGTACCCATGCGCTATCTTCCCGGGACCATGAAGAAAGCCCTCACCTTTTTCATCGCCTTCATCCTGATCTTGGTCGTTGTTTTTTTCAGCGGCGGTCTGTTCTTGTCCAAGACCGCGCGGGTCGAGCGTTCACGCATCATTGCCGCGCCGCCCTTCATTTTGCAGGCGACGCTTGAGGACCTCTCCACCTGGCCCGAGTGGTCGGCCTGGTCGAACGAGCGCGACCCAGAAGCTAAGTGGACTTTTGAGGGCGACCCTGGCCTGGGCATGAAGTGGTCATGGGACAGCGAGGGCCCCCTCAAGCAGGGTTCTCTCACCGTGCTGGCTTCTTCCGAGGACGAGCTGCGCTTCCAGTTGGTGTTCATCGACGGAGAGCAGAGCATGGAAGCCAAGGATTCAATCCGCCTCGTGCCCACCCCGGAGGGCACCAAGGTGACTTGGTCATTGGACCTTGAGTTCGATGAATTGATGCCTCGCTGGATGGTAGCCATCGGTGCCTTCGATGCCATGCTCGGCGGGGACTATGAGATTGGGCTTGAAGGTCTGGCCAAGCGTCTCGAAACAGCGGCTGAGAGCTCATCTGGCACGGACCAAGAGCAAGAACCTGCTGCAGGGGGCTGATCGGGACGCCCGGGGATCCTAGACTTTGGACTCCCATGCGGATTCTGATTGTCACGCACCGCTATCCCCCGTGTTACTCGGCGGGGACCGAGCGCTATAGCGAGGCCTTGGCTAAGGGGTTGGTTGCCCGGGGCCATGAGGTTCATGTCTGCTGTGCGGAAAAGGATGTGAGCCAGAGGGATTATTCTTTGGTGCGGCGAGTGCACCGCGGTGTGGAGGTGCATGAGATTATCAACAACCTCTTCTACCATTCCTTCAACGAGACCTACCAGAACTCCTCGGTGGAAGCGGTTTTTGCTTCGGTGCTGGAGGTTGTGCAACCGGATGTCGTGCATGTGCAGCACTTGATGTACTTGTCAGTGGGTTGTCTTGAGCAGGCGGCCGACAGCGGCGCGCGGGTGGTGATGACCCTGCATGACTTTGGCCTTGAGTGCGCGCGCATGGGGCAGTTGCTGCATGTGGACGGAGGGCTGTGCGAGACGGTGGAGTTTGATCGCTGTGGGTCGTGCCTCGCCCAGACCCCTTGGAATCAGTCTAAGGGAGCGCGCATGGTGGGGCATATACTGGGAGCGGTACGCCGGGTGACGGGACTCGATTTGGCTCCGAGGGTGACGCGGCTTGCGCGTAAGTCCGGGGCTGTGGGGGCAGGCACCGTTGCATCGGGCGATGCGGACGCTTCAAAAATCACCGATGCGGAGAGCCATGCTGCCTGGGCACGCGAGGCGGAAGCACGCTCGTCTGTCCTGGTGCAAGCGGTGCAGCGCCATGCCCGACATGTGTTTGCTCCCAGTCGATTCTTGGCGGAGCGTTGCCTGGCTCTCGGGTTGGATCCTGGGCGTGTGGAGTTTCTTCCCACTGGTGTGCAACGGGTCGAGGCAGCCGACGTGTCGAAGGCCTCTCACCCGCAAGAACGCACGGGCCCTTTGGCGGTCCTGTTCCTTGGTACTTTGGTTCCTGCCAAGGGTGCTCATGTCTTGCTTGAAGCCTATGGCCGCTTGAACACAGAGCAACGAGCGGGCATCGACCTACGTATCTTCGGCCCTGAAGGGTCCGACGAGAGCTACCACAAGAGCCTTGTGCAAAAGGCGCAGCAATTGGGCTTGCAGGTTGGCAAGGTCCTCGCCCCGCACAAGGTCCAAGCGGCTTTGGCCGGTGCGGATCTGCTCGTTGTCCCTAGCATCTGGCTCGAAAATCGCCCTCTGGTGATCCTCGAAGCCCTCTCGATGGGTGTGCCCTGTCTGGTTTCCGGTTCCGGGGGCATGGCCGAACTGGTGCAGCCGGGACGCGATGGCTGGTGGTTTGATCTGGGAGATGCGGATGATCTGGCCCGGGTCCTGGGCGAGCGTAGCGTGGATCCTGAAGGGACGCGCAGCTTGCGACCTCTGGCTCCTGACCTGCCCAGTTTTGATGCAACCGTGCAACGGATCGAGGAGGTCTATTTTCAATTGCTGTCAAGCGAGGAGGACTCCTCGTGAGAATTGCCCTCGCCGTGCATGGTTGGCCACCGGAACAGGTGGGGGGTACCGAACTCTCCACTCGCGCTCTTGCGCGAGCCCTCGTAGCCCATGGCCATGAGGTGTTGGTCATCGCGGGTACCTTGAAGTTTTCCCATCCACCGTCCGTGCGCCGGGAGCGTGAGCAGGACCCGGCCAGCGGTAAGAGTTTCAGCGTGGTCAAGATCGAGCGCAGTGACCCCTACTTCGATCACTGGCAAAAGCATCGGGCCCCGCACACGAGCCGAGTCGCCGTGGAGTTGATGGAAGAGCACAAGATCGAGGTCTTGCATGTGCACCATTGGGTGCGACTGTCCACAGACCTGGTGCGGCGCGCAGCGCGGGCCGGGATTCCGAGTCTTGTCTCCCTGCACGATCACTACGCCACCTGCTTGTTGGGTTGGCGAGTGCATCCCACCGAGGAAGCGGTTTGCAAGCGCAAGTTTGAGCCCCTGGCGTGCAGCCTCTGTGCAGCAGCGGTTCCACCGCGCACTCCCTGGCTGCCGCCGGAAGAACAGGCCATGAGAGCGGCGACTCGCATGCAAGCGATAGCCGCGGAGCTCGATGCTGCCCGGTGCATCCTGGTGCCCAGCATGGCCCACGCGGAGTCATTGCTGTTCTTGGGCCTTCCCCAGCATCACTTGATCGTAGTCCCGCCATTGGCCCCGGTTGGTTTGACGCCAAGAGATCCCCTGCCCGTTCCGGTTGGGAAAGAGCCCCTCTTGGTGGGGGCATGGGGCTTGAGTGATGACGCGAAGGGTGTTTCTCTGCTCAAGGCCGCTGCCCGCCGCCTGAAAGGGCGCGTGCACCTGGTTCTGGCAGGTCGCGCCGCAGGGGAATCCGAACCCTGGATCGAGACCCACGGGGCCTACGCCCCCGAAGACCTGGCCGAGCACCCCGTGACCCGGGTGCATGTGGCCGCAGTTGCGTCCCTGGCGCTTGAGTCCCATGGTTTGGTGGCCAGTGAAGGCCAGGCCCTTGGGCTGCCTCTGGTACTGCCCCTGATGGACGCCTTGGCCGAGCGCTTTTCTGATGGGGAAGGGGTGCTCTTCTATGAACAGGGTGACGAGGATGATCTTACTGCTGTGTTGGACCGCTTGGCCCGGGAGCGCGGACTGCTGGAAATCCTGGGACGCAGAGTCCATCCGGAGGGCGATCTCTTTGATCAAACCGTAGAGCACCTTCAAGCTCTCTATGGGCGTACCTTGCGAGACGGTGCTCCCGACGTGCCGTCGGAAGAGTGGTTTGAGGAACGAATGGCCCAGGAGACCATGGACGCTTGGGATGAAGCGCTCAAGGCTGCTCCACGCTCTAGCCTGGGCTTGCCAGATGAGGAACCGAAGCGATGAATCAGTATCAATGCAAATGGGAGAGGCCCCTGATTCTCTTTGTCTGCCTCACCTGGATGGGCTGTGGCTCGACTACAAACCAAGAGGATCCTGTCGAAGTGGTCAAGCGCACGGATCTGGACAAGCTTCCTGTGGCGCACCGGGAACTCATGCTTGCCTGGCGTAACCAGACTCCCGACTGGCCCCGGCGGCGGGAGATGGCTCTGGATGATCCGAGTCTGACCCGGTTCCTGGTGGAGAACCTGATGGTGGAACTGCTCGCCGCATGGCAGGCGGGTTCTTTCACCCGGCGGGGCTTTCCTGAGCTCGGTCGCTACGATGTGATCAAGCGGGAGCTCTGGCAGATCGGAGCCCCAGTGGCGGAACCCATGGCAGAGTTGCTGGCCATGGGCAACGGGCAAGGGCCAGCGATCGCTGGGGATGTGCTCCAGGGGCTTGGGCCGGCTGGGGTCCAGGCGGTCAGCAAACACTTGCTGCGCACGGATGGTTGGAGTGCTCGCGGCCGGGCTGCGGAACTGCTGGCGCGCTTGCCACACGGAGGGGAATTCGAAGCTGAAGTGCAGGAGCGTCTGATTGAGTTGCTGCATTCCGATCCCGAGTGGATTGTGCGTAAGCACTGTGCCCTGGCCCTGGCCCAGCGCAGCCGCGGGCTCGGCGGGGCGGGTGCTGTCACGCCCGACCGGGCCCTGGGGGCCTTGAGTCGCGCACTGGTGGACCCCGATCCCGCCGTGGCCAAGGCTGCGGCCGTGGGGCTCGGGCTTTTGGGGGATGTGCGCGCGGTTCCAGCCCTGATCAATGACCTGGAGCGCATCTTGCGGTCGACGGACCTGAGCCACACCCGTTCTGTCTATCGATCCCTGTCGGTCTTGACCGGCATGCGTGACCTGCGCGGTACCTCCGCCTGGCGGGATTGGTGGCATCTGCACGGCAAGGCTCGCGTAGATGCCCAGCGGGGAGATTCCTAGGGCGCAGGCCTCGATCCCGACCCGAGGGACGGGTATGCTCACCTGCCCCATGGCCAAGTGGAAAGTAGAGCGTCGAGGCGGCGGATGCGCAGCCTGCAAGAAAGAGTTCGTCCATCACGAGACGATTCAGTCGGTGCTGGAGGTTGCCGAGCAGGGGCTTCTGCGTGAGGACTTTTGTACGAGCTGTTGGCAGGCGGGCAAGGCCGGGGAGGGCCTTGGGGGCGAGCTTCGCGCTGGCCACGAGAGTTCCGTGGGGCCTGGGGCGATGGTGGCGAGCGAAGCCGACTCGGTTGTGAGACCCGCTGTTGGGTCTTCCCCAGGGTCCGACTCCAGGGAACGGTTCTGGTGGTCCTCTCGCCATCAGGAAGTGGCAGAAAAGGCCGTGCGCATGGACCTTGAGGTGCTCGATCAGCTCTTTGATGCCCTCGCCCCACGCAAGGAAACCCGTCTGCAGGAGATCCGCTATGTGGTCTGCTTGCTGCTCCTGCGTAAGCGGCGCTTGAAGGTCATGCGGGTCGTGCGCGAGCAGGGCAGCGAGGCGTTCCTGGTCAAGAAACCTCGTCTTGAAGAATTGCATCGTGTGGAAGTGTTTGACTTTGTCCCCGAGCGCATGGAGAGCCTGCGCCATGAATTACAGGCCCTGCTGGATGGGGCTGGCAGCGAGCAGGACCCCGAGAGCCTGCTGGATCATGGGGGGTCTCTAGACACCCCAGACGACTCTGGGAGTCCGGCGCCGATCTCTGACGAGGCCCCCTAGGCGACCCTTGGCGTGGCTGCCTGGGCCCGGGCGTGTTCCTCAGGTCGATCCACCCCAGGGTAGGCTGAATCACGGGAGCACCGTAGTAGTGCCAATTGTGCAACCCCAGTACACCAGTGCGCATTCGGAGACAGAGGGGTTGTCAGTCAAGGGGTCGCGATACTCAATCCAATAGTTGCTGTCGTCATTGCGTTTGATACGCAGAGCAGCGGGCAAACCGGAGGTTGTTAGACCAGCGAGGGCACTTTCTTCATGATTGACAATCCTCAGGCGGTTGGAGGGAAACAGCCCTTGGGTGAGTGTCCTGCACTGGCACAAGTCAATTATGGCGCTCAGGAGATCCGGTGATCCGGGCTTGCTCAGACTGCAGCCTTTCGTTGGCTCGTTTCTCTGCTTCCTGTTCCAGGACAGAAGCCTGTTTCTCTTGCCCTTGTCGTCGCAGCCAGTCCGCTTGGTCGCGCAGATGCTGGATGGTGTAACCCTGTGCGGGCGTGACGAGGTTGCTCAGGAGGATTGACAATTCATGCCAAGTGACGGGAGTTGCAGTGCGGTTGATGCAGAGGCACCGTACCACTGCCCGGGAGAGTCCTGGGGGGAGATGTTCGCGTAGTCGGCTGGGAGCGTTGGCCTGATTTTCTTCGGGAATTTGGCCCGTGAGAACCCGATGGGCCAGGACGCCGAAAGCCACGAGATCGTGCGCAGCAGTGACTTCGATCCCCTTGGCTTGGCATAAGCCGAGGTCCATTAGCAACGTATGACTGTTGCGCCACAGAACCACTGCGGGTTGAAGGGAACCATGGCGTAGCCCTTCGATCTCGGCAGCTTCCATCACGCTGGCGATTTCTGACAAGAGGCGCACGGCTTCCAAGAAGGGTAGATAGTGCTCCCGCGTGAGCCAAGTTTCCAAAGACACACAGGATGCGTGATGGGCATGTGAGACCCAGACCCCGTCGAGGGTGGCGAGCTGGTCAAGTGGAGGCGGGAGGAAAGGGCTGGAGAGTGAAGTGAGGCGCTTGAGAACCTGGGCAGACTCAGTCCCCGCGGGCCAGAGGCGTAACTGCACCTGCTGGCCGCGTTCTTCATCGAGTGCCAGCCACACCGGTGTCTCAGGTTCTCGGCCCAAAACGACGGCACCGGAAAACCGCTTCGGGGGGGGGAAGGCGCCGTTCGAAGGATTCGGATTCACAGGTCCACCAACAAGGGAATCTCAAGCAAACGATCAAAGTCTCCTGTGCGACCGGCACGTTCGACGACCTCAAATGCCCGACCAAAACCATCAAGGGTCTTGGCTAACGTGTGCTCATCGTGCACATAGCAGGGCAGCATGACTCCGTTGTAGGTGGAAATGCCCGCGCGTAGGAGTTCCTGCTGCATCAGCGTGCGTTCCTTTAGCAGCTCGTCGGGATCTTCACGGCAAAAGCGTAGGTTCATGCGGAAGGGTGTACCCCACATCTCTGCCTTGACTCCGGATTGTTCGATTACTCCGCGTAGCCCATCCAGCATGGCTTGCCCCATGGACCAGATGTGTTTAGCCACGGGCTCTCGGTGATAGGTTTCGATGGCGGCCTTGGCGGCAGCCAGAGATAGGCATTCCGCATGGAAGGTGGCCGCATAGAAGGTGTGGGGCAGGGCTTGCTTGAACACATCGGCGCGGCCTACCACGGCAGACAGGGGTAGCCCGGAGGCTATCGCTTTGCCGAGGCAGGTCAAGTCCGGGGTGATACCCTTGGCCGCCGCTGCACTATGTTCTGGATAGCGGTAGCCGGTCACGATTTCGTCAAAGACCAGCAAGGCACCCGCTTCCTTGGTCTTGCGAGCAACCGTACGCAAGAAGAGAGGGTCGCTGTCGGGTTCAAAACCAAAGCCATTGCCCGCCCAGGGGGAGGGTTCGAGGAAGACTGCCGCCAAGTCATCCTTGTGTTCGTCCAGCAGTGTTTGAAAGGCAGTCAGGTCGTGGAATGGAAAGCGATGGATGAGGGCTGGTTCACGGGTAGGCACACCGGTTCGTTCAAAGCCCACCTGTTCGACCCAAAAATCTTGCCAGCCGTGATAGCCGCTAAAGAGAATCGTTTTCTTGCCGGTAAACACACGGGCCATGCGGGCGGCGAAGGTGCAAGCATCGGATCCGTTCTTGGCGAAGCAGGCCATCTCGGCCCCTGGAAAATCAGCTACCAGCATCTCGGCCACTTCGATTTCCACAGGTTGGGGCCAGGCTAGGGTGTGCCCTTTGTTGACTGCTTCGGTCAAGGCTTTGGTCACCGTGGGGTAGGCGTAGCCCAAGAGAACTGAACCCCAACCCATGGTGTAGTCGATGTATTTACGCCCTTCTGTGTCCCATTGGTGGCAACCTTCAGAGCGCTCGATAAAGACTGGCACGGCTGTCCCATCGGCGAGACGAGATATGCCGCGAGTGGGTAGGTAGTGCCAGGGATCTGTTCTTTGCAAGCCGGACCAAAGACGGGCGGTGCGACTGATCGGTTGATCAGGCACATTGACGGTCAAGTCCAGGTTGGGTGCCCCTTGATCGGAGAACACGGTGACCTGGTAACGCACAAACTCAAGCTGTAGGCGATGGGGTCCCGGTTCCACAGGAGTCTCAAGGGCAAAGCACATGCGGATCTGCGCCCCCGGGACGACGGTTTGGATCGGCAAAGGATGGTTGGCCACAACTTCTGCGTCCCAGTGGACCGCGAGACCCACATGATCTCCTGCGGGCGCTGTCTTGTGCCAAGGGTCCGTACCAGTGTTGCGCACCAGTAGCTGGACCGAAAGCACTTGGCCCGGGTCGAGTTCGCTGGGAATGTTGTGATTTTCGAAGCAGACATCAAGGGCTCGCCGGGTTTCTACGGCTGAGGGCCCGTTCACGGTTAGAGATGTGGGTGGCCCGATAATGATTTGGCATCGACTGAGTTCCGTGGGACCATGGGTGCCTCGATACAACAGCACCCGCAGATTGTCTCCGGCGGCTGGATCGGGTCCTACTATCTCGAAGGCAAAGTGGCAGCGCACCCCCGTGTGAACCTCTTCCCGCAAGCGGACTTGGGTCAGCCGTTTCGCTCCCTGATGAACCTCAAGGCGCGTTCGATCTTCGATGTTCCCTACGGGCAACCAAGGGTCAAGGCCCGAGTTTTCGAGCCAGAATCGCACGGCAATGCGTTCCTGTTGGTGTATGCGACTAGGCCATTCCTTTTGGATTACCAATACAGCCGGGTCGTTGCCGAGTGTGCTCCCCTCGAGCTTCAGGGGTGGCTCGGGAAAGCCGCCGATGCTCTTCAGTTCTTGAACCGCTTGATGTGCCCGGCCCAGCTGCAAGGGAATGTCGAGTCCTTGGTCGCAGAGGCAGCTTTGATCATCGCATGTTACACAGGCTAGTTCTGGCTCCGGGTGTAGATGGTCATAGTGCAGTCGGCTGACCGCATCAAAGGTGTCAGCGGGATTGAGCCAGATGTAGGCCTCGCGAAAAAGCCACGAGATTGGCAAGCCGCGACTGCAGGTGGATTCGCACTCGCCGCATCTGCTGCAGAGGGTCGTGCGCATGCGGTCGACTGTGTTGACAACAATGCGCTCTCGTTCGGTGGGCAATTCCAGTGGCGCGTGTCCGGCCAAGGCATTCTCGGTGGCTTCGGCCAGGCAAGCTGTGCCGGGGACCACTGCGGTGACCCCTTCTTGGGCCAAGACATGGCGCAAGATGTCAGTGGCTTGGAGTTCCTTGCGTTCCGGCGCCAAGAGATCGTGGGGCGGAAAGGCGTGGCTCTCCCCAAGCAAGCCGCCACCCAGGGCTTTCATCACCAGCAAGCTCACCTTGCGCTCGGCCGCAAGAGGGAAGACCAGCTCCCGACAGCGACGCATGTCCTCATATTTCTTGCCTTCTGCCGCTGCATAGGATGAGAGCACGTGAAAGCCCAGGGGATTCCAGGCCAACATGATCGCGTCGAAGGCGCCACTTTCGATCAGGCGCGCTACCGCATCGGGGGGAGCATGGGTGGTTGTGTAGCTGGCCAACAGGGATCCATCCCGCTTGCGCGCGTTGATGAACTCGACCATTCCTTTCGCGCCCCATACATTGCGCCCCACGAATTCCTGGTCGTCAATACAAGAGATGCCCCAGAGTGGCAGAGGCCCGGGCCCGTGGAGGTTGCAGGCCCTCTCGAAGCAGGCTTCGAAGTGGTCCATGTCCCCAGATCCATCCGCCACCGGGATCACCCGCCTGGCCGTACGACGCATTGCCTCGGCCACGATCTCATCAGCGCAGTAGTCGGGGGAGACGTGTACCCAGTTGACACCTCGCTCAAATCCGGCGGCTAGGGCTTGGACGGCTTGTTCTTCAGGAACCAAGCGCAGTTGGCAGGTTCCAAAACCAAC
>DUBE01000059.1 GCA_012960475.1 Planctomycetota bacterium
CCATGGGTGACGCATCGGGCCAAAGAGCGTCCAAGGTGAGCAAGGCAGCGGGATGACTCTTGAGCAGTCCAAGCTGCAGGGGAACACCCTTCTCCAGATCAAACCACTCGTCAAAGGCCTGGTTCCCAAGGCAACCAATCAAGCGATGGCGGCCGAGGGTCTTGCACATGAAAGCGTATCCAGTAGGGCTCGATGACCCCTGAACGGTGTCTGCCATCTGCACCTTGCCCTCGTGCAAGAGAACCATGAAACCCAATCTTCGCTGGGATCCCTGGGGCTCACCGGGGAGTTTGAACCCAACAGATCCGACATAGGGGTTTCTCCGGCTCTCGTGCCCATGAAACGTGATCGTCTCGTCGGTCGGCAACTCTACGCGGAGGGTCTCCGATTGAATCGACGCATCAGGCATTCGTCCGCCAACCTTGCTTGCGATCAAGGCGAAAGACCACAGACCTCCTATCGAAGTCCACAAGCTGAATGGGCGTCCCATTGGACAGTCGACCTTGTAAGACCCATAGTATTCGCGGGGCCGATCCTGCATGTGGGTAACGGGGGAGCCTATCATGCGGACGGTCCGAGCGCCGACCCCCTGCTCTTCGTATTGCATACGAAGGCGGCTCGGGGAGGAGCGGGGTTTTAGGGTCGCGAGGGATCCAGATTCGCCAGCGATGACCTGCCCCAGGTCCTCTAGCAGCACCAGGTCTGAACCTGACTTGTTCCAGCCAGCCGCCGTAAATAAGTAGTTCCCCGGCTTGAGGCGGGTCATTTCGGCTACCCCCAATTGATCGGTGACAGTCTTAGCCACTGCGGTAGCTCCTCTTGGCCCGCGCAAGAATGCGGTAATGACAGCTCCGGGAACTGGGCGGTCCAAATGGTCCACCACAGTCAGGCTCATGGCTCCACGCAACTCTAGAACCGCAACCCATTCACGATCCTCTCCGGGATTGAGTCCTTCAAGAGTTTGCTCCACACGGCTGAAACCGTCAGCTGTAGCGACGATTTCGATTGGAATGCCAGGGGGCAGCGCGTTGAAGGTGAGAATTCCTGTGACCTCAGCGCGGGTCGCCAACTCTAACTGAGCCGAAGAAACCACACTGTCACCCTGCTCCAACCCAAATCCTGAATTCACGCGCAGCGCCCCCTCTGCGTTCGGCAGGGGGCCCCCATCCGGTCCCACCAAGCGTACGGTCAAGCTCCCCATTGCGGGTAAGGTGATCTGCTTCGTTGGCCCATCGGCGGGCTCGAGGGAAAGGGCGCCACGCAAGTGTCCAGACGCCCAAACCGTGAGCCTCTGGGAAGTTAACCCGCGAATTCGGACTCGACCATGTGCATCTGTCCTTAGCTTCAATGACTCCCCCGCTCCGAGGGCAGTGATCTCGGTGGCTCTCACCTCCGCACCCTCAATGGGATAAACCCCCTTCCCTACTGATTCGCCCAACACTGTGAGTTCGATGTCTGTGCTGTGTCCACCGGACCGAGGCGCGGAGTCAACGGGCGCATTCTCTTCAAGCTGAGCCGCAACACCCCTCGAGGCAGGAGCCAGACCCACACCAGAATCTCCACCGCCAAGCACGTCAGGGTCTAATGCTGCCTCCTGGTTGAACCAGTGCAAGCTCGCCCCCACGAGGCAGAGCGCGACAAGAACAAAAATGGACCGTTTCATGGGGACTCTGGTGAAGAGGTAAGCACTGGAGTGATGCTGGAATTCAATCTGTAAACTAGGATGGAGATCAATAGAAGGAACACTGAACGATCAGGCCCTCGGTGCATGAGCAAGTGCCCGCTGATTCAGTTCCATCGAGTACGGGCGTGCCTCCTCCCCCGCCAGGCCCAGGTCCAAATCGAGGCAGGCAAGATCCTCGCAGCTCCGCACCGGCGAAGGAGTCGTAGACAAAGCCCTCTAACTCGCTGTCATCCTGAAGGGGCCACTGCGTCCATCCGTCGGCGAGGAAGGAGATATTGGCATTCTGCGCCGTGTAAAGGTCGACCTCGGCCAGTTCCCGGGTTTCATGCTGAGGAATGCCCATGAATCCTGACTCCGATTGGGTGGAGCCAAGAGAAGGCACGAAGACCGGGAATCTCACCCCCCCATAGGAAACGCTTCCCTGTGCGCTACCTCCCGAGTCTGTTTGCTTGATCCGACCCTGGAGGTCAGATTGAATATCAAGCTGGGGAACTGTGAGGGTCACGTGAACGTCGATGTCGACACTCTCTTCACTGAGGCTCGCATCATTGACAACCGCCGCCCTGATTCTGAACTTCGGCTTGAGGGTTCCCTTTATCTCGGAGCCACACGGATTGTTGTCCACCCGAAACAGATGCACATGCTGATCCCCCCAAAAAGTGTAAGCGCCATCACTAGAGAGCCCTGTCACATTGTCCTTGGCCTTGAATGCCGCGAAGACCTGGGCGAAGGCTGAGCCACCGGTGCCTGTCCAACCGGTCACATCTGTGCCGAAGTATCCGAAGATCGTGTCTTCTTGCATCCCCGGCCCGTATTTCTCGATCAGTGGGTCAGGCAGGGGATCCCAAGTCGCTTGCCACTCACACCCATCCCCATCAATCTGGGTCTCGGTCGGACTCCCAATGTCCGTCGAGTAGATATCCCCATCAAACCCCTCTGCGCTCTGGGCGATCGCTCGGCCAGCGGATTGGGAAATGAGCAGGAGGGTAAGCGGAAGCGTGAGGCGGTTGAGTTTCTTCATGGTGTGAGTGAGTGGAGGTTTCGTCTCCCTGCCCAAGTCGCGTGAGGGCCGAAGGGGCTGCTCACGGGGCACACACCTATTGGGCCAAGAATTCGGCTGGGGGGATTACACTCCTTGCCGGCAGGAGACCTTTCGAGCACGCCACGCGCAGCTAACTTGTTTGGCGGCACCAAGTTAGGACGTCATCGGAGAATTTTCTGCAGCCCCGGGGCGAACGACTCGGCCCCGTCAAATCGCAGTTTTGACTACCACTGAGGCGTATTTCCGAGCCTCCCGGGCAAGAGTTATCCACAATCGAACGGGCTGGGAGAGTTCCCCCGGGCGGGTACCCTCAAACATCCTGGGTGTGCTCGCTCCAACTGGCAAGCGGGCAGGCGGGGGTCGGCGGTTTCCAGCAGTAGCCCCCGGGACAGCTCAGGGCCCGATCAAGAAGTGGCACACATCGCCCTCCGCCAGGGCGTAGTCCCGGCCCTCGGTGCGCATGCGCCCCGCAGCCTTGATGGCCGCTTCGCTGCCGAACTCGTCCAGGTCATCCACCGAGTAGACCTCGGCCCGGATGAAGTTCTTCTCGAAGTCCGTATGAATCACGCCCGCCGCCTTGGGTCCCTTCCAGCCCGCGTGAATTGTCCAGGCCCGCAGTTCCTTGGGGCCCACGGTGTAGAAGGTCTGCAGACCGAGCAAGGAGTAGGCCGCGCGGATCAGGCGGGGCAGGCCCAACTCGGTCAAGCCCAAGTCTGCTTGAAAGCTGGCTTGATCCTCCGCATCCATGTTGCGCAATTCGCTCTCCAGATCGGTGCAAATCGCGATCCACTCGGCACCGGTTGCCTCGGCATGCTGCGCCACGACTTGAGCATGCTTGCCATCGGCGGTTAGATCATCATCCCCCACGTTTGCCACATACAGCACGGGCTTGGCGCTCAGAAGGCAGAGGGGCTTGAGCGCGGCGCTTTCCGCTGCGCTCCAGTCGTTGGCGCGCAGAGACTCTCCCGCCTCCAGCATGGTCGCCACACGCTCAAAAAGTTCCTTCTGGACAATCGACTCCTTGTCCCCTGAGCGCGCCTTCTTTGACACACGGTCCAATGCCTTTTGCACCGTGTCCAAATCGGCCAGAGCCAGTTCCACATCGATGATTTCGATATCGCTCTTGGGATTGACCGGTTCTTCACGCACGACTTGCGAACCTTCGAAGCAACGCACCACATGCAGAATCGCGTCGGTCTCACGGATGTTGGCCAGAAACTTGTTGCCCAGACCCTCGCCCTTTGAAGCTCCTGCGATCAGGCCGGCGATGTCCACCACCTTGATCACCGCGGGGATCACTTTTTTTGTCTCCACGTGGGACAAGATGCGCCCCATGTTGTCGTCCGGAACCTCGGCGATCGCCAGGTTGGGATCGATTGTGCAGAAGGGAAAGTTGCCCATCTCAGCGCCAGCGGCGGTCAGCGCGTTGAAAAGGGTGCTCTTGCCCACATTGGGCAAACCGACGATTCCGCAGGAAAGGGACATACTGTGACTGGTTCCAGGTGTGGAACTTTGAATCAGCTCCGGAGAAGCGAGGCAGTTTAGCGTGGAGCAACGGCGCGAACAGCCCCCTTTTGGAGGAAGCGAGTCGTTTGAATCGGTCAGTCGTAGGCCAGGGCGGCGCCCGAGGCGACCCGCAGGGCATAGCGCCTGAGAATCCGGTCCAGCACCTCAGGAGAACCTCCCCGGGCGTTGCAAAGGCTGACCAGCCCCCCCAGGGAGGCCTCCCGGTCCGCCGGCTGCACGGGCAGTCCGCCCTGCAACTGAGACCAATAGGCTTGATTCCAGGCGGGTTCCAGAGCTGTGCGCTCGTTCCAGTCATTCCAACTCACGAGCAGGGTGGGACCGTTCGCCTCGATGACACTGCTGGTGGCCTCCAAGAAACCCACTGAGGGCTGGGGCGAGACTCGCACGCAAAGGGACTGTCCATCGTTCCCCAGGCCATGGGTCGAGGACCAGCCCGCCACGCCGGAATCATCAAAGCCCCACCAGAGCATGCCAAAGGCGCGGCGGCTCTGATCGTCCTGATTGCGCCAGAGCAAGGCTTCCTGATAGGTGTCCCGGGCAAAGTCTGTCACATTGCCAAGCGGCACCGTGCTTGCATTGCCGCTCTGAAAATCCTGAAAGGAACGATAACGCAGAAGGGGCTGGTCAATCAGATGCCAGCGGCCATAGCCACTGAAGGCCGTCGAGCCTGTGCCCGGGGGATGTGTAGCGATGAAGGTGATCTCCTCGCCCGTGCTGGTTTCAACTTGATCAGCGATCCACTGCCAATCGCTCTCCACCAGACGCTGGCCATCCCAGCCAGGAATGTCGTGCCAGAAGACGAAGAAGACCAGTTCCCCATCCAGGCGCAGCATGCAACGGCGATTTCCCAGCTTGCTCACCAGGAAAATCACCTCGTCGGTCAGGGCCTGACGGCGCTGAAGCAAGCTTGCCTGGGGATCGAGCCAACCGGCCTGCTGCACCTTGGGCTCCAACATGGGAGCGATATCAAAGTCCACTCCGGGTCGATCCGCAGCCCTGACCAGTTCCAGAAATGACTGCCATTGGCGTGGCCCTTCCCCCTGGGGAGTTGCCAGGGTGTCAAGCTGCAACCCGTGCCAATCCACCACGAATCCTCCCAACCCAGCAGCCCGCGCCAGATCCACAGACAGGCGCGCCACATCCTGGTCCCGGGAGTCATAGAGACCCACCAGGGGAAGAGCATCGAGACCATCCACCGTGCTCGCGGCCCCGTCCCTGCGACCGTTGATGCGCACGAAGTCTGGATCGTGGGTCAAACTCAAAGATGCGGGATCACAGGGTGAAGGATCGCTCCAGGCCCAATTGCCCCAGCGCTGCTTGCTGCCGATGGCATTGCCCTGGGCCAGGGGATGGACGGGATTGCGGAACCAGGGGGCATAGGCAGCCAATTGCAGAGGTCCCGCGCTGCCGTCCAAGGCCTCGGGCGCCCCGACCTGAACCTCGTCAATGAACAGGGGCACGGAGAGCGATGAGACCAGGCGCAGACGCAGATAGACCGCGTCACCGGGAACGGCAGCCCCGAGGGGAGTCTCGATCCAACGCCAGACGCCCCCATCCTTCTTGACAGGACAGAAGAGTTCTTGAGAGAGCACCTGTTGACTTCCACCAGAACCATGAGCGATCAGCTCCAGGCGCACGCACTGATTCGTATTCGGGCTGAGGGGCAAATTGGGATCGAGGGGCACACGCAACCAGGAGCCGAGCACCGGTTGCTCGCCGATCCAGGGACTGCCAGGTGTGCTGCCCAATCCGATGCGCGCGGAAACCTGTCCGCCGGGCAGCAACTCCACATGCCGGCGGCCGCGACGGGATGGACTCGAACGCCGAGTGGCTTCGACAGTCCCTCCTGCCAACACCCAACCTGCGCTGCCCTTCTCGAAGCTCCCATCAAGACCGGCATGCTGGCCAGGTGCGTGATCTCCCATGGCGAAGCGGTCCACATCAAATGTGCCGGGGCCGGTTACGACCAAACGCAGGACCACCTCAGCGGTCTGGGGCCAGACGCGCCCCGCTGCCCCCGGCAGAGGCTCGGCCACCAGATCCTTCCATGTCCAGGCAGGTGTGCTGCCATCCATACTTGGACTGAGGCTCAGGGGGGCATCGCCGGACGAACCTCGACGCAACAATTCAAGCTGCACGGAGCCAGACACGGGCGCTCCACCCGGCGCACGCCGCACAACGGCTCGGGCAGCGCAACGCTGACCCAGCCAGGCATCCCCTGGGGCTGGCTGCAAGCCAGCGCTCCCCAGTGGAAGCGCCTGTTCGAGCGAAACCTGCTGCCCCGCAGCCACGGTCACGCGCAGGATGCTGCGCCCGGAAGGGGTCATCAGGCTGACGAAGTTCGCCTGGGGATCGCTGGATTGAACGCTCCAGCCAAATAGTCCCTGGTCAAGATCAGGATTGAGGAGGGTCACCTCTCCACCCGCGCGAATATCACCCAAGGCCACGGGCGAAATCACCGCCAGTGCCAGCACCAGGGCCAGGACCAGGCCACTCCGTTGAAACAGATACATCATCACCTGTCTCATATCGGGATTCGCAGGCGCTTTCCTTGGGGGGCAACACCCAAAAGGATGTTGGAATTGCTCTGGGGCCCGCATCTGGGAAGCGTAGGAAAGCGCACCCCCACAAGCCAGCCTCAAGCAAGAGGAGCCCGGAGAGCTCTTGGCGATGTCCTGTGGAGCAGTCACCTTGGTTCCACGGCCTGGACAAGCTCGCCCCTCGCCAACAGCCATGCCCCACCCTCACCTGGGGCAACAGGGGACTGCAGTTCCGGCAATCGCTACCAGGCAGCCCCGGGTAAGCGCTTCAAGCCAGCGAGGCCAGACAGTCGATCTCCACGAGCGCGCCCTTGGGCAATGCACTGACCTCAACACAGGCCCGCGAGGGAGGTGTCAGGCCTTCAAAGGCCCGCGCATAGACCTGATTGACCCTGGCGAAGTCACCCAGGTCCGTCAGATAGACCGTGCAACGCACTGCCTGGGCGAAACTCGAACCGGCGGCTTCCAGGACTGCTTGCAAGTTGCGCAAGCACTGTTCCGTCTGGGCCTCCACATCCTCCGAAACCAGCTCTCCTGTTGTGGGATCCATGCCCACCTGACCGGAGCAATGCACTGTGCCCCCTGCCACGATGGCCTGGCTGTAGGGTCCGATAGCCTTGGGTGCCTTGTCCGTATGAACTGCTTGAGGGGTGGTCATGAGAATTCAATCCAGAGACTAGCCCTCGCGCTCCACAGCACTGGCAATCAGAGGCAGAGCTGACTCGGCGACAAACGGTCGGATATCCGCGCCCATGCGCGCGATCTGGCGCACCAGGGTGCTGGAGATGTGAGCCACCAATGGAGAGGGCAAGAGAAACACTGTATCCACCTCGGACCACAGGGCTTGATTGGTCTGGGCCATCTGGCGCTCATACTCCAGATCCATGGCGGTGCGCACACCGCGCACGATGCTGCAGGCCCCCATCTCCCTGGCGGCGTCCACCAGCAGGCCAGTGATCGGAGCCACCTGAACACTTGCGAGATCTTCCACACAAGCCTCGATCAGTGCCAGGCGCTCTTCGAGATTGAGCAGGTGCTGCTTGGCGTGATGCGCGGCCACGCCCACGGTGACCGAATCAAAAATGCGAACGGCACGCTTGAGCACATCGAGGTGCCCCAGGGTGAAGGGGTCAAAGGTGCCTGGAAAGAGCGCATGGGAGGCGGTCATGGGGACTGAGTGTAGCGAGTTCGGTGGCCGAGGGCTTTGCAGGGACTCCAAGCGGATCTTGAGGCCTCGGAAAGCCCGCCGCCCCTTGGAAGTCCTGCTCAACAAGGCCGCGCCCAAGCGACCTCGGGCCACGGACCACTCGCTTCAGCCCGCGGGAATCAAAGCCTTCGACAGCCGAACTCCCCAACTGCCCTGACACCCCTGAGGCCACCGTTCGTTCTTGGTTCGTGCGCTTTCCCGGTGGTCCTCTGCTTTCCGGCTCTCTCCTGCTGGGGCTCTCTGCCCTGGGGGCAAGGGCACATGCCTTGCTGCTGCCGGGAGTGGGAGTCCTCTTGGGCGCGGCCCTGGCCTTCTTCGTCAGCGCCCTGGTCCTGACCCGCATGGGCGCAGTCCCCCGTGGAAGCCGCAACGCGAAGTTCCTGGCGGGTTCAAGCCTCGCCCTGGCGGGCCTGATCCTGGGCGCAGGGACCGATCCGACTCAAGCGCCCCGCTCTTCTCCCGGCGTCTTCGAAGCAAGCGCTCCCCAGGTGGTGACCAGGTCCCTGATACAAGCCAGTCGGGACCGGGATCTACCCGCGGGCTGGCTTCCCCCGGGGTGCGCCGTGAGTCTGATTGGATCGGGAGAAAGCCTGCTCATGGCCCGCTCGATCCCCGCTGGTCAGATCCAACAACTCCAGCGCCTGGGACCTGAAGATCTACAACTGCTGGCCAAGCCCCCAGCGCGCCTGCTGGACGGTTGCTTCGACAGGATCGCGTCCCTGCGAGCGCGCCTCTTACGGCGCATGGACAGACTGCCCTCCAAGAAACTCAGCGCCCTGCTGGGAGCCCTGTTGTTGGGGGACCGACGCAAGCTGAGCTACGAGACCACCGACCTGTTCACGCGCACCGGGACGCGCCACCTGCTGGCGCTCTCAGGTCTCCACCTGGCGGTGCTCTTCGGCCTCTTGCTCCTGCCCCTGCTGCGCATCTTCATGCGTCGCTTTGCGGGAACCGCGGGGCGCCTGGGAGCTGGCCTCTGCATGACTCTTGTACTGGCTGTGTTCGTGCCCCTGGCTGGGGGTGCACCTTCCCTCTGGCGCGCCGCCTGCGCGGCGGGTCTGGGTTTTCTCGCTCCCCTGCGCGGCCGAGCGGGACAGGTCCTGCCGCGCACAGATGGATGCGCCCTGTTGGGTCTGGCCCTGACCTGGGAGGTGTTGGTGGATCCAAGCGCCTTGGGCCAGCCGGGGGTCCAGTTGACCTATCTGGCGACCTTTGGTCTCTTGACCGCGCGCGGCCTGTACAGCCCAGGCAAGAGCAACCTGCTGCCCGCGGCCCCCCATGAAAAACTGCCCTTGGCCTGGGCTCTTCTTGGTTCCCTGCCGCGATTGTTCCGGGCAGGGGTGCGCGCCTCTTTGGTGGCCAGCGCAGCAACCCTGCCAGTGCTTTGGCTGACCTTTGGAGAAGCTGCCCCCATCGGACTGCTCGCCACCCCGCTGGTGACCCCGATCATCAGCGCCCTGCTGATGATCGGGGGTCTATGTGTTGCTGTTCCCAGCGGGCTGGGGGCGCACCTGGCGGAGATCCTGCGCCAGGGACTGATCGGTCTCCTGCAGGCCATCGACCGGCTGCCCTTGACGCCCCTCAACCTGCCCCCCAGACCCGCGCTGCTCGTGATTCTGCTGGGGCTCCTGGCAATGCTCGCCCTGCGCCGGCTGCCAGGCAGCACACGGCCGGCCCTGCTCCTGGCGGGAGTCCTTCTCCTCCCCTGGGCAACCCGCGCCCGCAGCCTGCGCCTGCAGGTGTTGGATGTGGGCCACGGCACGGCGGCGGTGTTGGAGGTACCTCGCTTCGGTCTGCTGGTCTTTGATGGTGGATCCCGAGATCGCATCGGAGTGGGACGCGCCTTGCAGCGAGTCCTCTGGGATCGGGAGGCGGACCGGGTGACGTACCTGACCAGTCACACCGATCGTGACCACACGGGAGCCCTGCCCTGGCTGGCCCGGCGTTTCGAAGCCAAACAATGGTGGGGCCTCTTCCCCCCCGATGTGTCCAGAGATGTTCTCCATGGAGCCCACTCGGATCCAGCCGAAGGACGGGTGCTGCTGCACCAAGGGGCCCACCTGCGGCTCGAATTGCTGCGCGGGTCTTCCCTGGGGGGCAACGAGGGTTCGCGCAGCCTGCTGGTGCATGCGGGTGACCGGACTCTGATGCTCTGGGGGGATGCGGAAGACGAGGGCGCCCTGGCCACCCTCCGGCACTGCAAGGAGGAATCTGGGCTGGACCTGTTGCTGCTGCCCCACCACGGTCGCGCGGGACCGGCCCTGGGAGCAGTCCTCGATCAGCTCCAACCGAGCATGGCCTGGGCCAGTTCCAGCGATCTTGAGCTACCCTCGCAAGGGACCCTCATGCAGCGAGGCATCCCCCTCCGCGTGACCACCCAAGGTCCCCTGCTCTGGCCCCCGGCAGAACAAGGCGCAGCCAGGGGTCCCTGAGCCAAAGGAGTTGGCGTGGCAAAGAGTACGCCGAAAGCCATAGACTCTTGCCCGTGAGCCTGCCTGACCCTCCCACAACCGTCCAAACAGACCCCGAGAGCCTCCCCCGGAATGGCTCGGCAGTACTGGAGGTCCGCGGTCTGAGCAAACGCTACGGGGATCAGGTCGTCCTGGGGGGCATCGACTTCGAGGTTCTGCAGGGACAGATCTTTGGCCTCCTGGGACCCAACGGATCGGGAAAGACCACCACGCTGAACTGCGCCCTGGGTCTCCTGCACCCCACATCCGGCTCCGTGCGCATCCTGGGCCAACCCTCGCAACACATCTATGAGACCCGCGGACGCGTGGCGGTGGTCTTCGACAAGCCGGTGCTTCTGCCGAGCCACACCATCAGTCAGAACCTGAAGTACGGCGCGCACCTGCGGGATCAGACAGGTGGGTGCAGTGCCAGTGAAGTGCTCAAGTTGGTTGGTCTTGCGGGCCTTGAGAAGCGCAAGGCAGGCCAACTTTCCCTGGGCCAGATGAGGCGCCTCTCCATTGCCCTGGCCCTCGCTGGAAACCCGGAGTTGCTGGTGCTTGACGAACCTCTGGCGGGCCTCGACCCCATCGGTGTGCGCGAGATCATGACCCTGCTGGCGCGCCTGCGGGACGAGGGCCTGACTCTCCTGGTGTCGAGCCACAGATTGTTCGAAATGGAACGCTTGTTGACCCATGCAGGCGTACTGATCCAAGGCAAGCTGGCGGCCGTCGGATCCCTGGAAGAACTACTCGGAGCAGCGGGGCGCATACGCGCGGAGGTGGACGCACCGGAACGGGCCCTGGAACTCGCACAGCAAAACTCCTGGGAAGTTCTCGCCCAACGGGGACAAGAACTGACCCTCGACTCTGGAACGCCAGCCGAGGAAGTCAACAAGGCATTGGTGCAGGCGGGCATCGGAGTCAAACGCCTGACCCCGGCCAGATCCTCCCTGCCGGATCTCTTCGAGCAACTGGTGGATGCCCAGGAGCAAGAGCAATGAGAGGCGCACTCCTGGTCTTCAAGGCCGAGTGGGGCCGGCTGGCCACCACCCGGACTTTTCATGCGGTCCTGTTGTTGGTGTGCCTCGCTTCCCTGGCACGGGCAATCAGCGACGGAATCGCCCTTGAAGGACACGGAATCGAATCCGGCCAGGGTTGGCATTCCCTGGCGGTGGGCTGGCGCACGGGGCTGGTACTCTCAACCTTGATCCTGGCCTTCAGCGCGGCTCGCGGTTTGGCGGGTGATGCCCAGGCTTGGATCCTGAGGCTGGCCCTGACCCGCGGCACTTCACGAGCGGGCATGATCACCGCGCGCTTGATGCTGGGCCTCGGCCAGCTCTTGCTGCTTGTGCTCTGCAGTGGCGCCGGTGCCTTGCTCGGAGGCTGGTTCGCCGGTGGCTATGGACCCTTTGTTGTGGATGGAGCTGAGTTTGGCGACCGGAGCTTCTTCGCGCCCGAGTTCTGGCGAGTGGGTTTCGGCGTACTCCCTGCCCTGGCGGCGACCTATGCCTTTGCCCTGTTTGTCTCGGCCTTCTGCCAGAGCGCTGTGACCGCGGTAGCTGCCAGCATCGGCTTGCTGCTCTCCTTTGACCTCTTCAAGGAACTGCTCGGTGAAGGGAGCCGGTGGTTCTTCCTGGCGCACACACCGACCCTGCTGGATTCATCGGGCTTCACCTACCTGGACAATCTGTGCGGGCTGGCCACAAGCACGGCCCTCTGGGAAGAAGGTTATTGGCGGGCGGGCATGGTCAGTTCACTGGCCAGCGTGTTGATTTTCACAATTCTGGCAATTGTGGTGCTACGGCGCAGAGCACTGTAGCCCAGCGCTCTGACGGGGCTGAAAGAGGGCCAATCGCAGGAAACAGGAACGCAGCTTCCATCAACGATTCTGGAAATCAGGGTCTCTGCACGCCACACTTGTTGGACCCCCAACTGGCGCCCCCCCGCCGGCAACATGCAATCCCTTGGCCTATTCCGCGCAGCCCTCCTAGGACTGGCACTGCTCCCGCACTCGGCTTGCACATCGGTTCCTTCGCGCCCGATACCAGATGCTCTGCCCGAAGTCCTGACCTGGACCCGGGCCCACCAGGGCAACGCGGTATTCTTCGGTTTGGACGTTCGCGAAAACGACAGCGACTCCCTGGAGGATCTTTTCTTTGCACCTGGGGTACGGGTGGTCCGGGTAGTCGACGAATCCCCTGCTGCCCAAGTGGGCCTCAAGGTCGGCGATGTCGTGCTGCAGCTCGCCGGGGAAGAGATCAACGACCCCGCTAGCTTCAAGGCCCTCATGGCCCAACAGACTCCCGAGTCGAACCTGCAACTGCAGGTGCAACGGGGAGACGCGATCTTTGAACTCGAGGCCCGGGTTCGCGAAGCCGCCATGACCCCCTCCCCGGCAACCCTGGTGGCGGTGGCAGAACCCGCGCGCACCCTAGCCCGCTGGATGCGCGGAGGCGGGGGTGTAGTCTTGCTGGCGAGTCATCCGAAAGGTCCCCTGGCCACAAACGGAATTCCCGATGGCGCGATCATCACCCATCTGAACGGGACCCCCATGCGCAGCGAGCGAGCTCTTGTTCGCTATGTGCTGGCCCGGGAACCGGGAGAGTCGGTGACCTTTCGCTGGCACCGGGCCTCTTCTGATTCCCAGCAAACCAAGCTAGAGCTCTTTGCCCCTGGCAATCGCCTGCTGGAAGCGACCCTGCCCATTGTGATCGGCTACCTCGGCTCGGCGGATGGGGAGAGCAGCATCTTCTACGTAGGAGACTTCTGGCTGATCTGGCTCTTCAAGTATCAACGGGAGGGACGCGAACACCACTACTCTCTCCTGCGCTTCATCACCTGGTCCACCGGTGAGGGTCTTCTGGGTAGTCAACCATGATTGCGCTTCTGGCATTGGGACTGGTGGGAATGGGCGACTCCACAGGAGAAGTCACCTTTGTCGATGCATCGCTCGCCGTTTCAGGTGAACTGCTCTTCTGGGAAGCGCAAGATTGGGACCGGGACGGGCAAATCGATCTGCTGTTGGTATCTGTGGCGCCCAGCGGTCGACGGGTGCTGCATGTACATCCCGTACACGGTCAGACCATCGAGGCCAAGCCCTCACACTCCATGGAATTCCTGGGGGATGTGACCGCCTTCGGCCTGGCAGAACTGCGACCCACGGAACCAGGCCGCGAGGTCCTGCTCCTGTCCCCTACAGGCGCCTGGTCCTACTCACTCAACAAACCGGGCTATCGGGGCAACATCACTCAACTGTTCAAATTCGAAGGGGTCTTCGACTTGCCCCTGGCCGAGCGCATCGGCTGGTGGGAATACATCGGACCAGCCCCCAACGGGATCGATCAATTTCTGGTGCCCTCCTTGGCCGGACTGCTGCGCGCTCGAAAGACAAGCAACGCCTGGGACCTGAGTGCGACACCCGGCGCAAGCCAGCCCAAGCGAATTGGAACGGGTAGCCTGCCCTCGACTCCGCGCTCTGCAACCGGTGGTTTGCGAGTTGCGTTGGAAGTGGAAGGAGGCAAGCTCAGGCATCCCTTCATCGGTGAATCAAGCCAGGGTTTTTCCACCATGGCGCGGGACTCGATCTCACTTGAAGCACCTGCATGGGTGGACTTTGACGGGGACGGTGACCGCGACCTGCTGTACCTGACCAAGAACGAGTTGGTGATTTATGAAGGCGACGGGAATGGCACTCCCCAAGAGCCCATCCGGCGGGAGCCCCTGCCCGACTACATGCCAAAACCCGACACGAAGGGCGCCAGCCTGCGCTTGCTCGACATCAACCGCGACGGCCGGCTGGACTTCCTTGTGCAGATTCACAAGTCATCAAAGTCGACCTTCAGCAACGGCTCAACACGTTTGTTGGTCTTGCTCCAGAGCAAGACCCGCATGCTGCCTGCCAAGCCAAATCAGACCTTGTCCTTCGCGGCCACAAATCTGAGCGCTGAAGTCGCCTACATCAATGGGGACGAACATCTGGATCTGGTTGTAGAGCAGTTCGAATTGCCCAAACTGACCGCCATGGTCACCGGCCTTGAGTTCACCTTGACCCACATGTTCTACGCGGGAACAGGCCGAGGCTTCGAGCCCCAACCCACCCTGCGCCAGGCAAGCAAGTACGACGAAGAAGAAGTGCAGGACCTGATCGTCAATCGCTCCTTCCGCATGGATCTCTCCGGAGACGGACTGGCGGACATGGTGGAGATCGACCTGCAGGGACGCATCGCAATCCGGCGCCTGATCAAGAAGAGCGGCTTCTTCTCGGGCACGACCTGGTCCCTGGAACGGGTGCCCTGGAAACGCTTCGACACAGTTGGCTCAATCCAAGATCTTGATGTGCGCGACCTGAATGGGGACGGTCAAGGGGATGTGATCAGCCTCAGCGACACGGGCCTGACGATCCTGCTCTCGAGCAAGGGCGGCCGTCAATGAATCCACACCTGCTGATTGCTGGCTGGCTCGTGCTCAGCTACCCCTTGACGTCCAAACCAGAAGGCCCGGCCCCAGCACCCCAGGACCAGGACGCACCAGTCTTCAGCACCACCGTCCTGGCCGTGGACGGTGAACTCGGGGAGTTGATTCTGGCGGACGTGGACGGAGACGGAGATCGGGATCTGGTGCAAATCCACAAGGAGGGTGTCAGAGTCAGACCAATGGACTCCGCAGGACATTACGCAGAAAAGCCCGGAGCCCTGTTTCCCTGGCCCTCACAGCGCACAGCTTGGGACCTGGCCGACATGAACGGGGATCAAAGGCAGGAACTGGTCCTGTTTGTGGATGGCGCCCGAGTACTTCAGTCGCACTGTGTTGATGGTGTCTTTGGCGAACCGGAGGAACTGCTGAAAGCAACCGGCTGGCAGCCGCTGGGTGTACACCACATGCGCTTTACCCGGGACATCGATGGGGATGGACAAATGGATATCACCATCCCTCTGCCCAGCGCTCATCAGCTTTTTCTACGCAGGGAACAGGGCTTCGCCAAGCCCCTGACCATCAAGTACCGACCGCTCGTGGACCAGAGCTTCGGTGATCCAAACCTGCCGCACATGAGTATCTCCCAAACAGTGAGCGCACCCTGGTTTGGACTCAAAGACGTGGACGGAGACGGACACAAGGATGTGGTATCCAACACGGACGAAGAGGTCGCCTTCCACATCTTCCGGCAAGGAGTGATCCCAGCAGACCCCACCTGGATCCTCGATATCGCCGCCTTGACCCGCGACTTGCCCGATGAAAAGGACCTCGACCTGGAAAACCTGCTGGCCATTATCTCCCACCGACTCGAATGGCGACTGGTGGATCTCGATGGGATTGCCCCCCATGACCTGATTGTCAGCGTTGGCGGGAAGATCCGCACCTGGCTTGGGGGCAGCGTCGGGGGCATGAAGGGCGATCCGGATCAACTGCTACTGGCAGCCGGCAATCTTCTTTGGTTCTTCACCCGACAGGTAGAGGGCTCTCCCCTTCCCGAACTCCAGATCGTGCGTGGAGAAAAAATAGGGCTGGGGCGCATTATTCGCTACCTGATTCTGCCGGGCAAGATCACATTTGACCTCTTCACCTACCGCAACGAGGCTGGACGCTTTTCAGAACGACCCATACGCAGGAACAAGATCCAATTCGGTATCCCCAGGCTGATGACCCTTCTGGACGATGACGGCCTGGGCTCCGCAGTGGAGGATCAATTCAAGATCCCCGCTCGCCGCATGCACCGCACATCTGGCATCGACGACATCGCAGATCTGGCGGGGCACGAACTGCGCATATACGGTCGCTGCGCCCCTCCTGCCAGCAATACCGAGAAGATCCTGGACGGGACTTTCGAAATGGACCGCTTCATCGAGTTGTTCCTGCTGGAGGACCTGGACCGCAGAGGCGATGGCGCCAACACGCTCCTGGACCTGGGCAGTTTGGCGACATACGAGTTCTCCCCCGGCTTGATCCTGCGCAGGACGGCCAAGGACAAGCCAATCACATTCCGGGCCCAGTTACCAGAAGGCAAACACCGCCTGGCCTGCCGCGACCTGACCGGCAACGGCGGGAGTGACCTGATCGTGGTCACCGATGCCAAGCAGGGCAAGGTGGTTTCGATCTTCGTGCGTCGGCCCTAGGGGCCCGCCGCTTTGGCGATAGAGGTTCCTTACTTGCGCCGACGGGCATCATCGCTGGTGTCTTGCATGTCGATGGCCCAATCCTTCCAACGATCTTCCAACACCCTCAGGGATTGTCCCGGAGGCACACCCAGCAGCTTGGTAGCCGCCTCGCGCCAGGCAGCAATCATGCTGTCGCGTTCCAGTGACAGCTTGCCCGCCGCCCGCAACCAAAGCTGGGCGCTCCTGCCCTCTTCGCGCACCAGATAGTCAAAAAAGGACCAGGACTTGGCCACATCGCCGTCGTCCATCTGAAAGAGGGTCTTGAGGGCCAGTCTTTCGATCGGTTGCCCCTTGGTCAAGGCCACCTGATTGAGCTTGGCGCGGCGGCCCACACCAAAGGTCTTCTCGCCGCCCTTCTTGTCCTTTGTCTTGTCCGAACGGGTGCCTCCCTTGTCGTACTCAAAAGCGATGCAGGTCACCTGATTGACACCCATCATCTCGAAGGACAACCACCAGGCCACGGCTTCGCTTAGCCAGTCCTGATCCATGCGCCCCTCTTCGTTGCCAAAGTGCAGGCCCGCCAGCATGTGACCAACCTGATGAACGATCTGTCCGTGCAAGTGATCTCCCTCACGCCAGCGACGCAAGAACCGGAAGAGCTTCTTGTGGTGGCCATCAATGCGCTCGCCGCCGATCTCCAAGCGCCGCTCCACATCCCGGGACCAGTTGGATTGAAAGTACTTCTCCGAAACACCACGGTAGGCCTTGGAAGAGTCCGGCACAAATATCCACTCAGCACTGATGCGGTCCTGGAAGACATCCTTGAAATCCTCGGCCACATAGGGATCCACCAGTTCCTTGCGAAATTGCTCTATGACCAGTTCGCCGTAGCGCAGGCCCCCTTGAATCTCCTCGGGAGAGAGCACGCCGCGTACTGATGTGATGCGCAGGTGTGTGGACTCATAGCAGAGGACCTTTTGAGGGCCGTAACCCAATTCTTCGAGCACACCCAGCAGGACCTCATCCGCAGGAGCCTTCTTGACCGAGTCCAGGGCCGACTGCCCACGGGCGGCGAGATGCTCCTCACGTCCCCTGCGGGCGGCCTTTGCAAAGGACTTTTCCCAGCCCGCAACCGCTGCAGGGAAAGGGCTCACCCTCAGCCAAGAAACAAAGCGAGTACCCGCCCCCAGGTAACGCTCATGGCGCAGGCTCCAGGCCGCGCTGCCGCGCTTGGCCTCGTCTCGGGCATCCTCCAGCTTGTCCAGTTGCTCGATGCGCAAGCGGTATTCCAGGGAGATTCCATTCAGGGTCTCACCTGGAAAGGCGCGTTGCATCTCCATCACATAGCCACCGCTGATGGAAGCCTCGGTCTTTCTGCTTGAGGCGATACGCTCCCCGTCCTTCTCATACCAGGGGGACATGTCGGGCTTCTTGGGATCGTGGATGAAGACCTCGATCGTGCCGCCAGGGTTGTACTGAATCGCACCGTTCTTGAGGATCCGAGCGCCAGATCGGATCTCGACCATCAGGACCATGTCCTCCTTGTAGGAGACGATGTTGCTCTTGAATTTCTTCTGGCCCTTGGCGTCGAGACTGATGGCCCAGACGCCATTGATCTGAGGGGCTGCCTGTGCGAGCCCGGTACACATGATCAGCGCCAAGAAGGCCGCCAAAATGAATCTCATACCCATGCCGGCTATCCTACGGGATGCCAATGGCAAGCCGGGCGCCTAATGGCAAGAGCACTGCCTAGCCTTCATCCGCAGGCCCAAAGCGCTGATCCAAGAACCCACCAAAGCCCTCAAGCGCCACTCGCTGAGTGTAGAAGTCAAGGCCCCGCAGACCTCCCAACTCCTCGCCGCCGCCAGCCCGCCCGGGCCCGCCGTGCACCATGGCGGGCAAGACCATGCCCGGGGCAAGGGCCTGCTCCGCCATGCGCTTTGATCCGATCCAGACACGACCATGCCAGGGCGCAACGCCCAAGACCACTTCTTCGGTCCAAGACACGTTGTCCGAATAGAGACTGCAGACCAAGCCCCCGCCACCCTTATTGCAGAGGCGAATCGCTTCTGCCCTTGTGCCGTCATAGGGAATCAAGGTGGCCACGGGGCCAAAGACCTCAAGCTCATGCAGCACGGCCGCTTCGGAATCTGTGGCCTTCAACAAAGTAGGCTGGACCAAGAGCGCCTGCCCATCCTTTTCGGGCAAGCCCCCACAGATCACGTCCGCCGCCTCCAGCAGGCGCTCCATGCCGCTCTTGACATCATCGAACTGGCCGGGGTGGGCCACGGGGGCCACGCGGTTCTCACGTTGTGCGGGATCCCCCACTGGGAAGCGCCCAAGTTCCGCCACCAGGTCCTCAGCAAATGAGTCCAGCAGACTCTCCGGGATCATGATGCGCCGCACGGCGGTGCATTTTTGCCCGGCCTTCTGGGTCATGTCCGTAGCAATGTTCAGAAGCGCCAGGTTCCAGGTCTCTTCCCCAGGTTCCAGGTCCGCATCAAGCACCGCACCATTGAGCGAGTCCGCCTCAATGTTCACCCGCACGTTTCGCGACAGCACATTGGCGTGGCTCTTGATCTTGAGGCCGGTCTGGGCCGAGCCCGTGAAAGCCACGCCATCCATGGGGCCCAGATGATCAAGCAGATCCCCAGCGGAACCGCACAGGAACTGAAAAGCGCCCGCGGGCAACAATCCGCTGGCCACAATCTGTTCCGCCACGCGCCAGGCCACCAGGGCGGTACTGGTTCCGGGCTTGCTGATCACGGGCACGCCTGCCAACCAGGCGCAGGCCGCTTTTTCGAGCATTCCCCAGGCTGGGAAGTTGAAGGCGTTGATGTGCACAGCGACCCCGGGCCTGGGCACACGCACGTGCCGCCCGGAAAATCGCGCTGTGCGCCCGAGCTGCACCGTATCCCCATCATTGAGGTAGGGGCGATCCCCAAGGCGCTTGCCGAAGGAGGCGTAGGCCGCCAGAGTTCCGGTGGCCCCATCCACATCAAACTTGCCATCTCCTCGGGTGCAGCCACCGTTGATGCGCGCCAGATCGAGCAGCTCGTCCCGGATTTCATGCACCGCCGCGGCCAGGCCCTTGAGCATGGTGGCACGCTCAGAGAAACTCAACGCGCGCAATGCGGGCCCCCCCACATCACGGCCGTAACGCACGGCGGCCCCCAGATCCAGGCCACTTGAGCCGCATTGGGCCACGGCTTCGCCGTTCATGGGGTTGACCAGGGTGGAATCCGTGCCTGGGTGCCAGGATCCGGAGAGGTAGCTCTTGAGGTTGTGCATGGGGGCTCTGTTCGAAGAATGGCCCGCTACAATAAGCGAGCGGCCATCCCTATGCTAGGCATGATGAGCACCTCGTCCCCCACCCATTGGCTGCCCACCAACACCTTTACCGGGAAGCGCGCCTTTGTGACCGGAGGTGGCACGGGGCTGGGGCTGGAAATCAGCCGGGGACTGGCGGCCCTGGGTGCCCATGTGACAATCGCTTCGCGCTCGAAGGAGCATCACCTGGGGTTTCTGACCGAAGCCAGCAAAGAGGGCTGGGACGCTGGAGCAGTGGTTCTGGATGTGCGCGAGGACCCCTCGGTGCGTGAGGCCATCGACACCTTCTGCGAGCAGCATGGAGGAATCGACATCCTGATCAACAACGCAGCGGGCAACTTTGTGTGCCCCGCCGAACGGCTCTCAAACAATGCCTGGCGCTCGGTGCTGGGAATCGTTCTGGATGGAACCTTCTCCTGTTCCAAGTACGCCGGTCGTCACATGATCGCGGGGGACGGAGGTGTGCACCTGAATGTGGTGGCGACCTACGCCTGGACTGGCATGCCGGGAGTGGTGCACTCTGCCAGCGCCAAGGCAGGTGTCTTGGCCATGACCAGGACCCTGGCCGCCGAATGGGCACGGCACGGGATTCGGGTCAATGCGATTGCCCCGGGGCCTTTTCAATCGGAAGGGGCGGCGGGCAATCTTTGGCCCGATGCAACGATCGAAGAACGCATGCGCGAGGCGATCCCAGCCAAGCGTTTTGGGACGACCGAGGAGATGGCCACCCATGCGCTCTATCTTTGTTCGGATGCGGCGGCTTACATCACGGGCGAGTGCATGGTCATCGACGGTGGATTGTCATTGGCTTCCGGGCGCATGTGGGAACCCGGAGAGACGCTGAAACGCAAGCGGGATAAAGACTGATGGGTAGGATGGAACGTGGACAATTGATGACCGAATCGTTGAGCGAGAGCAAACGGGCCATCGATCAGTTGTCCTTGAGCGAAGCGCTGGAGCGCTTGCATCAAGCGGACCAGGAAGCCGTGCAAGCGGTGCATGCGGCCCAGGGTGAGATCGCGGGGGCAGTGGAACTGCTCTCGAACCGCGTGCAGGCTGGAGGCCGAGTGTTCTATGTGGGAGCGGGCACCAGCGGCCGTTTGGCGACCCTGGACGCGGCCGAGCTGCCCCCCACCTTCGGGGTGCCCGAGACCCTCTTCCAAGCGCTCATCGCCGGAGGAACCAAAGCCCTCAACGCAGCGGTGGAAGGGGCCGAAGACGATCATGGGGCGGGTGCCGAGGCCCTTGCAGAACGCGAACTCGGACCCAAGGACGCGGTACTGGGAATCGCAGCCGGGGGCACCACCCCCTTCGTGCACGGGGCCCTGAAGTACGCCCAGCAGGTGGGCGCCGGAACAATTTTTGTGGCCTGCATTCCACGGGAACAGTTCGAAGATCCCTACGACCTCTCCATCCGCTTGCTCTGTGGTCCCGAAGAGGTCCAGGGCTCCACGCGCATGAAGGCGGGCACGGCCACCAAGCTCTGCCTCAACGCCCTTTCGACCCTGGTCATGGTAGGCCTGGGCAAGGTGCATCGGGGACGCATGGTGGATGTGTCCACCCGCGGCAATGAAAAGCTCATCGATCGGGGCGAGCGCCTGGTGATGGATCTGGCAGGGGTCGACCGGCCGCGAGCCAAGAGCCTCCTGGAAGCCAGCGATGGACAGGTCAAACCGGCCGTGCTGATGGCCCGGCTGAACCTGGATTTGGCAGCAGCCCAAGCGAACCTCAAGGACCATGCTGGTCACCTGGGGGCCTGCCTGGGGGGCGAACAATGATCGCCTGGATTGGAACACACGAGCTGTTCCTGACGGTCGTGGCGCTGATCATCTTGCTGCTGCTGATCGCCCTGGTCAACCGAGCGCGTGGTCGCGGGGACTCCTAGGGCCGCCCCTGTTTCTAGCGCGATCTCAGAACTCCAACCATCACGCGTCCACTGTTGGACCCAGGCGCTGAGCCTTCTGCATCGAACGAAGGATCCCCCGCCAAGAGACACATCTCCGCGCTGTTGAGAGCGTCCACCGCGAGGCTCTGCATCCAGCGCGGGCCCGCCTGCTCCGGCGCGGCAAGAGCGATAGGGACGGCATCGGGATCAGCCCCTGGCCAAAGCAGGAGAGCTGGACCGGAACCGGAGAAGGTCTCGCTGGCAACCAGAGCGTCGGGCTTCTCTCCTGCGAGCAGTGACGCCGCAAGAACCCTCAGTCCGAAGCGACCGGACGGAGGCTGCTGGGGCCCGGGCACAGGAACTGCATGGGCGTCTTTCTCCAAGCGCGCAGGAGAAAACAGCCCAAGGGGCCGACGCTGGTGAGGGAAATAGCGAAAGGCCGCACCAAGGACTCCCACGTTGCTCGATTCGCGATCGGGAGCGCCGATCAGGAGGGTCTTTCCAAGGGCAGAGATCGAGCGCCCGAAGGAGGAGGGAGTCTCCAACTGTCTGAGCGGATCGCTGAGCAGGGTGGGCTGGATCGGTCTCAGGGCTGCGCTGTAGATCCAGACCTGGCCAACCCCCTCGATCCCCTCCCCGGGCGCGTCGGGTGCGGCCACCACCAGATTCACAGCGGCGCCGGGGGCCAGATCGAGCACCCCGAGCGCGCTCCCAAAGCCCATCCCCGGTCCCGGCCGGGGAGCAGGGATCACACGCCGGCCGAGCGAAGTGCAAAGCAGCAGCACCGCTCCCCCTTGACGCTCCCGATAACGGGCCAGGGGTGCACCCATGGCCAGGTCAGAGCGACCATCCCCGTCAAAGTCGCCCACTGCCAGGGAAGAACCCAAACGACCCGGCAGGGCTCCTGGGCCCACGAGCATGTGCGCGGGCTTTTGCAGGGACTCGATTCCCCACACAAACACGCTTCCCGAACCACTACCGGAAAGGGGCGAACCGATCAGAAGCTCCGCCGCCGGATCCTCGTCCAACTCGCAGATACACAAGGCCGCGCCGAATTCCAGGGACTCAAACGATGGACTATGATCTGGAGGAAAGACCCGCAACACCTCACGCACCCCCTCCAGCAAACCTCCCGACGCGGCCAGCATCACCAGCACCAGCCCGCGGCCACCGGGGCGCTCGGCCCCGGGTGCGGAAACAGCGAGATCCTGCCACCCGTCCCCGTCAAAGTCCCCCAGGGCCAGGGCTTGTCCCAGTCGCGCGCCCGCTGCCAGTTCGGGAAGAGCAAGGGCCGACCAGATCAGCTGCAGGTTCCCAGGCACCCCGGCCGATTGACTCACACCCTCTTGGCCCAAGGGTGCCGCGAGAACCGACACGGCAGCCCCCAAGACCAGCTTCGGCGCGAAAAGCAATAGGGCAAGACTCATGATCGATGCGTCCACGACACCTGAGCACAGTAGCGTCTTGGTGCCACAGAATCTCCCTCAAGCCATGCCCTGTAGCGCAAATGCCGGCTTGTGGACCCTGGATGTGCAATCCATCCTACAAGTCCAGCGAACTGCAGCTTCCTTGCAGCAGGAGCCTTGGGATTCCCTCGCCGAACGCCTGAAACCCAGACCCGGATATTCCGTTCTTGATTCTGTGAGGGTGATACGTGGAAACGGCGCATGTCTCGAAGGGGGCCTGGCCAGCCTTGTGGCTGTAGAGGTTCGCTTCAAGGGTGCTGACCGAGGGGGAACCCGCATCATTCTCACCGGCTTGCCGGACAGCATCCTGCGCGAGACCCGGGCCCGTCTGCCCGCGGCCCTTGGGCAGGGTGGGGTTCATCTACCCATCGGCGAGCTGTTTATCAATCTGGCACCCGCGACCCGCCCCAAGGCGGGGGGACTCTTGGATCTGGCCCTGGCACTGACCATCGCCGGGGCCCTGGGGTTGATCGCGGTGACAGAGTTGGAGCGCACCCTGTGCCTGGGAGAATTGGACCTGGGGGGCGGTGTACGGCCCTGCGCAGGAGGACTGTACGCCGCCCGCGCGGCGGCAGCAGCGGGACTGACCCAGGTGATTGCGCCAGCGGAAACTGCCGAGCGCTGCGCCTGGATTGCGGGACTCAAGGTGATCTCCGTCAAGACCCTGGGGGACGCTCTCGACCATCTGGCCGATGTGCGCCGCATCAAACCCCTGCGACACAGACACCCACCCACTCCCGCCCTCTCCCCCGAAGGTTCCCTGGACGAAGTGCGCGGCCAGGCAGAGGCTAAGGAGGCCCTGGCACTTTCCGCGGCGGGAGGCCATCCGCTCCTGATGGTGGGACCGCCGGGAGCGGGGAAGAGCCTCCTGGCCCGGCGGCTGGCGCGCCTCTTGCCGCCACTCTCCCTACCCGAACGGCTCGATCTCTTGGCCCGCGCGGACTGCGAGCCCCTGAATCATCCCTCAGCCAGCGGTCCCAATCCAATCCAAGCGCGACCCTTCCGCGCCCCGCACCACACCACTTCCCATGCGGGTCTGGTGGGCGGCGGCCGTGAAGCGGGAGCTGGCGAGGTCAGTCTCAGTCACAGGGGAGTACTTTTCTTGGACGAGCTGCCCGAATTCAAGCGCGACGCTCTCGAAGCCCTGCGGGAACCCATGGAGACCGGACGCATCCTGATCTCGCGCGCGTCCGTGCGGATTGAACACCCGGCACGCTTCCTGCTCGTGGCTGCCATGAACCCCTGCCCATGTGGCTACCGGGGCCACCCACGGCGACGCTGTTCATGCGGGAACGGCGCTATCCAGCGCTATCAAAACCGCATCAGCGGGCCGCTCTTTGATCGCCTGGATCTGGTGGTGCAACTGGCACCATCCAGTTTGGACGATCTGGCAGGCACTACCGTTTCCGGGCCTCGGGAAGCGGAGTTGCTGGAGCGCATGACGCTTGCCCGAAAAATGCGCCGGATGCGACGACAGAGGTTGGCCAACGCGCGGCTGGGAGCCACGGAATTAGACCAGTGGGTGCCCGTACGGGGTCCCTTGGGCAAGCTGCTGGCGCGGGCGGCCAACGAACGGGCCCTCAGTGCCCGAGCAATCCAATCCGTGCGTCGGGTGGCTCGCACGGTGGCGGATCTGAAGGGCTGCGCTGAATGCAAAGCCGAGCACCTGGCCCTGGCCCTGCTCTACAGGACTCGGGATCCCTGTCTCCTGTCCCAGACGCCGATGCCCTGATGCCAAACGAGACGAGCAACCCTACTCGTGGCGCAGGGCTTCCACCGGATCCATGTTCGCCGCGCGCCAGGCCGGGTAGAGACCAAAAATCACGCCGATGCCCACGGAGATCCCAAAAGCCAGAGCTGGGGCTTGGGGTGTGACAATGGTTGGCATGTCCGCCGTGGCTTCCACGATAGCTGGAATGATCAGGCCCAGCGCCACGCCTGCCACTCCGCCGCAGCCCGAGAGCACTGTGGTCTCAACCAGGAACTGGATCACGATGTCTTTGCGCTTGGCTCCCAGAGCCCGGCGAATGCCTATCTCCCGTGTGCGCTCGGTGACCGTGGCCAGCATTACATTCATGATGCCGATGCCCCCCACCAAGAGGCTGATGCCTGCTATGGAACCCAGCACAATGTTGAAGATGCGTTTGGTCTCCTCTGCCCGCAAGAGCAGCTCAAGCGGCACGATCACTTCCCAGTCCTTGTCATTGTGCTCACGATCGAGCATGGCGCGGCAGGCGTCCGCAATCATGGGCACATCGGCGGCATTACGCACATCGACTATGATCTCGTGGAGTTCCACTTCGGTGATGTCCCGACTGCCGCTGCGCATCTTGACCTGGGTAGTGCCGAACATGCGACGCCCGGCAGAAAGGGGCAAGAAAATGTCTCCGCCGACCTCGGTGCTGGAGTCAATGCTCACTTGACCGACGGGCCCCCGCGGAAGGACCACGCCCACCACCTCCAGGTACTCGCCTCCGATACGAATCGTCTCGCCCACAGGCGAACTGAAAGGGAACAAGTGCCTGGCGACCTCATAGGAAAGCACGCAGGCTGGTTCTTCAAGGGACTCATCGAGCTCTGACAGAAAGCGCCCCTCATAAATCACGCGCCCCGTGGCATCCCTGTAATCCGAGCGAGTGCAAAGCACCCGGGGACGACAGACCCGAGTCCCTTTGCGCACCTCCTCGGGCACTTGCATCACTGGGATCACCGACCGCACTCCGGGGTAGGTGTACTCAATACGCAGGCGGTCAGAATCGGTCAGACCATATGCCAGGACACGCACATCCTGGTTGGACTGCTGGTCTTCTGGAGGCTTGACCGAGCGCAGGATCACATTCTGGCTGCCCAATTGACGAATTTGCTCCTGGGCAGATTCGCTTGCACCCTCCCCCACTGCCAGCATGGCAATCACGCTGGCAACTCCGAACAGCACACCGAGAGTGGTCAAGAAAGCTCGCAACTTGTGCAACAGGAGACTGCTGATGCCCAGACGAACAGTGCGCAAGAACGGTGAACGAATAATCATGAGCTGCGGTTCTCCACAACCTCTTCAGTGCGTCCGTCGACAAGTTTCAAGGTGAACTCGGCCCGGAGACCGATACTGCGCTCGTGGGTCACCAGCAAGATCGTCTTGCCCTCGGCATGCAGTTCGTCGAAGACCTCGAGGATTTCCTCGGCGGTCTTGGTATCCAGATTGCCCGTGGCCTCATCCGCAAGAATCAGATCCGGATCGTTGATCAGGGCGCGAGCGATGGCGACCCGCTGCTGCTGGCCGCCGGAGAGCTCCGGGGGACGGTGTCCAGTTCGACCTCCAAGGCCCACGCGCTCGGCAAGTTCCTTGGCCCGATCCAAAGCCCAAGGGGGCCACTCATCCCGGTACATGACGGGCACCAGAATGTTCTCAAGCACATCCAATTGGGGGATCAGATTGTAGCTTTGAAAGACAAAACCCAGCCGCGCACCGCGCAGCTCGCTGAGCTGGTCGTCATTCAGGGTCGACACGGGGCTGCCGCCCACCAAGTACTCCCCCTCCGTGGGCCGATCGATACAACCCAGAATGTTCAACAGGGTGCTCTTGCCGCTACCGGAGCTACCCATGATCGACCAGTACTCACCCCGACCAAACTGATGGGTAATGCCATCGAGAGCAGCCACTTCGGTGCCCCCCATTTGGTAGACGCGCCGAACATTTACAAGTTCGGCCGCCACCTCGGTTTGAGCTTGCAGGGTCACTCTCCGCCCTTGCCCGGAGTCGATCCGGAGCGCTCACCTGAAGATGGACGTCCAGAGGAAGGGGAATGTCCAGTGGGGCTTCCTTGTGCACCGCCACCGGCCTTGGAACTTCCGGCTTGACCGCGGCCGGATCTGCCTCCATTGGGGCGGCCGCCGCTGGGACGTTGGCCGCGGGCGGAACCTGCGCCACCTTCGCGTGATCGACCTGCGCTGGGCCGGCTGTGTCCAGAGGAGCCCGATTCAGCGCTGCCTGAAGGGTTGCCTGACGACGTGTCACGACTTCCCCAGGCCGCCGCGCCCGCAGCAGGAGTGGCACCCGAATTGGAAGCGCCAGCAGCGCCCGGGTAGCCATCACGAGCGCCGCCTTTAGCGCTGGAAGCCCCTCCCGAGGTATTCGGTGCAACCTGCTCTGCCCGGGGTCCGTCCTCGGGAGCACCCGGTGAAGCACCCTCGGGCTTGAAGTCAGGAGGGGGCGCGAGCAGGACCACATCCCCTTGCGACAGCCCCGCGACAAGAGTCACAAACTGAGCATTGTCCGGGCCCACCTCAACCACCCGGCGCGTGATTTCGCCCGCTTGACTCTGGAAGACCACTGTCTCGCGGCCATCAAAGAAAACACACTGGCGGGGAACGAAGAGCACGTCCTCCAAGTCCTCCACAAGGATCTCGACATTGCAGGACATTCCCGGACGCATCTCCTCGTTGCCTCCGTCGATCGCGATCAAGGAGCGGTAGACCCTTTGATTGGGATTTGACCAATAAGAGCCCGAGTCCGGTAGTTGAGCGACAAAATCCACCCGACCTTCGAACATTTGCCCCGGTAGGGCATCCACACGGACCAAACACTTCTGCCCCACCTGCACCCTCTTCAAGCTGGTTTCGTGCAATTTGGCCTCAGCAATCATGCCACCTGCCTGGGGAATCGAAATGATGTCCTGACGCTCACGCACTTGAGTGCCCTCTTCGATGGGATCCCCACTGCCCCAGCGACTTCTCTCCCGTGCATAAACCAGGATACCGTTCACTGGCGAGTAGAGCTTGGCCTTGCCCACCTGTTCCCCGATCTTGGTCAACTTGTCCTCTTCACGGGCCAGAGTAAAGCGCGCGGAATCCATGTCCGCCTGAAAGTCCGCCAGGTGGGCACGGGCCTGACGCTCGGTTTTTTGCAGGTCACGCTTGCGGGTTTCGATGGCCTGACGCAATTCTTCAAGGCGACGCTCATGGTCGTACTGCAGGGTCAGAGATTTTTCCCGTTCTGCTTGCCCCTTGGCGATGCGGGCTCGCTCATAGGACAACTCGTCCTGTTCCAAATCATTCTGGGCAGCAAAGTCGTTGGCGACCAGTTCCCTGGTGAATTCCAGTTCTTTCTTGGCCTGGGCCAGCTCCTGTGCACGCAGGAGAATGTCCTCGTCGAGGCCCTGGATTTGGTGCTGCCACTCGCTGACCGCGCTGGCAGAGGCGCCATCGGCCCCTGACTTGTCGCGGCCCACGTACTTCTCAAGATCCATCTCAGCGAAGCGCAGTTGCAACTGGGCCTCAGCCAAGTCAGTCAGGTTTTGGATTTCCTGGATCGCGAATTGCTCTTCAGCCTTGGTCAGGTCAGCCCGCGCGCGATTGACAGTAATTTCCTGCTCGACGCCACGGTCCACCAGTTCGCTGACATCCAATTCGCAAACCAGGTCGCCAACCTTGACCATCTTGCCTTCTTCTTCAAGGAAGAGAATCGTACCGCCGCGCTCGATTTCGCAGCGCAGGACTGCGGCGTTACTGGCCTCCAGATTGGCGCGCACGGTCTCACTGATGCGTAGGGCACCACTCCGAACCTGGGCGCCCTTGATCTCAGTGGCCTCTTCACCGCGCAACCAGCCCAATTCCACGATTCCATAACCGAGGCCGACGACCGCGCCGAGTCCCATCAAAGACATGGGTAGGATTCCGTACTTCACGCTTCTTGCTCCTTCATCATGTTTACTGTTTTCGGTTGCTGGTGTTCATTCTTGCGGCCCGATCCGCTGCAGATGGTAGGACATTCTACCAACTATTGAGTGTGGTCCCCGTGGGCATAAGGGCTCTGCGGTGCTTGTAGGTCAATAAGCGGCGGCGATCCCGCAACATACACCGCGCTGTGAATTCTCACGCTGCTCATGCCTGTCAACCTCCCCAAGGAAACCGGGTCCAGGCTGATTCCCTCTTCGTCCACCCGCAGGGCTTCCAGATCCAAGTACAAACCCAGGCGCGAGAGGCTGTAATCCACAAGGGCAGCGGCGCGGCTATTACGGGCTTGACGCAGGTCCTCCTCCGCGTCGAGCACATCCCGGGTGCTGGCCTTGCCATGGTCCAGATTCAAGCGCGAACTCTGCACCCGGCGCGTGGCGAGGACCACTGCCCCCTTCTGTAGCTTCCAGGTCTGATGAGCATTACGAGTCTGGCGCAGAGCATCGCGTACATCCACCACAATGCCGTCTGCTTCGGCTTCCACCGAGCGCCGTCGGGAGTCCAGACTGATCTGCGCTGAGCGCAGGGCGTTGCGCTCGGGAATTCGATCCCAAGGCAGGTCAAAGGAAAAGCCCAGACTCCAGCCGGAGGTACGCCAATCGTACTTGAGGGCCGTGTCGTTGGCAGAGGGTGCGGCGATCGAAGCCTCCAGATCAAGCCCCGCAAGCAAAGCATCCTCGGCCAGAAGCGCACCGCGCAGGCTGTCCTCCAGCTGATCGAGGGAAGTCAGGAAATCCAAACGCTGCTCAAGGGCCAAATCAACCGCCCGGTCCAAGTCCATGTCAGCCAACAGATCGTCCTCCCCGGAAAGGAGTTCAAATTCAGTACGATCCAAGGGCAGGTTGGTATCGATCGGCAAACCCAGGAACAGCATCAGATCGTCCCTGCTCCGCTCCAACCGCGCCCGTTGGACAATCAGCTGATTCTCGGAACGTAATTCATCCTGCAGGGCCTGGTCAGCTTCAATGCGCGAGAGGCGACCGGAGGCGGCCATGGCTTCGTTACGCCGGCGCAGAGCGACCAGATTCTCGTAATTCGATTCCTGGTTCTCCAACTCATTGATGGTCTGCATGAGCGAATACAATCGGCCGGCCACGTCCACCGCATACTGCCGCCGAAAGCGTTCGAATGAACGTACCTGATAGACCAGATTGCGCTCGGCTTGGGTCAGGGGCTCCAGGGTCACTCGTCGGCCCGCCCCGCGCATCAGCGGTTGGGTGATGGACAAGGACAGATCGTTGCTCAGGGACCAACCGTCCCCGGTGGAAACGAAGCGCAACAACGAACTTCCGATGGATGTCACTATCCGCGCCCCGCTGCCCAGCACCCGGGTCAAACCCAGGTCCAGAGAGCCCGATGCCTCGTTGCTGTCGTTGCCAATGCCGTCCATGTTGGCAGCGCCGTCCGCAGAGCCCAACCAGGAAAGGCGCCAACGCTCCAGGGAAAGGTCCAGGGCGGCCAGGTAGAGAGACTCCTTTTCGCTCTGGAAAGTACGGGAATTGCTCGCAGCGATGGAGAGCAACTCGCGCAAGCCCACCGGCACGTCCCCCAACTCTTCTCCGGCCAGGATGCGCTGACGCAAGGTGACCCCCTCAGGCTCCAGGCGGAAGCTGCCCTGCTCGCCAAAAAGACTTGCCCGAGCCTCCGCAAGGATCTGGTAGGAGTCTTCGTCTGCCTCCTGCGCCCAGGATTCGGCGCTGCGACAGCCTGTTAACAGGCCGATTCCTAACAGGCCGATTCCTAACAGGCCGGTTCCCAATAGCCCAAGGCCCACGGGGTCAGGCAGTGGGAAGGTATTGACCCCCCCCATGGGCAAGGAGCCCGCCGGAGGGGAATCTAGATGAGGCTGGCGCTTGGACACGGGTGCACTCTGTGCAGTACCCAGGGTAGCCTCAGAAGACCGGATTGCCGCCAGGAGTTACCCACTCTGAACGCAATCAGGTGGCTTCGGTGCCTGGGGTGTTGCCAAGCGGGGAAAATCCAGGGCTCTGAAAGGCAAACAACCCCACCAGAGGGGCCTGCTCTGAACTCCTGGTCAGGATCCCGGACCGCCAGAGAGGTGAGATCCCCAGCCTGAACCTCGGGCTTGAGTCCAGCGACGCTTCAGACTCATGGCCAGGCGCGGGCTCACTCTGCGGGCCCAGGCCTGGCGCCCCTGTAGCTGAAAGAGAACCAGCTCCCCAGCGCAGAACACCTGACGACGCAACAAGCGACCCTCAAGGGTGCGCCACTCAAAACCGGTCAGCAACCCCGAGTCCAAGCTCAAGCCCGCCGCCCGAATCGCTCCGCTGGCGGCGCTCAGCAAGAGGGGATCCTCCGCAGGATCAAAGATACTCAGGACAATTCCCTGCACTGAGGCAGAACCGGGATCAAGCAACCAGACCGTGTCCAGGGGGCGTCCACCAGCGGCCAGAATCGCGGTCAATCCCCCAGCACCGATGGGGGTGCCTTCGAATTGCATCTCGCGGGGCGAAGGAGCACCCCAGCAATGTGACTCAAAACGGAGCACCTTTTCCCCGGCGTGTGCTTCTACCAGCCAGGTGCGCCCGCCCAGCCCGGCCAGAGGCAACTCCCTGTGCACGAACTTGAAGCCCTGCCCGTCCACGGATTCAGTTTGGAGGGTCACCAACGCTCCAGCACGCCAGACCAGAGCGCTCTCGAATACCCGCTTCGCCCCGTCCCCAGTCCGCTTGTGGGTCACAACCGCGAGGGGTTCCCCCTGCTCATCGGGCAGCACAAAATGCTGACTGCGCACCCCATCTACAAAGGGAGCTGCCGCCAGGGCAAGAATACAGAGGCAAGGACTCACAATCCCATTATCGTCATCTCAGCAGGAGCAACCTAAGGCCAGCGTGTGCGGTCCAGACCCTGCAGGAGGGCAGAGAGCCCCAGCCCCGCCAGCAACACCAGACCCAGCACGACCGCCGCGAGCAACAGGGACAGGTCCATGTCCCGGCCCAGGCGCGCCAAAGCCAGATGCCCAAAAAGGCGCCCCCTGTGACCCTCCAGGTTCACAGTCGTACCACTCCGAACCGAGTCCTCAACAGCAAAAACCTCACCCAGCGGAAAACTCCCGTCCCCCACAGCTTGCTGCCGACGCAGAATCCGCCAACGCAAGGCCGTGCGCGGGCCAGACTGCGCTTGTTGTGTTACCTGCCCAACACCTGCTTCCGCGTCAAGAGTTCGAACCAGACCCGGATCCACCAGACTGCCCGCCACCTGGTTCAGCAACCCGAGCAGCACGATCAGGCCCACAAAGCCCATCCCAAAGGGCGTGCTCTTGCGGCGATAACCCGCGCTGAACCCTAAGCCAACCCCCATGGCGGGCCCCACAAAAACCAGCAGGGGCAGCAGCATCACCGGGCCATGAGCATTGCGGTCCCCCATCAAGGGCAAGACCCCGAGCATTGCAAGCACGGTCAGCACTCCCACCAGACGGTCTACTCCCCAAAGCAAACGCACGGCACCAATGCCCGCAAAGATCAAACAGGGAGCAAAAACCAACAGCAACCAGCCCGCCCTGAGCCAGGCCTGCGGACTCGCCTCGGCGAGGACGCTTGCATTGTGCACTTGCCAATACCTCATGCCGGCCTGGGCCAGAGGGCCGCTGCCCAACAACTGCCAGGCGATAGCTGCCAGGGCAGGTCCCATGATGGCCACCAGCGCAGCGATCTGCCCAAAGGGAAGGCTACCCCCACGGGAACGCCTCAACCCCGCCTCCCCAAATGCCAGGGTCACCAACACCAAAGGCCAGATACGCATGTCCATCAGGAGAGCAATTGCCAAGGCACTGCCCACGGCCCAGAAACGGAAACGACCCACAGTCTTGCCCGCCGCCACCGAACCTGCCAGATGCAGCAGAGTGGCCCAGGCGTAGCTCAAGAAAGCGGAAGCCAAGAGAGCTGACTCGGGCCAACCAGAGGCAGAACCAAGGCTGGAACCGAAGGCCACACAACCGGCGGCCAGCGCTGCGCTAGGGCGGGTGGCCCCCATGCTCAGAGCTCCCGAAGCAACCGCAGCACAGCAGATGGCTCCCAGCAGGGGTCCCAGCAGAGCAGCCAGGAGATGGGCCCAGAATTCACTTGAGTTGCCTGCTGAACTCGCCCTGTAGCGCGCTTCAACCCCAGGCGTGAGACGCTGCAGACTGTCGCCGAGCAGATGGGCGGGAACCAAGGCAAGAGTCGCTCCGGGGGGAGCATGGGCCAGGGCAAAACTCAAGCCCTCGGCGTCCTGCATGAGAAACCCCAGATCCGAAGGCTCAGCAGGCGGGCGTGCCTCGACGATCTGTTGGGCCAGAGCAAGGGCCTCGGGAGTCTCGCTCAGGACCGGCGTCCCTCCCCGCCAGAGGCCGCCCGCCGCTTGGAACAAGGCCTCCTCATGTGCACTGGGAGGCAGCCAACGCACGCAAAGCAACTGCACCAACAAGGTCAAGAGGAACACCCCGCGCACCAGATCAGGACGCGCATCCTGACTGCTTATCTTGGAGGTCTTGTTGGGGCCTAGCTTCACTTCTCCCTCCACAGGTACAGGGCGCAACCATCCAAATCAACCACGCGCTGCAATCCACTGGACTCAAGGACCCGGTCCACGCCGCGTGGGACCCCGGGAGCGAAGCCCGGGGCCGAGGCCTCACGGTCTACCTCATCCACCAACAGCAACACATCCCGCCCAGGCACCATTAGAAAAGCTGAAAGATTCGCACCGGAGTTCATGCGGCCCATGAGGACCTCCTTGAGGCGAGCACTACGCTCCTTGGCCAGATCCACCCCATCAAGGTCCACGAGCAAGGACAAGCCCGCCGGTATCCCCGCCATGCTGATGCCCGGCTCCGGTGGCAGGCGTTCTGCGGGCACTTCGTTGCGTAGAGCCAGGACAGTTCGGGGAGCAAGTTCCAATTCCCGAATTTGCTGCAAGGCCAGGCTGCGAGGGGTCTTGCCCTGGTGCCTCAAATGCCCTCGTGGGTCGCTGATGCCAAAGGCGATTCCCGCCAGGCGCTGGTGGACCCCCTGACTCCAATAGGCCACACGCATTCCACTGGTCACCAGCAACAGGGCCAGGGCAAGCGGCAGGACCAACAGCGGGGCTCGGCGCAATGAATCGAGCCTCAGCGTAAAAATCCCCGCACCAAGAACCGCAAGCCCCAACCCTTGAGCCCTGAAGAAGAGCGCGTGATCCTGGTGTACACCATCGACGCAATAACCTACCAGGGACAAGCAGGCCGCCATCAGCACCAGTTGCAGAACCAAGGTGCGGCGATCTACCCTGGAAAGGGGCGCGTCCCCATTGACGCCCGGCCCAAGCCCTCCCCCGCGCAACGCCAGATAGCCGCCAATCAAGGCCAGGGCAAGCAGCCCAAGGCCCGGAGCCAGTGCCGCGCTGGCAACATCGGGTGTCAGGACTCGCTGGGGAGTCGTGCCCACGGAGAACCTCAAGGACAAGAGAATCGCAGGGATGAGGGGCAACCCGAACTCACCCAGGGATCGGCGCAAGACTGCACCTCGGGGCCCGCCGGACAGAGCTGCAACCCAAAGCACAATCAAATGTACAACCACCAGAGCCACACCCAGAAGCGGATGAACTCCAAGGCAGAGGGCCAGGCAGATTCCAGCCAACAGGGGCCAAGGCGCGGCCCCATGGCGCAGGGCATGGGTTCCGGCATAGAGGCCACCAAAACCATAGGCCAGGGCCAAGACCCCCGGACCTCCGCGAATCCAGGCCATGCCCGAGTGCAGGACCGCCCCCGGCTCCGCGTGGGTGACCCGGGCCATGGCCACCGCCCAGCCACCTCCAATACCCGGGAGCGGAGACCACCAGGACCAGGCGCCCCAACCAAAGAGGGCAAGCAGGATCACGCCCACATCCGCACGTCCCGAACGCCACAGGGCTGCTGACCAAAGGTGCAGACAAAGCAACACCAGGGCACAACTCCAGCTGGCCAAGGCCGCAAAAATCCAAGCGGGGCCGAACCCAGTCAAGGCCGCCAACCCGGACACCAGCCAGGCCGCCAGGGGACTGCACTGCAAGGGAACTCCCGCCAACCAGGGTTGCTCCAGGGCGCCTCCTGCCAGCAGATACTGGGCCAGCCCCACCTGCCAGCCCAGGCCATCGTGACCCAGGCGCATGGCTCCCGCACTACCGAAGAGCAAAGCCGCCAACCAGCCCGCAGCCAACAGAGCGCAGCCAACAGCCAACCAGGCGGCTCTGCCCAGAGGCGCCCGGCGCAGGGCCCTGGCCTGGGGCACGAAGAACAAGGCGGCGAGCAAGACCAAGGTCCCCCAGCGTGCCCCATTGGCGCCCAGGCCCAGAGCGAACAAGCCATGCAGTCCGGCTGCCAGGGCCGGCGACAAGAGAGCCGAAAAGAGCATCAGCTTCAGTGCAGAGGGCTCCACCGGGGTGAGCCAACGAAGCAGAGGCAGAGCGGCGAATAACAGGCAGAAGGCCAGCAACACCAAAGAGAGGGCAAGAGTCATGGACTCTCTTTGGGTGCAGGTTCCGGATCCGAACGAAGGTCGCTGAGAAGCCTGAGCATGCGGCTGACCTGCTCTGGATGCTGAGCCGCGAGGTCTCGCTCCTCACGTGGATTGCGCAGGCTGTCAAACAGGCGTGCGCTCTCGGGGAGGAGCGCCAATGGTGAGCTGCCTGAATCCGCCAAGTCCACCACCAATCGCCAGCGCTCGTCCCGAACCGTCAACCTTGGGGGATTCCCGCCCATGCCCAGGGAGGCAGGAGGCAAAAAAACCTGCTCGGTCTCGGCCGCGGAATGCCGCTCCACGCCGAAGGGCTGGCCCAGCAGAGGTAGCAGACTGCGCCCTTCACGGGAGGAGGGGAACCCCAGACCAAACCACTCGCACAGGGTCGGCGCCAGATCGCAAAGCTCCACCACAGGATCCAGGATCCGCTGACCCTTCAATCCACCCGTGTGCCTGATCAGCAAGGGTACATGCAGGGACGAATCATGGGGTTCGCTGGAGGATCCCCAGGGAATTCCCGGGCGATCCAGCTCTACACCGTTGACCCCGCTGACAATCAGCACGGATTCATCGAGGGCCCGATCGCTGCGGGTGACGAACTGCAGATAGTCCAACAGAAACCACAACTGGTAGCTCATCTCTGAAACGCCCCCGTCATAGAGGTCCAACAGACGCTCAAGGTCTGCGGGAGGCGGCAAGCTCGCCCCGGCCCGGGTCCACCAGGCCTCACGCTCGGCAGCTGAACCGTTCATGTGCGCACCACTGTCCCGGTCAATGTGCAATTGCGCGAAGTCAACGGGCTCGCGGGTCAGCGGGTCTGAAAAAGCCCCCGGAACAAAGGGGAACGCCGGCCCCGCCAGATGGATCCAGACAAACACCCCTTCGCAATTACCAAAGTCGTGCACACCAAACCAACGCACCGCCTCGATCAGCACATCAAGGTCACTCTCCAAGCGCAAACAGGAATGAAATCCAGCTTCGACACCGGGGGGCAACTGATTGGAGTCATTGACGAAGGCCACGCAGAACATGCCCTTGTCCGCCAGGCTCTGGGCCAGCATTGGCCGGGGTGGTTGATCGAGGCCGCGCTCCCCGGAGAAGATGGAGAGAACGCCCTGGCCCCCATCCCCAGAGGGGGCGAAGGCCTGGCTGAAGAGCACTCCATCCCCGGCAAGGTCGTCGATCGAAAGGGCCTTGCCCTCGGCACGCTGTTGGGCAGAGACCGGAAGCAGAGTGGTACTGCGGTGATACATCAGGGCCGAGGTATGATCAGCCCGCAAACCCTCCACAGTGATCAAGAGCACATGCCGCGCCGGACGTTGAGGTCGCCGCGCGTCACCACAGGAGGCAAGCAGCAGCAGGGAAATCAGCAATTTCGTGCAGGGCATGGCAGACGAGTGTGCGGATGACAAGTCCCTCTGTCGAGGTTCACCCAGGAGGGACTTGCGCCTGGGGCTCAAGGGCCCCCGAAGGCGGGCATTTCGGCCCCAATGCCCCACACGCGCCTCACCCAGAGCTGGAACACAATCGTCAACAGCGCCACCGTCAACAAGTTCATCCAGAGGCCGGCGCGGGCCATGACAGCGGTGCTCACGCGGCCAGAAGAGAAGACCACTGCATTGGGAGGCGTGGCAACGGGCAACATGAAGGCCGCCGAGGCAGCCAAGGCAGTGGGCACCATCACCAGACGGGGATCGAGGCCAGCGGCAGCCGCCGCCTCCCCCACCACCGGAAGCAGCACGGCGGTGGTGGCGGTGTTCGAAGTGATCTCGGTCAAGAAGCTCACCGCCAGGGCCGTCACTCCCACCAACACCCAGGTAGAGCGGCCCTCAAGCAGCGGGCCCAGGGCTTGACCAAGAGCCTGATCCAACCCGCTCACTCGGAACCCACGGGCCAGGGCGAAGCCAGCCCCCAACAACAAGAGCACTTCCCAGGGCATGCGGCGGGCGTGTTGCCAGTCCATCAAGCGGCCGCCCTGCCGACTCCCCGAAGGAATCAAGAAACAGAGCAGGGCCATGCTGACCGCTACGGTCGCATCGGACACGTCGCGAGTGTGCTGCGACCACTGCTCGGGGGGCAAGCCCCGCAGGCGCATCACCAAACGCCACCAGCCATGCAACTCGAACTCCCCAAAAGACACATCTGCACGGGTGACCCATAGCAATGCGGTGCAGGCGAAGACGGCGCCCATTCTCTTTTGCGGTGCGGTCATGCGCCCCTGAGCCGCGCGCTCGGAGGCGATTGCGGCGCGGCCTGCCGCGCCCACGCCTACTAGCTTGGGCAAGGGGAAAAGCACGCGGGTCAAGAGCCACCAGGCCAGGGGCACCCAGAGCAAGACCATCGGCGCCCACGCCAACATCCACTGTGCAAAACCCGGCGTGGGCGCCTCGGGAAAGAGGGTGTTCATCTGACCCAGGTACAGCTGGTTCGGCGCGGTACCAACTGGCGATCCCATACCACCCACCGATGCGGACCAGGCAACCCCCAGCAACAGGGCAAAGCCCATGCGTCGTACCTGAGTTGGATGCGCTCCAGAGTCCTTGGCCACCCGGTCCAGGACCGCCAAGGCAATGGGCAGCATCAAGAGGGTGGTGGCCGTGTTGTTGATCCAAAAGGAAAGCCCCGCCGCCGCGACCATGAAAGCCAGGATCTGGGTGCGGGGTTGGGGTCCAGCCAGTGAGAGCACACTCAGCGCCATGCGCCGATGCACTCCCCAACGCTCAAGTCCCAGGGCAACGATGAAAGCCCCCAGGAACAGCAGCACCAGATCGCTCATGTAGAGCGGCGCAACTTCTCCCGCGGGCAAGACGCCCAAGAGTGGGAAGAGCACCGCAGGCAAGAGCGAAGCGATGCCCACTGGCAGGGCTTCGGTAATCCACCAAACGGCGGTCCAGGCGGTGACCGCCGCAGCACGGCGCTGCTGGGTATCAAGCCAGTGCTCCGGCAGCAGCAGGATCAAAGCGAAAAGCAAGGGTCCCAGTCCAAGCCCCATGCGCTGCCATCTGCGGGTCCCCGGAACAAAGGGGCCGGGGCGCGGTTCCTCCAAAGGAGCGGCCTCGCTCATGGACTGGGGTTCCCCTCCACCGAGGCACGAACCCAATCCAAGTAAGCAGGAAGGCCCCCCACCACTTCAACAGCAAGCAACTCGGGCACCTCGAAGGGATGCAAGGCACAAAGCCGCTGCTCCAGTTCAGCCAGACGGCTCTTGCTGGTCTTGATCAATAGCTGTACCTCGCTTGAGGTCTCCATGCGGCCTTGCCAGGAGTAGGTGCTGCTGGCCCCGGGCAGGGCGGTCACGCAGGCCGCCAGGCCCTCTTCCACGAGGGCCTGAGCCAGGGACCGGGCGACCTCTTCATCGGGCGCGGTGGAAAAGACCAACAGGAGGGGATCGAGCAGGCTCATGGGCCCATCGAGGATAGCGAACTAAAACGCTATGATCCCCATCTCCTATGGGTCTCATTCACCGAGCAGTCCTGGGGGCCATGCCCCTGATCCCCGGCCCCGTGATGCGAAAGCTCTCCTCGCGATACATCGCCGGCGAGCGTCTCGACGAGGCCCTCAATGTGCTGACCCGGCTGCAGGAGGAAGGCTATAGGGGAATCCTCGACATCCTGGGAGAGGACGTGGCTGACGAGAGGGAGGCTCGAGAGGTTCAACAGTCCTATGCCGAAGCCGCCAGCGGCCTAGCCAAACACAACCTGCAGGCCAGCATTTCGATCAAGCCCACACACTTGGGCCTTCGAATATCTCCTGAACTGGCGCTGGAACTGTTCTGCGGCCTCGCCCAGCATTGCCAGGAACTGGGGCTCTTTCTGCGAGTGGAGATGGAGGACCACACAACTACCGACGCGACCCTCGAGTTACACCGGGCCCTGCGAGCCGAGTTTGAGCACGTTGGTATCGTGATCCAATCGCGGCTCTTTCGCACACCAAAGGACCTTGAGCAGCTTCCCCCGGCCAGCAACGTCCGCATGGTCAAGGGAATCTACCTCGAACCTGCCGACATCGCCCACACGGAAGCAGACCCCATCCGAAAAGCCTTCGCCGAACAATCCATGTCCCTGCTGACTGCGGGCCACAAGGTTGCCTTTGCCACCCATGACCAGCAGCTGGGCGATTGGCTGATCAATGCCTGCGAAGAAGCCTCGATCTCCAGGGATTCCTGGGAATTCCAGGTCCTGATGGGAGTCCAACGATCTCTCTGGTCTCAATGGCGAGACCTGGGCGCAAAGGTGCGTGTCTATGTACCCTTTGGCCCCAACTGGCGCGCCTATTCCACCCGCCGACTGGCCAAGAATCCCCAGATTCTGGGGCATGTCCTACGCGCGAGCTTCGGCCTCAATAGTGGTCGCTTCCAGCGGCGTTCCTGATAGCTTTCGAGCTAGTGCCCTACTGCCAGGCGCCGGGCCAGCATGTCTCCCAAGACTCCCGTGGCGTTGATCTTCGCCATTGTACTGCGGTAGTCGTAAGGCACGCGATACCAGGTGACGGCGTCGTCTTCCAATACCAGGTAGCAGGCCCGATTGTCCCCATCACGAGGCTGACCCACCGAACCTACATTGAATATGTAAGGGCCGTCCTCCCCGAATTGGAAGCGCAGGCTAGTCTCACCCTCCAATCCTGTCCAACGCAACTTGGAATCAAACACGCCCGGATAATGGGTGTGTCCCACAAAACAGGTCCCGTTGAGCATTGCAAAAATCCCCTCGAGCTTCTCACGATTCAGCATGGCGTCGGTGGAGAGCACATATTCGCGCACGGGATCCCGAGGAGAAGCGTGATAGAAATAGAAACCCCCTTCCTCGTACTCAGGCTCCAGCCCAGTCAACCAAGACCAGCGGGCCCGGTGGGAAGGTCCGTGGTACCAGCGAGGCTTCAGACAGCGGCGGGTCCAGTCCACCGCCTCGCGAGCATGGGGATTGAAATCCCGGGCGCCCATCACCAAGGCCTCGTCATGATTACCCAGCAAACAAAAACGCGCCTCTTGACGCACCATGTCCACACAGGCCACGGGATCGGGTCCATAGCCCACAACGTCCCCAAGACAACCAATGTCGCTGATCCCCAGGGCCTCGATGTGAGCCAGCACTGCAGTCAGAGCCTCTAGATTGGAGTGCAGGTCACTGATCAGGGCAAGGCGCATGGTCAATCCTCAAGGTTTCCCAGGGCAGCACGCAGCACCCTTCCACTGACTTCTTTCAAGCTGCCCTTGATGGTGGCCCCCGCTGCCTTGCGGTGACCGCCGCCCCCGAAGGTACTGGCCAGGGCCGCCACATCATAAGTGGTCTTGCTGCGGGCGCTCAACTTGCAAAGCCCCGGTCGCACTTCACGCAAGAAAACCACGACTTCAATTGTACCCACGGAGCGCACCACATCCAGGGCGTCGTCGGTGTCCAGTTCATGCACCTTGCCCTGGGGATTGAGAGGCAGAGTCAAGAGGGCCAGCCGCCCGTCGGCATGAAACTCCGTACGGGTCAACAACCTGCCGAGTTCGGTGGGGTGGGATTCGGGTCTGCGCTGAAAGAGATCCATGTACTGCTTGGAAACGTCAATCCCCTTTTCCACCAGTGAAGCAGCCAGTGCCAGAGTCTCGGCATCGGTGTTGCTGTACTTGAACCAACCCGTGTCAGTAACGAGGGACGTGAAAATCCCCCTGGCAGCGATCTCATCAAGGGGCACACCCAATTCATTCGCAACGCGCGCCACCAGCAATCCGGTTGAACTTGCGGTGACATCGTGAAAACAAGCGTCCCACCAGCGATCCAGTGGCATGATGTGATGATCGATCACCATCTTCTTGCTGCCCACCTCTGCAAAACGCTCGCTCAACGCTCCCGTACGCGAAAGCTCTGAACCGTCGAGCAGGATCAGGAGGTCGTGGGGCGGAATAGGGCCGCCCTGATCAACACCAAATTCCACGGCTCGGGAAAGGACACCAAAACGCAACTCCGGCGGGTCGGGATTGAGAATAGCCACGTGCTTGCCAAGCTTCTCAAGCACACGAGAAATGGCCGCCTGAGCGCCAATGCAATCCCCATCAGGGCGTTCGTGCCCAGTCAGGAGTACGCGCTTGGCCCCCTTGAGGATCTCGATCGCATGGATCTGCTCGGGGTCCAGAGCTGGGTGAATGCTTGATTCCATCCCCAGAGGATAGCAGCCCGAAGGAGTCGATGAGACCTGGAAGCTCTCAGTCCCCAGGACAAACCTCGCGGCCAGCCACCAGCACCCGTCTCACTGCGGGCAACGATCCGGTCAATGCTTCGAGCGCCCCGGACCTCGAGCGAGGTGTCAGATCCCATTGGACCAGATCTGCCTGAAACCCCTTGGCAACTCTGCCAAGCCGCTGGGACCAGCCCAGGCAATGGGCGCCACCCTCGGTAGCCATGGTCCAGATCTCAGAAGGATCGAGGTCAGAGCAAGCTACACGCATGCGCGCCATCTCCGCGCGCATGTCCAGATCCCAATTGCTTGCCCTGGAATCGGTACCCAGGGCCAGGACAACTCCCGCATCCAGCCAAGAGCGCGCATCAAAGCTCGAGCGCCGAAAGAACCTGTGGCTCTGAGGACAGTGCACCACCGTTGCACCCGCGCGGGCGATGGTTTCGATGCCCGAGGCGCTGACGCGGTTGCAATGCACCAGCGCAGTGCGCCTCGCGAGCAAGCCGGTCCGCTCCAGATGATCGAGGGAACTCAGACCCGGACTCGCGGGCAAGACTCTCGCCAGCGGGCCACTTCCGCGCCGCATCCACTGATCCTCCGCCAAACTCTCCGCGAAGTGAATCGAAATGGGCACCCGGCGTCGACTCGCCTGGCGGGCCAGCGCCCGACCCAGAGCTGCTGACACGGTATAGGGAGCATGAGGAGCAAGGCCAAAAGCCAGAGTCTGTGTCCCGCGCCGGGGAGCCCGGGCAAAGCGAAGTGCAGCGCGAGTGCGCTTGGGATCCCAGGCATCAAGGGCCTCGCGCCAGATCCGAGTACGCAGGGGATGAACAGCGAGCACTCCTGTTGCCAGCCCGAGAGAGTCATTGTCCCCCAACGCAGTGGTGCCCGTGGCCAACAGCCGGTCGGCTCCCTGCTGCAGACCCTTCTGCAAGTCAGCCCGTTTGATCCTCATCCGTGCTTGCATCAATGCCGCAACCCAAGGGGCAAAGGGCAGCCGAGGAACCACCCCTTCCAATGCGGTCAGTTCCAGGTGCGCATGGGCATTGACCAGTCCAGCACTCCAGAGCCCTGGGCCCTTATCCTCAAGCGCGGCGTCCGATCGCCGAGCAAGGCGTCGGGCAGCGGATAGAGAAGGAACGACCTCCAGGATTCGGGCTCCACGCAACAGGATCCCTGCGCCCTTCAGAAAAAAATCTCCCTGGCAGAGCACCTGGCGCGCCAGAATCATCTTGGTGCTGAGCATGCTCTCCTCCCACCCAGCGCGGGGCTCCGAGCCTTCACAATCCTGAACTGCTGAGCGCCCGCCTGGAAGCCAGGCTCGTGCTCCCTCAAAATGAGCTGCCCAGCCACAGGTCCGCGCGCGATCAGTTCGGGTCGCTCTTGATGTAGAGACCGGTCACACCTGCCACCTTCAAGCGGCCGAACAGCCCGTTTACGTCCAGCGAGCCATCAGGCAGGTTGATCGTGTGATCAAACAGGATCGTGTAACGGACCATGTTGGGCGTAGGCTTGCCGAACTGCACCGCCCAGTCATTGAGCAGAGCAGGGTGATCCACCCAAGGGGAAACCGAGCCCGCCACGATCGGCGAATGAACACCTATCAGAGTCAGGTTGCAGGGATCATTGTGAATGTTGCCGTCGGTGTCCGAGTGATTGAGATCAAGGCTTGTCATGGCTCGCGCACCCTGGAAACGCACCACGACGGGTGCATTTTGGGCACCCTCACCGAAGGGGCCGAGTTCCGTACCGAAGAAATCTTCCCAGGAGACGCCACCAAGCTGGCTGTCCACATCGGCCGCAAGATCGATACCGCGGAATGGGATCGACACCGTCGGACCAGCATCAGAAATGTAAAGCACATTCATGTTCCAGGCCATCTCAGCGGGATCTGTGTTGATGCCGTCATCATCACGGAAGTTCAGAGCAAAAAAGTTGCCGGAAGGCCGGATCCAACAAGACACCGAGCCACTGAGGGAATCCGGACGGCGACGGGGAGCCGCAATCGGAGAGTTGACTCCCAGCCAATTGAGGCTGTTGGGATCGAGAAGATCTACGGGAAGAATCCGGTTGGCCAGACCAAGGTGGGTCAGATTACCCGTATCGTCCTCGATCCAGATCAGGCCTGCGCCCCCATCGCCGCCTGAGCTGGCGCTGAACCCAGCTGCTCCGCCCAGACCGCCGGAGACATCCAAACGACCCGGGTTCGGCTGGCCTACACCAGGCGCGGATCCCAAGCTGATCACCGGGGCCTGCAGTCGCAGGACACCACCAGAACCTCCACCACCGGGCATACCGAACTGATAGTAGTCACCCGGGGAGCCCGGAATTGAACTGCCACCAACACCACCAGAAGCATCGATCCGGCCATTGATCGTAATGGCCCTTCCGCTGGTCAATTGCAGGGCACCACCGCCAAAGCCACCGCGAGCTCCGGAGTGGTCGTGCCAAGAATAGAACGTGGATGAAATGCCCACACAGGCCCAGGTGCTGGCATCGTTGTAGCCGCTGACGCCCGTACGATAGGGATGGTTGCCTCCACCGCCTCCGCCAGAACCGCCACGCAGGTAAGCAGGGAAGTCCACAGGGTTGGCACCACCCACGAACCACTCCAACTTGCGCTTGATGTAACCCGAGTTGTTGATGCTCGGGGGGGCCAGCAAGACCTCAGCCGAATTGCCACCCACGGGATTGTTCGGGGGGTTGTTCGAGAGTGTGACATTCGGGAACTGCGCAGTGGGCTCCTCCGAGAGGGAGACGCCAGTGGTTCCGTCAATGGAATAGGCCCCACCCGATCCAACCCGACCGATGGTCAGGGAGACGCAACGCATGTCATTGCCGTACTCAGGCAGCAGTTGCAAGTTGAACCAGATATCGGTTTCCGGATTGGCCTCGGTGCCAGTGGTCACATTTCCATTTCCATAGTTGGCCGGGTAGCGATTTGCCCCCAAGCCTTCTGCGATAGCTTGCAGGCCGGAGGTGCGCCCGATGCCCTGCCCAGAGCGGCCATTCGTGACGGCTCCCGGATTGGCGATTGCATCACTGAGGGGGTCATTCGCCCCGAGGCCCAGCATAGATGCTCCGCTGAAGTCGTAGCGGTCGGCTCCCAGGCCCCCATCGCCACCATTGGCAGCGTTGATTGCTGTGACCATGCCATCGAGTTCCCAGACCGTGTCGCTCGAGGGGAGTCCAGGCTCGATCGGGTCGGTGGAAACCGAGCCCGCAATCGCTGTGTATTGATTGACCGGGGTGGGCGCAGGAGAATTCTCCAGATCGAGGTAATCCACTCCGATTTCGTGGAACACCACATCGCCCACAACATAGTCCGAGCCTGAATCCCAATCGGATTGCACGGTCTTGGCGGTCTGTGAGTTGTGAGCCGCGGGAGTCGCCCCGGACATGTTGATAATGCCGCCAGCGTCGATGTCCACCGGGCCACGGGAGTAGACCCGCGCGGGGGTCTTACCCACGATACGCAGGGATCCACCGGTCTGAATGCGAATGCGGCTGAACTCAAATCCGGAGCCGGGGATCAAGCTCCCCAGGTTGGCGGGATCTTCCACCATGCCCGTCACCAGGATCTCGTCCGGGAAGCCACCAAGGGTGCCATTCGGCGGGCCACCGATCAGGGAACTGTCCACGTTGCCGATCAGGTCCATGGGCCGACCCGCTAGAGGGAAGAGCTGGTAGTCCGAGTTCAGCTCAATGGTCTCGCCCTGGTCGATCAACAATTCACCCAGGCGACCCGAGCCGCCGCCGCCGCCGCGACTCAACTGTCCTCCGCCCCAGACACCACTGGAACGCCGAAAGTCTTCATTGGAGTTCGGATCAGGTCCGGCAATTGCAAAATCCTCTCCCCCGACCTGAGGAATCACCAGTTCGCCGAACTCCACAAATTCCGGGGTAAAACTGTGCAACCCCCCGCCATTTTCAAGAGTCACCCCATTCCCAACCAAATCGACCACGGCCGCGGGAATGCTGATGGTCACCAGGCGAGGCAGAGCCCCGGTTCCCGAGGAAGGCAGGTCCAGGTCCGGCTGGAAGACCACATAGGTCTCCAGATTGGCAATGTCCACGAAGGCTTGAAACAAGGGGTTCGAGGTGAAACCCGGATCAAGAGTGGGCAGGGGAGAACCATAGGTTCCCCCGATGATCGTGCGGTCAGCGGTAGAGGTGTCTCCGTCCTGATCCACTTCCACACGGATGAAGGGCGCACTACCCGTCTGGGGATTGACCACCGAGGCCAGGTTCATTATGTCATTGAAGCGAATACGAATGCGGCTCCCACTCCAAACATCAACCAGGTCCTCGGGTCCGTTGACCAACTGATTGCGTAGCAGGATCGGATCGCCATTGGGATCGACGCCAATCTTGACATCCGCATAGATCGCCACTGAGGGCGAGCCCGGGACCGGGTCCACGATGCCTTCGGATGTAATCACCGAACAGAGCAATCTGTTCTGGTTGGGTCGGCCGGAGATACTGCGGATGTATGGCGGTGGATCGTTTTGCAGGACTCCGGAAATCGTCACCTGATAGGTGCGGTCCGGCAGCAGAGCGAAACTCGGGTTGCCGTTGATGTCAAAGCTCAGGGCTGGGCGGAAGATCAGACGCCTCGGCTCGGTGGGATCGGTGGTGAAAGTGCCCTGGGGCGTGGTGCCCGTGGAGGCGTCCACAACCCTGAACGAAGCTGAGTTGATGCTCACCAGATCGATCTGTTCCGAGAAAAGGACCGAGATTTCCTGGTTCTGATAGGTGTTGCCGATCGAGCAGGCGACCTGATCGCCGCCACTGGGGTCGTCACCGACACCGCTGGAGCAGCCCAAGGAGCAGGAGACAATGTAGAGATTGCCTGTGGCGACGGCGTTGCTGACGGAACCGTCGCAAGAGCCAAGAATGAGGACTGCGCCGAGGCCGGCAGCACTGATGAGGGGTTGAAGGAGCTTCATGCTTCCAATGGGGCCACGCCGCCCGCTGGCGGAGGGGTCTTGTTGGGGGGCCGAGGAGGGGTCAAGGGGGCTGGCCAACCTGCTGGGGGGCTCAGGAATATACTCACGAGGTGGGATTGGTTGCCAAACGAATCGAAAGAACTCATGGGCAGGACTCTCCCATGGCCCGGGGCTTGCTGGCCCTGAGGAGAAAAATCCCCGCCAGGACCCCTGCCAGAGCCAACTTCCCTTGCAGCAGGGGGTAGCACCCGCCAGGACGGGCCCCTTGCGCTAGAATCCCAGAACACCGTGAATTACCTGCATATGCGATCGCCCATGAGACGCATCCCAGACCGCCACAGGGGCTGAAATAGCCCTGTTCAGAATAATCCAGCCCCAGTCCGCGACCCGAATTGCTGAGCAAGATTTCCCTTCTGAGTGGCCTCACGGTGCTCTTGACGCCTCAAAATCCGTGCCAGCCACCGGATCCCTGTCCCCCCCCTGCCAATGCACCCCTGCCCTAGAAGCCCACTCCCAAGCCCCCCCACCGCACAAGGAAACCGAGCGGCAACGCACACCCCCCGGAGGCAACCAGGTACCCCAAGGGGCTCCCAGGCCGCGCTCCTGCTGTGCGGTCTGGCCCTGACACTTGCTGCCTGTGATCAACCCTCAACCTCCATCGAGGAAGGAGGGCAAAGGACCAGAGACGAGTGGGGCATCCCCCTCGATGCCCCGGTTTCCACGGCCTCTCGCGATCAGATCGGTCTCTTGATCCAGCAGTTCCGCCCTCTGGACGCGACCCTCACAAGCGATCACCACGACCGCTGGCTCGCTGACCAGCGCTCACGCATCGATCGAGTCATCTCCCAGGGCGAAGGAGCCGGCAATGCAGCCCTGCACGCTTACACCGGTGCCGCCGAGGAACCCTACCTGGTGCGCCGCGCACTCCTATGGACTGGCGGGCTGGCAGCGCCAGAAAACGCACGCGAGTTACTGCACAACTTGTTCATCACCTATGGCTCCCCCATCGCCGACCGGACAGAGGCCGCCCTGGTCTTGTCCCTGACTTCCCCGCGACTGTTTTTCTCGGATGCCAAACCGATCCTCGAGCGCACCAAGGTCAAACGCCAGACCTTGCCGGACGACGAGTTTCTGGTGCGTGGCTGGATCAACGCCTGCCTCAAGACTGGTGAGTCACCGGTACCCATGCTCGCCCAAGTCGCAACCAACCTGCGGCTGGACCCTCCAGCCCGCTGGCAGGCAGCCAAGCGCATGCGCGAGTTCCCCCTGGAGCCAATCGGACAGAGAGCACTGGAGTCCTGTCTGGTCGAGTCCAGCGGGGATGGCTACTTGCGCCGCATGTCGGCTCAGTCCCTGCGTGAGTTATTGCCCTCGGAAACCGCCTGCGCATTGTTTGCTGAGGTGGCGCGGCGCGAATCAGACAGCAACTTCCGCGCATTCTTGCTCGACATGATGCAACGCAACTGCCGAGGCCTCTTGCTCGATGCCGAAGGACTGATCAAGGATCCTGATCCGCTTCCAAACCTGAGCGGAGAACAAGACGGCCGATGATCACCGACAGCCATTGTCATCTGTACTGGGACTCGTTCCAACAAGACCTCGCCCAGACCCTCCAGCGCGCTCAAGAGCGAGGAGTCGAGCGCATGGTGGTGGTAGGCACCAACGTGGAGACCTCGACTCAGGCCAAGCAACTGGCTGACGAACATGAGAACCTCTACGCCACTGCGGGTATCCACCCCCACGATACAGAGCAGACTGGCGAAGCAGAGCGAGCCGCCATCCGCGCCCTGGCCCAGGACCCCGGTTGCGTTGCCATCGGCGAGACTGGTCTCGACTGGTTCAAGGAGTACAGCCCGCGCGAGGCCCAGATGGACTCCTTTGGCTGGCACCTGGACCTGGCGCGTGAACTGGACAAGGCAGTCATCATTCACTGCCGAGACGCCCATCAGGAGACCGCCCGCATGGTCAAGGAGCACCCCCTGCGCAGAGGCGTAATGCACTGCTACACCATGGGGCCCGAAGAGCTTGAGCCCTATCTTGCAGCGGGCTTCTGCATCTCGTTCTCGGGTGTAGTGACCTTCCCGCGCAACGAAGACAACCGCGAAGCGGTGCGGCAGGTCCCCCTGGATCGCATCCTGGTGGAGACCGATTGCCCCTTCCTTGCGCCACAGGGTTTTCGAGGCAAGCGCAATGAACCGGCCCTGGTGGCCGAAGTCCTGGGCAAAGTCGCCGAACTCAAGGGCCTGAGCATCGAGGAGATGGCGCGCATCACAAGCGAGAACGCCGCTCAGCTGTTCGACCTCCCGCCGGTCTAGGCAGCGGCGCTCTCCCTTCCATCAAATAGGAAGGGGCGCCTGCGGTAAACCGCAGGCGCCCCTCAAGCAAGAAGCAAGATACGCCGGATGGCGATCAGTTGCCGACGGGAGTCCAGATGTTTCCGTCTTGGGCGGTCACCACGGGAGTGGCGCCGCTGTTGTCGAGCAGGCCCAGGGCTGCGTCCATGTCAGCGGCAGACAGGGCTTCAGAGAATGCCGGCATGCTGGTCGTGCCGGAGTACTGGTCCGCGGTGTCGCGGTTGGAATAGCTGATGATGTCTCCTTCCTGGTTGATGAAGAAGGTACGCATGCCGGTCTTGCCAGCGTCTACGGGCCAGGCATAACAACACCACATTACTTCGCAGTTGGAACTACCGGGATTGGTAGTGGCCGCTCCACCGGTCGCAGCCTCGGCCACGCCCAACGACGGGCTGGCATCACTGGGAAGCCAGATCTGATAGAAGTAGCCTTGACGCTCGACCAGGCTGACCGTGATGTCGCCGAAGGGAGTTGCCAGGTAGGGCGGGTCAAGGGGCGCGGCGACATCTCCCGCCGCAACACCGATGCGCAAGTCAGCAACACCAGCCAGCTCGCCAAAGTAGCCGAACTCACCACCGCCGTCGTAGTCGGTGTCCACGGAGGACGAAGCCTGGAACTGCTGCTGGGACGCTGCGATCGAGCGCAGGGTCGCAACGGCGGCGTTCTCGTTGGCTGAGATGCGGGCGCTCATGAGCTTGGGCAAAGCAATGGCGGCGATAATGGCGATGATCGCAACGACGATCATCAGTTCAATGAGGGTGAAACCCGCTTTGTTGTTGTTGTTGACTTTCATATTCGAATTGCTGGACATGGACAGGCGCCGATGGGCCTGGATCTGGTAGCGAATCCCCTTTGGGGTTTCTGGTGGGTCCCCAGAAGAAAGGCCTGGGGACGCGGCATAGTGCGATCCGGTAATCCGAAGGCACTGCACGCCGTGCTATGGATATCGTCCTTGGGGTTGAGAGGCTTGAGGGTCTGCCGGGTGTGTCTCAAAATTGGATTCGGGAATCTCAAGCATTCAATTCAAGTCCGATAGACCTGCGACTTGAGCACTCCAAAAACCGGTCCTGTGAGCCCCCAGAGGGGTTTCAGCCGCCGGAGCTGAGTTTTTCCACCAAGCCCATGATGGGCGCGAAGATCGAAAGCACCACGCCTCCCACAATGAGTCCCATGAAACTGATCAAGAGCGGCTCAATCAGACTGGTCAACGCCTTGACCATGGCCTTGACTTGACTGTCATAGAAGTCGGCGATTTTTTCAAGCAGGGTTTCCAGAGCACCTGTCCGCTCACCGATGGCAATCATGCGCGTGACCATGGGCGGGAAGACTTTGCGCTTGGCCAGTGGGTCGGACAGTTGCTGGCCCACGCGCACGCTCTCGCGGGCTTCGATCACGGCTTGGGCCACTACTTGGTTACCAGCGGTGTTGGCCACAATGTCGAGAGTCGAAAGGATCGGCACACCAGAGCGTATCAGGGTTGCAAAGGTGCGGGAGAAGCGAGCCAGACAGACCTTGGCGTGCAACTTTCCGAAGACCGGCAAACGCAGCATCAGGTGGTCCCAAGCCAGTAGCCCGACCTTGGTGCGCTTGGCCGCACCAACTGCGAACACAAGGGCCATCAGAGCCATAGGAATATAGGCCAGGTTGCTCAACATGAAGTCGCTGACCGCCAACACACCGAGGGTGATCGCCGGCAGGGTCAATTCCATAGATGCAAAGACCTCCTTGAAGGTAGGTACGACCCCAACCATCAAGAAAACAGTGATGCCCACGACCAGGATCATGGAGATCACCGGGTAAGTCATGGCGGAACGGATCTCGCGCGAAAGCTCAGCGCTCTCCTCTTGATAGGCGGCCAAACGGTTCAGGATAATGTCCATCTGACCCGAAACCTCGCCCGCCTTGACCATTGAAACATAGAGGTGATCAAAGACCTTGGAGCAGTGACTCATGGCAGTGGAGAGGTCAGACCCCCCGCGAACCTCGGTCACTAGCACCCCGCAGGTGGCTCGCATGCCAGGAGTCTCAGCCTGATCGCCAAGCACCTCCAACGATTCGAGCAACGACAGGCCAGACCCCACCATGGTCGCCAATTGGCGGGTGAATATCACCACCTCGGCGGACTTGGCTCTGGGCTTGGCCTTGCCAATGGAGAGCGAGAAGCCCTTCTTGTTCTTGGACGAGCTTTCGGCCAGTTGCAGCACGACCAATGAGCGCTTGCGCAACTCGGCAGCAGCCTCTGCCCTGGTCGCCGCTTGAATGGTGCCCTGCACCGTCTTGCCTGTGCCGTCCTTGGCTGCATACTTGAATTGATTCATAATTGTCTGGGAAGAAAGAGGGAGGGCAGAATCAGTCCTCCAGGGTGATGCGCAGGACTTCTTCCACGGAAGTCACCCCACGAATCGCATTCAAAAGGCCCACGCGACGCAGGCTCAGCAGTCCATCTTCGAGGGCCTGCCGTTTGACCTCTTCAGCAGTGCCCCCTTCCACGATCAGTCGCCTCATGCGCGAGGTCATGGGCATGGTCTCGAGTACGGGGAAGCGGCCGCGATAGCCACCATTGCAGCGACCGCAGCCCTTGGCGTCGGCGGCAAACAGTTGCAGACCCTCAAAGTCCTCGAGCAAGAAGCCAATGCTCAACAGACTTTCCCTGGGGGGATCCTCCACGGGCACGCGGCAGTTCTTGCAGAGCCTGCGGCCCAGTCGCTGAGCGCAGATCAAGAGCAATGAACTCGAGACCATGAAGGGATCCACGCCCATGTCCACCAAACGCGTGATGGTGCTTGCGGCGTCATTGGTGTGTAGGGTCGAAAGCACCAGGTGTCCGGTCAAGGCAGCCTTGACCGCGATATCGGCGGTCTCCTTGTCACGCACCTCACCCACGAGAACGATGTCCGGGTCCTGACGGAGGATCGAGCGCAGGGCACCAGCGAAGGTAATACCTCGTTTGGGGTTGACCGGCACCTGATTGATGCCCTCCATGCGGTACTCAACCGGGTCCTCCACTGTGGTCACATTCACGTCCGAAGTGGCTACGGCTTGAACGCAGGAATAGAGCGTGGTTGACTTGCCCGAGCCCGTGGGACCGGTGACCAACATCATGCCGTAGGGCTGGCTGATCGCCTCACGCACATGGGCCAGAGACTGAGGCTCCCAACCCATGCCGTCCAGGTTGAGGGCCAAAGACCCCACATCCAGAATCCGGATGACGCTCTTCTCGCCTCCCACCACAGGGAGAATCGAGAGGCGGAAGTCGATGCTGCGACCCTCGTATCGGATTTGGAATTTTCCATCCTGGGGTGCATGACGCTCGGCGATGTCCAGGGACGCCAGGATCTTCAAGCGCGATGAAAGGGCCGGTAGGAGGCCGCGTGAGACCGGCGGAATGCCCTCGCGCAAACGACCGTCGATCCGGAAACGGATCTTGACCTGACGGTCTCCGGGCTCGATGTGAATGTCACTGGCTTTCTCACGCAGGGCCTTGAGCAACAGCACATTGATCAGCTTGACTGCCGGCGAGTCATCACCCTCCGCCAAGGTGGTCTCGATGTCTTCGGCTTCCGGCTCGTCGGGCTCCGCCTGCAGGCTGGAGTCCTCACCCACCTGATCCATCATCTCTTGGACCTTGGCGGAACCGTCATCGTGCAGATCCTTGAGCGATGCCAGGACCCGAGGCCCGGGCGCATACACGGCGCGCACCTGACAACCGGTACGTCGGCGTAGGTCATCAAATAGGAGCACATCGAAGGGATCCGCAGCCACAATGGTCAACAGATCCCCATTGCGGGTCAAAGGCAGAATCTGAAGGCGATAGCAGAGGTCATGGTCCAGAAGGTCAAACACATCTCCATCGGGAGCAACCTGCGCCAGATCAATGGGCGCCACCTGGGCAGTGCGCGCCACCACTTCTACCAGGGCGCTCTCCTCCAGATCTCCCGCATCGAACAGGGCCTCGAGAGGATCCTCCAGGGAAGCCACCTCATCCCAGCGCTCGGGGGTGACCAGGCCCTCCTCGCTCAGCAGACGCCTCACCTTGGTGGGAACACGCACCATCAGGCAGCCCTCAAGCAATTGCGCAATTCGCTCGGATCCGTAATGGCCTTCTCCGCATCGGCCATGCGAATAACGCCCTTGTCGACCAGGATCGCCAGGGATTGGGCCATGGTGCACATCCCCAAGCGGCCGCCGGTCTGGATTTGGGAATAGATCTGGTGGCTCTTGCCATCACGTACGAGTGCGCGAATGCCTGGGGTTGCGATCATGATTTCAGCGGCCATCACACGGCCCGAGTCCTTGGCCTTGGGCAGCAGCTTCTGACTGAACACCGCCTGCAAGCTAAAGGACAGCATGGTGCGCACCTGGGACTGCTGGTGAGAAGGGAACACATCGATGATACGATTGATGGTCTGCACCGAGTCCGAGGTGTGCAGGGTGCCAAAGGTCAAGTGCCCTGTCTCGGCCAGGGTCAGGGCCGCTTCGATGGTCTCGTGATCGCGCAGTTCCCCCACCAACACGATGTCTGGGTCTTGACGCAGCACACTGCGAAGAGCGCTCTTGAAGTTGCGCGTATCTCCACCCACCTCGCGCTGGGTGACCATGCAATTCTTGTGCTGGTGCGTGAATTCCACCGGATCCTCGATGGTCACAATGTGTGCCTGACGGTCTTGATTGATGTAATCAATCATGGCTGCCAAGGACGTGGACTTACCCGAACCCGTAGCTCCGGTGACCAGCACCAGCCCCGATTGCATCTTGCACAGACTCTGACAGATGTCCTCGGGCATTCCCAGATCCTCAAAATTGGGGATCTTGGTAGGGATCAAGCGCAGCACGCAGGCCACGGCCCCCTGTTGATAGAAGACATTGACCCGGAAACGCCCGAGCCCTTCGAGGCCAAACGAACAGTCGAGTTCCAGTTCCCGGTCCAGCCGGGCGATCTGGTCCGAGGTCAGAACGCTGGTGGCCAGGCGCCGTGTCTCATCCGGAGACAAGGGCGCGTGCTCAACAGGCATCAAGCTGCCGTCGACCCGAATACGGGGCGCAGAATGAACCGAAATATGTAGGTCTGAGCCTCCCTGACGCACCAACAGCGTCAGGAGTTCTTCCATTGTGATCATCGCGAAGACACCTCTCCCCAAGCACTGGGGTGCTGTCTTCATCGTCCAACCCGTTGACCCTGCTGGAGGGCAAGGGGCCCGATCCTCCAGGCAGGGACGAGCTGAGTGCTCCCAGGGCCCTCAGGAACACAAGGAGAGCCGCAATTCAGGCCTCTATTCCCAGATCACGCCTCTATGAGGGCCTCGGCCTGGGCCGCCAGGATCTTCTTCTGCTCTGCAGCAGGCACCGGGGCAAAGCGCGCAAAGGACATGTTCCAGGTGCCTTCGCCCTTGGTGGTGGAGTTCAGATCCCGGTGATAGGTCTGCATCAGAGCCTTGGGGGCCTCGGCCACAATCATTGTGATCGCACCCCCGGCTTCGGTCTGCTGATCGATCACATGACCCCGACGATGACTGGTGAGGTCGCTGAAAATCGCCCCCGCATCCTCAGTGGGCACATGGATTTCGACCCGCACCAGAGGCTCAAGCAGCACCGGCTTGGCATTTTCGAAGCCCTCGCGGAAGGCCTTGGAGCCAGCCGACTTGAAGCTCGCCTCGTCCGAGTCCACCGCGTGGAACTTGCCGTCGTAGAGTTCGACCTCCACGCCCATCACCTCGCCACCGATCAAGATCCCCTTGGCGCAGACCTCGCGGATGCCTTTTTCCACGGCGGGGATCAGGTTGCGGGGAATCGCCCCCCCTACGACCTTGTCGAGGAACACCACCGGGTCATTGGGCGTAGCAGGACGCAGGCGTAGGAAGCACTCTCCGAATTGCCCTTTGCCACCACTTTGTTTCTTGTGGCGGTGGTGAGCATCCACCGCCTTGCTGATGGTCTGGCGATAAGAGACCACTGGCAAGTGAGTATCTACCTCGACTCCGTAGCGCCGGGACAAGCGCTCGAAAAGAACCTGCAGGTGCAAGTCACTCATGCCATGAACGACCATCTCGTGAGTGTCTTTGGTCTGCTCGATAGTCAAGCTGGGATCTTCGTCCACCAACTTGTGCATGGCCTCGCCGATCTTTTGCTCATCTGCCCGTGAGCGCGGTTCCACGGCCAGAGCAACCATGGGGTTGGGAGCGGTGGGCACTTCGATCTTGGCACCCTCCGCGCCGGCCTGGGAAAAGTGCGCCCAAGTGGGGAGTTTCTCAACCTTGGTAAAGGCCACAATTTCGCCCGGAGTGCCGATTTCGAGGGCTTCACGCTTCTTGCCCAGCATGCGAAAAAGGCCGCCAATCTTCTCGTCACCCTCTCCATCCGCAAGCCCCACGTGGGTGCTGTGATCCATGGTTCCCGCGTGGATTCGCGCCAGACAGATGCGCCCGACATGGGGATCCGCCTGGGTCGCGAAGACCGTTCCCATCAGGGTTCCAGACGAATCAAGTGAGACCGCCTGGCCCTCTTCATCCTTCACCAGTCCCGATTCAGGAGAGGGCCCGAAGCGCTTGAGAAAGGTGTAGACCTCATCGATCCCCTCCCCCGATGCGGGGTTGCAGACCAGCACAGGTATGAGGGTCCCGTCTGCAATCGCGTGAGGCATCTCCTTTTCGAGTTGATCCTCTGTCAGCTTGTCGTCATCCAGATAGGCCATCATCAGATCGTCGTCTGTACAAGCATCCATAACCCGATCCTTCAAGCGCTTATGCCACTCGCTATCGTCATGCAAGAATGTGCGCTCTACCTTCGAGAACCCGGGGCCGGATTCATTAGGCAACAGGACCGGTACGCAGACTTCACCGATCCGCTCGCGCAACTCATGCACAATCGAATCGAAGTCTGCGTTCTCGCCATCCAAGTGGGTCAACACAATCGCACGGCCACGGCCCATACGGCCTGCAAGCAGCATCTTGGTGCGTAGGTTGAAGGAGGCACCACTAGCGCAACTAACGACGCCAACGACCAGGTCTGAGGCCCAGATGGCGGCCTGAGCCTGAGCAACAAACTCCGGATAACCGGGAGTGTCCATCAGAGTCCAGTCCTTGCCGTCGTGCTCCGTCGAAACCACACTCAACTGCAAAGTGTGATGCCGCGACTGCTCTTCGGGCTCGGTGTCGCACAAGCTCGTGCCATCTTGCGGGGACCCCTTGCGAGCGCTGGCTCCCATCTTGAAGGCAATGGCATCGACCAGGGTGGTCTTGCCCGTGGACGGGTGTCCAACGAACGACACGTTTCGAATGGCAGAGGGGTGGCTCATGGAGGGCACTGGGCAGTTGATTTGGATCCGCCACCCAAGGCCAAAAAGCGCCCCAGGCAGGGTGAGAACCAACCCATTCTAGCCCCAAGGGGTGTCCTTGTGGGGTGCCCCTCCGGGGCCCTCCAGCCCACTTGAAAGCGGACCCTATTTGCGCCGCGCCTGAACGACAACTTCCACTCGCCGATTGCGCGCCTTGCCCGAGGCGTCAGTGTTTGGCTCAACAGGCCTGTGCGGTCCGTAGCCGAGCACCACAAAGCGCTCGTCGGGTAGTCCCCCCTGAGCCACCAGGAATCCGTGCACCGCCAGGGCCCGGGCCAGGGAAAGCTCCCGATTGCTGGCAAAGCCCGAGCGCTGAATCGGGTCGGAGTCCGTATGCCCCTCCACCGAGATCTCAGCCCCACGTGGGCTATCCTGGGTCATGCGCTGGGCCAACGCTCTCAAGGCTTCCTGCCCTCGTTCGGTGAGTTCGGCGCTGCCAGGGCCAAAGCTCACCGCGCCGGGAACCACATAGGCGATCCCCACGCCCCGACGCTCGACCTCGATGCCGTGCTCAGCCAGATCGTCCAGCACAAGCAGAGGTAGATCAACGACAGCTGGCACGGCGGCAACAGCCTCAGAGGTCCGCATGACAGCTTGCAGTTCGCTCAATTCGCTCTGCAGACCGGCGCGATCCCCGGAGAGGTGTAAGACCTCCTGCTGGAGGACAGCGTTCTCGCTTCGCAAGCGACGGATCAAGCCATCGCGTTCTCCAAGGGCTCCGCGCAGAGCCTGATCGGAGGCGCACCCGCTCAAGATGGGCAGGGCGCAAAGGGTCAATAATGTGCAGTTCAGATTCAATCGCATGATTTCGTTGGGCATCCTTGGCCCTCAAGAGTCAGTTCAACAGAAATTGGAACACCAGGGCTCCATCATCATTCCAGCCCAAAAGGCTGAGAGCAATCCCCACAGCCAAGTAGGGGCCAAAGGGTATGTAGCGGCCAGCAAGCCGGGCGGCCTGCAGAGAGCGCAAGCGTCCGTCTCGCCGATTACGGCGGGCGACCCGCAGGCGCAACTCGCAATACAAACGCAACATGTTCAAGATACCCACCAGGGAGCCCAGGATGGCTGCGACCAGGAGCGCGTATAGAATTCCGGACGCTCCTATGAAGCCGCCCCCCGCAGCCGCCAGCTTCACATCACCGAGACCCATGGCGTCCACGCGATAGACCTTGGTGCCCAGCCAGCCTATGAAGTAGAGGATGCCACCCCCCACCGCCATGCCCAACAAGCACTCGCCCAGGGCTGAGAAACGATCAAGATCCAACTCATGCAGGCGGGGCACTAGAAAACTCAGAAGAGGCGCAAGAACACAGCCCCCCAGGCTGACCTCATCTGGAATCTCGTAGCAGTCCAGATCCACAAAAGTGGCCACCAGCAGACCAGACAGGACCAAGGCCACTATTGCGATGTGCGTGGTGTCGCCCATGAAAGAATCTGCAGCCACCCAGAACAAGAGAGCCGTGAGGATCTCCACCAGAGGATAGCGCCAGTGGATCGATGAGCGGCAGGTCCGGCAACGGCCGAACAGGACCAGCCAAGAAAGCACAGGGATGTTCTCGTACCAGGTCAGAGTGGTGCGGCACTTGGGACAGCGCGACCGCAGGGGCTTGAAGATGCTCTCCCCCTCGGTGGGCAGGCGATGGATCGCTACATTCAGGAAGGAGCCAACCAAGAGCCCCATCAGGACCGAATAGACCGTGGCCAAGGAACTAGAAATTATGGGGTCGGTAGGCGGGAGATCCATGCTGCGAGTGGAGTGCCTCCAGGTTCAGCACGCCACCAGTTGTGAATCGTGAAGAAGCACGGCGGCTCGATCAAGGGCGAGCACAATATCCTCCCGTAGACCCGCACCAAGTACCCCGGTGTCTACGGTTTCGGGCCCGAGGCCGGCTCTCATCGTCAGCGGGCGAACGGCAAGCCCTCAGGGGCTTCCCAGTCCAGGCGCAAGAAATCCAAGCTCGGAGGATCCCACACACCGCCGGGCAGGACTTCCAGTTCTACCAACACGCGCACGGACCCGTCCCCCTGCAGCAAACCCGGATGACGCACGACCCGCTCGCGCTCCAGGGCAACATCCGCGGGCAGGAAACCCACGCTCCAACGCCCCGTTCCGTCCCGTCCGCCGACAACCAATCGACCCCAATCGTAACGCTGGCTGACCTCGCGTGGGAGGGGCGAGGAGATCGCCGCGAAGAGCAGGGGCTCCTGTAGGGGATTGAGATGTGGTTGATCCACCAGCACGCCCGGCAGGGACGAGGGAATCCCAGGCAGATCCAAGCCACCACCCTCTCCCAAGAGGTGCAAGTGTTCGCTCTTGCAGCGCACGCTGCCGTTGATGCGCACGCGACCTCCGGCCACCAGTATCAGGGGCGTGTCTACCTGCACCTCCCCAGTGATGATCAGATCCCCACCCGCAATCAGAACGGTCCACTCGCGTCCGCTTGCGAGCGCCTGATCCAGAAGAACAGACAGCAGAACCGGTTGGTCAGGCGAACCGTGAACCTGCACAGGATCCACAGCTTGACCTTGGCGTTGGCGCAGGAGAGAACCATCAATGCGCAAGGAACCCTGACTGCGCAGAATCACGAGGCCCGCAAGGTCCAGGAACTCGGCCTTGGATCCCGCAGGCACAGTCAGTTGAATGGCCTCACGCTGGCCTTGGGTCTGCTCGCCGGTCAGCACCACAACGCCCTCATGCCCATCCCCACTGGCCGCGGGCAGGGCAACGCTGAGTTCCCCTCGGTCGGACCAGGTGGCGGTGCCATCTGCCCAGGGAATTCGCTGGGGAGACTTGCCATGGGCATCGAGGAAGTCCAACCGGATGGTCGAGTCCGGGCCAAAGCCCCTGGGCAAGATACGCAGCCGCGCCAGGGTGATGGGCTCTGCTTCACTCCATGCAAGGTTGCCTCCCATGTCCATCAGGCTGGGCTGGGGAACGCCGCGCAGGAGGTATCCGCCCTCGGACAGCCGTGCGTCCGGCCAAAACTGAATACGTGCACAGGAACCGGCCGCCAGCGATTGGAAGTGATTGTTCTCCACCAGGCGGGTGTGCAGTCCCGCCACTCGGCCCAGGACTCCCTGCTGAGTACCAGGCGCGCTGATGTCTGCCTCAATCCAGAACTCTTCAGAGACCAACGAACTGGGGTCGAGGGGTTCATCACAGACAAGCACAATCGCCTCCCCGCGCTGCAACAACAAGGGCGCACCAGGGGCAGTACCAGGAGGCCGCAACGGTTCGCAACGCCCGGGATCCATGGAGAGATCAAACAAGCTCGGCCCTGGCAGGATCTCCTTGGCCACAAAGTCATGGCGCAGGGTCTGGGCCAGATGCGCCCCACCCTGGGCACGGATCCCATCGGGCCGAGGAAAACCCGTCAGCACCAGGGAGTGGCGCAGCCCCGGACGATAGCCCCCATCCATCCGGTCAGATCGCAGGATGGGCTTGGGCCAGAAGCTCAGATGCACGCCATCCACCTCCCAACGCCCGGGAATTGCAGTGCCCCCCGAAAGCACGCGCGCGCTCTGCGGCGTGATCGAGGCCAGATCCACGTCCTGATCGAAGGTCACCACCAAAGGCTCGTTGAGATACACGCGGGCCCCGTTAGGAGGCGTGATTTCAAGCACGACCAGGGGGCGCGGTTGCTCCTGTGGTCGGCTGCAGGACCAAAGGCAGGTCAGAATCAGAAGAAGGACGGGAGCTTTTCTCACGGCTGATACCCGGGATTCTAGCAGCCCGCCCGGGCTGAAGTGAATACGCCCGCCGAACTGCAGCGGGGGAACTGGACGAGGCGCTATTCCGCCCCGAACTCAAAGGGGATCTTCATGAACAACAGGCCCGGCAGGGGCGTGTTCAGCGGATCGCCAAGGTCAAACTCCACTTCAAAGCGGAAGAAATCCCAGATGCTACCATCGTTCATGTCCGTGATATCCCGGGCAAGGTCCGTGGAGGTCACCGTAAAGGCACCGCTGGCTGAAGGGTTGCCAGCCACATCCGTGGTGGTGGCATCAAAGCCGAACCGAATGCTGGCATCTGCCGAGAAGTTGTCCAAGATACCTTGAGTTTCCACTCGGAAATGGTGCGGGCGCAAACTGGCAAACACCGTGGTCGCTTGGAATAGGGTCAAGTCCACCCCAGCACCAGCGGTACAACGCAACTGATCATTGACCGCATCGTAGACCACGCTGATCGCTTCGAAGTCCAGCCTTATGACCGGACTGACCGCAGCATCTCCCAGCACGATCGCGAAGCGTCGAGCCATGGAAGGGGTGACTCGATAGGTGTCAGGCATACTGGACGCATCAAAGACCAAGGTTCCGCCATCCGGAGTAATGAAGGGCGCGACGAGCCCAAGGGGATCCACAGCTGCGGCGGCAATCACCGGGGGCAACTCAAGCACTGTATCCCCGATCGGCCCATGCAATAGCTTGCCAATATCATTGGGGTTTCCTGTGACCTGCACACCCATGATCGACGTAAAGGTAGCTGGCACATTGGCCGGGTTGATTCGGGCCAGTCCAAGGGGAATCCAAAGGGAACGGGCCGCAGACTTGGGCCCAAAGAAAGGCACCAGGTTGTTGCTCATAGGCACACCTTCAAGATCAATGCCCGGCTGATTGGTCTGTAGCTCGGTCACACGATCCTCGACTTGTACCGGATCCAGCCAACCCATGGGCGGGGGAGCGATCACTTGAGTCGGATCAAGGGGATTCACAAGGTTGGAACCGACCAGTACCATCTCCCCATAGACCTGCCCTGTCTGGCCATCTGCCAGAACTGCCGGCAGGTTGATGTCTTCGGCGGGAGTCGCCACATGGAGTTGGATGATCCCCGGACCACCGTCGCCACCAGCGCCCAGCACCGGCCCCATGGGATCATTGAAGCCCTGGGTCGAGATTGAGAAGCAACCGATGCAGCGATAAGGAGGCGCATCTTCGAGTCCGTTGGGACAACCAATTGGCACGTTGTCAACGAACGAACGAGGGATGCAGTCGCAGCGCCAGGCAGTGCCACCGTTGGCACCGGACCCACCGTGGTCCGCAGCGCCCGCACCGCCCTGGCCGCCAACTGCACTCAAAGCACGAGTACTGCTGAAATTTGGCCAGCCGGTGCCAGTGGTCAAACCACTGTCCCGATACCACTGCTGGGAGCCTTCCGCGAGGCCCAGGATGTTCACCTTTCCTGCGGTTGAGAAGATAATGTGACCGCCAGCACCACCGCCAGAGCCACCCCCTACACGGTCGAAGAAGTTGGTGTTCTCGCCACCGCCCCCCTCGCCGCCATTCGCAAACACACTGCCTCCATCACCGATGGTGATGTCTTCAAGAGCGAGGATCCTAAGACCGCCGCCGCCACCGCCGCCACCAGAGCCCTTTTCGTCTCCGGTGATCTGGAAGGGCTGCAAGGGGAACGAATTGGAAGAAACAGCGTCTCCACCAGCACCCCCACCACCGCCAGCGTAGGTCTTGCTCAACTCGCCCACCACCAGGGTGCCATCGGCAGTAATCATTTGACCAAAGAAGTTGTTGCCCTCGTCTTCGTCCACGAAGGGGTCTTCTCCGATGGCACCACCCTGGGCACGAACCGCCTGGCTGATGGCGCCCTTGCCATTCGGTGAACCACCACGACCAGATTCAGGGTCCATACCGATCAAGATTTGAGCACGCAACATGGGCGTGTCCGGACTGTTCGATACCGGGGTCCCATCGTGGTCATAGAACACGGTAGATCCGAAAGAAGATCCCCCACCCCCGGAAGCGCGCCGGTTGTTGGTGCCGCCGGTGCTGTAAGTCGTCTCACCGCCAACCCCTCCGCGGTTGGCAACTCCGAAGGCACCGAAGCCATCACCGCCTTTGGGCGTCGATTGGGAGGTAAGGAAAGAACCAGTACCTCCGCGACCCCCGCCTCCGTTGCCAGTGGCTCCCAATTCGGGGAAGTTAGTGGTGTTGAGAGTGCCCACCCCCGGGTTGTCACTGCCGTTGACCGACAACTCGCCATTGATCACAACCTCGCCACTGGCCAGGATCGTCAAGGGGTTGGGTCCCAGGACGATCACGCGGGAACCTGGGTTGATACGGAAATCATGGATGTCCACGACTCCGTTGATCACGGTTTGGGTCGTCACGGGAATTCCGCCCGGGCCGCCAAGAATCTGGCTGGTTACCGTGTCCAAGATGACGGTCTCGGGACCGCTGAAACCCACCACCCAATCAAAGTCGCCGCCGGGGCCGCCGGTACCGCCAAAATCAAAGCTGGCGCGCAAAACGCCCTCGCCCCAATTAGCGGACGGCTGACCCAGGGGGGTGGTCCCATCCTGACGGGAATCGCCCACGCCCGCGGGGTAGTCAAAGTCCTCAGTCAACTCATCAAACTCCTTGTCGAAATCGTTGGAGGAGATAGTTGTCACCATCCTCGCCGCGCCGACATTGTCTGAAGGCAGCCCATCACCGGTCAGGTCACTGAAGCCCTGCCTGATGTTGAGACGCATGCGCTTGCCCTGGGGGACGACGCCCAGGGGGGTCACACGCAAGGCGGCACCGGTGGCAGTGCAGTTTGCGATCAACTCGACCTTGGTACCAAATCCAACGAAGTCACCGACCCCATCCTGCTGTTCGTACTCCAGGGCGATCAGGTTCGAACTGATATTCTCAGGAGAGGAAATAATCGGCTGGTTGAAGAAAACCACCAACGACCATTGACTATCCACGTCGGAGTACTTGTTCAGCAAAGGGAAATACTGGCTCCCACCGGGGGGGATCAACTCACCCTGTTGGGTGGTGAGCTGCTGATAGAAGTACTCGCGAACTCCATCGCCACGCTCCAGGTAGGTTGCGTCCAAGTCGTCAACGGCCACGCCACCACGAAGTCGAACGCGCACATCAGGCGGACCTGGAACCGTGTCCAGGAAGAGCGCCTGAGGATCCGTGGAGTCCGGAGTCTGGAAGGTGACCACCAGCCCCTGGGTAACACCGAATCCATTGGTGTCTTGCACGGTCACCCCATTCACATCTGTGTTGAGCACATGCAGGGTATAGGTTCTGCCACCAGGCAAGAGGCCCGCATCGGAGTTGTCCGCCAAGGTCGGACAGGAGGGCTGAAAGCGCACGGTGACAGCATCCAGTAGACTAAAGGTACCCGTAGCCGAAAGGCCGCTAGGGGTCGCAATTGAGATGGTGTTGAGTCCTACTGTGGAAAAGTCCAGGGCGCGGGTGAAGGTAATGTCAATCGCCCGGTTGATCTGCCAGATCTGAGCCTGGGAGACGGAGACCGACACGACATTGAAGCCGTTGGCGCCGGAATCGGAGCCGCTGCCGCCGACCGCATCTATTGAACCTCCACAGCCGACCGAGATCAGGGGCACTGCCAGAAGAAGAGAGATCAAGGACTTGTTCACACGCATTGTTCGAAGAAGGGACATGAGGTTTTCTTGGGGGGGGAGAGGGTTGGCCTCAAAGGCCATCTTGTTGGTGCAAACGATCACTCTTGCCAGGACAACGCCAAAGCCGAAAGCTCAGAGCCAAGTCCTGAAATAGGGTTGTTGATGAAAGTGATTCGCATCTGGTAATACTTGGAACCGTTGATGACGCTGATATCCGACTTCCACGTCTGGTCGTCGGTCAGGACTATGCCCCGGTTCATGCGGTTGGAGTTGTGGTTGGGCCACTGGTTCTCGCAATAAACGGCGGGGTCATCCCAATAGTGATCCCCGTAGATATCGAGGGTCAGGGCGCTTTCCAGAGCCGGATGCACCGTGGGATTAGGAGGTGCCCCCGCACAAGTTGTCGGGAACACAAAGGTGCTATGGACACTGATGTCCACTGCCCCGCGGAAATCCAATTCAATCGATGTACCCGAAGGCTGATCCGACAGAGATGGTTCCATGATCGGGTCACTGTAGATCGGGTCGCCGAAGGTGCTGCCAACAGCAGCAGGGTCTGTAGCTGGGAACCAGATCGAAGTGCTGCGGCTGATGCGCACGACAAAGTCCACCGCGCCTATATAGAAGGAATTGTCGCGACCATAGGTTGACGCGCCGTTGGATCCGGGATTGAAGCCGCCGTTGGCAAAGGTCTCCGTGTCCGGGTTGCGGGGAATGGTATTACCCTGCTGATTCGTACCCCCTGTGGAGAAGGCACGGAAGTACGGACGTGAAGAAGAGTTCGCGGCTAACACGATGTCGAAAGGGTTCGCGCCTCCAGCCCCGTCATCAGGAAAACAGCGCACCTCGAACAGGAGCGGCAAGCCAATCGAGCCCACATGCCCGGCGGGATAGTAAGGGTTTCCCGGCGTGGGCAGGTTGAGCACCACATACTCCTGCCTGGGGGGAACACCGTTGCTTGAGTTGCCCCCGCGGGCCAGCACCGAGCTGTCTCGCCAGGTCCAGTACACATGCTCTTCCGGAGGCAGATCCCGGTTGAGGGGATAGGGCATCAGCTTGGTCCCATTGGAAGCCACCTCCAACGCGCCAGGAGCCACGTTGTAGCCCAATTGCCGAGGGTGGACCACCGTAGGTGGATCCTCCGCCTGGTTCACATAGTTGTTGGCGAACTGATGACGCAACCCAGAGTTCTGATACTGGGGAAAGAGCGAACCGGGATCGATGTACTCATCCGGAGTGAATTTGCAGTGGGCCATGACCAACTCAAAGTGCTCATAGTTGTCAGAGATCACCTGACCACCGGCCGGCGACCAGTAGATCCCCTCCACATCCAAGTTATGGTTCGTGTTGTCCGTCAGGGCAAAAGCGAAATCCACATAGCGATAGACGGTCATCATGCGGGACCCAAAGCGCGACAGAGGAGTCTGCACACCCTGAGGGAAAGGGGTCATCGCGGCGGCAAGGGGCTGGCTCTGGTCGGCCAGACCAATGAATCGAACAGTGGGCCTCGGACGGATCAACTGTTTTTGGATGTCGAACAGGTGCTGTCCGCCATACTCGGGCAACAGACCGGTATCCACATCCCCCACCGGAGGTTCTTCGTCGGGACTGGTGAAGCGGCTCACGCGACCACCATTGGCCACACCGGGATTGGTGCTACCGACCTTCATCTCGATAGAGGGCAAACCATCCAGCAGGGGGTTGCCCGCCAAATCGGTGGGACCCGACTCACCGGTCACCACGGTCAAGAAGTAGGACTCGGCCTCGCCAAGAGTGTGGGCCAGGGACAGGTCCGGTCGGAAGGTGAACGCCCGCAGGTCGAGTGTCTGACTGACCGAACCCACCACATAAGAACTGGACGGCAGGGGCGGATCCAAAGGGCCCGGCGCCGGCTGACGAGTCATGGTCAAGGAGTCAAAGGCAGTCATGGAGGCCGGGTCCATGGGTTCGCTGAATCGCAGAGCAGCGGTCGAGTCCGTGTAGACCCCCTCCGCTGGAAAGGTCGGGAAACCCGCCGGTTGAGGCAAGATCTGAACGAAGCAAGGTGCCTTGGCAGAGTCGGACTGGGGGTCGTAGGCAGCTCGATAGGAAACCGGGCCAATGGCGGTCGAAACCCAGGTCGCCGGACCCGCTCCACCCGGACCATCCCAGGCTTCGGGGTAGAGCAGCAAGCGCACCGTGAAGTTCTCCGCAATTCCGTCGGCCGGGTCCACGGGAGCGGCAAAACTGGTGACCTCCGCGTACACCGTACCCTGAACCAGCACATCCCCGGGGCGCGGGGTCTGGGAACAGGTGCCCGAGTCAAACACCAGGCGCGGTACGCTGAATTCTCCGGGAACGCCGTCAATCAACGGCTGGGGTGAGAAGCCGATGGGAATACGGGCCGGGCTGGCACCGACCACCACCGGTGGGGTGAAGTCGGGCATGAAGCCATTGTATTGATCCCCTGTGTTCGAGCCCCCCGAGCGCATGGCCCGGATCACGTCCTGGGTTGGTGAACTGAAGTCCGCCTGCCCGTTGTTGGCCGCATCAAGGGAATGTCCGGAGAGATTACGCAGAATCGTGTTCTGACCCACCAGGCCCGCCTCCTCAGAGGGGATCCGCAGCAGCACATTGGTCTGATTCACATCCACGCTTTGGGGCAGGCCAACGCCATTGATCGCCATGGGCGGATCCGTGGCGAAAGATTCGATCTCGCTGACAGTGAAATCAATCAGCACCCGAGTGGAGTACAAGGACACGGTGCCGTCTCCGTCTGGATCAGCCAGGTCGCCGTAATTGGAATCAGCAAAGATACGCGCCTCAAAAGGGATCGACGAGGGCACGCCCACCATCACGCGCAGCGTTTCATGCGATATCGTTGACACATCAAGCAGATCAGCGAACTGCACCGTTAGAGTCGAGTTGCGCGGCACCTGCGAGTAGACCCCTGCCTGACCTGGAGCCAGGGGCGTAATGAAACTGATCGTCTCCCCCGCTGCTCGCAAGAGGGTGTAGAACTGATCGTAACCTCCACCGGTGTCCAGATCAGTCACATCGCGCATGATGATCAAGGCCTCTTCGCTGGTAACCGGGTTGGTCTCAAGCAGATAATTGCTGTCCGAGGTCACGGCACCACCGATCACGAAGGAAGTGTTCATCGCAACGCGCAGGCCTTCAGCATCCAAACCAAACACACTGACCTTGCGTCCCCAGGAGACCCGGGCCAGACGCAGGTTGGAGGCGTTTCCGCTCTGGTTGTAGTCGACGATGAATGAGAGCCCCGAACCCGTGGGATCAGATATGACCGATCCGGGAGCGTTCGCAGAAATCAGGCCAGAGCCCGCATCTCCACCGCAACCAGCCAAAGTCAGACACGCCAGCGCAAAGCTGGCTTGCAGTGGTGCAGCAAGGGTCTCAGGAAGTGGTCGTCGCAAATCAAAAAGGGGCCTGTTCATGGAAAGGTATGCCCGCTGCAGTGAACTACATGCGGGGTCTAGTGGTCGCAGTTGGGCCGCGCGCTCCCACAGGGGGGAATGCACGACTGGGACTAAGCTGATGTCGCGTTCCCGGGGCTACCCGAGGTGACATCATCTATGTGGAGATCGATCGACTTGTTGTGGACTGGGTTTGCAAGACGCGCGACCCGAGGGGCACGCGGTTGTTAGGGACACTGTTCTCAGGGGGGACGCTTCCTTGGACACCCTAGTGTGAAGCACCCTGCGGGGGGTCCACCATCGGGACGCACACCATCGGGAGCACACCATCGGGAGCACACGGTCGGGTTCACATTGTGATGACCTTGAGCCAGGGGTCAAGGGCAAGGACGCCAACAGTCAAGCCGGGGCGGCTAGGGGCTACCCCCCTGCACCCGCCAGGTCACCCCCCCCGGGGGCCTTGCAAAGGCAGTTCCGCCATCCGGCCGACAGCTGACACCCCCGTCCATGCAACTCCCGTTCCACGGCTCGCCGGGCCAGACAAGACCCGGCCACGGCTTGGAGCCCTCTGGAAGGGGGGGGGCAGCTCAGAAGCAACCCCATGTACCACCTTGGGACTCCCGGATGGGCGCTGCCTGGGGCGCTTGCGTGCGGAAGCGCACACTTCAAACCACTCCTCCGCCTGGTCCCGACCCGCGCCCCAACTCCTTCCTGGGGTCCCCCGAAGCGCTCAGCCCCCGGCAGGAAAAAACTCCAACAATCCGGCCTGATCCGCATCGGACAGGAATACCAGATGGTCGGGACGCACCTTGCGCAGGGCTGATGATCCCGGCGGGTGGTAGCGCTGGGTGGTTGAGCAGCCCACGAAGCTATAGAGAAGGTCCCTGGAACAATAGGCGCAACGGGCGCGGAGGGGCTGGCGCGAAGCAAGCACAAAGCGAGGTTCCACATGCCGGGGCTCTGTACGTGAGATGCAACTCGGGTTCGGGCAGGGGTTGGCCCCCACAGAAACCGGCCAGGACTCAACAGGCTGGGGACTGCCTCCGGGCAACTCGATCTTGCCCATCAGGGCGGACAACAAGGCCATGCGAATGGGAACTCCGCGAGCCGCCTGCTTGAAGTAGATGCTGCGTGGGTCCTCGTCGATGTCGCTGGAGATTTCATCCCTGCGCGGCAGGGGGTGCATGACCACTGCGTCCCTCAGGGACTCCGCCGCCATGTCTCGCCGGTCGAGGCGCATGTACTGACCACCTCCTCCATCTCCCTGGTCAAAACGCTCGGTCTGGGGGCGAGTCATATAGAGCGCATCCACATGCTGCAACTCCCAACCCCGGGCATCGGTGAACAGGGAGAGCTGGTGGGGCTTCTGCGGGGTCAAATACATGGCATCGCTCTCCCCCGCCAAGGCCCCCAGCCTGCGCGTATCAGCGCGCACAGGCTCTACGCCAAATTCTTCACGCAATCGACGCACCACATATTCGGGCATCTCGAACCCCGGTTGGGGCACGCAGACAATGCCCGCCCCAAAGCGCGCCAACGCATAGGCGAAGGAGTGCACTGTGCGGCTGTATTTCAGGTCTCCGGCAAGAACCACCTCAAGGCCTTCTATGTGTCCCCGCTCCACATGCAGGTTGTAAAGATCACAGAGGGTCTGAGTCGGGTGTTCATGGGCTCCGTCACCGGCGTTGACCACGGGCACAGGAGAGTAGCTCGCGGCCAGACGAGCGGCTCCCTCGCTGGGGTGGCGCAGCACGATCACATCTGCGTAGCCGCCTCCCACCACGCGCACCGTGTCCGCCAGGGACTCACCCTTGACCGCGCTCGAACTGGTCATCTCGGCGGCGGTCAGGACACCGCCGCCCAAGCGCAACATGGCCGACTCAAACGACAAACGCGTACGGGTCGAGGGCTCGTAAAAGACGCTGGCGGCGATCATGCCACGGCACATCTCACTCTGGCCCCGAGGATCCGCTGCAAAACGGTCAGCCCAGGCGAACAAAGCCTGGATCTCCTCAAGGGAGAGGTCGTCAATGGAGACGAGGTGTCGGATCAAATCCAGGGTTCCTGTGGGTGGATGGCCGGGGCGTTGGGGTACGCCGGTCGGTCCCTAGGGCAGCAGCCTACGGCTTGCCCCGCCCCCGTCAATCCGAAATGTCAAGCAGAGCCTGCAGAGGGCTGGAATCTCCCCCCAAGAAGGCTGCCAGGGCCTTCGCCTGGGACTTGTCGTAAAGCGCCGCCTGCCCGGATGTGCGAGTCCAGTCTCCTGGCAGACCGAGCGAGTCCAGGACACATCGGGCCACCGCGGCACGGGCACCCTTGGGATCAGCGAGCACATCGAGAGCAGCCTCCGCGTCCGGGTTTGGACCCCTGGCAAAAGCCTGCTCCCCGCGACTCCGAAGGACCACTTCAGGTACGGAAGGCAGAGTGACTCCCAGGACCGGCCTGGAGGGATTCGACTGCACGCCATCCACAGGCAGCAACCGAAGCACCAGATCTGCCCCGGCAGCGGCGATGCGGGCCTGCTCCTGCCCCGCGCGCTCCACCGCAAGGGGAGCGTCGTCGCGCTCACCTGCGGTGTCGATCCACTCTACTGGCCAGGGACCCAAGCTCCCGCGACCTTGGACCGCGTCCCGCGTGGTTCCCTCCTCAGAACTGATCAAGGCGTGTTCCTCGCCGATCATCAAATTGAACAGGGTGGACTTGCCTGCGTTGACCTCTCCCACCAGGACCACCCGGACGGGCTTAAGCCAGAAGCGCTGCAGTTGCCAGTGATCCAACAAGTTCTTCGCCTGGCTGGCATCCGCCCCGGCAAGAATCTCCCCCAGGGACCGTCGCAAGTGCCCCTTGCCCTGATCCAACAACAAACGCGCGCCCGCGCTGCAGGGAGCTTCTGGAACCCGCGCGAGGGCGGCGGCCTCGAGGCTCAACTTGGCATGTGGCAGGCGCGCTGATAGTCCCCCCACGAGGAGTTTTTCAACCAGCGCCGGGCTACCGTGCACATGCAGTTCCAAAGAGCCATCTGGGCAAGCCACCAACAATCCTTCATCGAGGACCTCCCCATCCAAGCTCGGACGCACCAGGTGAACGGATCCAAGCGGTACCTCATGCAAACCAAAACGCTCCAGAGTCTCCTTGCGCGTCGATTCATGGAGGCGCAGAACCGCCACACCTGCCGGTCCCTGGGGAGTGACCAACTCAAGCCCCGAACCAGCCATGCTCAGCCCCCGTAGCCTGCGGCCATGCCCCTGGCCAACAAATGCTGATCCTCGATCAAGGCAGAGTCCAACTCCCCGAGAGCCTCCCGCAAGAAATCCCGAGCTCCTCCCGTGAACACAATGGTTGCATTTTCCATTTCCGCCTCCCGCGCGATCCCTCGCACCAGGGCCCTTGCCGCCCCCGCAAGTCCCACGGCGACGCCGGAGGCCAGAGCCCCCTCCGTATCACGGCCGAGTGCCGCAACTCCAGGGCGCGGCTCGATCCTGGGCAGACGAGCCCCACCCCGGTGCAAGGCACCCGCCAGCAAGCTCGGCCCGGGTGCGATGGCACCACCCAGGAAATGACCACGGTCCACGCTCCAGCGCACCGCGTCCACGGTCAAGGCGGTGCCCAGCTGAACCACGATCGCGTTGGACCGTGTGTGTTCCAGAGCTCCCCGAGCGGCAAACAGGCGATCGAAACCGACGCTCTCAGGAGTGTCAACCTCAAGGACCAGACCATGGGGTGGATTCAAGGCAACCGGACCGGAACCTGCGAGGCAGCCCGTGAGTGCCTCGGCGGCCTCTTGCGCGCAGACGCTCGAAATCAAGCGGGGTTGCGGTGCCTGGGCCACAGCTGCCAGAGATTCTGTCGAGAGCGCAGACAACAGGTCTTCAAGCCCTGCGGCAAAGAGCCTTCGTGGCTGACCGGATTGGGGCAACCAGGTCAGCTTGGCGCGGGTGTTGCCCAGATCAAAACAGAACACTCCGGGGCTCTCGGCCGCTGGGAGAGACGCTCCCGTCGGGGCACTCAATCGGACTCGGGGCTGCGGTAGACCTTGGTCGTGCGGCGGCCCATGTTTTCAACCACCACTTCCCAGACCGTGTAGGTGTCCTTGTTGTTCTTGACGAACTTGATCGCTTCCTGCTTGCTGCTGACCGGATAACCATTGATGGAAATAATGATGTCTCCAGACTTCGCTCCATGGCGTGCGGCTATCGAGCCCGGCTTGACATCGGTGATCTCGACTCCAGCCCGCTTGCCGTCCTTGTCGAAGTGCGTACGCATTTGCACGTCTTGAGTCAGGATACGCTGGTAGTCGCGACCAAACTCTTCCATATCGGTGGTGCCCAGTTCCCAGGTGTTGCCGCCCAGATGGCGGGATTCCAGAGGCACGATGGCCACAGGCCTGGTGAAGGTCGGCATCTCGTCGCGCATGGGCTGTACCACAGCCCCCTCGCCCACCACATGGATCAGAACATCTCCATCAAGAAGGCCGGGCACGATGACCTCGTTCTCCCGGTCAGCGTTGTCGGGAAAGGCAAACTCCACCGCTTCGGGTCGAATCCTGCGCACCACAATGCCCTTGTTCGGCGGGGGCAAACTGTCCCCGACCTTCAGATTGGCGGTCTCACCTCCGAGCTTGTAACGCACGAAGATCAGCGACTTGCCCGGATCAACAACATCCACCTGGAGGTAGAGAATCGAGAGCACATCGGCCACCGGCTGATACTTGGGTTTCGCGGGTCCGGTATTGATCACCGGTTCGACAACCACTTCCGGGGGTTTGCCGGTCCAGTTCATGTTGATCCAAAGGGGCCGCACCTGCTGGTTGTAGTCCACGGTGGTGGCGCGGGCCTCTTGGATCTGGATGCCCGACTCAAGAATGCCGCGCACCTGATCCTCATCGAAAGGCTTGCCCATGGCCTCCTGTCGTCCACGGAAGTCCATCACGTTGGCCCCCAGGCCCACGGCGGCGGCGATGCTGGTGCCCCAGCAGAGGAGGGAGATGGATGATGCCTTCATGGGTGCTTCAGTTACGGGAGCCAGTGCAGGACGGCGTCCGGCTCGATTGCTGCTGTATGCGCGGTGAAATCATAGGATACAGTGGGATCCAAGCGCGGACCATCATGGCCAGTCCGGCCTCCCCAGACCACTACCAGGGGCAAAACCCGCCGCACGGGAGGGTTCGGACCCTTCATGACGCACCTGCGAGTGGATTATTCCCCATTCCGGCGTCATTCCCCAATCTGGGCAGGCTCCCCCTCACCACCCAACCCCGCGCGGGGGCGGTAAGGCGCGGGCTGAAATCGACCAGGGGGCGACCCCCTTGCGTGTCATGCAGCGCGAGATTCCAGAGCCAGGGGGCCTCAGGCGTCGATGCGACGATAGGCGCTGAGAAGGGCCTCAAGCCCCTCCTCGCCCGACTTGCTGCAGCCGTGCTCCATGCCGATGACCCCGGTGAAACCCTTCTTGCGCAGCCACTTGGTCAAGGCAACATAGTCGAGCTTCCCGGTGCCGGGCTCCTTGCGGCCCGGAGAGGCCCCGTACTGGATGTAACTGATCTGATCCCAGTACTTCTCCGCGTTCTCAATCAGCTCCTTGCCGTTACCGATCTCTCCCTCATGGTAGAAGTCCGCCAGGAGCTTGCATGACTTGCGGTCCACAAGTTTGGCAAGCCGGTGCCCGTCCTCAAAGGAACGCAGCAAGGGCGGCCCACCGTTGATCCCGTGGGAAAGCGGCTCAAGGGCGAGAATAATGCCCTGCTCCTCGACGATGTCGCAGCAACGCTTCATCATATCGACCGACTTCTCGATCTGCTTTTCTCGCGGCAGGGAGTCGTCCCGGGGGCCCGGGAGCATCGTCATGTGTGTCTGGCCGGTGCGCTTGGCCATGGCGACGCCAGCGCGCATGTCCTTGAGAACTTCTTCCGTACCCTCCTTGGTTGGGTCAAAGAACTTGACCCCGTGACCTGCGCTGATCACGGCCACCCCCAGTTCCATGCCCTTGTCCTTGCAGAATCCGCCGACCTTCTCCTGCATCTCGGGCTTTTGACGCGCCAGCCAGTTCTCCTCCCAGGCTCGGAAACCCTGGTCGTAGGCAAACTGCAGTTGCTCAAGAAATCCCTTGGGAGCAGTAGGCAGCAGGCCCAGGTGGGGAGCAAATTTGGCCGTGAAAGGCTTGGCGACTTCAAACGCGCCGAAGGCAAGGCCCGAAGCCAAGGCGGCAAAAGAGCCACCGGTGAATGTGCAGAAAGTTCGTCGATCCATGGTCCTAGTTGACCACAACCGCCATGGCCCGGGCGGGGGCAATTCGAGTTTCTGAGCAAACGACCAGCCTCAGCCGCGCCGTCCTCCACACCCAAAAGCGCAAACGGTAATCTCCAACCCCTTCAGCCGAAGGCTGCCGGAATCCCACCTGCGCCGCTGGGGCCATCCGCTACCCTCAGGCACACGAGCCCAGCCGGCCTGCCCCTGCGCGTATCTTGCGCGTCAGCTCCTTGCACGCGAGCCCCAGCCCTCCATGCTTCGAATCTCAGCATCCCTCGTCTATTCGCTCACCGTGGGGTGCGTGAGCGTGCCCGAGGTGCCCGTGCGCAGCCAGCCCCAGCCCGTGACCCGCCTTCCCAGCCCGCAGGCGATCGACGCAGATGCGGGCAAACACCTGTTTATCCTCTCCGGCCAATCAAACATGGGCGGGCTCAAGCCGGAGCAGTCGTTTACGCCGGCCGTCACCACGGCATTTGGCGCGGAGCGTATCCTGGTGGTCAAGAACGCGCATGGCGGACAGTCCATCCGCAGTTGGTGCAAGACGAATCTCGAGGACCCGCCTCCGACGGTGGGTAGAGTGCCGAAGGTGAGAGGCAACTTGTATCATCCCCTTCTTGAGATGGTGACCGCAACGATCGAGGGCGAGCAGATCCAGACCATCACCTTCGTGTGGATGCAAGGCGAATCGGACTTGCGCAACACGAATTATCGAGCCTATCTCGACGCGCTGCTCAAGCAACTGCAGGACGATCTGGATTTCAAGGACATCAACTTCGTCATTGGCCGCATCAGTGACTGCGGGCTCGACCAGACGAAGCGCCTAGAAGGCAAAAAGAACATTCGCCGCACGCAGGTTGAGTTTGCAGAGTTCTATGAACGTGGGTCCTGGGTCGACACGGACGACCTAAATGATCGCATGCAGGACGGCATCCTCATTCATGACCTGCACTACACCCCGGAGGGCTACAAGATCCTGGGCGAGAGATTCGCCCAACATGCCATCACTCTGATCAAGGCACACGCAAACTGAGGCCTTGCCATGAATAAAGAGAACACCTTGCCAAACCGCGGCCTCTGACTTACTCACCCGAATCGGCTTGTTCGATGGCGCGCAGGATGGCGGCTTTCAGTTCTTCGACCTCATCCAGTTCAGCCGTCCGCATGCTGATATAGCCGGCCTTGCTGTTGACACTCAAATAGGTCTCCTGGATATCCGCATAGGCGGCCTTCCAGTTCTCCATGGCCATGTAGACCTTGGCCCGGCTACGCAGGTGCGGGACCGAGATCTTTTTCGCCGGCTTCTTTTTCTGATCGGGCGGCGTCGGCTCTTCGAGCGGCGCGTGTGCGAAGGCCAGTCGCTTGGCCTCCCCGAGATCGCCGCGGGCAAGCGCAGCATCGACGGCCTTCTCGTCGTGCCATTCGAGCACATGCTGGATCACGTTGCCGGTTTGGGAGCTCATCGTCAGGCCCGACAGCGCTACCGCGATGCTGCCATCGGGCCGGAGCATCACGATATTGGGCCTTGTATCTTCTGCGAGGATGCCGAGCTGGTGGATGATCGGGTGCTGCAGCCCGTCGGGCAGGAGGAGCGTCGGGAAGTCGTCCGGCGTTTTTTTCTCTTCCAATGCCGCACGGATCGCATCGGCATCATCACCCAGAACCGCAGCCATCAGGTTGAGGTCTTCGAAGGGGCGAGCCTCAACAAATTGGGTTGTGCCCCGCAGCATGGCACTGCCTTGAGCGTTTGAGACAAAAGAGATCACCGTCCACTTGCCTGCGGTATCTTCGGGGATGCGGATCGTGTCGCCATCGAGTGTCTTGAGTTCGGCATGCAGCGTCCGCTTGGCGTCTTCCGCCTGACCCCACGCGAGGAAATACCCTTGACGCCGGCCGTACGTCCAACCTGCGACAAAAGGAGGATGGTACAGCCAGTAGCGGTGGTACCGATCCAGCATGAACGAACTCGCCGTCCACAACATCGGGTCATCGATGTGATTATCAAGGACGGCTCGGCGGTACTTTTCGTGCAGCACGCGATCACCCGCGTCTAGCGACAGGATGGCGGCCGCAGTGAGCGCGGCCCCCTGCCCATGCTCCCCGCCTGTCGCCTGCATGAACCCGCTGATAACTGTTTCTGGATCAGTTTGCGCGGCGCGGAGCGCCTGTCTTGCAAGGCAGAATCGGGCCACCACATCAGTACCAGATGGGTAGCCTTGAGCGAGCGCAGCCTGCGCCTCACTCAGCGCTGATTCGAAGTGCGTCCGATCGCAGCTGATCTTCCACAACCCCAGCAAGGCGATGATACGCCTGTTACGGACAATCCACAGGTCCTCGGCTTCGGGGTGTTCCGCGATCGCCTGACGGCAGAGCGCATCGGCTCTCACATAATTCGCACGGACCTGCTCGAAAGGCGTGCGGTATCGCAACGGCGGCTTGATGAAACACGCTTGAATTGCGCGCAGCTTGTCTTCGGGAACCGAAGCGGCGGTCCGTATCAGTGAACCTTCGTCCTCAGCGTCCGCTCCGGAAACTGCCTTCCACTCGGGCGGCGCGGCGGGATCAAAATCCCCCAAAGTATCCAGGATCAAGAATTCACCTGCAAACACCGACTGGAGCTGGCTGCTATAGCGCTGATGGGTCCAAACCCTTGCAAGGTAAGACTGGAAGTTGCGCTCATAACCCCTGCTGCGTCGCCCGCTCGACATGTAGATGGCCGCGTAGCCGGTCGGACTCACCGTTCTGATGGTCGGGTCTCGTCGAGCATAAGCCTGGTAGATCGGGCTGTCCCGCCCAGCGGGCAGCTTGAGCGCTGGCCAGTCGAGCCCCAACGCGCGAAGAGTTCCCTGACCGGCATCGGGCAGGTTGTCCACGTTGAAGCTGACGATCTGATACCGGCCGGCGGCCTCCCCCTTGACCTGTTTCCAGGCGGCCGCGAGTTCCTTGAGATCCTCTTCGCCGCCGTTGTCCTTCGACCAGAAATACATCGCGGTCGTCGTTCCCAGATAGTCCATCGGCAGCCGCACCACCTTGCCGTCGGCAGTTTCGAAGCTGCCGATGAACGGTGCGCCAAAGACCTGCCCCGCCAGCTTGTCTCGCTGGAAATTGATCATCTCCAGGTCTCCAGCGAATCGCTGGGCGATCACCTGACGCAGATTATTGACGACAGCCGTGTCACCGAACTCGAGCGCCATCAACATGGCGATCCTGACCACCTTGGCCTCGACTTCGGTGTCCAGGTAGCGCTCGACCATTGGCCGAAGCGCCTTTGCCCGCGCCTGCAGGTCTGCACCCTGCCGCGCCAACTCGGTCTGCGACAGCAACAGATCGGCATCGAGACGGACTGCGGCATACTCGTTGGGTGCGGCGGCGAGTTGCCGGCATGTTTCCAGAAAGGCCGCGCGATTCGACGCCGAGCCATCCAGGCCGAGCAGATCCTGCTGACCTCGGAAGAGGATGGCGAGAATTTGGAAGCGATTCGGCGCGGCTCGGTTCTGCTCAAGCAGCGCATCCGCCTCGCGTATCACACGCCTGATCCCGAGCTTTTTCCTGGCGGATGACTTGGCCTGCTTCACCTCGGCGAGTTGCGTCTCAAGCGAGATGATCTTGCTATCGGGGATAAGCGGGATATTCTCCTGCGCCGCAGCGGAGTAAGAAAACAAACTTATCGCAACGAGCAAGGGTGCAATGCTGTTGATCCAGCTGAGCCTGATCATGACCTCACAATCCTTGTATATCGCATGCAAGCGGACATCTAATTCACCGGCTTCAGCTGAAACGCCTTGATGCTGACGCCGCGGTTGGGTGCCCGGAAGGTCACCATGATCGAGTTTCTTCCTTCGCGCAGTTCAACAACCTGTGGCTCGGTCTGCTGCCACATGCCCTTGCTGTACGGCAGGATCACGTTGACGACCGTACGCCTGTTAACCCTGAAAACGACGCTCTGCTTCGGGGAAACCGTGGACACGGTAGCGGTGAGTTCGTATTTCCCTGCCGCAGGTGCCTCAATGTTGTAGCGAATAATCTCCGGGCGGCTGCCGAGCCGCTGGTAGTGGATCTGCACACCGCCGTCCCAGCTCTTCATGAAAAGGACCTTATCCGTATTGTTCCCCGCCTTGGAGCAGGCTGCAACAGGGACGGTGATCCGCCCGTCCTTGTCGACAACAATCGTCTTGTCCTCCTCGGAGATCTCGATGGCTTCGCCCCCTTCGTCCCCTAGCAGGTCGTCTGACTCGCCAAGCTTCATCCCGCCGGTCAGTTCCAATGCCTCGATCTCGGCATCTTCGACGATCGCCCGCTTCTTGTAGAAAGCCAGGCCGTCCCAGGTCCCGCCGCCCTTGCCGTATTGGCTAATGCTGACATCCTCCTCACCGAGCGCGTCGCCGATCCATTGCGCTCTTAGCACCTGCATATACGCTTGCTCATCCTCACGCGCTTGCGAATCCAGCAGGAAATCAAGCCCGCCCTGCGGCCCGCACCATGCCACCGACCACCACGCTCCCAAGCAGATGGTCCAGCCGTCCGGGGTCCAGTGACTCATGGCGCCGTGCCCAGTCTGCGTCGAGGCACGCGAAGGGATCCCAAACGCACGCGTGACATAGCGACCAAAAAATGCACGACGACCACAGACTCCGCCGAGCGCGAGTGCCTGCTGTGTCGGCATCCCCAAGGCCGGGTCGTGGCGTGTGCTGGTGTACGGCAGGTCGCTTTTCACGACACGCACATAGCGCCACTTGTAGTCGGGGTTGGTGATGTGGTCCGGGCGGTAGTTGCGCAGCATCTCCCGGGCCCATGTGAGTTCTTCATCGCTGTACTGGTCATCGGTGATGAACCGGCATTCCCAAGTCGTCATGTCCTTGAACGCCGGATCGAGTTCCTCGTTGAGGTGGGCTTTCTCGTAGTGCAGGTAACGCGGGACCTGATCGATCTTGGTCTGCGTCCGGTACACGATGCCATTCACCGAGCCTTTGTCCTTGCCCGGGATCCAGGGCATGTGGAGGCTGGTTCCAAGTGCCAGGCGCTGGAGAATGCCGGGCTCGCGGGCGTGCTCGCTCGCTTCAAGGATGGCGGCATAGACCTGCATCGCCTCGCCGTACTCGCCGCCGTTGGCGCCGCCCGCGATGAGTATCTGTTTCATCAGCACGTCATTGGCAAACAACTGGTCGAGCAAGGCCTTTTCCTGCTCGCCTTGCTGGGCGAACTCCGCCAGGCCGGCCGGCGTCCCGTGCCGAATGATCGCGGCCCGCATGAGCTTCGCGTCCAGTTCGCTGTTCGTCAGGAACGCCTCGATATCACCAAGGATCGCTCTCGCGGCGTCGAGTGCTTTCGGCTCGGCCACAGCCTTCGCCGCTTCGTACGCCCTGTAGGCTTGCGGGGTGTCGCCCTCCTTGGGGGCCGTGAGAGCGGCCAACTCCGCCCGCGCATCCAGGAACGCCACCTGCTTCTGCGAATCGACATTCGGCAACTCAGCAGCGATCTGAGCGGTAAGGGTCTCAAGCATCTGGCCATATTCCGCATACAGCCTTTCACCCTGCGCGGTCAACTCGATTTCCGACGCGCTCTTCGCCGCAGCAGTGTCCGCCTGAAAGACGACCAAGCAAGACGCAGCGAAAAGAAGCCCGAGGCAGCATGTTCTTTGTAGTCTTTTCATGACTTCAGGGTCTTTAGGTTTCATGTAGAAACGGATGCTCCGTTATTCCTGGCAGAGGTTTCACTCCAAGCCAATCATTATTGCAGATCAATCGGAAAATCCCCCTACCATTCCGCTTCTTCATTACTTGCCAATCAACTCCACGGCCTTGTCCGCGAATCGCTGACCAAGGATCACGGCCCCTTGCTTGGGAAAATGGATGTCACCGTTAGGCTGGTTTGGATCGCCACCATTAAGGTCATCCGTATCGATCCAGGCGTTGCCGCTGGTATTTCCCAGCCTGACCTGAGACTCCCTGACGCGATGCCAGTGCTCGTTGTCCGGCCTGCTTCGGGCATAGTCGTTGATACGACCGATCGTAAAGTAAAGGTTATCACGACCCAGATCCTTTTTGAGCTGTTCGATGAGTTTGATAAAGCTCTCTTCGTACACCTCGGAGAGGCGGTTGTTGGCGTCCGACTCGCCCTGCATCCAGATGAAACCGACCGTATCAAAGGACTCATCTTTTGCGGCGGCCATTGCGGCCTCGATCAGGGGTTTGTATTCCTGGCCATTAGAATTCATCTTCTTGTCAGTCAGACCGCGATCGTGGGGCTGGCGGTAATCGGCGACCCAGAAACGGATGCCGACGCCACTCCTCATGCTCATCACCACGACGGCGTTCTCCTCGCCGAAACGCTCCTCAACACGATCGGTGAACGCACCCTTGAGCGTGCCTGTCATGTTCGATTGGCCTGACAGGATGAACAAGTGTTTCCCGGTCTTTTGTTCGCTGGTGCAGGCCGGGACAATGAAGGCCAATGCTATGACCAGGCCCAGGTGCAGCAGGCGGTCATGCTTAACGTTTTTCCTTCGCTCATTGATCATTGGAACTCTCGTGCTTTAACGCTGATAGACCGGGATATACCTGTTCGGAGTCCCGAGGATGATGATCGCCATGGGCGTCTTGTGCGGATAATCCTGCTCTTGCTCCTGCCACGATCCGTTGGGTTGCTGCAGCTTGATAAGGGAATCGCGGATCCTGGGATACCACTTCGCGTAGCGATCATCGCCGGCCTGGACCATTGCCTGCATGGCGTAGTAGTGCGAGTAGTAGAAGTTGCCGTTGTCCTTCCTCGAGAACATTGTTGGTTCGTTTTCGAGGGCGTTGAGCGCCGCCGCAACCCACTCGGTGTCGCGGTTGCCGGCGAGTTGCGCGGCATAGACGCCCCCGGCGGTGCATGCGATCGTGTAGCCCTTCCCCTGATAACCAAAACCGCCCCTCCTCTCGTCCCAGGCTTGATCGCGCAGGTAGCCAGTCACCCGGTCGATCGCTTCGGTGGGGACCAACACGCCCGCCTCGCGCGCCGACGCAAGGGAGACAAAGACCATCGCGGTGACCGAGGTGTCCTGCCCGGCGTCGGGCCGCGGCGCATACCGCCAGCCGCCGAGCGGGCTCTGCGATCTTAAGATGATCTCAACTGTTCTCTCCAGCACCTCCTGAATGACCTTGTTGTCTTCAAGGTCACTGGTCATCCCCCACAGCTCGGACATGGCGATGGTGAACAGACCCAGTTCATACATCTTCACGCCCATGGCGCCTGATGGGGAATCCTTGGCTCTCTTGAGCAGATACTTCTTTGCGCGATCCAATGCCTTGCCGTAGCGACCGAAGCCGGGGAAGTGGCCCTCGACCATGAACGCCATGAGTCCGAGGCTGGTGCCCGCGATCGCGTAACCTCCATTCTCTGAAGACCAGGAGCCATCGGTGTTCTGGCTGCTCAAAAGATACTTCAGGCCGCGATCGATGGCTTGTTCCGCTGCCTCGGTCATCTGCGGCGCGTCAGCCTCAGCAGCGTTGAGCTCTTGGGCGGAAAGCGGAGCAGCGAGAAGGCCGGCCATGGCAAAGCACAGACCCACGCTGAGGTGACGGAGCTTTCTATTGCAGTGCGCATTCATTTTGCAACCCTCTCGTAGTAGTTCTTCAGCAGGCCGCGATATTCCAGCGGCAGCTCTCGGGCGAAATTCTGGTTCAGCGCCGCGCGGTTGCGGTCGGCCAGTACCTTCCACGCGGTGCGTTTGTCCTTTGGCGCTTCGCCGCTCACAAAGTCGGAGATAAAGCCGGCGGCGTAGGCGGACTCGGTATCGCTGCCGGGGCCATCAGCATCCGGATCACCGTCGACGGCCGCCGCCAGCGGCACCGCGGTCTCCAGGATCAGTGCCTGCTCAATGATGAAGTGCCGCAGCTTTTCGTCGGCGGCCTTCTGACTGAGTTTGATCTTGTCCCGATCAGGCGACTGCAAGGCAGAAGCAGCGGCCGAGAGATGTCGATGCGCCTCAACCAACATGGGGTACGGCTCGCCTACCTGGGCGATCTCGTTGCAACGCGATGCGAGGACGCGTTGCGCCGCAGCGATCCCCTCCATTGCTTGGGGCTCGGCGACCTGCGTCTGCCGGAACAGCTCCTTGTGGCTACTCGCCACCGCCAGCACATCCACCAGGTGCAGGATTTCCGGCCCGGTCTGTGTGGTCACCTCGATCTGCGGCAGGCCGTGGAGCATGCTGATCACGTTGAACAGCGCTTCCGCGTTCTCCGTAAGCGCCACATGGGCAAGCTCCATCTGTTCGACAGCGGCCGACATGTCTTGCGCTTGCAAGCGGTCAAGTGCCTCGCGCATCAGCCTTGCTGTTTGCGTGAATTGAGGCATCCCAGTGACTGATTCGAGGGTCTGGCCATAGGTTTGCGCCTCAGCCAACAGGGCGCGCTGCTCCTCAGACAGGGCCTGGTGTTGCTCCGCCGTCGCGGTCTGGGCCCTCTGTTTCAACTCTTCTTGCTGATGGTCCAGCATGGCCGCATCCGCCACCGAGCGGTGTAGGAATTCAACGATCTCGGCGATATAGCCGGTTTGGGTTTGCACGGCTAGGACCAGCGTCTGCACTTGCTCCAGGGATTCAGCCGCGACATCCTGCGCATCGATGGCGTCAAGGACGTCGAGCTTGTCTCCGCTCTTCAGCAAATCCATCGCATCATCAAGGTCCGTTGCGGCGAAGGCCAACGGCGTGCCGGCATCCAATCTGCCTGCCACCAGATCCAGCAGGGGTGCCACGTCGTCCAAGCACCTACGCAGGTTGCCAAACGCCGGCATCAGGCCAGAGGTGGCCTCTGGCTGGGCCGCCTCGGTGGCCACGATCATGTCCCGCTGTTCGGTGATGATGTCGGCCATGTAGCTGTTTGCAAAACCGACCGCCCGCTGAAACATGAACAGGTCTTGCAGCAGGCCGAGGCGTTCGTTTTGTGCCACGACGATATCATAGGCCTCGGCCAGGGCATCGGCCGCGAGCTCTTGCTGCTCGATTGCTGAGTCGGCCGAGTTGCGTTCCAGCGATTTTGCCGCATCACTCATCGCACGCACAGCCCGGTCCAGCCTCCTAAGAAGCGGCGGGATGTCCTGGTCTGTGCCATCATGGTTCTGCGCCACGAGATCTTCTTTGAACGCGATCAATTCCTCTACCAGCAGCAGTTGCGGATCCGCCAGGCTGTCAACCTTTCTCTCCTCGGCCGCGGCGATATCTGTTTTTTCTAACAAGCCGATCACCCTCGCCTCGTATTCCTCGATGAGCGACAGGCGCTCGCTTGTTGCCGCCACGAGGGTGCTGACTCCTTGCGTCTGAAGCCCCAGTTCCAGCGACCAGTTGTCCACGTTTTCTGCAAGCACGGCAAGCGCCTGCTCGGCTTTGCCCTGCTCGGTGGTGACCGCTTCTATGTCGCCCGCCTCAAGTTGTTGTATGGCGGCCGCCATGGCGCGGTCCACTTGTGCCAGCAGGGCTTGAACCGGCGGTGCTTGCGGTAGCGTCTCATCAAACAATCGCGCACGCGGTGCGGGGACCGACGGCAGCAGCATGGTCACGAACTGCTTGCGGAGCATTGTCTGTTTCTGTGTGAGAGCGAGCTGTTGTTTCTCGAGAGCCGCAGCTGACATGTCGGCGCACTGTTCTCGCAGCTGTGACTGGCCATTGGCGAGAGTACGCATCTGGTCCCGAGTACGCATCAGGGTCGAATAGGCCCCGCTGAGGCGTACGCTAAACTCCGCGTTGAGCAAGGTCCTGACCAAATCGGCCTGAAGGGTCGCTGCCTGGTCGGCCCGGCCTTGACGGATCAAATCGCCGGCTTCGCGCATCCTTGCTTCGGTCCGAGCGCCGCGCAATTCCTTGACGCTGCGGATCAGCCGGAGAACGGCCAAGGGCCGCTTGTCGTAACGCATGCCGTTCTGAAGATCAGAAATCAGCCGGTCGGTCCACTGCGCGAGTTCGTCTTGTTCCTTCGCGAGAGTCATAGGCGCATCGCCCGACTCAGTCGAGACGGTGTGCCAACGTAGGGATGCCTGGACACGCGCCAGCATACGAGCTTCCCGCGCGTAGACTTCCTGAGCCGAGTCAATGGACCGAAGCAAGACCAGGCTGCCGAGTTCGCGGGCGGCCGTGTTGACCGCGCGTGCTGCGGACGAGGGGTCTGGCGATTGCTTCGTGTTGCCAAAGGCTGCTCCGGACTGGGCTCGGAGTAGGGACGCTGCACTGGCGATGTGGGTATCCCCGATATCGAGTAACGCGACACGCACTCGGTCAATGGATTCGCCTTCGGCCGCATCAGAGATGTTATTTGCGGCCAGATCGTCGAGTAAGACTTGCATCTGGGCAGTGGTCTCCTTGAGTTGATCACGCGTCATCTCCTGGCGGATGGCTTCCAGTTGACAGGCCTGCGTGTACCCGTCACCTTCCGGCGCGAGGTTTCGGACAACCTCATGAGCCCAACGCTGCTGTCGATAGATCGTATGCACGCGGGACAGTAGGCGGTCTTTCTTCTTCTCGATCTGCTCCAGGTATTCTTCTTTGGAAAGGAATGTGATGCGCCGCGTCTCGGACCGGACCAGGTGCGGGCCCTGGGGGCCGGGGTATCGGTCGCTGACCTGAATCGTGAAGGACACGGTGTCGCCGATTGTGAGGTTGGGCAAGGCCGTGCGGTAGTCCCAATCGATTGGCTGGTCGCCCTGGCCGCTTTGGGCCGGGTCCTGCAGGTCAATCGTTTTTTCCTCGTGTTGGTTGACACGGTAGGCCACCGTGGTTGAGCCGATGCCATGATCGTCCTGGACGCGGACTGCCAGGCTCAGCGGGCGGCCGAGCATCGCGACCAGGTTCGCAGAAGGCGAAGTCAGTTCGACCCGGGGCGCCTGATCCGAAGCGACCTGCATGTAATAGCGCTGGCTGGTGAAACTGAACCCATGCTCTTGCTCGACCCACGAGAAACTGTAGCCCCGAGAGTCGGACACCCCGCCGGTGAATGTCACCTGGCGGCCGTCATCACTGACTTGCAGGGCCATCGGCTCCTCACCATCGCGGACGAATTGCGCCGCGCTGATTGGCCGATCCAAGGTGATCTGCCAGTTGACGCCGGTCCCCTCCGGCACCGTCAAGGTCAGGGCTTCAACGGATTCCGGGGCACGGTTCAGGTACTCGGGATACACCAGGCCAACCTCTACACCCTGGATGCGCGGGGCGGGGACTACACGCACTTTGTGCCAGTCGGTGCGGTCGTCGCCGGCCTTGATCCGGTAGGTGAAGTCGCGAGAAGCAGAGTCGATGGTGTAAACGCAGCTGTCATCGGCGATCTCTAGATCAATCTCGCGTGCACGCCCTTCGCCGGTCCGTACGTAGATCTTTGCTCGTTCTGGTACGACGCCACTAACACGCGCCTCGATCAGGGCGCTACCGCCTTCCTTCAGGACCAGTTCATTTTGGTCCAAAGCGATCTGTGTATTGGTGGGGTATTCAACAATAAGCCAAGGGGCAAAGAACCGCATTGCCCCGGCAGCGAGGAACGGGCCGTTGATCGCGGCAAAGACAGCGATCAATCCGACAAGAAGTAGCGCGATCGTCCCTGGGCGTCGCAGTGGCCGGTAAGGCACCGCCTGCTCGGGTCGCAAGTCCGACGCCGCCTCCTCGGCCAAGCTGCACGTTCGGTCGTACAGCGCGCGCGACCCCCCATCGCGATTCGCGTCGTGGTCGCGGAACTGGACCGCGGAGACCAGCAAGCTCTGGAGATTACCGTGGTGTGTTTCAAGCTGCAGCGCGGTGCGCACGGCATTGAACGGGCGCAGGTGCCGCCAACCACACCGCCAAGCGCGATAAAACGAGACGGCTAGCAGCACAATCAGGATGGCAACACGCCCGGGGATGGGCATGTAGGCCATCCAGTCGATCCACATCCCTGAGAGGAACAGCGGGATCGCCCATCGGCAAAAGGCCAGCAAGCCGGCGACCAGATGCAACGTCTGCCCGCGGCTCCATACAGCCCGGATGCGCGAGTCGAGTTGATCGAGTCGGATCGTATCAGCGCTGGTCATGGGAGGTCGTGCCTCCTTCGCTGTATCCATTCGATCCCCATCAGGCCAATCAGCAACAACGCAACCCAGCCGTTGTCCCAGAGCGACCGCTCAGAACGCACCGTGGTCGTCACCGGCTGGTTGTCCACCAGGGAAGCGAGTTTTGATAACTCCTGCATACTCAGGCACTCGCCACCGGTGAGGTTTGCGATGCGTTTCAGATTCTCGAGGTCGATGTTCGTGTCGGCCAGTTCCCGATTGACGCCGGCCACCTGGAACTCAGTCGTGTTGGAGATACGTCGGTCGTCTTGGTTGGACTCGATCCTGTACCGGCCCGGACTCGGCGGGGCAAAATAGCCCTCATACAAACCAGGGTGCGACCGGTCGGGGCGGAGGCTGACACGCTCTGGGGATTGCTCGCCATCTAGACCGGACACGAACACATCAAAGCGCGCCTGTACAACGGGATCAAAGTTGTCATCGAGGACATGCGCGTAAAGGCGGCACTGGCTGCCGATGGGATAGATCGAACGATCGGTTTCCAGGCGGATACGTTTGTGCTCGCCCATCAGTCGAGACAGGGCCATGAACTGGATGCACTGAGACCAGACCCGCCAGTGATACTTGTCTCCGGTCCTGTACCGCAGGCGCCATAGCCGGTCGGTCGCCACCGACATGCACTTACCTGTCCCGTAGCGTTGCCAGGCCACCAGCGGGTAACCCTGTTCGCGGTCCGTGCTATCGGAGAGTACCGCGAGCACCATCGCCCCGGGCTTTGCAGACAGCAGTGGTGGCAAATGATCCATCGGTGCCAACCGGCTCCAGATGCGGTCATTCAACTCCGTCTCGTTTTCCAACGTCATCACCAGGCTACTGCGACCCTCTGGCGTCAGCACGGGGTAGACCGATTCCGCGACCTTTTCCCATTCGGCATCGGGATCGAAGCGGACCGGCAGCATCGTCTGCACCGACGTGCCCGCATAAGAACCGGGCGAATACATCGGGCCGCAGAGCATCAGCAGCGAAGCCCCGCGGTCACGTATCAACTCCTCAAGCAAACCAAGCTCTTCATCACTGAAGAACGATGCGTCGACATCGCCCAGGATGACCAGGTCGTATTGGAAGGCTTCTTCACGGTTGTTGGGGAACCGCTCGATATGCTCGGGCGAGTTCCGGGCGACCTCAGGTCCGACGTTGGACGCGATAAAGGTGGCGTTGATCCGTGGGTCACGCTTTAGGATGGCACGCAGGTACCGGTACTCCCAACGGGCGTTTCCCTCGATGTAGAGCGCGTTGATTTTTTCATTGACGACCCGGATGCTCCGCTCGACCCGGTTGTTGTTTACTGAGACCTCGTCGTCGAATGGCTCAATGAGCACATCGATCTGCACCGCGCCCTTTTCGTAGACATCGACGCTGAAGTCGATGTCTTCGAATTGCAGACCACCATCGAAACGGACGGTACGAGACGAGACGCCCCGCCCATTGAGGAGCACCGAGAGTCGGGCCGTCCGCCTTTCGTAACCCTTCGATTGAAGTTGGACGCGGACAGGGACCCGATCGCCGGAGTACGCGACCTCCTGCATCACGATGTTGCGGATGGACACGTCATCTGGTTCTGCCAAGCCGACGGGCACGGTGTAGATGGGGATGCCGCGTGCGCACAGGTCTTGCAGGACTGATTCGGCTCGCCGGGAAGAACCCGTGTCGGTCCCATCCGAGAAGAGCACGATCCCCGCGGGCGGGGCGCCGCCGGATTTAGCGACCGCCTCGAGCGCGCCAGCGATGGATGTTTCTGGTTCGGCGGGGCCGAGTTGGTTCACGGCGTTGATCGATAATGCACTGTCGTCGCTGATCAAACGTGTTTTCCGACCGAAGGCGTGATAACTCACGTCGAGCCCCTCTCCGAGCGACTCAAAGATCGGACGGGCCGATTGCGAGAGCAGGCTTGTCACAAGGTCCAGCCGCGATGCGGACGCAATCGCCTGCCGCTGATTGGCGTCAAGATTCAGGGCCACATCCTGATCTTCGGATGTGAGCAAGTTCAGCGCAGCGGCGGCTTCGGCGAGGTCTTCGGGACGCCTGCGCGGGTCCTTGATCGACATGCTCTCAGAGACATCGACGAGCACCGGCAGACCACGCTGTTGCGTGTAGGTTTCGCGGAAGACCGCCATCGGCTCGAAAAGCGCCGCGACAACCAGTGCTAGCACAACCAGCCTAGCCGCTCCCAGCAAGAAACGCAGCCAAGACTTCAGCCCCCAGGTTCGGCGGTAAAGATAGACACTCAACACAATCACGCCGACAAATACCGCGACCATCGCGACCGTCGGCAGTGGCCGGGCCCAAAAGATGCGCTCAATCCGGGTGCTATTGGCGATCAAGTCAATCATCTCAAGCCACCTCCTCGTGTTGCGGCGGGCGGCTCCGTTGATCCCGGCGCAATCGGTTGCGCCCGAGGATGCGGTCCGCGAACAGGCTCTCGATGACAAGGAAGGCCAACCCGGCAAGCATGAAGAAACGCCAGGACGACCGTCCCGTACGTGCCGTGTTGATATCGGCAGATAAATCCGCTGCTGTTGCGGATACCGTGATGCCGGTCCCGTCCAGGCTTTCTCGCAACGCGGTAGCAGTTACGCAGGCGACGTCCGACTCATGCGTGTTGACATTCACAGCGATCGGCATGCCCGGTGCCTGCACGCTCACCCGGGCGACATAGAAACCGGCTTCGCGCGACTTTTCGAGCAGGGCCACGTACCCATTGCGGTATTCACGAACAGGCACGGTGATCGCTTGCTTGGAAGGGGTATCGAACACCGCGTCGATGGCATCGGGCTGCTCGGCATACGAAAGCATCAGCGAATCGCCAACAATTCGAGGCTGCTCAAACTCCCGACCCGTTAGATAGGTCACGATCTGCTGCATGAGCATGGGGAAGACCGGGGTCTGCGCCATGTTGTTCCAAGTGCTGTGAGCGGAAGTTGTGAACATGAAGACGTGGCCGCGCCCCAGCGAGTGCTCGAGCAGAATCGGCAAGTGGCTCCCAGCCAGATTCATCACCAAGAAACTGGTGTCGGCCGGCTCCACCTGCAGTCGCTTCAAGAAACGCGTTTCGCTAAGCAGGTCTTCCGGCAACGACTGTAGCGGACGACACACCGTGTGATCGGGCATGTCGGGGTCCAGCGGCTTGCCAACCCCCCAGTTGTCGCTCGTGTCAACCACCGCACCTAGCGAAGCGGGCAGCAGCGCGCTGCCACCTTCACCCGAGAGCTCGTTCCATTTGCTCGCCTTGACATTGTCGCCAGCGAACCAGACCAAGCCGTTTCCCTGGCGGACAAAGCGTGAAAGCTGGCTTGCCTGTTCCTGCGTGATCTCGGGTACATCCGCCAAGATGATCACATCGATCTGACCGAGGTCGCCCGTCGGAAAGTCGGGCCACTGCACCGAGCGCACCACGAAACCTTCGTCTTCCGCTCCATCGGTCCGCGCCCGTAAGGACGACATGATGAGACGGCCGGCATCCCCCATTGAGCCATCGACACACAAGACCGAGACACGGTCTCGGACCTCGGCCACTGCGCGGCGTACGTTGTCGGTTGCTAATGCGTCGCCGGAGATATCTGCGGTGATACGCGTCGGGCCCGAGTTGTAAAACGGCACAAATAGGGACACCGTCTCGGATGACCCCGGTGGGATCAGAGGGATCTGTTTGCTGTCAATCTGTACGCCTTCGACCCGGCACCGGACATCAACGCCCGACACAGGTCTCTTGCCGTAGTTGTGCACCGTGGCTCGATAACGGGCGATCGATCCCTTGCGCAGCGCCCCCGAAACAAGGTCCATGCCCGTCACTGCGAGGTTTTCGCCGCTGCCCGCCACCGGGACTAGAAAAACGCTTGCCTCCTGCCCCAGCCCCCTCAAGGCTTCTTGTAGCGGAGAAGACGCTCGCCCCCAGTCATGGGCCTGGGTGTCAGTAACGATGTAGACCTCCTTCTGAGGCGCATCCATATCTTGGACCAACGTTTCAAGGCGCTTCGGAACGCTATCCAAATCCAGGGGTTCAGCAGCGGCTTGCTGCTCCGACAACACCTCAGCAAAGCGATTGGGCTCATAGGCCATATTCCGAAGAACAACCCGGTGCTCGCCGCCTAGCAGGACCAACGAAACCGGGTCGCCGGGCTGGATGTGCTCGCTGATGATGCGGACCTGTTCGATGGCGCGTTCGAACCGCGTGGCCTTTCCATCGCTGTGCTGCATACTGAAAGAAGCATCCAGGGCGATGATCACGCCGGCCCGCTCTTCACCAGGCAACCACGACACGTCAGCACTGTTTGTGGCAGGCCGAGCCAACGCAAGAACCAGCAACAGTACTGCGAGGCATCGCATCAGGAGCAGCAACAGATCTCGAAGACGGAGTTGCCTGGAACGAACACGCACACTCCGACTAAGGAACTGCATCGCTGCCCAGTCGGTGCGCTTGACCTGCTGTCTATTAATGAGGTGCGCAAGGATGGGCAGCCCAATCCCAAGCGCCCCGAGCAGGAGCAGTGGGTTTAGGAACGTCATCTGCGGGCTCCAATCGATGGACCGGCGAGCGTCGACTGCCGCTGGAAGAAGAACTCGCTGAGCATCGCATCCAACGGGCGGGACGTATCAACGGTGGTGTAGTCGATGTGTGCCGCCACGCACCCGGCGCGTAGGTTCCCCAGGTAATCGTTGAAGTTGGCGAGATAGTCGTCGCGGATCCGTTCGGGATGCGTCGTCAGCGACTCTTCCCCCTCAAGCCCCTCGAAACGCCAGGTGCCGCCGAAGGGGAATTCGAGCTCGTAGGGGTCCAGCGTGTGCAGCACGATCACGTTGTGCCCGTCAAAGCGAAGGTGGTCTAGCCCGGCGAGGATATCATCCACGTCGGATAGAAGATCCGAGATCACCACCACGATGGAGCGGCGCTTCATCATCAGCGCGATGTCGTGCAGCTGCTTGGCGAGGCTGGTCTTCGGCGTCGGCTTGATGTCGCGCAGCGCCCGGTCGATCTCAAGGATGATCCCCATCGCGGAGCGCGGCGGAAGATAGGTACGCACTTCGGAGTCGAACACCGACAGCCCCACGGAGTCGCGTTGCTTGAGCACCACATAGGCAAGGCTGGCCGCGAGAAACTTGGCGTATTCCAACTTGCTGACTTTGCCTGAAGCGTAGTTCATCGACGAGCTCGCATCGATCAGGAGGTGGCAGTCGAAATTAGTCTCCGCCTCGTAGAGCTTCGTGTAGTAGCGGTCGGTGCGGCCGTAGACCCGCCAGTCAATGGTGCGTAGCGCGTCGCCCGGCACATACTGCCGGTGGTGCGCGAACTCCGTGCTCAAGCCGCGCAGCGGGCTGCGGTGACTCCCCACGCGAATCCCTTCCACGACCTCGCGCGCGACCAGTTCAAGGTCACCCAGGCGCTGGAGGAGCTCAGGGTCAAGGTAATTGGTCTCCGGCAAATTCTCGGACATTCCTCAAGTCTCGCGATGCGGTCAGCTGGCCTTCGGCGAGAGCAACTTCTCGTCCGCTGGGATCTCTACCAAGAGCTTCTCAATCAAGCTGTCGGAGGTCTGCCCTTCCGAACGCGCCGCGAAGTTGGGAATGATGCGGTGGCGCAGCACCGGCAGGCACAATTCCTGAATATCCTCGATGGAAACGTAGCAGCGCCCGCGCAGGGCCGCGCGCGCCTTGCCGGCAAGGATCAAGTTCAGCGAAGCGCGCGGCCCCGCCCCCCAGGCCATGAGCTTCTTCACGAACTCCGGCGCATCAGGCTCGTCGGGGCGGGTCGCCCGCACCAGCGACGCCGCGTATTCGAACACGTGCTCGGAGACCGGGATGCGCCTAACGACGTGCTGGAACTCGAGAATTGCGGGACCGTCGATGACCTGCTTGAGCACGGGCTTGTCGTCGCTGGTGGCGCTGCTCATGATGTCGAGCTCCTCGGCACGGCTAGGATACTTGACCATGATATTGAAGAGGAAGCGATCGAGTTGCGCTTCGGGCAGGGGGTAGGTGCCCTCCTGCTCGATAGGGTTCTGCGTCGCGAGGACGAAGAAGGGTTCGTCTAATTTGTAGTCTTCACCCCCGGAAGAGACCCGCTTCTCCTGCATCGCCTCCAGCAGCGCGGCCTGTGTCTTCGGCGGCGTCCGGTTGATCTCGTCGGCGAGCAGCAAGTTGGTAAACACCGGGCCCTTCTGAAACTTGAACCGGCGCTCGTGCGTCTCTGGATCCTCTTGGAGCAGCTCGGTCCCCGTGATATCGGAGGGCATCAAGTCCGGCGTGAATTGGATGCGCTTGAAGGACAGCGACATCGTCTCCGCCAGAGAGCTGACCAGCAGCGTCTTGGCCAGGCCCGGCACACCCACGAGCAGACAGTGGCCGCGGGCAAAGACGGCAATCATCATCTCGTCGATGACGTCGTCCATGCCGACGATGGTCTTGCGCAGCTCGGTTACGACAGCGTCTCTCGCTTCGCCGAGTCTCACAAGGGCCTGTATGTCTTCGGGTTCATTCTTCATAGATAGATCTTCTGTGTTGATGAGCTCAATCATCGCGGCGACTCAGCGGAGCGCCGACCAGCGTGCAGGCTTCGATGCTTCCGTCAGCGCCTGTCGCAGACCGCTCAGTATAGGGATACAAGGGCACTCGGTGAAGCGCGGAAACCCGGATCGTAGGCATACTGCAGTTGCTCAAGAAATCCCTTGGGAGCCGTAGGGAGCAGGCCCAGGTTGAGAGCAAATTTGGCCGTGAAAGGCTTGACGACCTCGAACGCGCTGAAGGCAATGGCCGAAGCCAGGCCGACAATCATCGCCAACAGCATGGGCGCAGAAGATCCCAGCCGCGCGGCCACCCAGCCGCCTACAAAGGACTGCCCAAGATGCGCGGCCAGAACCACGAAGAAGGCCGCCGTAGGCAGGGTGACAATCCACGCGTTCAACTGCACGGAGTCGTTCATGTCCATCCCCTCTGGCATGGGAAAAAGCACTAGGGCGTTGAGCATGAACAGAGCCATATTCACAGCCATTCCTATGGCGAGTCCAACGATGACGGCAAAGATATTACGAATCAGAATCATGGGAAGCCTCCAGCAGCAGCATACAGATCAGCATCTTCCTTGTATTCATTTCTTGGTTCGTTGGCGGAAATGCGAACCCAGGGGCGGGGGCAAGGAGAGGGAAGGGTTACTCCGTCAGTTCTGCCAACGCGGCGGCGATATTCTTGAGGCTCTTGGGCCATTGGTCAAAGGAGGTGCTCTTGGCGCCTGGTATCTCGGGAGCGGTAATGCCCTCAACCAGGGAGCTCGCCGGTTGGGCAAAGAGAAACTGAACATCGTCCTGATCATGGGTGCCTGGCAGACTCTTGGCGTAGATCTCCAACTCGGCCGCATAGTGGGCAGGGTCCTCGCCGAGGTTGCTTTCCGACGGCACCCAGATCACCCCCGCAACGCCCATGGGAGTCAGCGGGCTTACGCACCAGTTGTAGGCACGCGTGGGGATCGTGTCCGAAGGAACGGTGCCGCCCTTGCCGGCTTCCGGGAAAGGAGGAGCATTGAGCGCAAAACTCGAGGGATCCGCGCCCCGCTTGCCGGCCGCGGCGATCCCTTGGACAAAGACACCCACCTCCTCGAGGTGAATGGCGGCGGCCTTCTTTGCCACCCCGGAGTTGGGGAACTGCAGGAACAGCTCATCAAGGCGGATCTTGAAGGCCGGGTTGTCCACGTTCCTGACACCTTGAAAGGAGGTCCAGGACAGCGGTGAGGCAAGTTGTCGATTACGGCCCCCATGCCCGGATGACATCGTTATGAAGCCCTGCGGAATGCCCGGCCGGTTCAAGGCCTTCGCAAACTCATAGGCGAACATGGTCACACCATTGCCCTCTTTGGAGTAATCAGCCGTCAACCAGTGGGAACGGTATTTTCCTCCCCCCGTCTCGAAGCGGCGCTTCCTGGGAGTTGCGAAGGAGCTGGCGCTGGTTTTTCTGCAAAACTCCCTGACAAGTGGCATCGCCCTTGGCGGATCGGCTTCCTTGTCGCGCTGATTGTAGGCCCACTCAGAGGTCAGCAGAGTGCTGCCCGTCAGGTACCAGACGTCTCCGAGGAGAATATTGTCAACCGTTCGGCTGTGATCGTGACTGGAAGTGACAGTCAAGGTGATCGGCTTGGTCGAAGCTCTCCTTGCCGGAAAGCTGACCGACCATTGTTGCAGGTCATTTGCCACCGCCGTCTTCGTGGCGTCATCCAGGGTCACGGTTACCTTCACGCCCTGGTTGGCATGCCCCCACACCTGTACCGGCTGATTGCGCTGGAGAATGACCCCATCACGGTAATACTCCGCCACTTGGAAAATGGGATGGTCAGGATCGGTGTATCGCGCGTACTTTGCCTTGAGGGCAGCAGCTTTCTCGGGGTCGTCTTCCTCGAAGATCAGTTCGCCATCGATCATGGCAAAGGGAGTCGCCGGCAGGCCGGCCTTGTTGTAGAGGTTGGAGTTTTCCGGCACCGCGCTGTAGGCATATTGCACACCTATGGGGGCGGGTACCGCTTCGGAACTCGCCACCACGGTGTCACCAACAATCAGCGCCTCGGCGGCGTGCCACTTCCTGTCAGCTCCGCAGACGCGGAAATGGTTGAGCTTGTCACCAGGGGTGGACCTTGCGGGTTCCACGAATTTCCCCGCTTCCCGGTAATCCTTGGCCATGCCCTTGTTGCCAACCATCAAGCCGCCAAAGAGGCTCTCCTTCCCGAAGGAGACCACCACCTTGCGGCCGTCCACTTTGTATCCACTGAAGATCGGGCCGCTGAAGGCAATGTCCCTGCCATACTGTTTGGCGAGCGCCCAGCGCGCCATCCTCATCCCCGGATGTAGCTTGTTGTAGTAATGGATTCCACCGGGCCGGGCCGAGTTGAGGTCGGACTGAACCACCATCCCCACGTTGTCACGGTTGTCTTTGAAGAACAGGTGCTGAACCTGCCGAATATCGGCGAAGCCGACGGAGTCCGGGTCAGGCGCCCCGTAGCATTGCAACTGCGTGAAATAGAAAGGCATCTCGGGCATGCCCCAGGCGTCTCTCCAGCCCTTGACCAAGGCTTCCATCCTGGCCGCGTAAATCCTGCCGTCAGCACCGTTGCTGGTCCCATGGCACCAGATGGCACCGCGGATCGCGTAGGGAATGACAGGCGCGATCTTGCCATTGAAGAATTGAGACGGCCCACGCCACATCCCGGCAATTCCAGGGAGGTTCGGTCGCGCCAACATCTTGCCACCGGCCTCTGCGATCTTGCCGGCCTCTCCCTGCCATGCCTTCAAGTCCGAGCAGTACCGCTCATAGGCATTGCGGCCTTGATCGGTGAGCGGATCCGCATCGCGAATGAGATCGGCGTCCCCAGCGAGTTTCGGGTGCTTCTCAATCGCCTCGCGTTGGGTGAAGGCTTCAATGCGGGTATTGCTGTGGGCGCTGAGCAAGATGCCGATGGGCATGTTCAGTTCCTTGTACAGCTCGTAGGCGAATGAAAGGGACAGGGCTGAAAAGCCACCCGCTTCACTGGCTTTTTTCCATCCACCGTCAGAGGTGGCCGTCTTCTGTGGATAGAGGGCGGACACGGTGTTGACGTTGATTTCCCTGATGGGTACGTCCTCTTTGGATCTGGCAATTTCCTGGGCCACTTGGTTGCACATGCTCTTTCCGGCCGTCCACACCATGTTGGATTGGCCTGAGGAGAACCAGACCTCCCCCACCAAGACGCCGTTGAGTGAGATCGTCTTCCCCTGGTTGTTCTTTACCTCAAGACCCCGCTCTTCCCGAGAGACCATCAAGGGGTCGAGTCTCACCATCCAATCCCCATTCTCGTCCGCCACGGCAGTCTTCGTTTGCCCTGCAAACTCGACAGTCACTTGGTTCCCCGGCTGATCGAACCCCCAAATGGGAACCTCGGATTCCCGTTGCAGGATCATGTTGTCCGTAAAAGGTACCGCCAATTCCAGTTGATGATCGGCAGCTGAAACGCTCAGCGCCATGAACAGCGCGAAGAAAGGGGCGAAGAGTATTTTGTTCATGTTGTGATACTGGGATCGTTGATTTCTATGACCGTTGAGGCCGTCGCTCTCGCTCGAGACAGTTACCCGGCCAAAACCGGTAGCTGCGGTTTCCAGCCCGGCAACATAGGTGTGGCTGCCTTGATGACCGTCCCGTAGATGGATCTAAATTGCATACTGAGGAATCTTCAACCACTCGCCATCTTTGAGCGCCGACTTGTGCGCGATCACTCCGGCCAGGGTCATGTTCAGGGCCTCGCTCACATCGACGATGGGTTTCTTATCCAGCAGAATGGACTCGATGAAATTATTCGTCAGTTGCCCATGAGAGCCGCCATGGCCGCCAGCCCCTACGCTTGGCGGTAGCGCTGGACGATCTCCCTTGATGTTCTTGTCGTGTGGCTTTTGCCCGTAGACGCGGCCCTGTTCACCGTGGGCATTCTTCATATCCCAGCTGACCGCCATACGTGACATGCCGCCCTCACTTGTCTTGAACATGGCGACTTCCGTACCAAACGCGTTCCTGTGAGCGTTCTTGCCATCCTGGTATTCGGCGTAGAGACTGGCCGTGCCCAATCCTGATACTTCTGTTAGTCGGCCGCCCGTGACCGAAACATAGTAGGCCGTCGCATGGGTCGGATACCACATGGGTACGAGAGCCCGTCGCCACCCAAACCGGTCGATCCTACCGTTCTTCGGGTTGTAGCTTCCGAGTGTTCCGACGCTGTCATGATAATACTCCCCTTCGGAATAGATGATCTTGCCCAGTGCACCTGCCTGGTATTGCATTCTCTTGGCGTAGAGTTCTGCATGAAACGTCGAGGTTTCGTTCATCATGTACTTCATGCCACTTTTCTTGACGGCATTGAATAGTTTTTCGGCCTCGTCCTCGGCTTCAAACCCAAAAACAGCGGGCACCGCAGAGCAAACATGCTTGCCGCGCTTGAGCGCCATGATGGCCAGACGAGCGTGACTCGGCGCATCGGTCGCAATGTAGATCGCCTCAACGCTCTTGTCCTTGATCATCTCTTCACAGGACGGATAGGTCTTCTTTGCCCCCACCGCTCTAGCCAGGCCGGCACATCGCTGGGGGTCGAGATCCGTAGCCGCCACCACTTCGACATTTGGGTGGTTTTGATAAAAGAAGGCCGCTCCGAATTGACAGAGGCCATATCCCGCGATGCCTACCCGTACCTTGCGATCAGAGACAGGCTGCCAGCCCTTCGCAGCATTCGGATCACCCTGATGCTCTTCAAAACCGGGGATCACCTTTCCATCGACATCTTTCGGCGCATCCTGAGCTCCGGCCTGGCCGGCCAATCCGGCCATGCCGAGAAAGGCGCTCGCACCGCCCACCCCCTGCAGGATGCCGCGCCGCGACATGCCGGCTCGTTCCAGGTTCTCGATGAGGCTCTTGCTCTCTTCGTTTCGTCCTTCGCTGTTCATGATTTTCTCCTTCAAACTTCTCTTCTGATTCTGGTTCGTCCTAACCGCTTCGGGTACGGATCTTCATTCTTTCGCCTCCAGAACCAGCACCCAATCCTGTGGTGACGGAACATCACTCTTGAACTCGACGGGCTTCGCGGACCCATCGTGGGCGTCGGCGCTGGGCTCGATCGTGCCCTGATCGAATATCCTACCGGTCACAGGATCGAAGTAGTACGCATGCCACTCGACCCTCGGATCGAGGCCCGTCACTCTCGGACCATTCCAATCGTAGATCCTGCGGCGCGGCTTGTAGACGATGCAAATCTCACCGGGAATCCCCGCGGCAAAGCAATCCTTCTCGGTCCATTCTGGATGGGGTTCGAACCGTGACCACCCATGCTTCTCCAGCAGCCTCTTCCCCAGGCCGAGTTGTGTGGAGCCGGGGTAGTTCATGCCCTCCTTCCACGTCGTCACGTCGTAGACCGGAGTGATCCCCGAGTCTCCTTCCACGCTCGAGTGCCAGATTCCCGCTGCACCGTAGGTGTGCCCCGCCGCGCCGCTAAGGAGGAAGCTCCAGAACAGGTGTCGCTGAATGTACTGAAGGTTCGTCTGCATGTGGCCTTCGTAGCAGGCCTCGCCACACAACACCGGTCGGGCCGGCTCGTACGAAAGGCACGACCGAATCACGTCCAGCGTTCGGCTCGCCGTCGCGAGCCCGTCATGACCGATCGCCGGCATGTCGAAGTCAAAGGCAGCATTGTCCTCGATCGTGCGCCGCGGGTGCCCCGGGGCGTGGTAGGTCAGTGGACGGTGATAGGGATCCACAGCACGAAGGTAGTTCGCCACCTGGGACCACGGGCCTTGTGAGTCCTTGGCTTCCCCCCCAACGATCCAGACCACGGGAAAGGCACCGTACCGTGCGACAAGGTGTCGCCAATGTCGCTTGTATCCTTCCACCCCGACCTGGGAAATCGTGCTCATGCCGCCGCGTTGCGGGCGACCCCAGCCGCCGACGATTGCGGGGACGATCCCCGCACCGACCAGGTGTTGTAGGCGGCGGTCCGAGCCATTGAAGTACTCGGGATTGACGACGCTGAAATCCCTGGTCTCGTACGGCTTGCCACCCTCGTTTTCCCAGCTGGCCTCCATCATGTCCTCGTCCGGGTAGGGCCCGCAGACGATCTGGACAACGTTGAACCCCTTGGTCCTGCGGTCAGCGGTCAGCTCCTGAAAGCCAGCCCACGGGAAGCGCTTGCAGAGGCCCTTCCACCAGGTATCTCCGAGCCACAAGAACGGCGTGCCGTCGGAGTGTTCGAAGTGTCGGTGATCGTCCGCCACCCGAATGGGGCCGTGCAGGTGTAGCGGGTTGAGGCCCCGATAGGGGACGACCTCGACCAAGCCCGTTGCCCCGTGCAGTTTGGTGTTCTCCTTGTCCGTGCACTCGGTTCGCCAGGCGTGCACGCCTAACACGCTCGAGGAGTAACGAAAGCTCCACCGATTCCCGCCGCCCCAGAAGGCGGGGATGCGCCGTTCCTCTCCGTCGGGTCCGGTGAAGACCGCGTCCAGTTCGATCTCGACGAACGGGTTCTCGTAGGTCTCGATCGACTCGAGCTCGATCTCGACGACGCGGTTCGCTTCAACTTCCTGCCCGACGTCCACACCGCAGGAAAGGAAAGGCACGAGGAGCAACTGGGCAGCGATGGTTGGGTTCATGACAAGACTCTCTAGAGCACTGAGTCTATCAGGGCTCGGTCATCCTCTTCCTTGGGGCGTGAGGGAGCCACGGGTCCCAAGTCGGGGCTGCCCCCCCCACATGGGCTATTTCTCACGTTGGTCTGTGAGAGTTTGCCCTTTGCTATCCGTGTAGGCCTGAAAGCTCGCTCTCGCCGCTCTGCCGTAGTAGCCGCCAGCGTGCTTGTCGGCCAGTTTCTCCAGTTTGCCAGCAAGGGCTTTGAGCTTTCTGAGGTGACTGGCCATCGTCCTCTCTTCAGCCTTGGCACGCTTACTGGGACGGGTGATCTTGTTGTTCTTGGCACTGCTGCTTTCCAATTGATCATTCAACTTGGCTAGATCCGCGAAGACTGCCAGATAGGCTTTTCCTGCCGCTATCGACTTTCTCACACCGGGGTCTTTGGCTTCAGCAACCCATCTCTCATTGGCCTCGTCAAACTCGGGGATCCTGGCGAATCTGCTCCTTGACTCCTTGATTGTCTCGAACTTGGAGTACAGGTCGCCCAGCTTCTCAAGTGCCGAGACTTCCTCGAAGACCTTTCGGATGGCGGCCCTGACAGGTGCGATCTCTGCTTCTGCCCTGGAGGCATAGAAGGAATCAGGGTGTTCTTTCTGGAAGTCGTTGACCAGTCCAAAGAACTTGGCAGGGCTGGTTCTTTCTTTCTTCGCGAAAATGGCACTGAGTTTGTCACCAATGGCTATTGCGCGGATGGCCTTCTCGGTGGTCAGATCTGCAGCCCAAGTCTCCTTCTGGCTATCGTAGGCTGGAATGCCCGAATGGCTCTTGTCGTTCTTGGCAAGCTCATCTCTCAACTGACAGAAATCGCCACTTTCTCTGAATCCGTGCATGGCCTCGATGGATCCCTCGACAAGGATCGCCAGGTAATCGTTGAGTTCTCGAGCATGAACTACCTGCTCCTCTTTCTTGCTGCCTGCGGCGGCGAGGTAAGGTCGAAGGGACTTGTCGGCCTCGTTCAATTTGCCGGAGACGAGGCACTTGTAGACCCTCTTGAGAGGACTATCCAACTCATCGACGTCAATGCCGGGCACACTACCCGGACTGTTCATGATCAACTTGGCCATGGCCTTTCCCATGGCTTGACCGATGTTCATGTAAGTCTCGGCATTGCCCCCATAATGGCCGCTTGAGCCGCCTCCTTTACTGAGAGGGTGTGAATAGACAGAGGCGACCTTGCCCCTATGATCTCTGTACTTGCCCCGTTCACCGTCCATGTTGAGCGTAGCTTCGAGGATCTGACCTTGAGCGCCTCCTGCACCTTTCTTGGTCTGACCGAGGGTGGCACAAACAAACTTGGCGTTCGGCGAGTCAAAGTCCTCACGCAATGATTTTATGAGGCAAAGGAGGTTTTTTTCATAATTGGCGGCGTGCTCGACATTGCGAAAATCTTTGTCGCCCTGCCACCAAAAGAAACCAGCAACCTCGTATTTTCCGGCACCAGGATAGTGCTTGCGCAGCTCTTTCAGAACCTGCTTGGCGGCTGCTATGTCACCGTCATATTGCACTCCGGCATACCATGGACCTGATGTCGGCCTCTTGGCTGGATTAGGGTCCCCTGCATAACCTTCAGCACTTGGCGGTAGCAAGTCATAGCCCAGACTGCGATTGCCAATACAAGACTTGAGAATCATGACGGGTGCTTTAGTGGCATGCCCGACATAGTGACCAATGCCCATTTCAGGACCAATGTTGCCTTTGATGGTCATCCATTCATTGTTGTATGTCTTGCTGGGGCCACTACCAGAACACATCACGCGGACAAAGCGCACGTCCTTGCGTACCGTCCAGTCGCCGGCCTCGTCAATGAGATAAGGATAGAGCCCTTTGTTCTTGCAAGCATCAGCCAACCCTCCGGCGTTGCCAAAGCCCAACATGTTGGATTGTCCCATCAGGATATAAACCTGAACGGGTTTGCTCATGTCGGCTCCTTTGCCATCGGGTCTGGGCAGAGTTTCGGGAACTCCCGCTCTGTCATCTGCAAAAAGCCCTACGGCCAGACCAGCTGTCATCATCAAGATCAATCCAAACCTAGGCATCGTTTTTCCTTTTGTTGTGCTTATCATGATTCACTTGCCGCGAAGTGTGCGGTCCGGACTCACTGGTTCTCCAGCAATTTCAGCATGCCCCGGCCGAGCACGTCGCCGACCATCAGATAGGTCTCGGCGTTGCCGTTGTAGTGGAAGCCCTGGTTTCGAGGAGAGATGGAGGCGTCCTTCCAGAAGTCCCGGATCTCGACGGTCAGGACGTTCCCGGCGAACTCCGGATACTTGCCCGTCTCTCCGCTCACGGCGAGCTGAGCGTTGGCGACCGTCAGATGAGGACCGGCCATCTCCCACCCCCCGAACCCGATCGTGCCGATCACGAAGGGTGCATTCGCAGCGTCGAACTCGGCTCGCAGGCTCTGGATCAGCCTCACGAGGTTGAACTCATAGCGGCTGGCGTGTGCGGCGTTTCCGTCCTTATGCCCCTGCCACCAGGCGAAGCCCGCGATCTCGTAGCCCTGTTCCTCGTATTGAGGGAAGTGCACGGCAAAGTTGTCCAACACCTCGTGGACAGCCTCGAAGCACTGGTCGTACTGCAGGCCTGCATACCAGTCGACCTCCTTGCCCGGGTCGTCTGGGGTCCAGGAGGGGATCTTGTCGCCAGACCCTGCATAGGTCCGACCCTCGTAGGTGAACCTTGCGCTGTCGGGCGGCAAAAAGTCCCAGCCCAGGCTACGGTTGCCCTGAGAGGTCTTGATGATGATGACCGGTTCGTCGTGGTGCTCGCCCAGCACGTGGCCGAACTGGAGCTCCGGTCCGATGGAGTTCGCGGTGGCGCCGCAACCGACCGACAACCACTGGTTCGCCGTCGCGGTGACGAGGCCCTTGTACCAGACGTCGTCACGCACAGCCCACCGGCCCTCGGCGTCCAGGAGATGAGGGAACTTGCCGTTCGTCTTCACGACCGTCGAGAGGGTGCCGGGCAAATCTGTTCGCCAGAGCCAGCCGAGCCCGTTCGCCGCTTCGGTCAAGAACGTGATCTTGAAGGGGTGTCTCTCACCCTCCTTGAACTGGAAACCGGTCCGCGCCGCCTCTTGGCCGGGCTCTCTCCGATAGACCTCAACGCCCGCCACCTCCATGACATTGTAGGTCGAGTCGGAGTAGCCGGGGTTGAACTCAAAGACGCCGTCGTCGGCGAGCTCGATGAACCCCCTGACGACCTGGGTGCCGCCGCCAGGGAAGGATGTGGGCTCGACTCCGCCGTAGACAGGCAGCTTCTTGGTCGCGGTCGGGGTCATTGAGTCGTAGTCCGCCTCGGCGGAGTACGGGCCTGCATAGACCGAGACGACCGGCTCGATGATCTGCTTGCCCCAGCGCGTGCTCCCGCCACTGACCTGCCCGATGCCCACCATGTTGGACTGGCCCGACAGGATGTAGACCTTGACGGGCTTGTCGGTGGCGGGCGGCTTGCTGAGCTCCTCGGGCGATTCACTGGATCCCTGCGCCCCGGTGAGCGCATGACGGACGGCGAAGTCCGTCAGCTCCTCTGACTGGAACCAGCCGCTCCACATGTCGTGCCCGCGGCCCTCGATCACGGAGATCTCGGCTGGGCCACCCAGCGCCGTGTAGCGAGCCCCGAGCGCGCCCGAGTTGGCCTCGAGCGGGACCGTGCCGTCGCGGTCCCCGTGGATGTGGAAGATCGGGACGCGCGCCTTAGCGAGGGGCGCGAGACGATTGATGGGGTTGTGCGTGCTGAGGTTCGTCCGGAGCTCTTTCGCGCTCATCCCGTACGCGGGCGCCGCCTTCCCGAGGCCGGGATAGCTCGCGAGGTCGCAGACAGGATAGATGCCTGCGACGCCGGCTACGCAGCTGGGGTGCTCGACTGCCCAGTTGTAGAGCATCAGTCCCCCGCGGCTCCGAGCGAGCAGCACCGGTCGCGAGGCGTACCCGCGCTTCGTGGTGAGGTGCTCGTACAACTCCTGATAGTGCTTCGTCCCGTCCGGGCTGCCGTAGGACTCGCCCACGTCGATCCCGGCGATCGCGATCCCAGCGGCGAGAAAACGGTCGAACATCCAGGTCTCCGCTCGGCTCGGCAGACCTCGAAGTGTCGGCGCGTACCAGACCCAGGGCAGCGGTCCGTCACGGCGCGCCACCGCCAACGGCTCGATCACGAAGGCGGTGCGTCCGTCGACTTGAAAGACCTCACCCGGTCGCGGAAGGTCCTTGGTCTGGGCGGACGCGACCTGGGCAAACGTGAAGAGCCCGCTGAGAAGGAGAATAGGGAGGAATCTCATGGCGACAAAGATAGCGCTTGGAGGCAGATCGCGTGCGCTCTCAATTCGTGGGGGCGAGTAATAACTGTACAACGGTTCTTGTAGACACAATCTGGTCCTCCAGAGCTCTGCTCGGCGTCGATCCACAGGCCCTGCTCACAAGAGGCAGGTTCGAATCCTGCCCGCGCTACCACTTCCAAGAGACTTCACTGGCCTGCTCCTGACAGGTTCAGGGTTGAGGAACGGTTTTTGGGACCCCAGCATCAACAGCTTTTCGCTTCAGGAAGAGGGCCGCCTACTTCCGCGCGGGAACCGGCGCGCCGACATTCTCGCGCCATTCCTTCAGGATGCGGTGCAGCTCGTCGCGCTTGTCTGGCTTCTCCTCCGCGAGGTTGTTGCGTTCCCGGATGTCGTCGACGAGGTCGTAGAGCTCGAGGGTACCGTCCTCGAAGTACTCGTGAAGCTTGAAGCGTCCCATACGGATCACGCCGCAGGGGCGGGTTCGAAATAGCGGATCGCGCTGTTCGTGGGTCACCGAGTAGCTCTGCAGGTAGGCAGGGAAGTGCCAGAACAGCGGCCGCTCATCGAGACCGGCGACGTCGCCACCCTTGAACAGAGGCACGAGATCGACGCCGTCGAGGACCTGGTCGGGGCGCTCGGCACCCGCTATCGCAAGCAGGGTCGGATAGAGGTCCACCCCGGTGATGGGCGTTCCCGTCTTGCCGGCCGTGACGACGCCGGGCCAATGGACGAAGAACGGCACTCGAATGCCGCCCTCGTAATAGTTGCCCTTGTAGCCCCAGAGCGGATCCATGTCGGTCGCCGGGCCATAGCCGCCGTTGTCCGAGGTGAAGATGATCACCGTGTCGTCGAGCAGCTCGAGAGCTTCGAGCTTCGCGATCAGCTTGCCGACACCGTCGTCGACGGCCTGGATCATGGTGGCCATCTCAACGTGCTTGTGCAGCTTGCCGGGCGCCTTCTCCTGGTACTTGGGGAGCAGCTCGAGCTTGGCGTGCAGCGGTGTGTGGACCGCGAGGTGGGAGAGATAGGCGCACCAGCGCTTGTCCTTGCTCGCTTCGATGAAGTCGATGCACCGGTCGGTGAGCACGTCGGTGAGGTAGGCTCCGTCGGGGCCGCGGTGGCCCTTGAAGCCGGGCAGGCGCCGGTAGTCGACGGAGACATCGAAGCCCTGCTTCTTGGGGGTAGTGCCCAGGTGCCACTTCCCGAACATGCCAGTGCGGTACCCAGCGGCCTGCAGGCTCTCCGCCCAGGTCACGATATCGGGGCGCAGGGTCGTAGTGCCGGGGATGTGAGTAAGCAGACGATCCTTCTCCTTACCGCGCGGCCGCGTCCCGACGTTGAAGATCTTGTGTCGTGGCGTGTACTGTCCCGACAGCAAGCAGGCGCGTGCCGGGGCGCAGTTGGCAGCACAGGAATAGGCATCCGTGAACACCAGTCCCCGCTCGGCCAGGGCGTCGAGGTTGGGGGTCTCGTAAAAGTCCGAGCCCATGTAGCCCGTGTCACGCCAACCGAAGTCGTCGAGGTAGATGAACAGGATGTTCGGCGGTTCGCCGGCGACCGCAAGCCGTGGCAGCGAGAGAAGCAGCAAGGCTACCAGCACGGCCCTTGGCCAAGCTGTTCGTTTCCGTCGTCTTTGTCTCATGGACTGTTGGGCCTGTTCAGGTGGCCGACTGTGGGCGCTGCAGGTGGGTGCACCAGTTGCCACGGATTCTGACTAACCTTCGTCTCCGGGGATTCGAATCCTACCGTCTCCGTCATCTTGCCCAGGAGTATAATGTCTACCTAGATTATGGAAGTTCAAAACTGTGAAGGCTGCGAAGATTCGCTTAGAGACGACTGGGTAAAAAAATTCCCGGGTATCACCTACTGCGCTCTTTGTGTAGAACAGCAACCTGAACAACTAGACACAGATATCTTCCAGGAGTGCTCTTGCTGTGGCACCCTCTTAGCAAACCACCATCAGATCGCCTGCCCGATATGTGATGGATGCGACGGTGAGTGCGGCCACATGATTGCATACAGCCCAATTCTCTTTGGTGCGGACGGGCCACAATTGCTCGGAAGGGAAGACTCAAAGGGGATTGAGAGACTGGTAGAGGCCCACGAAAAATACGGAACTGCATTCTGGGATGCCATGCAGCGAATAGGAGATGATGAAAAATTTCTAACCCTCTGGGCGGACCTTCAGGACAAGAACAGCGACTCCCTTAAAGCCATCTATGGGGACGACTGGAAGTTTGAAGACCACGACAAGTGGGCGAGCGGTTCGTACGAATGGGAGACTCTTGTAATCCTCCTTGGAGAAATCGACGTTTGCTTGGTAGACAATGAGGGCGGTGGCGCTGCCGGAGCATGCTGGGAATCCAAGAATGTCTATGCTGGGGACCGGGAAGCTGCCCTGAAGCTTGCGAATCAGAATGCCGACAAGTGCGCGAGCAACTTACAAGACATCACAAGCCAGATAGCGAAGCTATAGCGCCCATACAGTAGAGGCTTTACCGGTTTTGAAAACCAGCGTGTGGCAACCTACCAGGGGTTCGAATCCTCCCGCCTCCGCCATCCTGCACAGCGGCACAAGGAACGGCTGGGCGGAGACACAACCCCGCTCAGTGCCCCACTCCAGTCTTTTGGGTGTTCATGGATGAATCCGACGGGCTCATTGATAGACGTTGGTGTCTGTCTCAATTTATCAGAGTTGATTTGGATCTACCGTTGCTAACAATAAGCCCCGCTGTGAAGCGGAATAGGTTCTGAAAGATTGCTTTGGAAATCGGTCCCTGGCCGCCCGGGACCTCGGGATCACTTGAAGAGCCCCCGACGGGCCAAATCCTGCTTCGAGGGCATTGGAACACTTATCCGGATCCCCGGAGACTCCCGGCTGCTATCATCCCGTCGCCATGAAGTTCGTCATTTCTCTGATCTTGGCGGCTGGATTCTCACCAGGAATCTCACCCCCCGCGTATACCTCTTCGCCTGACGAGAAGGTGGAGCAAGAAGGATTCGAGTATCTGCCCTTCTGGGAAGAGAAGTTCGAATTGCCGTCGACCAAGTCCACCTTGCGAGAGTTGGATCGGGCCATAGGCGCAGCCTTTGCGAAGTTTCTAGTTGCATGGAGTAAGACGAGTGGCCTGATCGAGGCACCGGTTGAGCTCGCTAGCGCGGAGAATGCGGCAAAAAAGAAGCTCATTGAGGCACTTGAGAAGGCCAAGGCCAAGGCCCGTGACAAGGGCGACAGCGAAGGTCTGATGGCACTCACCGAAGCCCTCGGCCTGCTCTCCAAAGGGCCGCTCCCCCACTCGCGCACGTTTCTGAAGAACAGTCCGGACAAAGAGGCAACGACATTCAATGGTCACAGCTACAAGGTCTTCTCCAGTGAGGAGGATCGGGTTCCTTGGCCTGTCGCAAGAAAGCGCTGCAGACAAGAGGGGGGATATCTCGCCTGTGTGGAGAGCCCGGAAGAACTCGACTTTCTGGTTGGATTACTCGGTGCGAGGCCTTCTGTCTCCTGGGTGGGTGGATCCAATTCCCATGCAGTTCGTGGTGACGCTGGGTGGAGTTGGGTGACCGGGGAGCCAATCAATCCCTCCCTCTGGGATAAGGGGGGGACACACGGACGGGATGCGACCTTCCTGAAGCTCGGGCTCGGAGATGCCAAGGCTGGATTTCGATGGCCCTACATCTGCGAATGGGGCGAAACGCTGCCGTACGGATGGGCATTCAATGACCCCAAGGCGCGAAAGGCTGTGGTCGATTTCATGGAGGCCATGAACAAGGCCGGCTCGACGTTCGAGGATGACAAAGAGGGCCTGAAAAAGAAGCTGGCCCGTAATCGAACAGTATTCCGAAAGGCGGTTGAAAAGGCCGCAACAAAGGCGAGGAGGGGCCTGAAGGAATCAAGCCTTGAAGCGACCCGTGCTGATCGTGTGGACGAAATCAAACGGATCGCCATGGTGGTCGCGACGCTAGATGACGATCTCCTGTTTCCGGACCCTCCCTTGTTCCCGAATGCGAACAAGGAGAGCGCCGACGCCCGGGAGGGAGCGCACCGCTTCGGGTTCAGCACCTACAAAGTTATCGAGGAAAAGATTGGCTGGCACGAGGCTGTCCGTCGGTGTGAGGAACTGGGCGGACGTCTGGCCCACGTGAAAACTCCCCATCAACAGCACTTCCTCATGGAGGAAGTGCTCGACGATAACAGCGGCCACCTGTGGCTGGGTGCGAGCGATGAAGAAGAGGAAGGCGAGTGGCACTGGCTCGATGGAAGTTCGATGTTGCTATACGAACGCCAAAAATTTGGGGTAGCCACCGCGGAGGTATATGAACCCTTTAGCTACGAGGGGTATCAGTGGTTCGAGGACAATCGTGGTAGGTGGGAGCATTTTCTTGGCCTGGTAGATCTAAAGACGCGCCGCCAGTGGCGGGACATTAGTCCACCATTGGCCTACTTCGTGTGCGAGTGGATCTACCACTAGGACTTCCTGAGCGGATCGCGGTGGGTTCTGGAGCTGGCTGAAGAATCGAAAGGGGGACAGCGGATTCAAAGGGCCTGCACCCAATGGCGCAAGCCAGGTAAGAACCTGATCCAGCCCCAGGAAAACTCCCACCTTCTCCACTGGCGATGGGTAAAGGGTGCTTTGTACACCCCTCGCTGCCCATCCGGATCCGCCCCCCTGCGCAGTGCAGTCTCCTGTGGTAGAACGGTGCCCATGCGAATCAACTTCCTGAGCATCTTGATAGTCGCCTGCTTATCGACCTGCTTTTCCTGGGCCGGGGACGAGCGTCCTCCCAACATCGTCTACGTCATGTCCGATGAGCTCGCTTACTACGAACTCGGCCACATGGGCAACCCCTACATCAAGACCCCGCGTATCGACGCCATGGCCGCTGAGGGCATCCGGTTCACCGCAGCCTATGCAGGATCACCCGTCTGCGCGCCCCTGCGGTGCAACCTGATGACGGGCAAGCACGCCGGTCACGCGTCGGTGCGGGCGAACGACGGTGGAACACCACTGCGCGCAGGCGAGATCACCATCGCGAGTATTCTCAAGGCCAAGGGCTACGCGACCGGGGGCTTCGGCAAGTGGGGCTGTGGAGGACGGGACTCCACCGGAGTGCCCGAAGAGCACGGCTTCGACGACTTCTTCGGCTACTACGATCAGGTTCATGCCCACAGCTTCTATCCGCCCTATCTGGTTCGGAATAGTGAAGAGGTGGCGCTGAAAGGCAACGTGGGAGGACGCGTTGGCGAGACCTACTCGCACTACGCGATCATGGATGCCGGACTTGAATTCATCCGCGACAACAAGGACAAGCCCTTCTTTTGCTATCTACCCGTCACTCCCCCCCACGGGATGTACGACATCCCCGCTGATGATCCGGCCTGGAAGCTGTATGAGGACGAGGCGTGGATCCAGGATCCCGGCATCCATCAGGACATCAAGAACTACGCCGGGATGGTGAGCATGGTCGACTACAACGTCGGCCAGGTGCTTGATCTCCTCAAGGAGCTGGACTTAGAGGAGAACACCATCGTCTTCTTCACGGGTGACAACGGGGGCCAGGACCGCTTCCGATCCAATGAGCATCCGCGTGGCTTCTTCGGGCCGAACAAGGACCCGCGCACGGGAGTTGAATTTCGCGGCGGCAAGGGCAACCTGTACGAGGGCGGCCTGCGCATCCCCTCCATCGCTCGCTGGCCCGGGCGGATCAAGCCCGGGCAGGTCAGTGACCTCGTGTTCTACCAGCCCGACGTGTTGCCTACTCTGGCGGAGCTGTGCGGCGGTGAAGTGCCCGACGACGTAGACGGCCTCTCGATCTTGCCGACTCTTCTGGGCGACGGCGAGCAGGCCCAGCACGGGTTCCTGTACTGGGAGTACGGCAACCAGATGGCTGTGCGCCAGGGGGACATGAAGGCTATTTTGGATCGCAAGAAGGACGAGTGGGCTCTATTTGATCTCGCACATGATGTGAGTGAGACGACCAACGTGGCTGCGCGGTACCCACAGGTCCTCAAGGCTCTGGTCACCATCGCGGAAGCCGAGCACACGCCCGCCAGAACCGGGACCTACAGCGACCCGGCTCGCAAGCGGCACCGACGTGATCGCTGGGCGAAGTGGGGTACGGCGAAGGATCAGCCGCAATCACAAGGGAGCAGCAAGGCCAACACTATCACGGCCAAAGACCTCATCCCTGCCTCGGGCATGAAGCTGGTCGCCTTCAGTAGCGAAAACGCCGACAACGGCAAGTTCGCCCTCCAGGCAATCGATGGGAATCCGCGCACGGTCTGGCACACCAGCTTCTCCCAGTTTCTTGCACGACATCCCCATGAGTTGGTGATTGATCTGGGAGCCCAGTACGAGGTGAGAGGCTTCCGCTATCTAGCCCGCCAGGACGGTGGTTGGAACGGTGCCTTTGCTGAGACGGAGTTCTATCTGGCCAATACCCTGACGGAATTCCCCGCCGAGCCCTCCGCCAAGGTGAACTTCACTAAATCGAGAACGGCGCAGCCCGCCGACCTCGCCAAGCCCGTGAAGGGCCGCTTCGTCAAGATACGCATCCTCTCCGAGGTGAACGGCGGTGCGTGGGGATCGGCAGCAGAGATCGGTGTAATAGGCACGCGCTAAGCGGCCACTACACCCCGTAGGCCAGAGAGAGAGCCGCACCCTCTGAACTCTCAAACCAGCACCCGAACCTGGCATGTTGTCGTGACTGGTGAGTTCTAGCACGGAGGCACAAGGCCGGGCACCCTGGGCCCCATGACCGCCAAGCTGAAGGAGGTCGACGGGGCGCCCCTGTCCCGGCGCATCGAGCACGGGCTTTGAAAACCAGCGCCCAGATTACTGGGCCAGGCGAAGACTACCGGGACCTGACTCGGAAGGCGGGCTCGGCCCCGTGGGCCCATCCTCAGGGGCGGTGACACGCTTGGCGCTGCCACGGATGCCGCGCAGACCAAGCAACAGTTCCTCTGGCCGATCGGAGGCTGCCAAAGCATCGTCCAGTTCAACAATGCGCTCGCGCACCAGGTGCAGCAAGCTGTGATTGAATGAGACCAGCCCACCGTCGCCGACGGTTTCGATCACCTTGGCGATCTCGCCCGTGCGCCCCTCATCGATCAACTCGCGCACATGGGGCGAGGGAACCATCAGCTCAAAGGCTGGCACCTGGCCCCCATCGCGAGCGGGAACCAGACGCTGGGAGAGAACCCCGGCCAGGTTGTCCGCCAGACGCTGACGCACCTGCTTGTGTCGCTCCGTGTCGAAGAAACCCAGTATGCGGTCAATGGTCTGGGCGGCGTTGACCGTGTGCATGGTGCTCATCACCAGGTGGCCGGTCTCCGTGGCTTCCAATGCGGCCACCACTGTGGTGGCATCGCGTACCTCACCAATCAGGATCACATCCGGACTCTGGCGCAAGGCATGCCTGAGGCCATGGTCGAAAGAGGCGGTGTCTGTGCCCACTTCCCGTTGGCTGATCACGCAGCGCTCTTCGCGGAAGAGCAGCTCGACCGGGTCTTCCAGAGTGATGATGTGCCGCTCCTGGGTTTGGTTAATGTGCTGAATCATGCCTCCCAAGGTGGTGGACTTGCCCGAACCCGCCACACCGGTGACCAGGATCAGGCCGCGCTGACGGCCAGCCAGGGCCTTCAGTTCTTCAGAGGGCAATCCCAGGCTGCCCAGATCGGGAGCACACTCGTTCACCCGGCGAATCACCATGGCCGGCTCCCCCATCTGGCGATAGGCGTTGATACGGAAACGACCCAGGCCATCGAGCTGGATAGCGGAATCGGCCGAACCGTTCTCGTTCCACTCCTCCCAACGGCGCGGACCCAAAATGCCCTCGAGCACCTCCTTCATGGGTCCCGGGCCCGGAACCCGTCCGGGCAGGAAGCGAATGCTGCCGTCCACTCGCAAGGAGGGTCGTCCCCCAGCGCGCAGAATGATATCGCTGGCGCCATCGGTGACCATGGCCGCCAGCCAGGCTTCAATCTGGTGACGGGGCGAGAAACCTGTCTGGTGCAGGGCAGCCGGTGGCGGCGCGGGTTGTTCCTCTGCCTCTTGATCCTCGGCACCTTGCTGCTCGGCTGCTTGATCTTCAGCGGACTGCTCCGGGCCAGATGAAGCAGTCACGAGTTCAAAGCGCCGGCGGGGTCCACTGCGGGAGGCGGAATCCACCTCGCGTTGCTCTTCACTGCGCTCCCGGGAGTCCTGCTCGGAGTCCGACAGCTCGGATTTTTCCTGGGGCTCAAGATCCATGGCGCCTTCTGCGTCGCAGGGTGCCACATCGCGAAAGGAGAACTCGTCGTCGGGGATTTGAAGATCGGGGTTGGACACAGGCAGGTGATAGGCGGAAACGGCTGGAAGTCGACCTTCATTTCATCGACAAGGCTGGCCCAGGCCCTTGACCCGTCTCAGACTGGGGCAAGCCAAACTGAAGCAGTTCAGACCGGAATCGAGTCCGAAGGGTGCACCAGCTTCCAGAGCTGCTCCAGCAAAGCCTGCACCCCCTCGCCCAACACGGACGAAATGCCCACCACCGGGGAATGCCCCGCTGCCTGTACCGCTTGATTGAGCACTTCCAGCCGATCCGCGGATCCATCGTCCTCGAAGTGCTTGGTACCTACCACCAACCGGGGCCGGGAGTGCAGGTCCTGTGAGACTCGCTTCAGTTCGTTGTCCAGAACCTGGAAGGCCTCCACCGGATCATCTACCGCCTCGGGATTCACATCCACGAATTGCAGCAGCACGCTGCAGCGCTCAAGGTGCTTGAGGAAGGCATGGCCCAGACCATGCCCTTCACTGGCTCCCTCAATCAGGCCTGGCAGGTCCGCCAGGAGCAGGCTGCGAAAGCCCGGCAGACTGACCATGCCCACCTGGGGAGCAAGGGTTGTGAAGGGATAGCTGGCGATCTTCGGTTGAGCAGCGGAAACCTTGGAGAGGAAGGTGCTTTTGCCCGCGTTGGGCAGGCCCAGCAGCCCCACTTCGGCGATCACTTTGAGTTCCAACCTGAGGCTGCGCCGCTCGCCGAGCTTGCCCGGATAGGCCTTGGTGGGAGCCTGGCTGGTGGAGGTGGCAAAGTGCTGATTGCCGAGTCCTCCCTTGCCACCACGGGCAATCACCACCTCCGAACTTTTCTGATCAAGATCAAAGAGCATGTTGCCGTGCTCCGCATCGAATACCTGGGTACCCGGGGGAACCTCGATCCGCACATGGTCCGCAGAACGCCCACTGCGCTGGTTGGTGCCCCCCGGACGACCATTCTTGGCCACATAGCGATGGGCCCTGGCCACCCTCAACAGAGAGTGCACTGACTCAGAGGCCACCAAGACGATGTCTCCACCTCGTCCCCCATCACCGCCGTCGGGGCCGCCCTTCTGAACGTACTTCTCACGGTGAAAAGAGGCCATGCCGTCCCCGCCGCTCCCGGCGGCGACTTCGATCAGTGCTTCATCGCGGAACATGTTTGAGGTTCTCCTGCGCAGAGCATCCGCGCAGCCTTGGGGGAGCCAGGAGGGAACCCGACGGCCGGACTACTCAGCAGCCGGATCAACATGCACCCGGCGTCCAGATTGGAAGCGCACGGTGCCGTCGATCAGGGAAAAGAGCGTGTAGTCCTTGCCGATCCCCACGTTGATCCCACGCTTGAAGCGCGTGCCGCACTGGCGCACGAGAATCGTGCCGGGGGTGACGGTCTGACCGCCATAGCGCTTGACGCCGCGGAACTGGGGATTTGAATCCCGTCCGTTACGCGATGATCCTTGACCCTTCTTATGTGCCATTGAATGCTCCCTCGCGCCTCAGGCGCTGATGTCCGTAATGCGGACTTGAGTGTAATGCTGCCGGTGACCGGTCTTGCGGCGGATGTTCTTGCGGCGACGAAAGCGAAAGACGACGATCTTCTTGCCCTTGATCTCGCCGATCACTTCGCCCTTCACACTGGCGCCGTCAAGCGTCGGCTTGCCGATCTGGACGGTGCCCTCATTACCGATGAGCAGGACATTTTCAAAGCTGATTGAGGAGCCGGGTTCGGCGTCGCCCATCAGATCACATGTGACCACGTCGCCTACGCGCACGGTGGTTTGCTGGTTTCTGTCTGAGATGATTGCGTACACAGTTTTCTCCGTGTTTTCCCGCGGTGAAATCCACCCGCGGGCGCCCTGGAAGGGCGATTGGGGCCGAGCAGGTTAGCGGGGCGCCCACCCCAGCGCAAGGCTGGAAGGCGTTTCTGTGGCCATTCGAGGGATCCCGGGGGTGCCTAACGCTTGCGACGGCCCCCAGGGCGTACTTCCCGGCCATCCGCGCGCAGGTAGCGCAGGACAGAATCCTCGGCCTGCTCGGGAACCTCCACGAAGGTCAAAGTCTTCTCCGAACGGTGTTCCAGGGCCCGGGTCCAGTCGGTCAACTGATCTTCGAGGTACTGCACCACCGCCGGATGGGCACGCACCTCAACAGTGGTAAAGCCCTTGAGGGTCACTGCTGACCCCAATCGACGCAGGATCGCCTGGGCTCTGGACTCCACCGTGCGCAAACGACCAGTTCCCCGGCAACGATAGCAGGCGCTGAAGACCTTCTTGTGAGTGCCAGGGCCCAGTCGTTGTCGGGTCAATTCCAAGAGGCCGAACTGACCGATGCGTCCCATCTTGGAGCGCGCCCGGTCACCGGCCATTTCAGTGCGCAGGGCCTTCTCTACCTGCCGATTGCTAGAGGCACGCATCATGTCGATGAAATCGATAACCAGAATGCCCCCCAGATCGCGCAAACGGATCTGGCGCGCGATCTCGGGTACCGCTTCCATATTGGTCTTGAGAGCAACCTTCTCGAAGTCATGTCCCTTGGTACGCGTACGGCCTGAGTTGATATCGATGGCCACCAGGGCTTCTGCCTGATCGAAGACCACCGAGCCACCCGAGGGCAAGTCCAACTTGCGCGAGAAGATGCGCTCGAAGTCCTGCTCGATGCTATAGTGGTGAAAGATCGGTCGCTCACCCTCATAACGTTCAATGCGGTGCACCTGATCGGGCATCAATTGCTCGGCAAAAGCCTGCATCTCCTCGTAGAGTTCCAGATCATCCACCATCACTACCTTGGTGCGCTCATCAAACAGATCGCGCATGGTACGAATCGCCAGGTCGGATTCCTGATAAAGGGCAGCGGGTCCGCGCCCGCGCTTGAGGCGCTTGCTAAAGGTCTCCCAGACTTCCATCAGGTAGTCCAGGTCACGCTGCAGATCGGTCTTGCGCCTGCCTACGCCCGCAGTGCGCACGATTACGCCCATGGCATCGGGACAGTTCATGCCCGAAAGCACTCGCTTCAGTCGACGCCGCTCCTTCTCGTCGGGAATCTTCTTGCTGACCCCTGTGCGCGCCATGGAGGGCATCAACACCAGATAACGTCCGGGAATCGAAATATAGGTGGTCAGGGTCGGACCCTTGTCCCCAATCGCGTCCTTAGTGATCTGAACCACAACCTGATCCCCCACCTTGAGCACATCGGTGATGGGCTCCTTGCGGTGGGCGCGGCGACGCACTTCACGCCGGGCGGGTTCCCTGCCGGCCTTGGGGGCGTTCTTCTCGGCCTTGCGCCGGGCACGGGCCTTGGCCCTTGCGTCCATAGGGGCCTGGTCACCTTCCGAGGTGGAGTCTGAAGCATCGCCAGCCTCGTCCCCCTCAGCTTCGTCATCATGATCCTCGTCATCATGATCCTCGTCATCATGATCCTCGTCATCATGATCCTCGTCATCATGATCCTCGTCATCATGACCCTCATCATCATGGTCCACGTCAACGTCGCCCGGATACTCGTCCTGGTCAATGTTGGCGGTCAATAGATTCTCAAGCTTGAAGCCCTTCTCCCCATAGGTGGGCATCACATCGGAGATGTGCAGGAATCCGTTGCGGCCCTGACCAAAGTCGATGAAAGCAGCACCAATAGCTGGTTCCAGGTTGACCACCCGTCCGCGGTAGATGTCATTGACCAGAGTCTTATGACTGTCTGAGGTCATCAGCATGTCCATGACGCGATCATCCTCGCCCACCACAACCACACGCTGCTCCTCGGGATCCGAGCCGTTGACCAGGATGCGCAACACACACGCTTTCTCAGCGGCGGCGGATTTTTCTGCTGCGGTCAAGGAAGGCTTCTTTGCCCTGGATGCCTGCCTGTCAGCATCGTCTCCGTCATCCGAACTCGAAGATCTGCCGCGGGTGCGACGACGCTGCTTCTTGCTGGATTTGGCATCGCCCTTGGCGTCCTTTCTCGGGGTGCCCGTCTTGCCGCCGCGCTTTGAATTCTTCTTTGAACTCCTGCTAGCGGACCGATCAGAGTCCTCGCTACCATCCCCTGACTCAGCCTTGCTGGAACGGGCCTTGCTGGACTTCTTCTTTGACCTTTTCTTGGACTTCTTCTTGGAAGCCGCGCCCTCAGAGCGCTCTTGGCCCTCCTCGGCCTGAGCGGCATCGGAGGAAGACTCACCCTCGTCGGGACTCTTGCGACGACCACGACCCCCTCGGCGGCGGCGCCTGGGACGATCCGAACGACTGTCCTCGGTTCCCTCCGGGTCTGCGGAAGCCGAGTCCTCGACCTGATTGGGCTTGGAGCGGGAGCGCCCCCCCCGGCTGCCTCGACGGCGGCGCGGGCGGTCCTCCTCAGCCCCTTCCCCATCGCCCGCGGAGCCGGATCGACGGCGCGAGGAGCGCTTGGGAGGCGCAGCGGAAGAACTGCCAGTACCCAGACCTGCTCCGAAGGCAGATCCACCGCTGGCGGATCCTTCGGATCTGGATGAAGAGTTACGAGAAAGGCGGTCGGATGAATCCGACCCGCCGGAAGTGGGCTCCGGGAAACCTTGATCTGTCATGTTGTTAGGGGTGCCTGCGCAGGAGGCGGGCGCCATCCTCAGTGGATCATCACACAGTGAAAATCAAGAATGAGGCGTCGCACGTTGCCGTCGCCCGAAAAGTCGGGCCAGCGCGGCTGGTAGAGGTTCGACAGCCCCGTGGGGGGCGGCCGCAGAAAGCAGCAGCCTCGGGGAGGCTGCCGTGAAATTGTAAGGCGAACTCGCTGGAGAGATCCAGCGCCTGAACCCATGGTGCCATGAGGCTTGGGGAGAAAGAAGCCACGGTCTGGGAGAATTCCCCAAAGCGGGGCCGCCCCCCCTCCCGAGGGGTCTGGATGGGACATCTCTTGCCTATTCTCGTGGCAGAAATCCCCCGGGGCTTGAGCCCTGGGCAATTCCTGGCGAGCCCCTGGGAGGCCCAGTCCAATGCGCCCATCAGCTCCCGGCGGTGCCAGGAGCAGGGTTCAAGAGGGCCTCCACCTCGTCCTTCAGGCGGGTCCGGCGGCGCTGCAGTTCTTGCTGCAGAAGGAACTCGGTGTCCTCGGCGCTGTTGACCAGTTGGGGCGTTACGAAAATGATCAGGCTACGACGATCACGGGTTGCGCTACGGTGCTTGAAGAGCTCCCCCAACAGGGGAATCGAACTCAGGAAGGGCACCCGGGTTTCCACCTTGGTGTCGATCTCGTTGGTCAAACCACCAATCACGGCGGTCTGGCCGCTCTCCAGCAGCATGTTGGTGATCAGAGTCGAAGAGCGTGTGCGGGGAAGAGCAATCGAACCCTGCTGTCCATTGGCGCCAATGGTAAACACGTCAAAGCCTGCCGGTGCCAGGGCGGTTCCGGGAGAAGAACCCGAGAGGGTAGTTTCCTTGGGAATCACCTCCATCATCAGCTTGCGTGTGCCAGGGATCACGTTGGGGCGCACCAGCAACTGGAAGCCCACCTCCACCGGTGAACCGTCCGCCTCCTGCACGGACAGGGACAGGCCTCCGGCCTGACCCTGTTCACTCTTGGCCTCGGCGTAGCGCACTGTCTCGCCCACGAAAATCGTGGCCTCGTGCCCGTCCAGGGTGATGATCTTGGGCGCTTGGATCACTTCAGTGCGCGTATCCCGCTGAAGCAGCTTGAGAGTCGCCGCCACCTGGGTGAATGAAAGCGCACCGAAGACCGTGTCGGGAATCGAAACGCCGCCCACAGCACCGGGATCGGCGCCCAGCGCACCCAGGTCCGGCAGGATGCCGCTCTGCCAACCGTCATCTGTGATGCTGAAGGGCAATTGGATCGGGATCTGCCCCCCCGAGATTGAAATCTGGGGCCCCCCATCGCCGTAGTCGACGCCTAGGTCCAACAGATCAATGTTCGCGGTGGAGACAAATTTCACGTCCACAAAAACCTGGGTGGGCTCCACATCCAGACGACGCAGAATCTCCTGGATGGTCTCGTGCACCTGGGAGGTGTCCCGCACGATGATCACATTGGAGGTCTCTATGTAGTCCAACTCGCCGTGCTCGGAAAGAGCCTTGCGCAGGGCATCAAGGGCGGTGAAGTGTTCGGCGACCGCACCTGAGGGAGGCGCGCTGTTGCCCTCGATGAACTCCGAGTTGATCTTGGCTGCTCGCGGGCCCCGGGGGCGTATGTAGCGCAATTGGTAGCTGCGGGTGACCTTTTGTTTTTCGAGGCTCAGGGGATCGACCACTCGCAGAATGCCGGGGCGCTCCTCCACCACGGTATACCCGCGAGTCTTGGCGATCTCTTCAAGGGCATCACGCCAGGGCACATCCTTGAGACGTACGCGCAGGGTGCCGGTCACTTCGGGACTGACGATGATGTTGGCCCCGGCGACCTTGCCGATGGTGTGGATGATGTCCGCGATGCTGCGGTCCTCTTCAAAGTCAAAATCCACGCGAGGCGGGTTGGTGATCACCAGTACACCACTACGGTCCTCTGCCACAACGCAGCCAGACAAGCGACAGGCGTACTCGAGAGCATCGCGCCAGTGCACATCTTGGATGTCCAGGTTGCGAACGGGAAGTTCGCCGCTGCCATCCAAGATCACTATGTTGGCGCTGGAACGGTCGCGCAGGAACTGCACGACCTCGTTCAGGGGCTGCTCCACCACGTTCAAATTGACCCGTGCGTCCGCGCTAGGAGCTTGAGCCCCCTGAGCAAGACCACAGAAGGAAGGTAACCCGCACAGCAGCGCGGCAATCAAGAGTGTTTTGTTTTTCACGAATATCCACCCGGGATCCACCCCGGTTGCGGCGCCTAGAAGTGGCGCGTCAGTACAAAGCCGCGGAAGGCGAAGTCCACCTCACGCGGTCGAATTTCGAGCACCTCGATTCCCTTGGGCATCACATCCCCAGGGGTCCAACTGCGCCCGTTCAAGATCACAACAGAGGGTCGGCCCTCGATCAGAGCCGAACCTCCAAAGCCCATTTCAATGGCCTCGAAGTCCCGCAGGACCTCAGCCTCTTCTGCCAGGAGTTCCAACCGGGCAGCGAGCAACTCGCGAGGCGCGTCTCCACTCACAAGGGGCAAGCCTTCGGACACCTCTGCAAAGGTCGCGATGGCCAGCACGTAGTTCCCCTTCGACAGGTGCTTGTGCATGCTGGCGGATACCTGCTCCAATTCTTCGATGGTCGGGCCTTCCACATAGCTGGTGGCGTCAATATCCAGGTGCAACGCCACCAAGGGCTCACGCACCTCCAGATCCAGACGCTTGACCGCCGGAATGAAGGTCACCAACCCAAGGGCGTCGATCTCAACAAGGCCATCACCGATCATGCCCAGGGAAGCCATCAGGTCCCGACGGAGCAGCATGCGGGTGAGCACATCGGGGGCATTTTGGACCTCTTCCCATTGGCCGTCGGCCCTATCCAGCAGAATCACAAGGGCCTCGACCTTGGCGTTCTGCTCGGGCACGCTGAGACCGCTGGGGTTGTCCTCAGCGGGAACTCGCGGGTCGATCCAAGGATCCCGTCGGCCCCTGGCACCCCTGTAGTGGAAAGTCGAGAGGGTCAGGGCCTGACGACGGCGATTGATCTCAGCGGTCAAGAGGTCGCGCTTGCGGTCGTAGGCGTCCACCTTGGTGCGCTGGCCCATGTCGTTGGGCGAGCAGACATAGGTCTCCACATCCATCTGGATACGGTGACGGGCATAGCCCAGCTCTTCCATCTCACGGCGTGAAGCAGCCTGCAGGGTGAAGTTCGGCACGGCCATGAAACGCCTGTGGGTTTCGATCCGGTGCAGGAAGTCGAGGAACTGAAAGGTGTCCCCGGACAAGCTGAGAGTGTAAGCCACCTTGGAGAAGCCGTTCTTGCTCTGGGCGCTGTTGGGTTCGGGCTTGGACTTGAAGCTCGTTGGCTCCACCCCCGCTTCACCGGAGTAGCGATAGAAGGTCTTGATGAGTTCGTTGACCTCAGAGCTATCCGGCAGGATCTGGGCAAAGACGGGGCCGAGCTCGCGCAGAACGATGACCTGGCGTTCTTTCTCGAGAGTCGATTCCACCAGCCGGCGGCCAGCGATGATCTCTGCCTTGAGCTGGGTGACCCCCAGCTCCGCCTGTTCGTTGGCTTTGAATTGCTGGTGGATCGCCCAAGAAGCGCCCGCGACCATCAACACCAGACCCAGTCCCAGCGCGATTTGTTTGTGGCTGGGCTGTATCAACGGGACTCCTTGGGTTTGGAAGTTGCGGCGTCAGGTTGCGCGGCCTTGACTGCGGCTGCTGCGCGAGCCTGCTCGCTGGCGAGGCGCGCCTCCCAGCGCGCCTGGGGGCCCTTGAGTTCCAGAGAGAGAGGGAAGGACCAGTTCACCGCCGGGATCAATTCCTCGTCGGGCTCGTTGATGCTGGCCTCGGGGCGGCCGGTGGAGTGAAACTCGCGCATGAAATTAGTCAGCCCGCGGTCCTCGATGTCCTCCAGGAAATTCGCCACCTGATCCCAGCGTTCGGAGCCCGAGTGTCCTGCTGCGCGTAGGGACCCATAGGCGTCCGAACCGCGCCGAGGCGTCTCCTGCCTGACCGTCAGATCATCGAGCCAGGTGAAGTGCTCCACCTCGTTGCCCGAGTTGACGATGTCAACCAACTCGTCAATCTTCTCGCTCCATAGGATGCGCTCCTTGTTGATGTCCGCCAGGGTTGCCTCCCTGGCGGCGGCGACTTTGATCTCCGCGTCCAGAGCCTGGTTGTACTTGAGCTGGGGCCTGAGGCCATCCATCTCCAAGGCCAGTTGCGTGCGCCGGGATTCGATCTCGGCGGCCTCGCCAAAGACCAGCCAGGCCCAGGTTGCCAGCAGAACGCCGGCTACTACCGTGCCAGCAGCCACCAGGGCCAGCACCTTGAGGGGCGGCCCACTGCGCCTGCGCATTTCCGGAGGCAGAAGGTTGATGGTGATCATCATGCGCGCACCCTCGCTGCCAGGCCCATGGCCACCACCAGGGAGGGAGCCCAAGCTTCCAGCTCTTCCACATCGAGGCTTTCCGCGTTCACCCGCAGGCCTTCCAGGGGATCCCAGACCCGCGTGGGGCGTGAAGTGGCCTGCTCGATAGAACTGGCCATGCCGTTGACCAAAGAACCTCCGCCTGAGAGCAGCAGCTCACTTACCTCAACACCCTCGTGGTGTTCCACATAGTCAATCGAGAGCGCAATTTCGTTGGCGAGATCTTCGAGCAGTGGCGCGATGCTGGCCCCCACTTCCACCTCGTGCACATCCCCTGCGCGCTTGATGGCCTCGGCCTCAAAGAACTCGACGCCCAGACGCCGAGCCACAGCGTGGGTCATGTCCGAACCACCGATGGCGATTTCACGGCTGAAGCAGGTCTCTGCCCCCCGTAGAACATTGATCGAGGTGCGGCTGGCGCCAATGTCGATCAGAGCTTGAGCGCGCTGGGGTACGCCAGGTTCCAGGGCGATGTCCTCTTCCTGCAAACCGCAGAGGTCCCAGGCATTGGCCAAGGCGAACAGATCCAGGTCCACGGCGATGGGCACCAGTCCGGCTCCTTCGATCACCCGCACCTGCTCTTCGATCAGTTGGCGACGGCAGGCGGCCACGAGCACCGGGACCTTGTTGCCATCGGACTCTCCGTCAGCGCTGACAGGAGCACTGAGCTGCTGGCAATCGAGAACCACCTCGTCCGCATCGAAAGGCAGGAACTTGTCCGCCTCAAAGCGCACCGCCTGGAGCAACTCCTCGTGCGTCATGGGCAGCATGGAGATGTAACGCACCACGGTGGACTGCCCTCCAACTCCGCTGACGCAGCGCTTGGTACGCCCTCGCAGGGTCGCCAGAGCAGCCGAGACAGCCTCTGCCAGGGAGCCGCCGGGAGGGATTTCTGCCCGGCCAAAACCGGTCAGCACCGGCTCCGAGCCCAGCAGTGAGAGTTCGACCGCCTTGACCACGGAACTTCCGAGATCTAGACCGACGACACTTTTTGCTCTTCTCAACAAGATCATCCAGGGACAGGCGCTCGTGCGACAAGCTCAAAAAGGAGCATGCCGGCAAAGAATCCCGAGCACAAAAACGAGCTCTGGGCGCATGCCTCTGACTTCGACCTCTGGGGACCCGTGGGTTTAGAAGCCCTCGCCGAATCCCGAAGACACCAATTCCGAGACGCGCGAAATCAACGCCTCCGCATCGGGACCCTCGGCACGAAAACCCAGTTCACCCCCGCAGACAACCCCCAGGGTCATCAACTCCAGAATACTCTTGCCATTGACCTCACGGCCTCCGTGACTCACCCTGAGATCGCTCTCAAACTCCAGTGCGGCGCTGACCAGGGCGTGACAAGGCCTGGCGTGCAGCCCCGCCTCGTTGCTCACGGTCTCGCGGCAGACACAGGTTTCAGCCATGAAAACAGAAGGCCATGAGAACAAGGGACACAAACCTCAAACGTGAGCGTGCTCTTTGAGCAGATCCACCAGGGTTGACTTCTTGTCCACGCATCGCGCAAAGGAACAGAAGTCACCCTCTCGCGCCAGACCTGCGATCCACTGCATCATCTTGATGTGCTGACCGGGATCGAAGTCCTCCGTGAAAGAATCAGGCCGCAAGATGGTGATCACGATGTCCACCGGATCCCCGTCCACTGCTGCCCAGTCCAGCGGCTCACGCAGGACCACAATACTGCAAGCGACGGAGGTCAATCCCGCCAGCTTCACATGGGGGATTGCCACCCCCCTGCCCACTCCCGTAGTGGCCAGTTCTTCCCGGGCCAAAAGGGCCCTGTTGGCACTTTCGCTTAGCTCGGGACCCAAGACCTTGGCTTTGGTCATGGTCTCTATGATGAGCTCCAGGGCGTGATCTTTGTTCTCCGCTTGGAGTTTATGATTGCAAGCGCTGGGCTTGAAGTGTTTCCACCAGGTCATGGTTGTGAGGTCTGTTTGTTGCAAGGGGAGGATTCCTACTCAGGATAATCAAAAACCACCCCGGAGGGAACCCCCAGGAGCCGATCCTGTCACCTCAATCCTCCAGCGGGAGGGGAGCGACCTCCAAGATGCACCTAGGCCTTGCCGTGGCGGCGATCCACCACCTTGTCGTGCAGTTTGCGCAGCTGGGAGCGCATTCGATCCACGGCCGTTGTCAGTGCGGCCTCAATCGTAAGCCCAGCAGCGTCCGCCACCAGGGTCTGATGGTGATTTGCCTCGGCCACTATCTCGGCCCGATGCTCGTTCTTCTGCTGAATCAGAGTCGCAGTCAAGCTGTGTACTTCACCGCCCACGGCACCCAGGCTCTCAAGTTGGGCCAAACCTGCTTCGCGGACTCGTTCGGGGTAGCTGTTGTGCGGGGTAGCGATGGTGATCTTCAAGCAAAGCTCCTGGGGAAGGCCCCGGATCGGGACGTGGACAAAGGGTCGGGCGAAAAAAGCATGCAACTCTCCCTCCAAGATCGACCATGGAAGCCCCAAGGTCAAGCTCTCCCCCAGCGGGACCAACTCGGGGCCACTGGGCAAAGACGGGCCTTTCACTCCCGAAAAGCCCCCGGCAGCCCCTTGGGTCCAGGATCGGGCCCCTGAAAGATCGGCTCGTCGTACACCACTCGCAGCAGATACAGCCCCGCGGCCGGCGCCGTGGGCCCCGCATCCCGGCGCTCTCCACTCTTCAGAGCGCGCCCGGTGCTCCCCACATCCATCTGCCCGCGCCCCACCTCCAGCAGAGTCCCGGCAATGGTGCGCACCATGTTGTAGAGAAACCCATCCCCGGCAACAAATATCCCCAAGCCCTCGCGCTGGGCCAGGATACGCAGACCTGTGATCGTGCGTACGGTGGAGCGCGTAGCCCTTTGTTCTTCCTTGCTGCGCCCGCGGGAGTCCATATAGCGCCGGGTGTTGCCGAAAGCCCGAAAGTCATGCTTGCCCACCAACTGCGCCGCCGCCTCGCGCATAGCCGCAAGGTCCAGGGGCGCACGCAGCCAATGGGCATAACCCTCCCCGATCGGAGGGCGAAAGCGGGCAGTCTGCACCCGATAGAGGTAACGCTTCCCGCGGGCATCAAAACGGGCGTGGAAGTCCGGCCGACAGGTCTCGATACGCCGGATTACAAGGCCTTCGCCCAGATGCGCGTTCCAGGCATGACGCAGGGTCACATCGTCCAGATCGGACTCCAGTTGGGTGTGGGCCACCTGCCGCAGACCGTGAACCCCAGCGTCCGTACGCCCCGCTCCCTGCACCACGATGCAGTCATCCAGCAAGGCTGCCGCGCCCTCCTCCAAAGCCTGCTGCACGCTGATGAACCCATCCTGGCGCTGCCAGCCGTAAAAACACAGGCCGTTATAGGAAACCAACAATCGCACGGTGCGCATGGGGCTGACCCTAACCTGAAGACCGTGGGGAGGTGCGCGGCGGAGCGGACTTTTCAAGTGCTGGTGATCTGCAAAGGGGAGCGGGTCCATCCGCAGACCGGAACTCAGCTGTCATCCCCCTGATCAGCCCCCGCTGCGTCCAGGGCGCAGGCGCAACTCCCGTCGACCGTTCAGAGCGTCCTCCAGAATGCCCTTGTGCAAATACTCGATCGCGCCCCCAGCCGGCAGTCCCCGGGCAAGTCGACTGACCCGCGGGGCACTGTCCCCGAGGGTTTCGATGGCTTCGAGCACCAGTTGCGCCGTGGCTTCGCCCTCGGCGTCAGGATCGGTGGCCAGGATCACCTCCTCGACGATGCCCGACTTGAGGCGGCCCAGCAACGATTCCAATCCCAGGTGCGAAGCCTCGGTGCCATCGGCGGGATTGAGGGCGCCCATGAGCACATGATAGCTGCCGCGGTAGACGCCAGCGTTCTCCAGGGCCTCCACATGACGCGGTTCCTCTACAACAGCCAACAGACTCCGGTCCCGGCTCTCGTCCGAGCACAAGCGACAGGGATCCGCTTCACTCACATTGCCGCAGACCTGACAGCGGCGCGCTTCCTTCACGGCCCGGTCGATTGCTCGCGCCAGGTCCCGCGCCCGACCATCACGCAGCACATGAAACGCGAGGCGCTCAGCGGTGACGGCGCCGATCCCTGGGAACAGGCGAAAGGCGTCGATCAGGGACTGGACGGCGGTGGGATAGGCCAAGGGTTGCGTGGGGGCTAGAACAGGCCGGGCAGATCCAAGCCACCAGTGACTTCCTTGAGACGCTCATCGCGCATGTGGGCTGCCTTGGCGTAGCCATCGGCAAGAGCTGCGGTGAGCAACTCCTGAAGGGTCTCCTTGCCCGCGTGCCAGGCTTCGTCGGCTATGGTCACCTCCAGGGGAGCAAGTTCACCGCTGAATAAAATGCTGACCACGCCGCCACCGGCAGTACCCTCCACCCGCTTCTCGCGCAACTCGCGACGGGCGGCCTCCATGGCCTGGTGCATGCGTTGGGCTGCGGAAAGCAGATGCCCCATGTCGCCTGATGATCCACTCATTGTTTATTCCTCAATAGTTGGGGGTCATTCCTCGATGCGACCGTCGAATTGGTCGCGCACCGAACTGGTGAATGCGTCCTCGCTCCCAGGTTGGGTGGCGGCGGTGTCCTGCAGCTGCACTTGCACGGGCCGACCTACGGCGGCCTCGAAGGCAGCTTCGATCTGACGGCCACTGCGGCGGTCCAGCACCTGGCCGCGCTCGTCCTCACGCAGGGTACGCAGTTCGATCACTGCCTGGGAGCCCTCGAACTTGAGCAGGCTGCCCTGACGTTCGAAGACCCGGCCCAGGGAGGAGGAGATCTTGCGGAGTTCTTCCAGAAAGCCCTGCCAAGCATCCTGGGCGCTGTTGGCTCGCCTGCGCACCCGTTGACTGGCGCCAGGTGCGGCGGCTGGCTTGCTTGCTGGCCGGCTGCTAGCGGGACCACCAACGGGTGAATCACTACCAGTGGAATTGTCCAGGGTCCCGGTAGACGGACTGGTGACTGCTGACTGCGACGCTGGAGTACTCGGCTTGCCCTGGTCCTCCCCCGAAGAAACAGCCGCAGAACCAGAGAGGGAAGATGTTTGACTGTCTTGAACTCTCGGCGCTCTCTCCTGCGCCAGCGCCCGCGCCTCACCCTCTTCTACAGGCGCTCCCCCCAGACGCGACTCCAGGGCCTCCAAGCGTTGCACGAGGACCCCCAGATCCGCCGCTCCCCCATCCCGGCACATTTCCAAGAGCGCCGCCTCCAAGATCACGCGTCCCATGGCGGGCAGAAGTCGCAGGCGTTCCCTGGCGGTGAGCAAATCCGTGAGCCACAGTTCCGCCCGTGCCCCGCCGATTTTCTTGGCCAACTCCACCAGGGCCGTGCGCTCTTCGGGCAAAGGCGCGTGGACCTGCAAATGCGGGACATTGGGGCCGCACAAGCCCGCCAGCACAGCTGCGCGCAGGTGATCGAGCAATTCGCCCAGGACCTCTCCCTCTTGCCCCTCGTCCACGGGCAGGGCCTGCAGCACTCCGGGCCGGTCGCCCTCAGCAGCCATCTCCAGAATCTGGGCAGCCCGCGCCCGGCCGCCTCCATCCAGCGATGTCAAATCTTCCAGCGTCAGGTTCTCGGCGCCGCGGGACAAGACCTGATCCGCAAGGGAAAGGGCATCCCGCATACCCCCCCGTGCCCGGCGGGCCAGTTCCCGAGCAACGCCCTCTCCTGCTTGCACCCCTTCAGCCTCAAAGACCTCGCCCAAGCGCTTGGCAATCAACTCCTCCGAAAGAGGCGTCAATTTGAGCACCTGACAGCGGGAGAGAACCGTGTCGATGACCCGATGGGGCTCGGTGGTAGCGAAAAGGAACTTCACATGGGGCGGTGGTTCCTCAAGGGTCTTCAAGAGAGCATTGAAGGCCGGTTTGGAGAGCATGTGCACTTCGTCGATCAGATAGATCTTGTAGCGCCCTTCGAGAGGCGCATAGGCGGCCTGATCCCGCAGGGTGCGCACGTTTTCCACCCCATTGTTCGAGGCCCCGTCGATCTCGATCAGATCCGCGTAGGAGCCCCTGTCTGCGCTCTCACAAGCGGAACATGTGTTGCAGGGCTCCGGCCCCGGTCCTTTCTCGCAGTTGAGGGCCTTGGCCAGAATGCGCGCCACGGTGGTCTTGCCCGTACCCCGCGATCCAGCGAACAAATAGGCGTGCCCCACGCGATCCGTCTCCAAGGCTCCCTGCAAAGTGCGCTTGACCGCCTCCTGCCCCACCAACTCAGCGAAGGCAAGGGGACGATACTTACGCGCAAGGACTAAGTAGGCCATGGGCCTAGTGTAGTGCCAGCGATGCGCCATCGCGATGGAAGAGCGCTGATTCCTCTGGCCGGAGCTCGCGAGCGCCTGGTGGAGACCGGTCCTGAATGAAAATCCCCCGGGTTCGCTAGTCCTCGAGCGGAGGGATCAAGCCCTGATCGATGGCTGCAATGGCGTTCAGGCAGGTCTCCTCGAAACCAGCAAAGATGGAGTCCGGCATCAGGAGGAGCGAATCGGCCATGGCCTGGCTTTTGCCTGCCCGCCGGCGCACTTCCGGATTTCCATGCCGTCCCAGTGCCTCCAAGAATTCGCTGTACCCCGGACGATCGATCGTGGGGACAATCGCGAGGCGTCCGTCATAGGCCAGCACGGTGTTGTTCTCAGTGTCATAGTCATTGGGGCTCCACTGAAAAACCTGTGGACTGACTTCAGGAACCGGCCTTGTGTTCCCGTCGGCCACCGCCTGGAGAACAAAAGCCTCCCCATACACCCACAACGCGCGATTCCACGGCTTGTACCGCTCTCTCGCTTCTCGGAGCTCGCGAACCTCCGCAAGGCAATCCGCGATCCTCTTGCGACTGTGCTCAAGGCGAGTCAGGGGAGGGCGCACGACCACCACGATCGGAACCTGCGACTCGTAGGCTTCTGCGAGTGTTTGGTCCGGGGCCTGGTCGGGACCACTCAGTTCGGTTTCCGTGGAGGGCTGCCCCCCCGGGGACCCTTTACCGGAACTGGCGAGCGGTGGAGGAACCGCCTGCTTTGCCACAAGCCCCCAAATGGCGGCCACAAGCACGATGACGAGGACTCCGAGCGGCAGTCGTTTCATGGATTTATCTCACTGTGGAATGAAGTTGCAGAGTGAAGCGGAAGCTCCGCCCGTAAAGCTACGAACCTCCGCCCGTAGAGCTACGGGGTACAGGGGCAAGTCAGACGTACTTGAGTGCGGTAAATGGGGTTAGGGGCGGTCCCTTGGTGGACAATCAATTCCAAAAAATCGCCCGTTGGGGTGTTGCAAGTGCTGCGCAAAGTGTCCGGTATGATCACCGTAGCCGCACCGAAGTTGCGGCAGGTACCAGGCACGCATGCTTCGACTACAAGGCCCGAGGTGGAAGAAACTTGCAGAAAGCCCACCAAGCGCTGGGTGCAGGGTTGCCCCGGGCAAGTTCGGCAATTCTCATCCGCGAGCCCATTGGTTGGATTGAACGCAACAATGAACGCCGTCACCCCCGAAGGGGGAGTCGTCCCTGGAGTCGAAGTATGAATTGGCCCGGCGACGCAGGCCTGATCACAAGGGTCCGGCTCTTGGCTCTGAGATATATCCACAGGGCCAGTCGCGATCAGAATCACGGAACAGACGAGCAGAGCGCGCCGAAAGGGGGAAAGTCGAGAAGTACACAAGCAGTTGGTCATTGAGAGCATTTTAGGAGTCGAGTTAGGAGGTCAAGGGGCCAAGACCGCCAAAGCTTCATCCACGCGGCCTAGGCACTGCTCTTTCAGCTCGGCGAAGGGCAATGCGCTGGCCTGTGATCGCTTCTCGGACGGGGAGGACTCGGCGTGTACGAAGGCCCAGTAAACGGGAAAGTCCTCCTCATAGATTTCAAAGACACATCCACGGCTTGTGATGGAAAGCGAAGCCCTATCACTCTTCTCTCGCGGGGTCTGGACGATTGGACCATCGATAGGAAGAGCTAATTCGAAGAGGCCGTTTGCATAGAGGATTCCTGTGACTGCTTCGGTGTAGGCGCCATAAATCAATCCACGTCCTTCAGCACCAGAAGGATCCGCTAGCGACAGCAAACCACGAAGTTGATGAAGCCGATCACTGAACCCTCGGTCCATCGGGGACGAACTTGCCACTGGGTCGGGCTCTTCTCGCAGGTCGGGGTGCTTCGTGGAAGACTCCGGATCACCCACGGTGTTGCGCGGCCTCTCTCCATCATCCTCTTGCGCCGAAAGGACTAGAACCTCGTCGAAAGACAGGTCTTTTCCTGCGGGAATTGATGGCAGGGCCCCCTCATCGCCTGCGGGGCCTCCCCCAAAGAGGAGCCAGATAAATGCTGCGATGGCGAATGCGGCTGCGAGCCAGATGCGTGCATTCATGCAAGCAATGCTACCCCGCCACCCAGGCCATGTCAGTAGGATTCTGAAAACGCCCTCCCCGCCCCCCCGGGAGACGGCCCAGAAGGCCCCTTGGGCTCCAACAAAGAAGCCTGCCGCTCCCAGCCCCACCCCCCCAAGAAAAAGCCAACGGACCCGCCGGAGGACCCGGGCACCCCGCACCTGAAACGCAGTCCTTAGGGCTGCTCCGTTCCCGGCCTGACCCGGTTCGAACGCGCTCCATTGCAGGGGACCGGGCCCACCGCCGGGCCCGTTGGGAGGCCTCGGGCGCTGACCAGAGGACCTCGTGCTGAATTGCCAACCCCCGAAGCGGTACCTGCGGGGGAGAGAAAGCCCAAGGAACGGAGTCCCGGGGTGGAATGGCGGAGAGGGAGGGATTCGAACCCTCGGTGCAGTTGCCCACACACGCGCTTTCCAAGCGCGCTCCTTCAGCCGCTCAGACACCTCTCCGTATTGTTCAAAAAAAGAGCGCACACGGCACAAGCCCAATGGGACCCACCGTGCGGTGAACGCACCGGCAAGGATGGCGGTGAGGGAGGGATTTGAACCCTCGGTGCCCGCTAGGACACGCTGGTTTTCGAAACCAGTCCGTTCAGCCGCTCCGGCACCTCACCCACGAAACCCCTCCCGGGCACCTAAGCCCAGGAGCGGAGTACGAAAGGGGATCCTCGCGTGGTTATTCGTCCCCCCTCGTAACTCGGGGGACGGCTCGTATTGATCGAAAGAACGATTGGAGGAGGTCGCGGGCAGGTTCGGCCAGGGTTCCCTCGTGCCATTCAACCTGATGGTTGGACTCAGGATGGGTGAGCACTTGGCCAAGGGACGCGCAGCCCCCGAATTTGGGGTCACGTACGGCCCAGACCACGCGCTTGACCCGGGCATGAACCAGGGCACCAGCGCACATGAAGCAGGGCTCGACAGTGGTGTAGACCGTGGCACCCACCAGGCGCATGACGCCTAGACGGCGCGCGGCCTGGGAGATGGCCAGCATCTCCGCATGGGCGGTGGGGTCGGCGTGGGCGCGGGTGAGATTATGGGCACGCCCCAAGACCACACCCTCGCGCACAACGATCGCACCGATGGGTACTTCGTCCCGCCTGGCGGCCCGCCTGGCTTCCTCAAGGGCCAGCGCCATGTAGCGCCGGTCCAAAGGACCATCGGGATCGCTGGGGGTTGCTTGCGATTCCTCCAAGTTGTCAAAGGGATCGAGAGGGGACACGTTTCTTGACTCCGACTGGGCCGGGGCCACGGCTCTCCGACCGACTGGGGTAAACCGCCTGCACCCCCGATGGGGTGCCGTCACACGGCTCACTGAATGGTACACCCGACAGGATTCGAACCTGTAACCTCCTGATCCGTAGTCAGGTGCTCTATCCAGTTGAGCCACGGGTGCATGGGGCGAGGAGTTTTATCGGCCTCCCGGGCGGGTGTCAAGCCGAAAGAGCCGGCAGAGGTCCGGCCCCCTTGGATCTGTGGATTTTGGTGCATAAATGTGGGCTCTGGACTCGAATCCCGGCCCCACCGGCGAACTCAAGGGGCCCATCGGAATGCAGACTTTGGACCCCTAGCTTCCAGGGCACGCACGGTAACCTAGAGCAACATGAGCCAACGCTCCGCACCCCGGCACTTCCTGCGCCTCTGCGATCTTGCGGACCGAGAGATCGACGACATCCTTGATCTGGGCGCGCGCCTGCGCCGGGGCGTGCGAGGAGCCGACCTGGCAAACAAGACCGTGGGACTGCTGTTCTTTCGAGGCTCACTGCGCACGCGCTCGTCCTTCGAAGTAGCCCTCAATCAACTCGGAGGCCACGCCCTCAACCTGAACGCCAAGACGGATTTTTGGCGCCTGGAAGAACGCGCGGGGACGGTCATGGATGGCGAAGCGCCGGAGCACATCTGCGATGCGGCGGCGGTGCTCTCCTGCTATGCAGATGCCCTGGCAATTCGACCCGCCCTGGCGGGCAAGTCCTGGGAGCGGGACCGGCAGGACACAGAACTCTCCGCCTGGGCCCAGCACTCTCAAGTGCCAGTAATCAACATGGAGAGTGCCCTCTGGCATCCACTGCAAGCGCTCGCCGATCTGATGACCCTGCGCGACGCCCTGGGCAAACTACCCGGCAAGCGACTGGCAATCACATGGACGCGCTCGCCTAGCCCAGGTTCTCCGGCGGTAGTGCACTCGATTCTGATGGCCGCCCTGAGGGCAGGCATGAATGTATCCCTGGCCCACCCCAAGGGCTTCAATCTTGAACCCAGCGTGATGGACGAGGCACGCAGCCAGGCAGAGACCCAGGGCGCGACTCTGGAACTCGGCCATGACATGGACGCGGCGGCCCGGGATGCGCATGTGGTCTACGCGCGCTCCTGGTGGCCCCTTGAAAGCTACGGCAATGCCACCCTGACCGCCAGCAGGCTGGCCCGGGAAACCGGTTGGTGCGTAGACGAGCGCACCCTGGCCCTGGGCCAGGACGCGCGCCTGATGCACCCCATGCCCGTACGCCGCAACCTCGAAGTCAGCGACGAGGTACTCGACGGTCCGCGCAGCCTGGCTATCGATCAAGCGGCCAACCGATTGCACACCCAAAAGGGACTGTTGTCCCTCTTGTTCCGACCTTCCTGACCCTTCCGAGGAGCGCTCACCCCAGGCGCCCCGTGGACGGCCCCCCCCCGCTGCGTCACCCCCGCAGCCTATTTCAAGAACTTCTCTTCTCCCCATGCCCAATCCGGACTTCGTCCACCTGCATGTGCATTCCGAGTACTCCCTGCTCGACGGTGCAAATCGCATCAGCAGTCTGGTCAAGGCCTGTCAGGCTGACGAACAGCGAGCTCTGGCCCTGACGGACCACGGCAACATGCACGGCGCGGTGGAACTCTACACCAACTGCAAGACGGGCGGCATCAAGCCCTTGGTGGGCTGCGAGGTGTATGTGGCCCGGCGCTCCATGAGCGAGAAGCACAACAAGCGCGAAGGCAATGGCTACAGCCACCTGACCCTGATCGCGCGCAACGAAGAGGGCTACCGCAACCTGTCCCGATTGACTACGAGCGCTTTTATCGACGGCTTCTCCTTTCGACCGCGCATCGACATGGATCTGTTGGGTAAACACACCGCCGGCATCAGCTGCCTGTCCGGTTGCCTGGCCGGCGAGATCAATCAGTTGTTCGGGATGAACAAGGAAAAGCAAGCCGAGGATCTTGCGATCAAGCTGCGTGACCAATTCGGGCCGGAGCACTTCTGGCTGGAACTCCAACGCAACGGCATCGAGATGCAGACCAAGGTCAACGAGTCCCTGGTACGGCTGCACGAGCGCACAGCCATCCCTCTGGTGGCCACCAACGACATCCACTACCTACGCCACGAGGATTGCGCCGCCCAGGATGTGCTCCTGTGCATCAACACCGGCTCGAAGGTCGCCGACGAAAAACGCTTCCGCTTCGAAACAGATCAGCTCTTCTTCAAGACCCGCGCCGAGATGGCCCACATGTTCCGGGATCTACCGGACGCGGTCAAAGCCAGCATGGATGTGGCCGAACAGGTCAACTTTGATTTCAAGTTCGGCACCTATCATGTGCCCGAATTCGTGCCCCAGGATGGAGAGAAGGCCAATGACCTCTTCGACCGCTTGCTGGAAGAAGCCCTGCCCAGGCGCTACCCCGGCGATCACAGCGCAGCAAGGGAGCGCCTCAAGCACGAGAAAGAAGTCATCCGGGAGCTGGGCTTCGTGTCCTACTTCCTGATCGTCTGGGATCTGATCCGCTGGGCGCGTCAGCACGACATTCCCGTGGGGCCAGGGCGTGGATCTGCGGCGGGTTCAATCGTAGCCTACCTGCTGGACATCACCCGACTGGATCCCCTGCGCCACAAGCTGCTATTTGAACGCTTCTTGAACTCCTCGCGGGTTTCCATGCCCGACATCGACATCGACTTCTGCAAGGAAGGCCGCGAGCGCGTGATCCAGTACACCCGCGACCGCTATGGGGCGGACTGCGTAACCCAGATAGTGACCTTTGGTACCCTGGCCTCACGCTCGGTAGTGCGCGATGTGGCCCGGGTTCTCGACTTGCCCCTGGGAGAGGTCAACATCCTGGCCAAGAAGATTCCCTCCGGGCCGAACGCTCCCAACCTCAAGGATGCGCTCGAAGCCGATTCGGAACTGCGGGTAATCAGAGACCAGAGCCCTGTCTGGAAAGACCTGTTCCGATACAGTCTGGCCCTTGAGGGCCTCTCACGACACGCCTCCACACACGCTGCGGGAGTGGTCATCACCCCCGGTCCAACTGTGGACTTCGTGCCCCTCTCGCGCACCGGGGATGACATCACTACCCAGTATCCGGCACCTCAGCTGGAAGAACTGGGCCTATTGAAGATGGACTACCTGGGTCTGCGCACCCTGACGATCATCGACCGCTGTCTGCGCTGCCTCAAACATCTCGGATCCGAAGTACCCGATATAGACAACCTGCCCGAGGGGGATCCCGCCACCTACAAGATGCTGATGGCTGGAGACACCTTGGGGGTCTTCCAGTTGGAATCAGAGGGCATGCGCAAACTGCTCGGACGCCTCAAGCCTGATTGCTTCGAGGACATCGTCGCAGTGCTGGCCCTCTACCGCCCGGGGCCCCTGGAGTCCGGCATGGCGGACCTGTTCGTGGACCGCAAGCACGGGCGCATCCCGATTCTGTACCCCCACGAGAGCCTTGAACCGATCCTGCAGGACACCTACGGCTGCATCGTCTACCAGGAGCAGGTCATGCTGGCGGCGGTGGAACTCGGCGGGTTTTCGCTCAACGATTCGGACAACCTGCGCAAGGCAATGGGCAAGAAGAAGCCCGAGATCATGGAAAGGTTCTCGGCGCAGTTCATTGAAGGCGCCGTGGCCAATGGATGTCCCCAGAAGACCGCACAGGAGACCTGGGACAACATCGTCAAGTTCGGGGGCTATGGCTTCAACAAGTCCCATTCGGCGGCCTACGCCGTGATCACCTACCAGACTGCGTACCTCAAGGCGAACCACCTGACTGCATTCCTGGCGGCCAACTTCTCCTGCGAGATGGGCGACTCGGACAAGATCAAGGCCCTGCTTAACGAGTGCCGCAAACGCAAGCTTGAGATCCTGCCCCCCTCCATCACCCACTCACAATGGGAGTTCATTCCCGAGGGACCCAAGGCGATTCGCTTCGGATTTGGTGCAATCAAAGGCACGGGGAAGAAGGCGATTGGTGAACTCATCAAGGGCCGCGCAAATTTGCAGGAAGAGGGCATGCCCCTGGACCTGCACACCATGGCCGAGGCCCTCGATCCGCAACTGGTGGGGAAACTCTGCTGGGAAGCCCTGATCAAGGCCGGTTCCTTTGACGAGAGTGGCCACAACCGGGGCGCTGTGCTGGCGACCATGGAAGGTGCTCTCAGGGACGGTGCCGCCAGTGCCGCGGACCGTCGCTCGGGCCAGGCCTCTCTCTTTGGTGCCCCCGAGCCCAAGGAGAAGGAGGCAGAAACAAACGATGGCATCGACGACAGCCGCGCGGTCTCCCCCCAAGAGGCTCTGGCCATGGAGTACGAGGTGCTGGGTTATTACTTGACCGGACATCCCCTTGAAGAGCGCGCGGGAATCTGCGCTCTGCTCTCTTCCAGCCCGATCCCGGCCCTGGCGGACCTGGACGGCGGCACCGAAATCACCATCGCCGGCCTGGTGCTGCAACTGACCGAAAACACAGTACGCCGAGGGCGTTCAGCGGGCATGAAGATGGCCCGCTTCCTATTGGAGGATCTCCACGGCTCGATTCCAGTGACCGTCTTTCCCCGCACCTGGGCCGAAATGAAAGATAGTGTCCACGACGGGGATGTACTCGTCCTGCGGGCCAAGATCGATGATTCCCGAGAAGAGCCCGGCCTGCTCCTGGAAGAGGCCTGGACCCTGGGTGCGGCCCTGGCCCACTTCCGAGGGGGCCTGGCCCTTGACCTCAACCCCAAGGACATGGGAACCCTGCCGAAACTGTCCGAGCTCCTGGGCCGCTACAAGGGCAAGAGCCCAGTCTACCTCAGGGTCCAAGGCGACGATGGAGTGCTGCGCCGGGTACGCACGGGCCGCGAGTGGTCCGTACACCTCTCAGAGGACCTCGCCCGGGAATTGCTCGAACTCCTTGGTGCGGGACGAGTGGGCCTGGCGCGCTCCTAGCCATGATCCGGGAAAGCTGCGCCCGGATTCAGGATTCAGGAGCAAAAAACCAATCCTGCACAGGTGTCTCAGAACCAGTCGATCTAGTGAGCCCCAATCCTGCACCGGTGTCTCAGACACTAGTCGATCTGCCTCAATCTGGTTCTTTGGGAGTGTCACAATTTGAGAACCGCGCGAGTCATGAGTCTCAAATGGAGACACCCCCCCCGCCATACCAATCGTTCACAAGTGGGAGCGGGTGCGGAACTGCATCAGACTTAGACATGCCCTCGATTGATCCACCAAGAAGAGTCTCAAAGTGATCTCTTGGTCCTGGGCCAAGTCCCTTCAGAGAAACGCAAGCTCACGAATTCGCGGGCACCTCTGAACCAAATGGCCCGGATGGACCTCTCACCTCTGCCCTCCTGAATCATGTCTTACTCCAAGCAGGTCACTCATAATGGTCCCTTCCCCTTCTTCTCCTATATCAAAAAAACAGGTCTCGCTCCGCACAATCCAAGCTGGTCTGCTACTGACCGCCAGCGTTAGCTTCGCCTACGGCTTCCTCTATGACGGCCCGCCGCCGGACGATCCATCCGCTTGGACGGATCTGGTGGTCGGCAGCGACCCCCATGTCGGGCCCGAGCACATGAACCATGGCACCTTTGAGGGCGGTGCGACCGGCACGGCGGCCGATACCACGGTCAACAACGTCCGCGATGGCACAACCGGCGCAGGAGGAGGCTTCAATGTTCCGACTGGAGCTCCCCCGAGCCCGGATTTTGGAGCTGAGAGGTACAGCATGCAGATGCTGCGCTTTGAGGAGTTCGGACTCAAGCCCATGGAGACCACGTATGTGGCAGGCAACCCTCTTCCCCCTCCGTTCAACTCAGATGCCGGATGCTGCCCAGAGGGGCAGGCCCTGGACGACTTCTTGAGCCAACCGATCTACCCGGAACCCACCTGCTACTCCAACTGCACCGACCAGAACCCCTGGAAAGCAGAGATTGAGGCCTACCTGGGGCACACTCTGGCAGAAGCCCCCTGCGAAGGCCGGCCCGAGGGAGAGGGCTGGTCCCACCAGCGTTGGGATGAATTCCCCCCGCTGGAGTACTTCATCACCGCTCAGAACGGCGCACGCGACAACACCGGCTTTCGCGATGCCTACCAGATGCACGGCTACAGTCACGGTGCGGGCTTCAGCGAATTCGGACCCGGCGGTCTGTACCACAACACTGCCGGCGTACCCGCCACCGAAGGCACGACTGCGGGCATCGAGGGCACGACTGCGGGCATCCCGGTCAAATACCACCCCGACATGCCCCTCCAGGGTGAAGAGTCCCTTTGGACTTGGGACGGCACCTTCCCCCCCAAGCTGCTCACTGCCTGCTATGGCAGATCCTTGGTGATGCGGCACTACAACACCCTGCCCATCGACATCTCCGCCAACCGGGGCTTTGGTGCGCACACAATTACGACCCACGAACACAACGGGCACAACCCGGCGGAGAGCGATGGGTACGCCAACGCTTTCTTCTTCCCGGGACAGTTCTATGACTATCGCTGGCCGATGCTGCTGGCGGGGAACGACTCGATCAACACGGACGCTTCGGATCCCCGCGCGGGCTGCCCGGACGGCAACGGTGGCATCATCAATGTCCCCGGCGACTTCCGCGAGACCATGAGCACCCACTGGTTCCACGACCACATGCTCGATTTCACCGCCCAAAACGTCTACAAGGGCAACGCGGCGATGATGAACTACTACTCGTCCATTGACCGAGGCAACGAGGCCCTGAACGATGGTGTCAACCTGCGCCTTCCTAGTGGCAGCAGCTTGGACTGGGGCAACCGGGATTATGATGTGAACCTATCTCTAGCCGGTAAGGCCTGGGACGAGGAAGGCCAGCTGTGGTACAACCCCTTCCAGAACGATGGCATGATTGGCGACATGATGTTGACCAACTGGTGCTACCACCCTTACATGGATGTGCGTGCGCGCAAATATCGCTTCCGCATCCTGAATGCTTCGGTGGCGCGCTACATCAAATTGGCACTGGTCCAAGAAGTGCAAGGTGCGGGCGGCCAGATGCCAGGCCCAGCCGGTTCAGGAGTCTCCTACAACCGAATCCCTTTCCACCTGATCGCCAACTGCGGCAACCTCATGGCCCACGCGATCCCCATGGATGGCACCAGCGGCCTGAACTCCGGCGAACTGCCGGTGCAGGGTATTGCTGAACGCTTTGACATCATCGTGGACTTCAGTCAGTGCGCCCCGGGCGAAAAGGTCTATATGGTCAACCTACTGGAGCACAAGGGCGGTCGCCGTCCGGAAGATCCGATCAGCCTGCCCGAGATACTATCTGAAGCCTACAACCCTGTCAGAGTGGACGATGACGGCGACGGAGTCGCGGATAGATGGGACGGGGGCGACCCCGTCGTGGGACGCTTCTTGGAGTTCCGTGTACAAGCCATGGAACCTGGTCAAGTGGATCTCTCCTTGAACCCCGAGGACTACGAGCCCGGCGGACTGGTGATGTTGGAGCAGCCGATCTTCACCGATCAGGAACTCCAGAACGCCCGGCGCCGTGAATTCTCATTCGGGCGCTCTCAAGGCACCGACGAACTCCCCTGGACCATCAAGACTGCCGACGGAGCCTTCAATATGGACCCGCGTCGGTTGTCCGCCGCCCCGAACATCGGGGATGTGGAAATCTGGACGATCAGGAACAACTCCGGTGGCTGGAGCCACCCGGTTCATGTTCACTTCGAAGAGGGCAAGATCCTGAAGAGAGATGGGGTTACGCCTCCCATGTGGGAACGCTATGGCCGCAAGGACGTCTACCGCGTAGGCCCCGATGAGTTCGCCGGTCAGACCGTCGAGTTTGCGATCCGCTTTCGGGAGTTCAATGGCACCTACATGGAGCACTGCCACAACACCACCCACGAGGACACGGCCATGCTCTTGCGCTGGGACATTGAATATCCCGGCCAGATCAAGCTGATGCCATCTCCTTTGCCCACCTGGGGTGGCACAGAGTTTGTGGATTCCTTCATGCTGGAACATGGTCGCGTTGGAGATCCCGACTTCCGCGACCGGACCGGAGGAGGCGGAGGCCCTAGTGATAACTCAGGACCCGGCGGCGGCGGCGGCGGCGGCGGCGGCGGCGGCGGCGGCGGCGGCGGCGGCGGCGGCGGTGGCGGTGGCGGCGGCGGCGGCGGCGGGAACTCGGCTCCCACCGCAAATGATGACAGCGCCAGCGTCAGCTCTGGAGTTGCGCTCGACATCGACATCGTCGATAACGACACGGATCCGGACAACGACCTGGACGACGGCAGCGTGACCATTATCCAGTTCCCGGCCCATGGCACACTTGAGGTGCTCGGAAACGGGAAGGTGCGCTACACGACTGTCCTGAGCGGACAGGCTCAGGACTCCTTACTCTACACGGTGGCAGATGACAACGGAAACGTCTCAAATGAGGCAACTGTGAGCATCTCGATCAACTGAGTCGAGATCCACCAAGGGAAAGAGGCACATCCGACGGTCATGCGTCGGGTGTGCCTTTCTGAATCAGCTTGAAGACCCGCGTCGATTGAAGAAATCGATGCGGGTCCTTCTTCAACGTGGGTTGGTTGCACCCTGAACACGAAGCCGAACCCGGTGCGAATGACCCATTTGGAGACGGCCTGGGAAGCCGATTCCCATTACGAATCGAAAGGTCCCGGATTGATGCGTGTTCTGGCCCGGAGTGTCCTCCCTTGAGGCAGGCACGGGGGGAGGGGGCTGGCTGATATCAGTAGATGGAGTTCAACTGGAACGTGGAAGAGCCCATCCGGGCCCCCCACCTCTCCTCAATCCTTCTACCCCTCGTTTGATGTCTCCTCAATCTGTGAACCCGTCCAGCAACAACAAACTGCGGAACCTAACTCGAATCCAATTGGGTCTAGGCACTCTTGCCGGCCTTTGCTTTGCAGCCCCTTTTGTGTATGACGGCCCGCCCCTGGGCGATTCTTCGGCCTGGACTGATCTGGTGATCGGCACCGACCCCCACGACGGGCCCGAGCACATGAACCATGGCACCTTTGAGGGCGGTACGACCGGCACGGCGGCCGATGCCTCGGCCAACAACAGCCGCGATGGTTCAAATCGCCTGCAAGGCGGCTTCGACATTCCCTCGGGAGGCACTCCCAGCCCCCTCTATGGAGCCCAATCTTTCGACATGCAGATGCTGCGCTTTGAGGAGTTCGGACTCAAGCCCATGGAGACCCAGTATGTGGAAGGCGACCCCTGTCCCCCCCCGTTGAACGGAGATCCCGGGAATTGCCCCGACGGGCAGGCCCTGGACGACTTCTTGAGCCAACCGATCTTCCCGGAGCCGACCTGTTTTGCCAACTGTACCGACCAGAACCCCTGGAAGGCAGAGATTGAGGCCTACCTGGGGCACACTCTGGCAGAAGCCCCCTGCGAAGGACGGCCCGAGGGAGAGGGCTGGTCCCACCAGCGCTGGGATGAATACCCCCCGCTGGCGTACTACGTCACCGCTACGCATGGCGCACGCGACAACACCGGCATGCGCGATACCCTCCAGATGCACGGCTACAGTCACGGTGCAGGCTTCAGCGAATTCGGACCCGGCGGCCTGTACCACAACACTGCCGGCGTACCCGGCACCGAGGGCACCACGGCAGGCATCCCGGTCAAGTTCCACCCCGCCATGCCCCTCCAGGATGAAAAGGCCCTTTGGACTTTTGACGGCACCTTCCCCCCCAAGCTGCTCAATGCGTGCTATGGCGAATCATTGGTGATGCGGCACTACAACTGCCTGCCCATCGATGTCTCAGCCAACCTGGGCTTTGGTGTGCACACACTTACGACCCACGAACACAACGGGCACAACCCAGCGGAGAGCGATGGGTTTGCCAACGCTTTCTTCTTCCCGGGTCAGTTCTTTGACTATCGCTGGCCGATGCTGCTGGCGGGGAACGACTCGATCAACACGGACGCATCGGATCCCCGCGCGGGCTGCCCGGACGGCACCGGCGGCATCATCAATGTCCCCGGCGACTTCCGCGAGACCATGAGCACCCACTGGTTCCACGACCACATGCTCGATTTCACCGCCCAAAACGTCTACAAGGGCAGCGCGGCGATGATGAACTACTACTCGTCCATTGACCGAGGCAACGAGGCCCTGAACGACGGGGTCAACCTGCGCCTTCCCAGTGGCAGCAGCTTGGACTGGGGCAACCGGGATTATGATGTGAACCTGGTGATCGCCTGCAAGGCCTGGGACGATGACGGCCAGCTGTGGTACAACCCCTTCCAGAACGACGGCTTCTTGGGCGACATCATCCTGACCAACTGGTGCTACCACCCCTACATGGATGTGCGTGCGCGCAAGTACCGCTTCCGCCTGCTGAACGGCTCGGTGGCACGCTACTTCAAGTTCGCCATCGTGCAGCAGGTGCAGGGAGCCGGTGGCCAGATGCCAGGCCCGGCCGGTTCGGGAGTCTCCTACAACCGGGTGCCATTCCACCTGATCGCCAACGACGGCAACATCATGGCCCACGCGATCCATATGGATGGTACGGCTGGTCTGCACCCAGGCGAGCTTCCTGTGCAGGCGATTGCCGAGCGCTTTGACATCATCGTCGACTTCAGCCAGTACGCGGAGGGCGACAAGCTCTACATGGTGAACCTCCTGGAGCACGAGATCGGCCGCGGGCCAGAGGATCCGATCCAACTGGATGAGGTCCTCTCCGAGGCCTACAAGGGCGTCCCTGTGGACATGGACGGGGACGGCAAAGCAGACCGCTATGAAGGCGGTGACCCCACTGTGGGACGCTTTCTTGAATTCCGCGTGAATGCCATGGAACCAGGCCAGGTGGATCTCTCCTTGAACCCCGAGGACTACGAGCCCGGCGGGTTGGTGATGTTGGAGCAGCCGATCTTCACCGATCAGGAACTCCAAAGCGCCCGCCGCCGAGAGTTTGAGTTCGGACGCTCTTCCGGTTCGGACGAGTCACCCTGGACCATCAAGAACATCGACGGAGCCTTCAATATGGACCCGCGTCGATTGACCGCCGCCCCGAACGTCGGGGATGTGGAAATCTGGACGATCAAGAACAACTCCGGTGGCTGGAGCCACCCGGTTCATGTTCACTTCGAAGAGGGCAAGATCCTTCAACGCGACGGAAGGACTCCGCCTCTATGGGAACGCTATGGCCGCAAGGACATCTACCGCGTAGGCCCCGAAGAGTACGGCGGTCAGACCGTCGAGCTGGCGATCCGCTTTCGGGAGTTCTGTGGCACCTACATGGAGCACTGCCACAACACCACCCACGAGGACACGGCCATGCTCATGCGCTGGGACATTGAATATCCCGGCCAGATCAAGCTGATGCCAGCTCCCCTGCCCACCTGGGGCGGCATGGAGTATGTGGATTCCTTCATGCTGGAACATGGTCGCTTAGGCGACAACAACGTGGGGCCTGGTGACCCCGGCGGCGGCGGCGGCGGACACGCAGATCCCGTAGCGATTGCTGACAGCGGCCAGGTCTTTGCAGGCCAGTCCACGATAATCAACCTGTTGGCCAATGATGTATCATTCGGTGGCACGACCCTCGACGCCATCAGCATCGCCATTGTGCAGGCACCGGGTTCCGGTAGTCTGAGCATCGATGGCGCGGGCCAGGCCCACTTCATGGCGGCGCCTTCCCCCGACTCCAGCCTGGAGACCTTCAGCTATACTGTGGAGGACTCGGACGGTCAGGTCTCCAACGAGGCCACGGTCTTCATCCAGATCACCGGCAACGTTGGTGGCGGAGGCGGCGGAGGCGGCCAACAACCCCCGATCGCCAACCCTGACTCCGCAACAGTGGACTCAGGTCAGAATGTACAGATCTTGGTCCTGAACAACGATCAGGCAGCGGGAGGAGCGACTCTGGACGCAGGTTCGGTTGCCTTCGTGACCCTGCCCCAGATCGGTTCAGCCCAAGTAGACGGCCAGGGCCTTGTGACCTACATCGCTCCGGCGGTCAGTGAGGACACGCCTGCGAGCTTCAGCTACACCGTGACCGACTCCAATGGTCTGGTCTCCAACATAGCGGCGGTCAGCGTGCAGATCGAAGTGCCTGGCGGCGGCGGCGGTGGCGGCGGCGGTGGCGGCGGCCACGGCACCGGCGAAGCACCCCGTGCGGTCTTCGACGAGGCCAGCGTGACAACCGGCTCCTTTGTGGACATCGATCTCGTAGCCAATGACTCTGACCAGGATGGGGACCTTGATCCCGACAGCATCCTGATCAACCAGTTGCCCGGCCATGGTACGGTCCTGATCCTGGGCAACGGTTGGGTGCGCTACACCCCCAGCGTGACCTCCCAGTCCTCGGATGCCTTCTCCTACACCGTGGCGGATGACGAGGGTCTGCGTTCGAACGCAGCCACCGTGGGCGTGACGATCACGGACGACGGCGCGGGCGGCGGCGGCTCGGGCGGCGGTACAGCTCCCACGGCGACCTATGACTCGGCAACTGCCAACTCAGGCACTCCCGTGGTCATCGATCTGACCGCCAACGACACGGACCCGGACGGAGATCTCGATGCGGACAGCATCGCCATCACCCAGTGGCCAGCCCACGGCGCCCTGGAGATCCTCTCCAATGGTTCCGTGCGCTACACCACCAACCTGGGACACGCCAGCTCTGATACCTTCAACTACACGGTTTCGGATAGTGCCGGCAACGTCTCAAACATCGCAACGGTGGGCATTTCGATCCAGTAATTGCAGACAGACACTACGAGCGGCGCGTCCGGAGGATCTTCCTCCGGGCGCGCCGCTCCAATTCCACGCAAGCCCCACGGCAAGACGATCCTGAAACGGCCTCTGACCTGCCTCCATCCAGGTGCAAGTGGATCACTACACAAGGGTGAGCAGGTCCCGATGGAGTACTGCTCAGAGAGCCGTCTGGAAATGAATCGGACATGACCACCGGGGAATGCCCTCCGGGCATACGACACCTGAAGAACGATCGTTCGCTCACCATGAGCTGGTGCTTCCTCGCATGATGAGGGAACGAAGCAGCCGGAGCTCGATAGAGCTCAGTCCGGGTTGAGGATTAGAGTGAAACACCGTGCTTGTCGGTACGGCTTGTTTTTCTCCTATTCGACCTTCCTCCCATGTCAGTTCTCAGGCCCACAAAATTCGCGTTGCTCACTCGTTGTTTTTCGACTCGTCTCTCCCATGCCACCCTGCAGGTCCCCTTGCTGTGTGCCGCCGGAATCTGTTTTATCGCGTCCTTTGGCTACGATGGGCCGCCCCCGGGAGATCCCTCCGCCTGGACCGACCTGGTGATCGGAGAAGACCCCCATGACGGTCCGGAACACATGTACGAAGGCACCTTCGAGGGCGGCCTGACCGGAACCGCTGCTGACGCCTCAGCCAACAACTCGCGGGATGATCTCGACGCCGGAGGCGGCTCCTTCAACATTCCCAGCGGCGGCCCCCCGAGCCATCTGTATGGGGTACAGAGTTTCTCTCAGCAACTGCTGCGCTTTGAGGAACTGGGCACCCAGCCCATGGAGACCTCCTACGGGCCGCAACCCCCCTTCCCCAGCCCGTCCTCGGCCCAGACCATCCCGGACGGAGACGCCCTGGACACCTTCTTGGGCCAGCCCATGGCCCCCGAGCCCACCTGGCACGCCAACACCGACGATCAAAACCCCTGGATGCCCGAGATCGAAGCCTACCTGGGACACACCCTGGGCACAGCCCCTGCCGAGGGCCGGCCTCCGGGAGAAGGCTGGGCTCACCAGCGTTCAGATGAGTTCGCGGCCGTGCGCTACTTTCAATCGGTCATGACCGGTGCCCGGGTCAACAGAGGCCTGCGCGATAATGCTCAGGCCCACGGCTACAACCTTGGCGAGTTCGGTCCCACGGGGCTCTACCACAACACCGCTGGAGTGCCCATCACCGCGGGCACGACAATGGGCATCAACATCGCCTTCCATCCAGCCATGCCGATACAGGATCCCCAGGCCCTGTGGACCTTTGATGGCACCCTGCCCCCCAAGCTCTTGATGGCTCGCATCGGCGAGCCCCTGCTCTTTCGCCACTACAACGGCCTGCCCATCGACATCGCAGCCAACCGCGGCTTTGGCGCCCATACGATTACGACCCACGAGCACAACGGGCACAACCCTGCGGAGAGTGACGGGTACTTCAATGCCTTCTTCTTCCCAGGCCAATTCTATGACTATCGCTGGCCTATGGTCCTGGCTGGTCATGACTCATGCAACACCGACGCGTCGGACCCGAGGGCCGGATACCCGGACGGCAATGGTGGCATAGCCAACATTCGTGGAGACTTCCGCGAGGTGATGAGCACACACTGGTTCCACGACCACATGCAGGATTACACCGCCCAAAATGTCTACAAGGGCAACGCCGCGATGATGAACTATTACTCGTCCATTGACCGAGGCAACGAGGAAATCAACGATGGAATCAACCTGCGCTTTCCAAGCGGCGCGGCACAAGATTGGGGCAACCGGGATTATGACGTCAACCTGGTGATTGCCGACAAGGCATGGGACGAGGAAGGACAACTCTGGTACAACCCCTTCCAGAACGACGGCTTCCTGGGGGATCATGTGCTGACCAACTGGCTCTATCACCCATACATGGAGGTGCGAGCACGCAAGTACCGCTTCCGGCTCCTCAATGGCTGTGTGGCCCGATACTTCAAGTTCGCCCTCGTACAACAGGTACAAGGATCCGGAGGGCAAATGCCAGGGCCCGAGGGTTCCGGCGTGTCCTACAACCCTGTCTCTTCGCACATGATTGCCAACGACGGCAACATCATGGCGCACTCGATCCCCATGGACGGGACCACGGGGCTGCTCGAAGGCGAGCTGCCCGTACAGGGGATCGGCGAGCGCTTCGACATCATCGTGGACTTCAGCGCATTTGCACCGGGGGACAAGGTGTACCTCGTCAACCTGCTTGAGCACAAGAGCGGGCGGCGCCCGGAGGATTCGATCGATCTGGAGGAAGTTCTGAGCGAGGAATACAAGGGATGGGCCGAGGACACGGACGGTGATGGCGTGCTCGACCGTTATAAAGACGGCGACCCCTGTGTAGGACGGTTCTTGGAGTTGCAGGTGCGTGCCATGGAGCCCGGACAGGTGGACCTGTCCATGGATCCCGCGGCCTACGAGCCCGGCGGTCTGGTGATGGTGGAGTTGCCGATCGTGACCCCGGGGGAGATCCAGAACGCCCGCAGGCGCGAGTTCAGGTTGGGTCGCTCCCAGGGCTCGGACGACAAGCCTTGGACCATCCGCAACATCGACGGCAGCTTCAATGCGGACAGCCGTCGCATCACCGCGGCCCCGGTTACCGGGGATTTGGAGATCTGGACGTTCCGAAATACCTCGGGCGGCTGGAGCCACCCCATGCACATTCACTTTGAAGAGAGCAGGGTCCTGAGCCGCGATGGTCAGGCGCCTCCGCTCTGGGAAATCTATGCCCGCAAGGACATTTTCCGCATCGGTCCCGAAGAACATGGCGGAGACGAATTCGAGGTCATCGTGCGCTTCCGCGAATTCAATGGCACCTTTGTTGAACACTGCCACAACACCACCCACGAGGACACGGCCATGCTCAAGCGCTGGGACCTTGAGTTCCCGGGCCAGGTCAAGCTCATGCCCGCTCCCCTCCCCACTTGGAGCGGGGTGGAGTATGTGGACTCCTTTGCCCTGGAACATGCCCGTGTCGGAGACGTCGGGAGCTTTGGCCGGGGACCCGGTGGCGCCATCCTGGCGGGCAATCAGGCTCCGGTGGCGGTTGCAGACTCGGGTCGAACAACCATCGGCCAGCCCTTGGTGATTGAAGTACTGGCCAACGACACCGACGCGGATGGGGACCTGGATCCCGGTGGCGTGGTCATCACCCAGGCGGCAGCCGATGGCAGTCTAGAGGTGCTGACCTCGGGCAGCGTACGCTACATCACCAGCCTGACCAACAGCGGTCTGGACCACTTCCGTTACACGGTCTCTGATGCCGCCGGCCATGTTTCCAGCCCAGTCACGGTCAGCATCTCGATCCAGTGAAGAGTTCCATTCGGCTGGTGTCTCAGATTGAGAACCAGCCAAACCGGTAATCTAAGGAAGTGCTACTCTTGGCTATGCAGACACTTTTCCTAATCGCAGGCCTGCTGCTGAGTGGCGCAGGCCTGGGCCAAGACCCCGTCTCCTCCGCCAAGACCGAAGCAGAGTCCCCCTCGAAGACGAAAACCGGCACGCCGTGGAACGGCAAGTACTTTCCAAATGTGGAGCTGACCAACCACCGGGGCGAAAAAGTGCGCTTCTTCGATGATCTGATCGAAGGCAAGAAGGTGATGATCAACTTCATCTACACGACTTGCGCCGACACCTGCCCCTTGGAAACCGCACGCTTGACGGAAGTGGCTGAGATCCTGGGAGATCGCATCGGCGACGACATCTTCTTCTACTCAATCACCATCGATCCCGATCACGATACGCCCCAAGTACTGGCTGAGTATCGCGAGCGCTTTGGCGTGGGTCCGGGCTGGGACTTCTTGACCGGCGACCAGGAAGACATCTTGTTGCTGCGTAAGAAGCTGGGCCTCTATATTTCTGAAGAGGACAAGGTCGACACGGACCACAATGTGAACTTGCTGCTCGGTAACCAGACCACCGGCCAGTGGATGCGGCGCACGCCCTTCGACAACCCCTATGCCCTGGCCGCCCAAATCGGCAGCCGCCTCGGAGATTACCGCCAGGCGCGCATCGGAACCGCGGACTTCGAAAATGCCCCCATTTCCCTGCCCTCCCTGAGCATAGCAGAGAGCCTGTTCTCCTCCCGCTGCGCCGTATGCCACCGTATCGGTGTGGGCGACGGCCGAGTTCGCATCGGACCCAACCTGTTGGATGTCACCAACCGCCGCGAGAAGGCCTGGATCAGGCGCTGGCTGTTGGAGCCCGATGTAGTGCTTGCAGAGGGGGATCCCATCGCCGTAGGCCTGCGCGCGGCCTACAACGATGTGCCCATGCCCAACCTGGGCCTCAGCAAGAACGAGGCGGCCATGCTGGTGGAATTCCTGGAAACCGAAGGCCGCCGAGTGGCCAAGGTCGAAGGCAACGAAGTCCTGAACGAACTCAAGGACAAACCCCCCTTGGAATGCTGCAAGAAGGACGAACTGGGGACCATTGACGGAAGCAGCCAGGGCTCGGCTGACGAGCAAGATGGCAGCGCCTCAGCTGCAGGGAACGAAAGCGCCGATCATGCACCTACAGAAACCGAGAGTCGGTCCCTCACCTTCTGGCTAGGAAGCGCCTTGGCTGCGGCGGCGATGCTCTTGCAACTGACAAAGAAGAAGATCTAGGCGCAAGCGCCAAGACCGGCGCCAACTCACTCAGCCTCGACGACCGGAGCCGCGACCTCGCTGGGTGTGCGCTCTACGAACTCGATGATCGCTCGCTCCCCGGCGTCACCCAGGCGGCGCCTGGCCAGCTTGATGATGCGGCAGTAGCCGCCTCCGCGCTCGGCAAAGCGCGGGCCCAGAGTGTTGAATAGCTTCTCGACAGCTTCGGCGCTGCGCAGTTTGGAAAATGCACGGCGACGGTTGTGCTGGGTGTCGTTCTTGGCCAGGGTGACGAGTTTCTCGATCACGGGCCTGATGGCCTTGGCTTTCACCTGGGTGGTGATGATCCGCTCGTGCGCAATGATCGACACGGCCATGTTCTTGTACATGGCTTTGCGGTGGCTCGCGGTGCGGCCAAGTTTGAATCCTGCTACGCGGTGACGCATGGTATTTCTCGTTTCAAGGGGCTCAATGCCCGGGGTGCGTGGGCAAAAGGCCCTGATTCTCAGTCGATGGTCATACCGAGGGAAAGACCATGCTCGGCGAGCTTGGCTTTGATTTCCGTCAGGCTGGTCTTCCCGAGGTTCTTGAGATTCATGATCTCGCTCTCGGACATGTTCACAATGTCGCGCATGTTGCGCATATCAGCTCCATCAAGACAGTTCCGAGCGCGCACGGACAGTTCCAGTTCGGAGACCGGAATCGAAAGCAGACGCTGCAGTTCTGTTGTCTCGGGACTCTCTTCCTCTAAGACGCTGCGCTCGGCGACATCAAGCACAGGGTGCTGGTCAGAGAAGTCGCGGTCGATCAGGAAAGGGTTCAAGTGCTTTCTGTAGATCTTGGCAGCCTCTTTTAGGGCCATCTCCGGAGCAACCGTACCGTCGGTCCAAATCTCAAGGATCAGGCGATCGTAATTGGTCAGCTTGCCAACACGAGTAGCCTCGATGGTATAGCGTACGCGCTTCACCGGAGAGTAGATCGCGTCCATGGGGATGGTCCCAAGAGCCTGTTCGTCGTCACGGTTGTCGGCGGCGGGAACATAGCCTCGGCCTCGGCAAACCTCGAACTCGATCTCCAAGTCGCGATCCATGGTCAAGTTGCAAAGCACCAGGTCCTGATTGACGACGGTCACGGACATGGGGCACTGCACATCAGCTCCGGTCACGGGACCCTCGGTGGTCTTCGAAATGCGGCAAGTCACGGGCTCGTCGGTGTCGGACTTGAGGCACAATTGCTTCAAGTTCAGAACCAGATCGGCCACGTCCTCGAAAACGCCGTCCAGGCTGTCAAACTCATGGTTGACGCCCTCAATGCGGATCGACTTGACTGCACAGCCCTCGATAGAGGAAAGCAGCACACGGCGAAGGCCGTTGCCAATAGTGTGACCGAAGCCAGCCTCAAAGGGCTCGACAACGAAGCGGCCAAAATTGGCCGATTGGTCAGCCTCGTCCTGGTGGACGCGGCTGGGGAGTTCAAAGTTACGCCAGCGGATTCTCATACGGTTGCTCCAGGTGTTCAGCTCAATGCTGAGATAGACGGGGGGTGGGGAGGAACGTTCCTTGGATGGTCGGGTGGAGGTGCTGAGGCACGAAGCCCCGGCGAAATAGTGACTGAAGGGATGTTTACTTGGAGCAGAGCTCGACAATGAGCTGCTCTTGAATCGGGAACTGGAAGTCCTCCCGGGTAGGACGGCTGTTGACTGTTACAGTCAGGGTGTCGCCACTAACAGAAATCCAAGCGGGAGTTGCGGCGCCCTTGCTGACCTCCAGGTTGTCGGCAACGATCTTCTTGGTGTTTTCCTTGGCGCGGGGGGTGACCACATCACCAGGGCATACCTGATAGGAGGGAATCCCCATGCGCTTGCCGTTCACCAGGAAGTGGCCGTGGTTGACCAGTTGCCGGGCTTGGGCCAGGGTGGTGGCCATACCAGCGGTCAACACCAGATTGTCCAAGCGTCGGGTCAAGAGCATCAGGATGTTGGCCCCGGTGTTGCCTTTGAGACGCTCGGCTTCCTTGAAGTAGAGCATGAACTGACGCTCATAGACCCCAAACACGCGCTTGAGCTTCTGCTTCTCGCGCAGGCGCACGCCATACTCGGTGACCTTGCGGCGAGTTTGGGCGTGGACTCCAGGTGGGTAGTCCCGGCGTTGCAGGACGGCGACCTTACCGCTGGATGTGTTCGCCCCAAGGAAGAACAGGTTCATCCCTTCGCGGCGGCATTGCTTGATCTTGGGTCCGGTATAACGGGCCATGGTATTGCTCTTGAAGTGGAAAAGTGTGCAGGAAAAGTGTGCAGAGAGAAGCCTAAACTCGGCGACGCTTACGCGCGCGACAACCGTTGTGGGGAAGGGGTGTGATGTCCTCTATGGAGAGGATGCGCAGACCGGAATTGGAGAGCGCACGCACGGCAGACTCGCGGCCCGATCCTGCACCCTTGACTCGCACGATGATCTCCTTGAGCCCATGACGCATGGCAGCGCTGGCTGCTGTCTCGGCGGCTCGCTGGGCGGCGAAGGGAGTGCTCTTGCGAGTGCCCTTGAAGCCAACGATACCCGCCGTGCCCCAGGAAAGGGTGTCTCCCGTGGGAGAAGTGATGGTGATGTGGGTGTTGTTGAAGGTCGCCTTGATGTGGGCAATGCCCCGATGGACGTTCTTCTTTACCTTGCGTTTTGTGCTCTTGGCCATGATTCTGTATTGGGTTGGTCGTTGGTTCTTTGACTTACTTCATGCCCTTGACGGACTTCTTACCAGCAACAGTCTTCCTGGCACCCTTGCGGCAGCGAGCGTTGGTACGGGTGCGCTGCCCGCGCACCGGTAATCCACGACGGTGTCGCAGGCCGCGATAACACCCGATGTCCCGCAAGCGGGCAATGTCCTGGGCCAATTGTCGCCGCAAGTCACCTTCGACCGTGTAGTTCTTGGTGAGGTGGGCCGCCAGTTCAGCGGTTTGACCCTCAGTCAGGTCGCGGGCCTTCATGCCCCGGTCGAGGTCGAGCGCCTTGCAGACCTCCAGGGCAGTCTGACGGCCCACGCCGAAGACTTCAGTCAGGGCGATCTCAAGTCGCTTGTTGGTGGGGATGTCGACCCCGACGATACGTGCCATGTAAAGGTGTTGGTTGTTGCTGTTGGTAATGCCTGATTCGTAGCGTTGAGGCTACCTGCCTTGACGCTGTTTGTGACGGGGATCCGCCTTGCAAATGACGCGGACAACGCCACGCCGCTTCACGATCTTACACTGGGCGCACATGCGCCGAACGCTACTACGTACTTTCATCGTCTTCTCCTTCGTCTCGCGCGGTTTGAACGACGACGTTCACCGCGACAGACAATGCGTCCCTTACTGAAATCGTAAGGTGACATTTCTACTGTGATCTTGTCACCGGGCAGGATGCGGATGTAATGCATGCGCATCTTCCCACTGACATGGGCAAGAATCTCGTGACCCGATTCCAACTTCGCCTTGAAACGCGCGTTGGGCAGGGCCTCGGTAACAACCGCCTCCACGGTGATGGGCTCTTCCTTGGCCATCATGCTGCCGCCTCCGTGACGCACTCCTGACAGGCTTTGAAAACCTCATCGGGGAGATTGGTTCCGTCCACCACACAGACACCGCAGCTCTGGCGGTAAAAGTCGGCGACCGGGGCGGTTTGTTCGTAATAGGCAGAGAGGCGCGTCTGGACCACTTCCGCGGTGTCGTCCGCGCGCTGGGTAAGGGCCGCCTGGCAGCTATCGCAAGTCCCCGGCTTGACGGGAGGATTGAAACTGGTGTGAAAGATAGCGCCACACTCAGGACAGGATAGGCGACCGACGATGCGCTCGACAATCAAGTGATCCGGCACCTGGAGGTCAATCACCACCAGAGCCTCTCCCCCACCGAGACGCTCCTGAAGAGCCTCGGCCTGGGCCACCGTGCGCGGAAAACCGTCCAGCAGATAGCCACTGGAGCAGTCATCCTGGCTGACCCGGTCAAAGAGCATGTCGATCACAAGGGAATCGGGGACCAGACGCCCCTGGTCCATGAATTTACTCGCCTGCTTGCCCAGTTCAGTTCCCTGGGTGAGATTGAGGCGGAACAGGTCCCCCGTCGAGATATGCGGGAGACGGCGGGATTCCGCGAGCCGCGTGGCTTGCGTTCCCTTGCCGGCACCCGGAGCCCCGAGCAGAATGAGGACCGTTTGACTCATCAGCTAGTTTTCCCCCGGGCCTTGGCCCAGCCAGCACCGGCCCCTTGACCCTTCTCCTGGGGATCGCCGTCGTAGGCCTTCATGACCAATTGGGCATTGAGTTTGTCCACCAACTCCAGGGCAACACCGACCACAATCAGCACCGAGGTGCCTGTGACGAAGTACTGCATCTGCATGGTCATGCCCGAATCCTTGGTGATAAAGGCCGGCAGCACGGCGACCACAGCCAGGAAGGCCGCCCCCACCATGGTGATGCGTGTCAGCACATTGCTCAAGTAATCGGCGGTCTTCTGACCCGGGCGAATGCCTGGGATAAAGGAACCGTGCTCACGCAGATTGTTGGCGATCTCCTCTGGCTGGAACATGAGACGGTTCCAGAAGAAGCAGAAGGAGAAAATCAGTACCAGATAGACCGTCACATAGATGAAACCCGTCTGGTCCTGGAAGGCGTTCTGCAAGGTGGACCAACCCAACCACTGGAAGAGCACCCCGGGAATCACGAACAACACCGAGGCAAAGATGATGGGCATCACGCCCGCCATGTTGACCTTGATCGGCAAGTAGTGGCGCTGGCCTCCGTAAACCCTGCGGCCGCGGGTCAACCGAGCGTACTGGATCGGAATGCGGCGGGCGCCCTTGTGCATGAAGACCACCGCAAAAATAGTAATCATCCAGACCGCGGACAGGAACAGGATCACCTGCCAGAAGTCGGGGCTGTCTTTGATAGACCAAAGACTCGAAGGCAGGCTGGCGATGATTCCCGCCATGATGATCAGCGAGGCACCGTTACCCACGCCGTATTCAGTGATCAACTCACCAATCCACATGACCAACAGGGCGCCCGCCAGGAGCGCCGTGGTGACGATGAAGAACAAGGCCACGGGGTTGCCCGACATGCTGGGGTCCACCATGGTGGCCCGAGCGGGCAGGAAGACACCGGTGTAAATGAAGATCGCCTGGACCAGTGCGATGGGCACCGTTGCCAGACGAGTCCACTGGTTGATCTTCTTTTGGCCAGCGGCGCCCTCCTTGGCCACCGCTTCAAGGGCCGGCGACACCTTGGTCAGCATGGAAAAGATGATGCTGGCCGAGATGAAAGGCATGATGCCTAGAGCGAAAATGGTGGTTTGGCCGATCGCGCCGCCTGAGAGGGCAGACAAGAGGCCGAAGATGCCCTGGTCGCCGGTCTGCTCCAAGAACTTCGGACTCATGCCGGGGATCGGAATCTGGAACCCTAGCCGATAGCAAATCAAGAGCCCCAGGGTCCTGAAGATGCGCTGGCGTGTTTCCGGAATCCGGAAGAGTTGAAGAAAGCCTTTTTCCACGGTGGATGCTGGGGGTTAGGAGTCGGACTCGTCGGGCGTAGGCTCGTCGGAAGCAGAATCGTCGGAACTTGTGGGCTCATCGGCCTTGGGCTCATCGGCCTTGGGCTCATCGGCCTTGGGCTTCTCGGCCTTGGGCTTCTCGGCCTTGGGCTTCTCGGCCTTGGGCTTCTCGGCCTTGGGCTTCTCGGCCTTGGGCTTCTCGGCCTTGGGCTTCTCGGCTTTGGGCTTCTCGGCCTTGGGCTTCTCGGCTTTGGGCTTCACGGCCTTGGGCTCGTCGGCCTTGGGCTTGCCGGCAGCAGAACTAGTGGGGGCATTGGCGCCGGCAGGCAAGACCACGGTTCCTCCCGCGGCCTCGATCTTGGCCTGGGCACTCGCTGAACACTTGTCTGCCTGCACGGTCAACTTGGTAGTCAATTCCCCATTGCCCAATACCTTGAAGAGCGGCGTATTGATGCTGACCAGGCCGGCCTCAAGCACAGCGGACAAGTCAACCATGGCTCCATCATCGAAGTGGTTCAAGAGATCCACGTTGATGATGGTGTACTCCGTGCGGAAGCGGGCGTTGGTAAAGCCACGCTTGGGCACACGCCGATAGATCGGCATCTGACCACCCTCGTACCCGGGTCGACGGCTGGCGCCAGAACGGGCACCACGTCCCTTGTGACCACGACCAGAGGTCTTGCCACTACCGGAACCGATGCCCCGACCGATGCGCTTGCGCTTGGTGTAAGGATTACCCTTCGAGAGAACTGTCTTGAGATCCATGATATTGACTCCGATCCTGTGCTGAAAAATCCTGCGCTCTAAAGTTCAACACCACGCAACTCAGCCACCTCTTCGGGTGTCCGCAGTTGGGAGAGTGCGTGCAAGGTGGCCTTGACGAGGTTGACAGGGTTGGTGGACCCCAGGGACTTGGTAAGTAGATTGTGGATGCCGGCCATCTCGGCGACGGCGCGCACAGAAGCACCAGCGATAATGCCCGTACCGGTGGAAGCAGGGATCAGCTTGACGCGCGCAGCGCAGAACTCGCCAACCACCTCGTGGGGAATAGACCCATCCTTGGTGACGGGCACGATCTGAATGTGCTTTCGACCGTCCTTGCCTGCCTTCTCGATGGCATTTGGGACTTGCCGCGCCTTTGAGAAGCCGTAGCCCACATGACCAGCACGGTCCCCCACCACCACCAGAGCGGCGAAGGAAAAACGTCGACCACCCTTCATGGTGGCTGCGCAACGGTTGACGCTGAGCAACTGTTCGTTGATGTTCTGCAACTCTTCCACAGTGCTGTGGTCGATGTATTCAGTACGAGGTTTCATGATTAGAACTTGAGACCACCCTCCCTGGCGGCTTCAGCAAAGGCCTGGATGCGGCCGTGATAGGTGAAGGACCCGCGATCGAAGATGACCAGCTCAACGCCAGCATCTTTGGCCAGACGAGCAAGCTCCGCACCCATGATGGCGGCACGCTCAAGCTTGGTCTTGCCCGCAAGGGAATCCCCCATGGTCTTGGCGGTGCTGGTGACAGCGCAGAGCGTTCGGCCCTGCTTGTCATCGATCACCTGGGCGGAGATATGCTTGTCGGTGCGATGCACGGACAGGCGCAGACGATCGGACTCGCGGCGAATTCGATTGCGCACATGGTGAGCGCGGCGTTTGGTGCGCCGGTTGGCGGCGATTGTTTGGGACTTCAACATGATCAGGTACCGAAGCTCTTGCCGGCTTTGCGACGAACGTATTCGCCGTTGTAACGAATGCCTTTGCCCTTGTAGGGCTCGGGGGGACGAACCTTGCGAATGATAGCCGCCATCTGACCAACGGCCTGGCGGTCTGCACCTCTCAAGACGATCTGATTGGGGCCGGGGGTCTCGACCTCGACGCCGTCGGGCATGGTGAACTCCACCGGATGGCAGAAGCCGATATTGAGGGTCAAGTTCTTGCCCTGAGTCTTTGCATTCCAGCCCACACCTATGATGTCGAGCTTCTTCTCGAAGCCAGTGGTCACGCCGATGAACATGTTGGCAATCAGGGCGCGGGTGGTGCCGTGCATGGCCCGAGCAAAACGATCGCTACCGACGCCAGAGACGGAGACCTGAACGGTCTCCCCTTCGACACTCACTTTTATCTCGCTGCGCAGGGGCATGGAGAGGTTGCCTTTGGGGCCCTTGACCGAAACCTGAGTCGCTTTGAGGTCGACCGAGACTCCGCTGGGAATGGAAATAGGGACTTTACCGACTCTAGACATGGCTCAACACACCTCGGCGAGGACTTCGCCTCCAACATTTTCTTCGCGGGCCTTACGGTCCGAAAGGATTCCACGGGGAGTGGACAGAACTCGGATGCCTTGACCCCGCAGGACCGGCTTGAGTTCAGCGACTCCTGCGTAAACCCGACAGCCAGGCTTACTAATGCGGTCAATGGAACGAATGACTATCTCTCCATCAATGCCGTACTTCAGTTTGATCTTCAAAGTGCTTCCGGGGCTAGCGGGCTCAACCGTGTAGCCGTGCACGAAGCCTTCGTCCTTGAGGACCTGTGCAATCCCGACGCGCATTCTCGAACCGGGCATCTGGACTGTGGATTGGCCGATACGATTCGCATTTCGAATGCGAGTCAACATGTCAGCAATAGGGTCGGTCATCATGATTGAAATTCTCCGTTTACCAAGAGGCTTTCCGCATTCCAGGGATTTCGCCCTTGTGAGCAGATTCACGCAGGCAAATCCGGCAAATTCCGAACTTGCGGTAGACGGCACGCGATCTGCCGCAGAAGTTGCAACGCGTGTAGCCTCGTACCTTGTACTTGGGGGTGCGCTTGCTCTTGTTGATCAGTGAGGTCTTAGCCATGGAAATTCAGAATTGGGCTGGCTTGGTCAGGGGGATGTTGGAGGTACGGGGCAGGACTTACTTGTTGCTGTCGGCATCCTTGTCAGTGAAAGGCATGCCCATCTGCTGGAGTAGGGCGTAACCCTGCTCGTCATTCGGGGCGCTGGTCACGAAGGTCACATCCATGCCCTGGACGAACTCGATCTGATCAAAGTTGATCTCGGGGAAGACCGACTGCTCACCCAAGCCAAGGGTGTAGTTTCCACGGCCGTCGAGCTTGGGTTTGACCCCACGGAAGTCACGGATACGGGGCAGTACCACGGAAATCAAGCGGTCGGCAAATTCCCACATGCGCTCACGACGCAGGGTCACGGCACAGCCGATGGGCATGCCCTCACGCAACTTGAAACCAGCGATGGCGTGCTTAGCAAGCCGCACAGTAGGCTTTTGACCAGCGATCTGAGACATGTTGCGGGCAGCAGCATCCACACGAGACTTGTTCTCTGCGGCGCCGTTTACCCCCATGTTGATCACGATCTTCTCTAGCTTGGGAACGGCGAGGTCATTGCCAATTGAGAAGCGCTCCTTCAAGGAAGGCAGGATCTCGCTGTTGTACTTTTCTTTGAGACGTTGGGTCATCGGTTACTCCTTTGCCGCTTTCCGGGCAGCTGCATTTCCAAACAGCTATTCAGCCCTGGGCGGGACGCTTACGGGTTCCCTTGCCGGTAGAGGGATCAACCAGCATTACATTGCTAGCATGGATGGGAACTTCTTCTTGGATGCGCTCGCCCTGGGGCGTCTGCTGAGTGGGTTTTTTGTGCTTGGTACGCAGGTTTACGCCCGAGATCAGCACGCGGTTGCGCTGGCGGTCCACACTGACAACCTCACCTGTATGCCCCTTGTCGTTACCAGCAATGACGATGACATCGTCTCCTTTGCGTAGTTTCATCAGATGACCTCCTCGGCCAGGGAAACAATCTTCATGAAGCTGCGCTCGCGCAGTTCGCGGGCCACGGCACCGAAAATACGGGTGCCTCTTGGGTTCCCTTCGGCATCGACCAGCACCAGGGCATTGCGGTCAAAGCGCACATAGGACCCGTCGTTACGACGGATGTTGTGCTTGACCCGCACGATCACGCCCTTGACCACAGTGCCGGTACGCACCTCGGAGCCGGGGATCGCTTTCTTGACCGAGCCGACGATGACATCGCCCAGGCTGGCATAGCGGCGGTGGGTTCCGCCGAGGACTTTGATGCACTGAACTTCCTTGGCACCGGTGTTGTCTGCCACGTCCAGGTAGGTTTGCATTTGAATCATGACGAAACTTCCTCAATACTGGAGGTACTGCTCTCGGGGGCTTCGGGAGCCGGGGGAGGCAATTGCTCGCCGATGGCCTCGACCAAATCAGCTGTGTCCGGACGACGAACCACACGCACCAGGCGCCAGCGCTTGAGCTTGGACATGGGGCGGCAGCCCATCAACTCAACGATGTCACCTTGCTGGGCTTCGCTGTTCTCGTCGTGAGCATGCACTTGACTGTGCTTGCGGATGTACTTGCCGTACTTGGGGTGTCGCACGAGGCGCTCGATGCGCACGGTCAGCGTCTTGCTGGCGGATGCACCGACCACAACCCCTTGCAGGGTGCGACGGCTATTGCGGGAATCTGTCATTGCTGGGGCTCCTGATCTCGAATGCCTTGGACTCGCTCGGCCATGACCGTCTTGATTCGCGCAACGGAGCGGCGGACCATACGGATGCTGGAAGGGCTCTGCATGTTGCCCGTGGCTGACTTGAAGCGCAGGTCGTGGAGTTCTTTGTTCAGACTTGCCAGGTCGAACTCAAGCTCGGCGTCCTTCTTGCTGCGCACTTCTTCAATCTTCATGATATTGGGGGGCTTACTTGAATGTGACTTGCTCGGGGATACTCAGACCGTGTGCAGACGACGCACCATGCGCACTTTGATGGGCAGCTTGTGTGCTACTCGCTTGAAGGCAAGCTTCGCCTTGACCTCGGGAATGTTGCCCACTTCGAACAGGATCTGACCAGGTCGAACTGCGGCTGCCCAGTACTCCACGTCGCCCTTGCCCTTGCCCATGCGGGTCTCAGCAGGCTTGGAGGAGATTGGCTTGTCCGGGAAAATTCGGATCCAGATCTTGGTGGCGCCTTTCAAGACCCGGTTGGCCGCGACACGGCTGGCCTCCAGTTGGCGTCCGGTGATCCAGGCAGCGTCCAGGGACTGCAGTCCCCACTCGCCGAAGACCACGCGGTTGCCACGGGTGGCAAAACCCTTGAGGCGACCACGGTGCACCTTGCGATGCTTCACTTTGTTGGGCAGATAGGCCATGGTGATTTTGTTGGCTACTCGTGAAAGTTGGTTGGTTCAGAAACGCTGGGTAATACTCTTGGAAGTAATTCAGCGAGGGGAACTCGAGCGACGACGACGACGGCGAGGCCCTCCCCGCTCCGCACGGCCAGCGGCGGCAGATACAGTGCGGTGGTTGATCTTCTGGCCACGGTCAATGTCACCTTTGTAGATCCAGACCTTGACCCCGACGATGCCATAGGTGGTCTTGGCAGCAGCGGTGCCGTACTCCACGTTGGCCTGAAGGGTTGAAAGGGGCACGCGACCTTCGCGCTCGGTCAGGGTACGCGCCATTTCAGCGCCCCCCAAGCGGCCATTGATCTCGACCTTTATGCCCTGGGCTCCGGCCTGCATGGAGGTCTGAACCGCTTTCTTGACTGCACGCCGAAATGCCATGCGGCGGCGCAACTGGTCGGCGACCACATCAGCCACCAGGCCCGCGGAGAGTTCCGGACGCTTGATCTCGTGGATCGTCAGGTGCACCGTCAAGCCCACGATCACTTGCAGCTCGGCCTTGAGCTGGTCGATCTTGATGCCCTTGCGACCAACGAGCACGCCGGGACGGGCAGTGTAGATCACCACATTGACCGCTTCGGGGGTGCGCTCGACTTCGATGCGCGGGATGCCCGCGGAGCCATACTCTTTGAGCACGTGCGCGCGAACCTTGCGGTCCTGTAGCAGGTTCTTGGCAAAGTCTTCCTTACGGCAGAGCCAACGGGATGACCACGGCTCGATGATGCCGATGCGGTAACCAGTGGGGTGGATTTTTTGTCCCATACTTTATGTGCCCGGTGAGGGGTATTAGCCCTCGAGGGGGCGCTCCTTGACGATCACGGTCAGATGGCTGGTCTTCTTGGCAAAAGGCATGGCGCGACCCTGGGGGCCGGGACGCCAGCGCAGACGGTTTTGCAACATGGGGCCGTCATCGGCTCGCACATCACAGATATAGAGGCGATTCACATTGACCTGTTCGTCCTGGGCGGCGTTGGACATGGCGGAAGTCACGACCCTCTTGTAGAAGGAAGCCGCGCGCAGGGGGGAGAACTCCAAGAGGTCCAGGACCTCGTTGCAGTCCCGACCTCGGATCAGGTCCGCTACAAAGCGTGCCTTGCGCTGGGTGATGCGCGCATAGCGGTGCTTGGCTCGGAAGCTGGTTGCTTCAGTGATTGCTTCGGTGGTTGCTTCGCTCATGAGATCATCCTTCTAGAAGTTCGGGCCTAATGGCCGACCTTCATGCCCTCCTTCTTGTTGGTGTGTCCACGAAAGGTGCGTGTCACTGCAAACTCGCCCAGGCGATGCCCAACCATGTCCTCGGTTATTGCAACCTTCACATGCCTGCGGCCGTCGTGAACCATGAACTCGAAGCCCACGTATTCGGGCAAGATCGTGCTGGCCCGGGCCCAGGTGGTGATCGGACCCTTCTTGCCCGAAGCCTCCATGGCGGCGACCTTCCTGGCCACGCTGGGATCTATGAACGGTCCCTTTTTGATGCTGCGTCCCATATTGTTCAGGTTTGTTCGTGTGCTCGCTGTATGTCTGTTGAAGAGTTCGAGTGACCGGTCAGGTCAGCGCTTCTTACGGCCTCGAATAATGAATGGGTTGCTGGGATTGCTCCGACTACGGGTGCGACCGCCCTTGGCCAGAACCGCCGTGGGAGAGCAGGGATGCCGCCCGCCAGCAGTACGCCCTTCACCACCGCCCATGGGGTGATCAACCGGGTTCATGGCAGTACCGCGCACGTGGGGACGACGACCCCGATGGCGATTGCGCCCCGCTTTGCCGAGCTTGACGTTCTGGTGGTCGGTGTTGCCTAAGCGGCCAATGGTGGCACGACAGGTGGCGTGGACCTTGCGCAGCTCGCCGGAGGGCATCAGGATCAATGCGTACTTGCCCTCCCGAGCCTGCAACTGAGCACCGCAGCCCGCTGAACGGCAAATCTGGCCACCGCGACCGGGGGTCATCTCGATGTTGTGAATTGTCACGCCCAGGGGAATGTCCTCCAGAGCCATGGCATTGCCAGGCAGAGGGTCGGATCCAGGACCGTTGGTGACGGTCTGCCCAACCTCCATGCCCAATGGACAGAGGATGTACCTCTTCTCGCCATCAGCGTAGTGCAGCTTGGCGATGAAGCAGGAGCGGTTGGGATCGTACTCGATGGTGGCCACGCGAGCGGAAATACCGTCCTTGTTGCGTTTCCAATCGATCAGACGATAGCGGCGCTTGTTGCCACCGCCACGGAAGCGAACCGTGATCCGGCCGCGGTTGTTGCGACCACCGGTCTTGCTGAGTGGACGAAGAAGTGATTTCTCCGGCTTGGTGCAGGTGATCTCTGCATAGTCCAGCACGGTGCCGTCTCGACGGCCCGGTGATGTCGGCTTGTATTTGCGGATGCCCATGGGATTTGCTCTAGGTGCTGAAGATTGCCTTGCTGTAGGGGGCTGCTAGAAGAGGTCCAAAGTGTGATCGGGATGCAAGACGACCATCGCCTTTTTCCAGTCGGGGCGTTTGCCCCGGGCCCATCCACGGCGACGCTCCTTGCCGCGCACGCTGGAGGTGTTGACTGCTCTCACCTTCACGTCGAAAACCTTCTCCACGGCTTGGCGGATCTCCACCTTGCCGGCATCAGTAGGGACACGGAAGTGATAAGCGTTACGGCGACCCATGTCGTCGCTGCCCTTCTCGGTCAAGATCGGGCGGCTGGTGAGACGGTAGAAACGTTCCATTGAAGTCATGCGCCACCTCCTGGGGTGCCCACCCGTTGGGCGAGTTGCTCGAGAGCGGAACCCTCGGCGATGATCAAGCCGCCGTTGATCACATCCAAGGCACACAGATCACTTGAAACCCGCACATTGACCCCAGGGAAGTTCCTGAAAGAACGGTAGAGAGCGTCATTGGCCTGTCCGATCACAACGCAGGCGCGGCGCGGACTGCCCAGATCCGCCAGCACCTTGCGGGCGGCCTTGGAAGAGGGATTGTCGAACCCACCAAGGTCAGCGACCACAACTTCGTCGTCGGCCAACTTGCCGGCAAGCGCCGAGCGCAGGGCGACCCGACGGGCCTTTGTGGGCATGTGATAGCTGAAGTCCCGGCGCTTGGGGCCGAAGACAGTTCCACCACCACGCCAGATGGGCGACTTCACATCACCCGCCCGGGCGCGGCCCGTATGCTTTTGCTTGTAGGGCTTCTTGTTGGTGCCCTGGACCTGGGAGCGCCCTTTGGTGCTGGCGTTGCCCTGTCGCTTGTTGGCCTGATACATCAGCACCGCATCCTTGAGGGTGCGATAGAGGACCTTGCCTCCGAAGGGGCCTTCGTCAAACTCGACGGTGCCGACGTTGCCTGCTTGATAGCTTTTGACCTGCATGGGATTAGACCTTCTGGACTCCGGTCTTGGCGGTTTGCACCTGTACGAACCCGTTCCGGGGTCCCGGCACAGCGCCCTTGATGAACAAGAGGTTGCGCCCGGTGTCGATGCGCAAGATCTCAAGGTTCTTGGTCGTGATGCGCTTGGCACCGAAGTGGCCCGAACTGCGCTTGCCCTTGAACACACGCGAGGGATAGGCAGAGCAGCCAATCGAGCCCGGCTTGCGGTAGTTCCTTGAACCGTGGGTCTTTGGTCCCCGGGCGAAGCCGTGACGCCGGATGGTTCCGGAGAAGCCCCGGCCGCGGGAGGTCCCGATTACGTCAACGAGCTGGCCACAGTCGAAGGCTTCCACCGTGATGGCGGCCCCCACTTCCAGGTCGGAGTCACCGGCGAGACGGTCCTCGCGAAGGAAGCGCTTGGGAGCCGTGCCGACTTGGGCCGCCTGCCCACGACGGGGCTTGCTGGCAACTTTGTCGCGAACATCCTCAAATCCAAGCTGAACGGCTGAGTAGCCGTTCTTCTCTTGCGTGCGCAGTTGCATGACTGTGCAGGGGCCCGCTTCGACGACGGTGCAGCCGGTGGCTGTACCGTCCTCAGCGAACAGTTGTGTCATGCCTTTTTTACGCCCTAGAATCAGCGTCATGATCCTTGAGTCCTCTAGGAAGGGCCGGTTCGACCAGGGCTACCCCGAAGGGTTGACGTCTGGCCACGCGGCGGTCGTTGATGGTTGTGAAAATTGTCCCCCTCGATTGAATTCTCCGCACGGCTGACCACAAGAGTCGAAAAACCGTAAAGAAAAAAAGGAGGGAACAGTTGGGGTGGCCAGGAGGCCATTTGGTGCCACGCTGGGGAGCGCAGCAATAACCACCGGCAATGTGCCGGGGTTGATTGGAATTGAGTTGGAGGGCCGCAGCGCAGCCCGTCCAGGTCAGGCTTTGATGCGGATATCGACACCCGCGGGCAAATTCAGACTGGAGAGGGAATCGATGGTTTGAGGTGTGGGCTCGGAGATGTAGATCAGACGCTTATGCGTGCGGATCTCAAACTGCTCGCGGGACTTCTTGTCGATGAACGGTGAACGCAGAACGGTGTAGCGCTCGATTCTCGTGGGCAGCGGAATAGGACCCGTCACCCGTGCGCCGGTGCGCTTGGCTGTGTCGACGATCTCGAGGCCTGACTGGTCAAGCGCCTCGTGATCGTAGGCTTCCATACGGATCTGGATCTTCTCGCTCATGCGTTCTGCTGGGTGGGGCGCACATTCTGCGCTCCACCTTGGGGATGGGGTTCTGACTGGGGTCCGGAACTGGGGTTCCGGTATGACTCACGCACCTGGGGACAGGCCTCAGGATTGAAAGGGCCGAAGAGAGTACGCCCGGGATGGGGCACCGTCAACGCCACAGGGGCACATTCTGGGCAGATTCTTGGGTCGCAGGAATGACGGACGCAAGCCCTCCCCGGGGCTAGCCCTGCCCCCCCCCAGCCGGCCCCTCCCAGGGGACCCTCAGCCGAAGAGCAGTCCCCGAACCTCAAGATCCTCAGCGCTCAGGACCCGCTGGCCCCTGGGGCGCAGGGAGCAGGTTGCATTGCCCTTGGAAATCGAGCGCACCCCTGTAGCGTAGCCCAGCATGGAGTGCAGGGGCACCATGCCCCAGAGCACGCGCAAGGCCCCCTCCTCTCGAAACCCTTCCAGACAGGCTCCACGGCCCCTCAGGTCCGCCGTCACCGCAGATGCGAACTCCTTCCGAACCTCTACTTCAAAGGACATGGTGGGCTCCAAGACCAAGACATCAAGCTGACTCAGGGCATCCCGCAGGGCGACAATGGCTGCCTGTGCGAAGGCGGCTTCCGAATCCGCACCAGGGCGCGAATCCCCCCCCACCACCGTGATCGCGAGGCCCGCCAGGGGCATGCCGCAGCGGGGGCCACTCTGGACCTCCCCCTCGAGGGCGGCTTCCACCGCAGACCTCATCTGGGTGGGAATCGAGCAGGACGGACTGAATAGAATCTCGGGGACAGGATCGGGCCCAACCGTGCCTGGTGGACTCTTGCAGGCGTCCTGGCTAGGCGCTGGCATGGGGGTTTCGGGCTGCAGAGTCACCTCCTCGGGACCCGCTCCTTCCAACAAGCTGGTCATGGCCCAGGTACGGGGACGGGGCATGACCGCCAGTTCCACTGCCCCGAAATTGAGTTCCCCCGTCAGAGTGCGCTCGATCTTGCCTGTCCCCGCTGCCCTTCCCTCGACAGTCTCCAAGTAGGTAACCCGGGGCTTGCCCACCAGGGGCTTGACCCCGCTGGCCTGGGTCAGACGACCCACCAAGATCTCCAGATGCAGTTCCCCCATGCCTTCCAGAGTCCATTGGCCGGGACTGGGACCCTCGTGGGCAAACAAGGAGGCATCCTGGTGCACCAAGCGCGCAAGAGCTGTGACCAGGGCCTCTCGGTCAGCATCCTGCCTTGGCTCCAGAATGCACTGGATGACTGCTGCGGGGGGCGGCAGGACCTGCATCTTGAGGGACTGAGTCGGGTCGCAAAGGGTGTCACCGGTGGCGCTAGCCTTGAGTCCGGTGACCCCCACGATCTGGCCGGGCCCGGCGGAATCCAGGTCCTCCCCGTGCTCCGCGTGGATGCGGGCCAGGGTCTGAACCTGCTCGTGCTCGCCGGTGCGGGAGTTGAGCACGAGATCCCCGGGATGCAGGGTGCCTCCGTAGATGCGCAGGAAAGCCAGTTCGTCAGAGCCATGGTCCTGGAACTTGAAGAGCATGGCACTCAGGGGGGCCTCGGGATCAGGGGCGGGGAACATAGAGTGCTCCCCCAGGGTCGAGGTCCAATGCACGCGCTCTCCGGGACTGGGCAGGTAGGCACAGATTCCGTCCAGCAGCCAGCCGATGCCCGCACCGCTCAAACCCGACCCAAAGACCACGGGCAGCCCCTTCCCTGCGCGGGTCACCCGGGCAATGGCCGCATGCAATTGTTCGGGGTCGGCTCGCTCGTCAGCCAGGATCTGCTCCATGAACTCCTCGTCCAGATCAACGATCTGATCCACCAGTTCGCTGCGCAGGACCTCCGTCTCATCATGGAGGTCCTTGGGAACAGGGCCGCATGTTCCCTTGTGTCCATCCCAGGTCAGGTGCTGGCGGTTGACCAGATCCAGCAATGAAGTCAGGCCTCCAGGCCCCATCTGGGGGTATTGAAGCAAGAGCGTTCGCGCGCCCAGGCGCTGCTCCAAAGAACGCACGGCAGCGAGCGGATCAACCCCGGGCAGATCACACTTGTTGATCATTGCTAAAGCCGCCACTCCCTGACGCTGCATCTGACGCCAAACGGTTTCGGTCTGGGCCTGCACACCGCTGCCAGCGTCAAGGACCAGCACTCCCCCATCGAGCACGCGCATGCAACGCTGAACTTCCAGGGTGAAGTCCACATGGCCTGGGGTATCGATCAAGTTGATCCCATGGTCGCCCCAGGGCACATGAGTGCAGGCAGAGACAATCGTGATGCCCCGCTCACGCTCGGGCGCCAAAAAGTCCAGGGTGGTGGTGCCATCCTCCACCCGGCCCATGTGCCTTTCGATGCCGGTCTCCACCAGGATGCGCTCGGCCACGGTGGTCTTGCCCGCATCAATGTGCGCGGCGATGCCGATGTTGCGGATCAGTTCGGTTCCCATGGCCAGGTCCCTCCCGCTGGGGATTCCAGCAGTGCTCGCAGGCCAGGATTCAGGTCCAGGAAAGCCTCGCGAAAATGATAGCCCGCGAGCAACTCCGGACGGGAGTCACCCAACAGAGCAAGGGCCGCCCAGAGAGCCTCCACCGAAGCCAGGCCGTCTTGCGGGTCGGTTTGGAAGCGACTGCGCCGGGGATAGGCAGTGCGCAGGGAAGGCAGGCGACGCAACAGGGGCTGGCCCTCAAGGCTTGCCACCAGCTTGGGCAGCCGCCGCCAGTTGCTGTCGATCACGAGCAGATCGCGGCCCTTGTCCGCTGGAGAGATCTCTTCCCCGTCGGGATGCAACAGCACACGATCCTTTGCTGGCACTCTTGCATGGGGATCGAAGCGACGGAACTCGATCCCGGGCATCCCCCTCAGAGGCGTCAGGCTGCACTTGGCCGCGCTCTCGCGTGGATCACGCAGGATGAGGACATGGGGACGGCGCATGGGGGCAGGTTCCAGAAGAACGGATCAGGATACACCGATCCCAACGCATCTCCTAACTCGCCCCCGATGCGCGTCCTAACGATCGCGCACAGGTTCGGACGAAGTCGGGTGGGGCGAGAAAATAGCGTTGTCGTGGAACAAATCGTCGAACTGGTAGAAAACCTGACCCGAGGCCCGCGGGGCTTCGACCTCAGCACTGATATCCCCCATGGCTGGAACCAGGCGCCCGTGGGCATAGGTCAAATCGGACCAATAGCCCGCGCCAGGATTGGCCGGATCAATGAACAGGGTGCCATTGGCCGGATTGATCCAAAGGAACGTCTTCCAGGCACCGGTTGGCGGGATGATGTCACCTCCGGCAGGGTTCGGATTGCGCAGGAAGGGCGGAAACCAAAGCACGTCGGGCATGCCGTCCCCATCCGTGTCGACATTCTTGGCCCCGTACGGATTGAAAGCGGAGATATCGCTCTCACAGAACGACCCAAGCGGGTGCTGCCGGTGGGAACACATTTTGGCCACGCCATAGCCCTCGGTCATCTGACCGATCACGAGACCCTGTGTGCCATCGCCTTCCCTCAATCGCGAAGGACTCGGATGAGCCGTGCTACCGATAATGAATGGTGGAGGATTGAATCGAAAGTCGCCCCCGCGTGCGGCAATTGAGTACTGGTAGCCAAGGCGCACATGGTCGTGACCGTCCAAGTAGGGACTCAGGCGTTCTTCATCTACCGGACGGGGAAAGACATCTGGCTGCTGAATTACATCGTAGTGGGGCCGAAAACCCCATCCCGCGCGCCACTGCATCTCGGCCACCTTGGGTGCCCCGTAAGCGGGCTTGATGCTCATGATCTCGAAACTGTGGGAGCCAGCTGCGAAGTTCGAACGGATGTCATCGTGCAGCTTCGGGCCGAAGTCCACCAGGCGGTAGTAGTGGCTGTGCTCATCGAGGTTGATCAGCTTGACCCGGAGGGGATCGCCCTGGTCCCATCCCCGGATGCGGTTGCCTCTGGGGCCTTCCCCATACATCTCGTTGTTGAGGTAGACGCTGACGAAGTCATAGGGACCGAATGAGTCCTGATCGATGCCCTCGGCGGACAGTACATCCCACGCTTCCGGGGGCAATGCGGTCTGGTCCTCCAGCAATTCGCACCAGTCCTCAAAAACGCCCCGCGGAGCGACTTGCTCGTCCTCCAGCATCCCCAGCACCTGCTGCGGGCTTGCTCCCGCAAGCACAGCCTGGGCCACCATGTGGAGCTTCATTTCGGGCGCTGCGGCACCTATGCCCGCGATGGACAGGCCCCGATTGCGGGTGGCGAAGCTCTCCCCCTGGGGATCCAGTTGCACCCTGCCCGTATGGGCATTGATCATTTCAAAGATCGGCTGAAGGAACTGAATGCGCGGTGGATGCTCGCGCCAGCCCCAGGTGTAGACCCCCCGTTGCAGGGAGAGGGGGGGAAACGCCACGGTCAACTCTGTGACCGAATCGGTCCCCACTGGTGTCCAGACCGAGTCGAGGCCTTTGAAGGGAAACTGGACACTGCCCGGGTTACGATGATCCACTACGACACCCGTGGGCGAAAAGTCCTCGCGCACCAGGGAATAGATGCGGAAGTTGACGCGCAGGGTGTCGAGTGCATGGGCATCAACGGGAACCCGCAGCAGGAATGTGTCGCTATCGAATTGGCTGTCATACCAAAGGAAGTTCACATCCACCTCCCAGATCACTCGCGGCCGTCCGTCCATGCCGGGCTCAGTCAGACCGGTGTTGGTCAGGACCTTCATTTTGTATTCGCAGGGAACCTGACCGGGGGCCACACCACCCTGGTTGTAATTCAGCATGGGAAAGCCGTCGTAGATGCGGCCCTGGGTGGTGCCGAGCAAGATCGCTTCCAACTCCTCGGCTGCAAGCAGCATCCCTGCAGGATCGCCTCCCTCCGCAAACTCCTGTAGTTCCCTCACTGCGTTGCAGAGGCCCTCATTGGGGCTTTCCACCAGGACAATCGGATGGCCCATCAGACTGAGTTGGCCCTCTGCATCATGCTCGACGACAGGCCCGATCAGATTCAGTTGCTGGCCACCAGCAGCCTGATCGGTGTGGGGAATGCGCACATCGCTGCCGACCATGGCAGAGAACATGGGATCCAGAATGCCAGGGTCATTGGGGTCCTGGGCGAGGCTTGGGGGGGCCAGGACAAAAGCAGCCAAGAGGACGTGAATTTGAGTAGTTCTTCTCATAATGGGACCAACCGATACACCTAGTGAACGAACGGTAGAAGCTGAGAAGATGACACCGACGTAAGCGGCAGGCTCCAAACGACACCCTATGTCATACCTCTGAAGGTGTGTCCCACTCCGATACACCTTCTCAATATGAGGCACTCGGACACCCGACATGCCTACTGAACGAACGGTAGAAGCTGAGGAGAAACACTAGCGTGAGCGGCAGATTCCAGCTCTCACCCTCTTGGAATCCCCTTGATCACAAGTCGCCTGCGATGTGTCCCACTTCGGTACACCTTCCCAATTTGAGACACAGAGCCTCAGGTCCCCAGGACCTGCTCAGAGCCCAAACGCAGCAAGCCCCACACTGTGGGGCTTGCTGCGTTTGGGCGTTGGACGCAAGGCGCCACTCGCCAAGGCCTTGACCTCAAGGCTGCTCAGGCGACCTAGCGACCGAAGTGCGCGTAGGCCTTGTTGGCGTCCGCCATCTTGTGCACATTTTCCTTCCACTGCACCGAAGCGCCGGTGCCGTTGTAGGCGTCGACCAACTCTTCTGCCAGGCGTTCGCACATGGGCTTGCCCTTTTTCTTGCGGCTGTTGTCGATCACCCAGCGGATGGCCAATGCCTGTTGACGGGCACGCTTGACCTCGCGCGGAATCTGATAGTTCGCACCACCCACGCGCTTAGAGCGCACCTCCACCGCGGGCTTGGCGTTCTCGATAGCCGTGGTAAAAATCTCCTCCTGCTCCACATCTGGAAGCTTCTTGGACGCTAGATCAAGAGCTTCGTAGAACACCTTTTGAGCGACACTCTTCTTGCCGGACAACATGATCTTGTTGATGATCTTGGTGGCCAACATGGAGTTGAACTTGGGGTCGGGGCGCTGTAGGACAGCAGTTGATTTGTAGTTACGGGGCATGACTTGAAGGCTCTCGCTGGATCAGTTCAGGGTGCTCACGAAATCAGGACTTGGGACGCTTGCAGCCGTACTTGGAACGCCCGGCCTTACGGTCGTCGACGCCCGAAGTGTCGAGGGTGCCGCGAACAATGTGATAGCGGACACCAGGAAGGTCGCGCACACGACCTCCGCGAATCAGCACCACGCTGTGCTCCTGCAGATTGTGGCCTTCGCCGGGAATGTAGGCCGTGACCTCCTTGCCATTCGAAAGACGCACGCGAGCGGTCTTGCGCAGGGCCGAGTTGGGCTTCTTGGGAGTCTGGGTCTTGACCTGCAGACAGACCCCACGCTTGTGGGGACAAGTTTCGAGAACAGGGGACTTGGACCGGTTGACCGGCTTCTTGCGTCCCTTGCGGATGAGTTGGTTGATCGTGGGCATGGATGAGTCAAACTGACCGTTGGGCCAGCGGGCCAACCTGACGGTGGCCTTGGGTGATCTGGGCTCTTGGCTGCCAGACCTGGGGGCAAAGATTCTAGGGAGCAGGGGCCAGCCGTCAAGTGCCAACGGCCAGCTTCCCCGTTGGAAAGAGGTCAGGACCCGGTTTCAAGGCCTCCGGGGGTCGGGGAATCAGGGGAGGGGGTCTCTTCCGCCTCGGGGGGAGTGTCCAAGGGGGCGACCGCCTGGGGGATTTCCGCCTGAGGGATTTCCGCCTGAGGGATTTCCGCCTGAGGGACTTCCGCCTGAGGGACTTCCGCCTGAGGGACTTCCGCCTGAGGGACTTCCGCCTGAGGGACTTCCGCCTGGGGGACTTCCGCCTGGGGGACTTCCGCCTGGGGGACTTCCTCCTGGGGGATTTCCGCCTGGGGGATTTCCGCCTGAGGGACTTCCGCCGGGGGCACCGGTTCGGAATCAACCTCGGGGACCGCCAGTGCGGGATCCAAGGGGTCTGTGCTGAGGACCAGATCGTCGCCGGAGCTGGGCTCCGACCCGGAGACTTCTCCGGTGGCAGCCGTGCCCATCAGCACATCCATGCCGGGCAGGGGCTCAAGACTATCAAAGCCACCTCCTCCTGCAAACACACTCGGCGAGGTCGCGCCCATTCCCAGGACTGCGGCTGGATCCGCCGTGGGACTGGCGGGGACCATGGGGTCCAGCGTGCCCGCCAGCAGTGCGGCCATATCGTCGTCGGTGGGCTCGATGCTGCCGAACCCGCCGATCTCGCCAAAGTCGATGTTCTTCTTCACACGGGTACGGCTGTGGTCGCGGAAGCCTGTGCCCGTGGGCACCAGGTGTCCCAGGATCACATTTTCCTTGAGGCCAACGAGGAAATCGCGCTTGCCTGCAATGGCAGCCTCAGTCAACACCTTGGTGGTCTCCTGGAAAGAAGCCGCGGAGATGAAGGAATCCGAGGAGAGCGACGCCTTGGTCACGCCCAACAACAGAGTGTTGCCTGTGGCAGGCTTGCGCCGATCGCGACGCATGGCCTCGTTGGCGATACGGAATGCATGCCTGTCCACGATGGCACCAGGCAGGAAGGAAGCATCACCCGGGTCAGTGACCTGCACCTTGCGCATCATCTGAGAGAGGATGACTTCAATGTGCTTATCGTCGATGACCACAGACTGGCTGCGGTAGACGTTTTGGATTTCGCCCAGCAGATACTCCTGGGCAGCTTCTTCGCCACGAATCCGGAGGATGTCGTCCGGATAAAGCGGACCGTCCACCAACGCCTCGCCAGCTTCAACCTCGTCACCCTTGTGAACCCTGAGGTGCTTGCCCTGGGGCACAGCGTGCTCGGCTTCCTCGATGACCTCGCCGTTCTCACCCTTGGCCTTCACAATGATCGTGCGCTTGCCGCGCTTACGATCACCGAGTTCCACCTCACCTTCGATCTCACTCATCACCGCGGGCTCTTTCGGGCGCCTGGCCTCGAAGAGTTCGGTCACCCTCGGCAGACCTCCGGTGATGTCCTGGGTACCGGTGGCTTCACGAGGAGACTTTGCCAGCAAGGTGCCCTGCCCGATCTTGGCCCGGTCTTCCACTTCCAGATAAGCCTTCTCGGGCACCGGATAGATCGCCATGGTCTCGCCCTTGGAGTCCTTGATGGCCAACTGGGGGTGCAGGTCGCCTTTGTGCTCAATGACCTGGGCTCGGGTGGTGCCACGACGGGCATCCCGTTCGATCTTGAGGGTCTTGCCCTCCACGAGGTCCTCGAAGTGAATGATTCCTTTGAATTCCGAGATGATCGGCACGGAGTGCGGGTCCCAGGTGCAGAGCACATCGCCAGCGGAGATCTGCTGGCCCTCAGTCACCTGTAGGGATGCGCCAGTAGGAATCGCGTACTGGTCGATGTCACGGGCACGGTCGTCGGTCAAGGTGATCATGCCATTGCGGTTGAGAACCAGCACCTCGCCCTTGACCTTGCCGCTGCCTTCAGCGGTCACAACCCGCAGGTTGTTGAAGCGCACCGTGCCATCTCGTTTAGCGCGACGCTCGGTTTCTTCAACCGAACGACTCGCCGTACCACCAATGTGGAAAGTCCGCATGGTGAGCTGGGTGCCCGGTTCACCAATGGACTGAGCAGCGATGATGCCCACCGCCAGACCGCGCTCGGCCAGTTGCCCCCGTGCCAGGTCCATGCCATAGCAACGGGCGCAGACCCCGAGAGGAGCCTCGCATGTCAGGGTGTTTCGCACACGGATGCGCTCGTGGCCCAGGGCCTCAATGCGCTCGGCGATCTCTTGGGTGATGGCCTCGCCATCGCGAACCACCACTTCGTCGTTGACCACATCGATGATCGTGTCCCGAGCCACCCTTCCACGGATGCCCTGAGACAGAGAAACCGCCACGCGGTCACCCTTGTAAACGATGGACTTGGCGCCGCAGCCCATGGTGCCGCAGTCGTCCATGGTGACAACCACGTTTTGGGCCACATCAGTCAGCTTGCGAGTCAAGTAGCCTGCGTCAGCGGTCTTGAGGGCAGTATCAGCCAGTCCCTTACGGGCACCGTGGGTAGAGGAGAAGTACTCCAGCACCCTGAGGCCCTCACGGAAGTTGGCCTTGATGGGCGTCTCGATGATCTTGCCCGAAGGCTTGGCCATCAGGCCGCGCATGCCGCCCAACTGACGAATCTGGTCCACGGAACCACGCGCACCAGAGTCCACCATGCACCAGATCGGGTTTACATAGCCTGTCTCCTCGTTGAAGTCCTTGGCCAACACAGCCATCAGGTCGAGGCCGACCTTCTCCCGGGCGTGAGTCCACAGGTCGATGATCTTGAGGTAACGCTCGCCCTCAGTAATCACACCCCTGTTGTAGGCCTTTTCAATCTTGTCGATCTCGTCCTGGGTCTCTTTCAGCACAACAGGCTTGGTGTCGGGGATACGGATATCGCTGCTGGCAAAAGACAAGCCCGCGCGAGTCGCGGCCTTGAAGCCCAAGTCCTTGAGGTCGTCCAGCAGTGCCAGAGTTGACTGACGGCCTAGCAGGTGGTGGCAATCAGAGATCAAGCCCTGAATGGCGCTCTTGCTGAGCTTGTAATTGTAGAGCGGCATCCCTGGCGGCAGGATGTCGTTGAACAAGATGCGTCCCACGGTGGTTTCCACATAGACCGGGGTACCGTCTTCCGAGGGCACCTTGCCTGCGCTGTCCACATCCACCGGAAGATCCTTGCTGCCAAACTTGACCTGGGATTCGGGGGCCAACTTGACGCGAATCGCGTCGAGGGTGCGCACGGATCCGTGACTGAGCGCCTGGAATACCTCGGCCCGCGAGGAGAAGTTCTTGGGGTTCTCACGACTGGTCAAAGGGTCCTTTGTGAGGTAATAGATCCCCAGAACCATGTCCTGGGAAGGTGAGATGATGGGGCTGCCGTTGGAAGGCGAGAAGATGTTGTTGCTCGCCAGCATCAAGGTCGAGGCCTCAATCTGAGCCTCGAACGAAAGGGGCAGGTGCACCGCCATCTGGTCCCCGTCGAAGTCCGCGTTGAAACCACCGCAGACCAGGGGGTGCAGGCGGATCGCGTTGCCTTCGATCAGCACCGGCTCGAACGCCTGGATGCCCATACGGTGCAGAGTCGGCGCGCGGTTGAGCATCACCGGGTGGTCACGGGTGACCTCTTCCAGAATGTCCCAGACCTCGCCCTCACGGCGCTCAAGCATGCGCTTAGCGGACTTGATGGTGTCTGCAAGGCCCAGATCTTTGAGACGCCGGATAATGAAGGGCTGGAAGAGTTCCAGGGCGATTTTCTTGGGCAGACCACATTGGGTGAGAGTCAGCTCAGGGCCAACCACGATCACCGAACGGGCGCTGTAATCCACACGCTTGCCCAGCAGGTTTTCGCGGAAACGCCCCTGTTTGCCCTTGATCATGTCGGTCAGAGACTTGAGCGGACGGTTCGAGGAGCCGAGCACGGGACGACGACAGCGTCCGTTGTCGAACAGCGCATCGACAGCCTGCTGCAGCATGCGCTTCTCGTTGCGTATGATGACTTCAGGGGCGTTCAGATCAATCAGCTTCTTGAGGCGGTTGTTGCGGTTGATCAGCCGGCGATACAGATCGTTCAGATCGCTGGTGGCGAAGTTGCCTGAATCCAGCAAGACCAGCGGCCGAAGGTCCGGCGGAATGATCGGAACCACGTCCAGCACCATCCAGTCGGGCTCGTTGCCCGAGTCACGCAACATCTCCACAGTTCGCAGACGCTTGATGATGTCCTTCATGCGCTGCTTTGAGCGAGTGGACTGGAGTTCCTCGCGTAGCTCCGCGGACACACTGGGCAGATCAAGCTTACGCAGGATCTTCTTGATGCACTCAGCCCCCATTTCGGCTTCGAAGGCGGTGCCGTACTTGGAGCGGTTGTCGCGGTATTCTTCCTCGGTCAGCAGCTGATACTTCTCGAGGGGCGTGTCACCCGCGTCCACGACCATGTAGTCCTGAAAATAGATCACGCGCTCAAGACTGGAGACCTTGACCCCCAGGAGGTTGCCCAAGCGACTGGGCATGGCCTTGAAGAACCAGATGTGGGTCACCGAGGCAGCCAGATTCACGTGCCCCATGCGACTGCGACGCACACGGCTGTGAGTAATCATGACCCCGCACTTATCACAGACAATGCCCTTGTGCTTGATGCCCTTGTACTTGCCACAGAAGCACTCCCAGTCTTTTTCAGGGCCAAAGATGCGCTCGCAGAACAGGCCATCACGTTCCGGACGATAGGTGCGGTAATTGATAGTCTCAGGCTTCTTGACCTCACCGTAGGACCAAGAACGAATGTCCTCTGGGGATGCCAGCGCGATGGTCACGCTGCCGTAGTCGTTGATCCGGCTGTACTTGGCTTCTTCCATGGGAGATTTCTCGTTTGTACGGTGCAGGGGGGGGTGCGGTGCAGGGAGGTGCGGTGCAGGGGGTGCGGTTCTGTTGAGCGACACTGTCTATCAGAGAGTTGCTGCGGATTTCTTGTGCAGCTGCATATTGAGGCCCAAGCCCCGGATCTCATTGGTGAGCACTTCGAAGGAAACCGGCGTGCCGGGTTCCAGAACATTGAGGCCCTTAACCATCGATTCGTAGATCTTGGTGCGTCCGTCCACATCGTCCGACTTGACAGTCAGGAGCTCCTGCAGAATCGACGCGGCGCCATAGGCCTCAAGGGCCCAGACTTCCATTTCTCCGAAGCGCTGGCCGCCGAAGCGCGCCTTGCCGCCCAGAGGCTGCTGGGTGATCAAGCTGTAGGGGCCAGTGGCCCGTGCGTGCACCTTCTCGTCCACCAAGTGGTGCAACTTGAGCATGTACATGATGCCCACCGTGACCTTCTGCTCGAAAGCAACACCCGAGCGCCCGTCAAACAACTTGAACTTGGCGTCGGTGGGGAAATCGGCGTCTTTCAGGACCTGCGCGATCTCCTCTTCCGTGGCGCCATCGAAAGCAGGCGTGTAGCACCGGATTCCGAGCTTGTGCGCTGCAAAGCCCAAGTGGGTCTCCAGAATCTGGCCCACATTCATACGGCTGGGAACACCCAGGGGATTGAGCACGATATCCACGGGCTGACCGTCATCCATGTAGGGCATATCCTCGATGGGACAGATCTTGCTGATGACACCCTTGTTTCCGTGGCGGCCGGCCATTTTGTCCCCCACCGAGATGTTGCGCTTGGTGGCCACATAGATCTTGACCATCTCCAGCACACCGGTGGGAAGTTCGTCCCCGCGGCTAAGGCGGTTGACGATCTTGTTCTTCTCAGCCTCGCGGGCTTCGATCTTGACGGTGGAATCGTGAATCGCACGCAGTGACTCTTGGCGCCCCGTTCCCTCGTCGGTGGTCTCGGCGGCCTGCTGACAAAGCACTTTGACCCGACGCAGTTCGTCATAGGTCGAGGTGTCATCGAGAGAGAATCCAGTGCCGGTCATGTCGTCCTGAATCGTGACCGCGAGGCTCTCCTGAACCTTGGTCAGCATGGTTGCAGTGTTCTCGCGCAGAGCTGAGAGGAAGCTCATTTCCGCATCACGGATTACGTTCAGAGTCTGTGCGCGCTCTTCGTCCGTCAGGTTGACCCGACGGGAGAACTTGCGGGCGTCGATAACCACTCCACGGGTACCCGGGGGCATAGTCAAGCTGGCGTTCTTCACGTCCACGCCGGCCTTGCCGAAGATTGCGTGCAGCAGTTTTTCTTCGGGAGTCAGCTCGCTCTTGGACTTGGGAGCAACCTTGCCCACAAGTACGTCGCCAGCAGAGACAAAGGTGCCAACGCGGATCATGCCGGACTCGTCCAGATTGGCCAGAGCGCCCTCGCCCACGTTGGGAATGTCCGGAGTGAATTCTTCCTTTCCCAACTTGGTTTCGCGGATTTCGACCTCGTACTCCTCGATGTGTACCGAGGTGAATACGTCGTCGCGCACCAGACGCTCGGAAACCAATATGGCATCCTCATAGTTGAAACCGTCCCAGGGCATGAAAGCCACCACCAGGTTCTTGCCCAATGCCAGCTCGCCATGGTGACTGGAAGCGCCATCTGCCAGAAGGTCGCCCTTCTCCACCACATCACCCGTGCGCACCATAGGACGGTGGTTTTGGGTGGTACGCTCGTTCATGCCACGGAACTTGGTCAAATGATACTCGTCGTCGCCAACGATGATCACGCGACTATCGGCGTACTCCACCGTGCCCGCGTTGCGAGCAAAGAGGTGAATGTTCGAGTTCTCGCAGACCAGCTTCTCCATACCGGTCCCAACGATGGGCACTTCGGGAATCACCAGAGGCACCGCTTGACGCTGCATGTTCGAACCCATCAGAGCCCGGTTGGCGTCATCGTGCTCCAGGAACGGAATCAGGGACGCGGAGATACCAATGATCTGCTTGGGAGATACATCGACATAGTTCACTTCTTCGGGGGCAACTTCCACGTTGTCCCCGTCACGACGGGCGAGTACCCGATCTTGGGTGATCTTGCCTTCTTCGTCCACCAACACATCCGCGGGAACCATGACCATGCCCAGTTCCTCGTCCGCTCGCAGGTAGCTGACTTTGCTGGTCACCGTCCCTTTGGTGACCTTGCGGTAGGGCGAGGTCAGAAAGCCATAGGAGTCCAGTTTGGAGTACAGGGCCAAGGACGAAATCAGGCCGATGTTGGCCCCTTCCGGGGTCTCGATCGGGCACAAGCGCCCGTAGTGGGAGAGGTGCACGTCACGCACATCGAAACCGGCGCGTTTTCGGTTCAAACCGCCCGGGCCCAGGGCCGACAGACGGCGTTCATGCGCCAACTGACTGAGTGGATTGGCCTGGTCTACCACCTGCGACAGCTCCGAGCGCCCAAAGAAGTAGTCCACGGCACTTGAGAAGGTCTTGGAGTTGATCAACTCACGGGGCTTGATCTTCTCGCGATCCTCAAGGTTCATGCGTTCCTGGGCCGTGCGGCGCAGCTTGAGGAGACCCTTGCGGAACTCCTCACCCGCCAGTTCAGCGATGGTGCGCACCCGACGGTTGCCAAGGTTGTCGATGTCGTCAATTTCGCCTTCGCCCTTGCGCAAGCCCACCAGATACTTGACCGAATTGAGGATGTCCTGGGGTTGAAGGACCTGCACCTTCTCGGCGATGTCCTGGGTGAACTTGCGGTTCAGACGGAAACGGCCCACACGACCCAAGCGGTAGCGCTGGGGATCGTAAAACTTCTCGTGGAACAGCTCGCGGGCCTTCTCCAGCTGGGGCGGATTGCCCGGACGCAGGCGCGAGTAGATCTTCAGAAGAGCATCCTCGTGACTACGCACGGTGGAATCGTCGTGCATGCTGTTCAGAATCAGCATGTCCAGATCTGCAATGTTCGCGTCGATGATCTCGACTTCAGCCAATTCACTGGCAGCGATCTCAAGGGCTGCGGTCTCGGGGATCGGCATACCCGAAGGCACCAAGACCTCGCCAGTCTTCAGCACCACGATGTCTCCAACAGCGATGCGGTCGGTAACCTTCTTGGCGAAGGCGTTTTCCGTGGTGGACTTGGTCTTCTTGATCACCTTGGTGGGATAGAACTTCCGCATCAGAGCTTGATCCGTACCCATGTCCTCTTCCAGAGCACGCAGGAAGGTGACCGCCGAGAACTTGCCCGACTGATCAATGCGCACCTGCAAGATTTCCTTCTTGGTGACATTGAGTTCAATCCAACTGCCACGCTCGGGAATAATCCAACATGAGTGCAAGTGGCGATCGGCGCTGCTGTCCACCAGGAAATCCACACCCGGTGATCTGTGCAGCTGACTGACGATCACGCGCTCACTACCGTTGATGATGAACTCGCCACCCCCGCGCATGATGGGGATCTCGCCCAGGTAGACCTCTTCCTCAATGGGCTCGGGCTTGATCAAGCGCAACCGCACCCGGAAGGGATAGCCGTGGGACATGCGCAGGTGACGGCATTCCTCGATGTTGTAGCGCGGTCGCCCGAGTTCGTAGCCGATATACTCAAGACACATGGTCTTGTCGTAAGAGTAGATCGGGAAGACTTCGTGCAACAGGGCTTCGAGGCCCTGAACGGGACGCGAACCGGGAGGAGTGTCCGCGCCGAGGAACTTGTCATAAGCCTCAGTCTGGATCTCCGTCAGGTTCGGGAGGGACTCGATTTCCGTGACACGGCCGAAGATCTTGGTTTTGACCTTCGGATCCGCAATGCGGCCAGGGTGGTTGGTCATAGAGTCAACTCTCCGGCACCCTCGGGTGCGGGGAAGGGGTTTTGGGCGCCGAGCGCAGAGCCCTGGGGCGATCTTGAGGGATCACCCACTGGAGGCAACGGTGAACGGGTCGGGGGGCACGGCAAAGCCCGACGCGCGAATGAGGGGGGGGACAACCTCAAAGGGCAGTCCGACATCGTAGAGTTACCCAGCACAGAAGGCAAATCCCATTCCAAGGGCCAAATCGAGCGCTGGCCCCCAGGGGCACCCGGTGAAAGGCGCGCCCGATGGGGGCAGACCTGCCCCAAAGCGGCAGCCTGAGACCGTCCAAGGACGGCTTCAGAGCGCGCCAGAGGGGGGGCGCCCAGGGGAATGGGGATGATTAGGCTCACCAAGTACAAGATCAGGAAAATGCGTTGCCCCCTGCTGTGACCCGCAGGGGACTCCGAGAATCAGGCAATCTTGGCAGAGGCACCAGTGGCTTCGAGCTTGGTCTTGATCTCTTCGGCCTCTTCCTTGGAAACGCCTTCCTTGACGGGCTTGGGGGCTTCGTCCACCAGACCCTTGGCCTCCTTGAGGCCCAGCCCAGTGATCGCGCGGACCTCCTTGATGACGGAAATCTTGTTGCCGCCAACGCTTTCGAGGATCACGTCAAAGGACGTTTTCTCCTCCGCCTCAGCGGCCGCAGGAGCGGCCGCCACGGCGGCGGCGGGAGCGGCGGCGCTCACGCCCCACTCATCCTCAAGGAACTTCACAAGCTGGGAAGCCTGCATCAGAGTCAAACCGCTGAGTTGATCAGCAATCGTCTTCAGCTCTTTGTCGAGCTCAATCGTGGTGGTCTCTTCGGACATGGTGCTATTTCTCGTTCGAGATGAGTGTTGTTGTGTTCGTAGCTGCTGACGATCAAGCCGCCAGCGTCAGGGGTTTGTTTGCACGCGGGTGAACCCGCGCGTGGAAATTGAATGAACAGGGCGCAACCGCGCCCCATCCGTGTGTCATGGTTCAGGCGTCGTCCTGACTGTCGATGTGGGCTTGAAGGACTCGGGCAAGACCCGAGGGGACTGCATTGATCACCGAAGCCAGGCCGCGGGCCGGCCCGGAGATCACGCCGAGCATCATGGCGTTGACTGTGTCGCGATCCGGCAGATCTGCCAGGGCGATAGCCCCATCAGAGCCCATGACCTCACCCTCAAAAAGGGCAGCCTTGATGGCAATCTTGCCTTGCTTACGCAGGGCCTTGAAGTCAATGTCGGAGAAGGCCTTGGCTGCATTGATCACATCTTCTGTAGAGCAGGTCACGAGACCGGTATTGCCTATCAGAGTGGCCGCATCCAACTCGACTCCCTGCTCTGCCAAAAGGCGCCGAAGCAAACTGTTGCGCACCATGCGCAGCCGCAAGCCATGCTCGTCGAGTTTGATGCGCAGAGATTCGTCTTCAGCCACGGTAAGACCTGAATAGGTCACGAAGAGCATGCCTTCCGCACCGTCGAGCATTCCCGCCAGATCACGGGAGACCATTTGATTGATGATATTGACCAAGACTCAGCCTCCGTATTGGACAGTTGCGCCTGGACCCATGGTGGTCGAGACGCTGATCTTGCGGACGAATGCACCCTTCACGGCTGCGGGACGCATGCCGGTCAAGTGATCCAAGAAGGCGCCCAGATTGGCGACCAGATCGCTGGTGTCGAATGAGCGCTTGCCCAGGGGGGCATGCACGTTGCCTCCGGCATCGGTACGAAATTCGACCTTGCCCGCTTTGAAGTCCGTGACCGCTTGGGCCACATCGGGGGTCACGGTACCCGACTTGGGCGAGGGCATCTTGCCCTGGGGGCCAAGCACCTTACCCAGTCGTCCCACATGCTTCATCATGTCGGGGCTGGCGATAACCACATCAAAGTCCATCCAGCCCCCTTGGATACGCTCGGCCAGATCAGCGGCGCCAACGACATCGGCCCCGGCTGCTGTGGCGGCTTCGGCCTTGTCGCCCTCGGCGAAGACCGCAACCACCACGGTCCTACCCAATCCCTTGGGCAAGGACACCGCGCCTCGAACCAGCTGGTCGGACTTGCGGGGATCGATTCCCAAGCGCACGGCGACCTCGAAGGTCTCGTCGAACTTGGCGGCGGGCAATCCCTTCAGGAGGTCGAAAGCCTCTTGGGGGGAATAATTCTGGCCTCGATCCACCTGAGCGGCGGCCTGGACAAATCGCTTGCTGTGCTTCGTCATATCAGCCTTCCACCTCGATGCCTGCGGAGCGCGCCGTGCCTGCGATAATGCGGCAGGCATGCTCCATGTTCCGGGCGTTGAGGTCATTCTTCTTGATAGTGGCGATCTCCTCGACCTGGGCCATGGTGACCTTGCCGACAATCTCGGTGCCCACTTCGCCAGCACCCTTGTCCACACCCGCGGCCTTCTTCAGCAGCACGGCTGCAGGAGGAGACTTGAGGATGAAGTCGAAGGTACGGTCCCCATAGACGCTGATCTCGACTGGAATGATCATTCCATTCTGATCACGCGTTGCGTCGTTGAAGCGCTTGACGAATTCCCCGATGTTAACGCCGTGAGAGCCCAGGGCCGGGCCTACCGGAGGCGCCGGGGTTGCCTGGCCCGCAGGGCATTGCAGTTTGATCTTGCCTGTGACTTCCTTTGCCATTTAGACGGACTCCACTTCCCAATACTTGAGGTCGACGGGCGTAGGTCGGCCGAAGATGGTCACCACTATTCGCACGGTGCCCTTCTCCGGGTCAATCTCCTCGACAGCTCCATCGAAGCCGTCAAAGGGCCCAGTGTTGATTCTTACCATGTCACCCTTGATCAGGCCGATGGAAACCTGAGGACGACTTTCCGAATCCTGCATCCTCGATAGAATCGAGGTCACTTCGGCTTCGGTGATTGAAACGGGCTCGCCACGGCTGCCCAGGAAATCGCGCAGACCGTCCACGCTGCGCAGAGTGTTGCGGGCCTGAATCACGCGCGGGTCATCCGGCTGATCAAGATCGGCCTGAACCATCAGGTAACCCGGATAGAGCTTCTTCTCCACGACCTTCTTCTTGCCCCGACGCAGGTCCGTGACCAACTCAAATGGCACCAACACCTGGGGAATCAGATCCTCAAGACCAGCAACCTTGAGTCGCTGCTCAGCGTTCTGCCGGATGCGCTTCTCGCGACCGGACTGACACCTCAGAAAAAACCATTTGTAGGCCATGACTACTACAAGCCTCCAAGCAGAATGCGCCGAGCCAGACGACCGAGGAACCAGTCCGCGCCAGCCATGAAGGTCATCAGGAACACCACGGTTGCGGCGACGACCAGAGAAGAATCCACGGCTTCGTCAATCGTGGGCCAGGTAACTTTGCGCAGCTCTTGCTCGGTCTCGATCAACAGATCTGCGTTCTTGGGTTTCTGCTCCCAGCGATAGAGCAGCCAGAGTCCGAGCAGAGCAACCACGCAGGAGATCACCAGGGCCAGATTGGGAACGACACCAATAATGGGGATGCGCCCCAGGCCTCCCAGGGAATCCGCCAGACTGCCCATGCCCTGCAGGGTCGTATGCAACGACGCGCCGCCATAGGACACCAGGATGGCGACGGACCAGAAAACGGTCATGCGCGCCATGCGTCCTTGATCTTTCTTGTAGGCCATGTGCTCGTTTGGGTTTGCTGGTGCTGCTCGGGAGAGAGCACCGGGTGGGGACTGGATCGGGGAGGTCAGCTGGGAAGAAGAGGCGCTGCGACGAATTCACGCTGCGCGGGAGAGGATGCGCCCTAGAGCTTTTTTTCCCGGTGACTGACGTGCTCCCGGCAAAAGCGGCAGTACTTCTTCTTCTCGAGCTTGTACGCAGCCTTGAGACGCTTGTGCGTCGTGTAGTTGCGGTTTCGGCACTTGGTGCACTCGAGGAAGACGTAGCGTTCCTTGACCTTCATGATGGGGTCTTCTTGGCGGGTGGATTGGGGTGACTGGAGCGCAGGGACTGACGGAGGGGCGTAGCGCTCTACGCTCCCCCACCGGGTCTGTAACTACCGACGGGGAACGCTCCTGTCCCCGTTGGTTCAACTCAGATACGACTACTCAACGACCTTGGTCACAACACCGGAGCCAACCGTGCGGCCACCTTCGCGGATCGCAAAGCGCAGTTGCTCTTCCATGGCGACCTGGGTCCCCAGGGTCACACAGAGCTTGACATTGTCCCCGGGCATGCACATCTCGGCGCCGCCCATCAGGTCGGCGGCTCCGGTCACATCCGTGGTACGGAAATAGAACTGGGGGCGATAGCCCGCGAAGAACGGCGTGTGACGGCCACCCTCGTCCTTGGAAAGGATGTAGACCTCAGCCTCGAACTTGGTGTGAGGAGTCACCGTACCGGGCTTGGCCAAGACCATGCCGCGGATCAGCGCCTTCTTGTCAACTCCGCGTAGGAGCACACCGACGTTCTCGCCGGCGCGACCTTCGTCGAGGGTTTTTTGAAACATCTCAACGCCTGTACAGGTGGTTTTTGCGATCTCATCGGACATGCCGACGATTTCCAGCTCGTCACCTGTGTTGACGATGCCCCGCTCCACGCGGCCGGTTCCCACCGTGCCACGACCCTTGATCGAGAAGACATCCTCGATGGGCATCAGGAAGGGCTTGTCCACATCGCGCTCGGGCAGCGGAATGGCGCTGTCAATTGCGTTCATCAACTCGATGATTGACTTGAAGGCGTCACTGTTTTCGTCGAAGCCATCAGCGTCGAGGGCATCCTGAGCGGCGAGGGCGGAGCCTCGGATGACGGGAATGTCGTCTCCGGGGAAGTCGTACTTGCTGAGCAGTTCGCGGATTTCCATCTCAACCAGGTCGAGCAGTTCCGGATCGTCAACCTGATCGACCTTGTTCATGTAGACCACAATGGCCGGCACATTGACCTGACGGGCAAGCAGGATGTGCTCGCGGGTCTGGGGCATGGGGCCGTCTGCAGCGGACACCACCAGGATCGCGCCGTCCATCTGGGCGGCACCGGTGATCATGTTCTTGACATAATCCGCGTGACCAGGGCAGTCCACGTGGGCGTAGTGACGGTTTTCCGTCTCATACTCCACATGGGCCGTTGAAATCGTGATCCCTCTCGCTTTCTCCTCCGGGGCCTTGTCGATTTGATCGAAAGACATCTCCTTGGCTAGACCGCGAGCGGCCTGAGTCCGGCAGATGACGGACGTAAGAGTGGTCTTGCCGTGGTCGACATGACCAATGGTGCCCACGTTGACGTGATCCTTGTTGCGTTCGAAGACTTCCTTGGCCATCTGGTTAGGTCCTTGTCTTTTTGGGCCGCAGCCCGGGTTGTTACTTGAAGTAGGGGGAGATGTTGCGCGGCGAAAGCCACGAAACGATGGTTTGGAGCACGGCCGAGGCCGCGCACCGCTTCCAGCCCTGGGAACCCCAAGGCAGGAAGTGAAGGTTTGATGTTGTAAAGAATCGTATGCCCCCCCGAGGTGACCCTGGGGAACATTGAATGGGTGGCGAGTACCGCTGGGGCCGGGATGGAGCTGCTGATGGGATTTGAACCCATGACCTCTTCCTTACCAAGGAAGTGCTCTACCACTGAGCTACAGCAGCCGGTGGCCCTCAAGCCTCCAGAGGGGAAGCAAGCGGGGGTGCTCACCTGATCACGAAGTCGCCGTAGGTGGAGCGGGTGGAGGGAATCGAACCCTCGTGTACAGCTTGGAAAGCTGTCGTTCTACCATTGAACTACACCCGCCCGCTGTTGCTCGCTCTACAGAGCACTGCCTCTTGAATCGGCAAGAAACACCGCAAGTGACACCGCAAGGGGTTACAAGGGAATAGGTGCTGGGTCCGGGTGGAATTGGAACCTCGAACCAGATGCCTGAAATTCCTTCCTGAGCGGCAGGGCTCAGCAGAGCCTAGGGGGAATGGTGGGGAGAACAGGATTCGAACCTGTGAAGGCTGAGCCATCAGATTTACAGTCTGACCCCTTTGACCGCTCGGGAACCTCCCCCCCTGTTTCTCGTCCAACCTGCCGGGGGTCGCCAGCGCCATGCCCCAAGGGGCTGACCGCTGACCCGTCAAGGCGGGCAAGGGACCTGGCTGCGGTCGCAGCCAAGGAATGCATCCGGATCGGGAGACCGGTTCCAGCGCACTGTGCCTGGCTGCTCGCGCATGCTGCGCGAACAGGAACTGCACAGTGCTCCCGTGTCATCCTCGTGATCGGTTCTAGTTTCCAGTGAACGATGGGCCCAATCAGCAACGCGCTCTTAGACGCGCCGCTGGAGCCAGCGGCGGGACTCGAACCCGCAACCTGCTGATTACAAATCAGCTGCTCTGCCAATTGAGCCACGCTGGCAATGCAGCTCGGCCTCCCCAGGGGACTGTATCCGAAGACCTCTAGAGGGCTCCAGAGACACAGACTGATTCCTGGGGAGCGAACAGGATAGGGAAGGCCCTTCCCTGGTCAAGGGTTTTGAACTCTTTTTGTGGCCCGGATCAGAGTGTCCCCGGAACTGGCCAGGCAGCGACCCCGGAGCTGGGGGCCATTCTCTTCTCTTCGCCAGCCCCCATCAAGGCGCCTGTGGGGGCCAAGACCCAGTGTCCCGGTTCCTGATTCAGGCCTGAGAAGACCACAAGAATAGCAAGCAGGAGACAAGATCAGAGTATGGCCTGCCCCCCCCTCATAGCCCTGCTGCCCCTGCTGGCGCCCCAGGGCACCCCCACCGCCCCTCCGACGGGGGTGCGCCTGCCCGAGCTCGTAACCATCGACGGAGCCTGGGTGGGGTCAGGAAACCTGATCTGCCCCAAGGAACGGCCTGGGGGGCGACTACTGGGCTGTATGGAAAATGATCCTGGCACGATCATGACGGCCGGCACCTTGACCGGCAGCAGCGTCAGCCTGACCTTCCAGGGGGAGGACGGCGGAGGGCCTCTGCCCACGAGCCTGTTCAGCGGCACTTTCACCGGTGCCAGCATCCGGGTGCCAGGGAACTGAGAGCCCGGGAAGTCCTTGAAGTCGGGGGAATCGTCGCTCAGGCCGCCGAGAGCTTGGACGGGCTGGTGGGCGGCATCCGACCCGGCAGGCGCTCCACCACGCGCTGGGCTAGAGTGCGCGTAGCTGCTCCGCATGGAACTCGAATGCGGCGCGGACCTGATCAAGAGAGTCCCCTCCATACTTGTCCAGGAAGACCTCAACCAAGGCCAAAGCCGCCACCGCTTCCCCGACCACGCTGGCCGCGGGCACGCTGGTCACATCGGAGCGTTGATAGGTGGCTTGCTTGGCTTCGCCGGTTTCCAGGTCCACACTGGCCATACCCTGGCGCAGGGACGGTATCGGTTTCATTGCAGCACGCACCACAAGGGGCTCGCCCGTGGTCAGGCCCCCTTCCAGTCCTCCGCAACGATTGCTGGGCCGAGCAAACCGGCGGGGTGATTCGGGTGGCGCAGGCATGATCGGATCGTGCACTTGTGAGCCGGGCAGGCGCCCAACGGCAAAACCAAGGCCGAATTCCACCCCCTTGATCGCGGGGATCGAAAAAAGGGCTGCGCCCAATCGCGAAGTCAAGCGATCCAGACCCGACTGGTAGCTGCCAAGACCCGGGGGCAGCCCCAGGATCCGCACTTCGAAGATGCCGCCGAGACTGTCACCCTCTTTCTTGGCCTGGTCCACCACATGGGTCCATACCTCTTCCAGGGCCGGATCGAGGCCGTGAAAGGCGGATGCAGCCCGCAGGGCATGGCGCTGCCCGCTTGATCTGGCCCAGAGAGCTTCGGGATCCGGAGAGGATGAAGGCTGGCCCCCTACTTCCAGTACATGGGCGAAGACCTCCACCCCAAATCCCTCCAGCAGCTGTCGGGCCACAGCCCCCGCCGCCACCCGTGCAGCTGTTTCCCGTGCCGAGGCGCGCTCCAGTACCGCGCGGCCATCGCGGTGGCCGTACTTCATGCAACCTGCCAGGTCCGCATGCCCCGGCCGCGGGGCTTCCACCGGAGGCAGTTGCTCGATCACTGCGTCCTTGTTCTTCACGAGCAAGGTCAAAGGCGATCCAAGGGTCATTCCGCCCTTGAGGCCACTCAGACATTCGACCCGGTCACGCTCGATCTTCATGCGTCCCCCACGACCATAGCCCTCTTGGCGTCGAGCGAGATCTGCGTCTATCGCATCCAGGTCAAGGCGCATACCCGCGGGCAGCCCTTCAATGATCACACACAGGGCAGGCCCGTGGGATTCGCCAGCGGTTCGAAAGGTGAAGAGAGTCAAACCTGGTAGTAGCTCCGGGGAGGAGGCCTGGAGGAATCAGCGCACGGGACCACGCACGGAGTCCCGCCGATAGCTGGCCGCGGGCCCTGACGAGTTGGCAGGAGGAACGGCGGGGGAATCGCCTCCTGCGTAGGATTCCAAGGGCGACCCGGAGCGTGCATTTTCAGGCTGCACAGTCCTCGGCTGGGGGTGGATTTCCACCCAGCCGCCCTGCTTGACAAACGCCGGCTCTACCTTTGGAGATGCGGACCCGGTGGTCACAACATCTCCGCGTGCCAGGGCCTCCAGACATCCCACCACCCGTTCCTCCAGACTGGCAAAGTCAAAAGGCTTGGCCAGGACTCCCAAGACCTGGGGCATGGCTGTCAGACTCTTGGTTACTTCCGCATTGAGATAGCCCGAGACCACCAGTGTAGGTGGCAGGATCCCGTCGTCGGCCAATCGGGGCAACTCAACCAGGGCGGACTCGGCCCCCAGGTCCAGGTCTGAAAGCATCAGATCGGGCAGACCGCGGGACAGGAACTCCCGAGCCTCCCCGAAGGAATGTGCACTCTGGGTCGAGTAGCCACGCTTGCTCAGAAACCAGGACAGAAGCTCAACGATGCGCTCATCGTTGTCCACGATCAGGATGTCGGCGCTGTGCTCTTCGGGCTTGCCCTGCCCCGTATCGCCGCTCTCAAGATCCCCTTGAGAGGCGGACTGATCCGGGATGAGTTTGCGAGGGTCGGGGACTCTATCTTGCGGATCGGTGTAGCTCATGTACGCCTCCCCACAATAGGGCCGAAATCTCGCCGTTCAATCACCGCGCCCCGAAACCTTGGCTCCGGACCAGGCGCTCCGGGAGCACCCCCCCCCTAGAGCGCCTCGTAGGGCGTCACCTCATCAAAGGGCACCTCGATTTTCATGCCGCCCATCTTGCAAACCACCACCTGCCGCTCGTGATTGAGCTTGTGCACCTGCACGCGCTTGCGGTAGCGGGGCAGATAGACCAGAGAACCCTTGCGCAGACTGGCAATGAAGGCCACACGGCGCTGAGTCAGAGATGCTCCTGAGAGGTCCGCTGCAAGGGTGTCGAGCACCTCCCCCATGGCCTCCGCCTGCTCGCGACCCAGTTGGGGTAGCAGGGTACGCGCCCGCTGGACCCCACGCAGGGCGTCCCTAACGCGCTCCTCCAGCCCCTTCTGGGCCTCGGACTCGAGTTGCTCGCCTCGCCGCTCAATCTTCTCGCGCTCTTCACGCAGGGCCTGGACCTGATCACGCACCTGATCGTGCTGCTCCTCTGCGCTCTTTCGCGCCCGCTCGGCCTCCACCCGGGACTCGCGCACATCCCGGAAGAGCTCGTCCAGGTCTCCATCAGCCCGGCGGATCAGGCCCTCGGCCCGCCTGAGCACATCTTCCGGCAGATTCAACCGCCGAGCGATCACCAGGGCGCAGGATTCACCGGGGGTGCCCAGGTGAACGCGGTAGCGCGGAGCAAGGGTCTCCAGATCGAATTCCGTGCAGGCGTTTTCCGCGCGGCCATGACGGTAAGCAAATTCCTTCAGACGTCCGATGTGAGTCGAACAAATCGTCGGACAACGACGGGACAACAGTTCTTCCAGCACGGCAATGCCCAGGGCCGCCCCCTCTTCGGGGTCCGTGCCTCCACCGAGTTCGTCGAGCAGGACCAGGCTGTGCTCGTCTGCCTGTTCCAGAGCATGATCGATGCGCGCCAGATGACTGGCGAAGGTCGACAGGTTCTGGCGAATCTCCTGCTCGTCGCCGATATCAGCCAGCACCCGGTCGTAAAGGGGCACGGTGCTGCCCTCGTCTGCGGTCACGGGCAGACCCAGGCGCGTGAGCAAAGCGAAGAGGCCAGCGGTCTTGAGAGCCAGGGTCTTGCCACCAGTGTTTGGACCGGTGACGATCAACATGTCGAAGTCGGCGCCCAGGCGCAGGTCGATGGCCTGGACTTCTTCGATCTCTCCCTGAGCCTGCTGTTCGATCAAGAGCGGGTGCCGGGCCTGGCGCAGGGAGAGTCCCGGGGAAGCTGCCGGGTCTCCAGGCAGCAAAGGCACCTTGGCCCCGTGTCGGCTGGCGAATCGTGCACCTATCACCGCCAGTTCCATTTCCCCCAGACCCTGAGAAAGGGCCTCAATGGCAGGCGCCTGGTCGAGCACGATCTGGGCCAGCTCCAACAGAATGCGCTCCACTTCCCGGCGCGCGTCCGCGCGCACCTCGGCCAGATGATTGCCCGCCTCGATGATTTCATTGGGCTCGATGAAGGCGCTTTCGCCGCTGGCGGAGCGGTCGTGCAGGATGCCCCGCACGCGTCCAGAAGAACGGGCGCGCACCGCCAGCACCGGGCGACCCCCTCGACGATGAACAGAGGTGTCGCTGAGCACCGCGCGCACGCTGCTACGACCCATGACCTCGCGCAGGCGATTGCTGATCAGCTTCTCGTGCTGGGCTGCTTCCCGGCGCAGCCGTCCCAACAGAGGCGAAGCATCGGAGCGCAATTGGCCGCGGTCATCGAGGGCCTCATCAAGGCGTTTGTGCAAACTGAAGAGGCTGGGGATCGACCCCAGCAACTCCGACCAGAGGGGCAGTTCGTGCGGACGTTTTTCTGTGCTCTTGTCTCTGCGCTCCGCCAACCAGGAATCAACCCTGGCGCGGGCCTCGATCAGATTACGCAGGCGAGCGAGGGTCTTTTCGTCAAACCCGCGCAGGCCCAGCTCGAAGGCGGGGTTCAAGTCGGTAAAGCCCGCCATGGGTGGTTCCAGATGAGCCTCTGCCATGAGCAAGGCCTCCCGCACACGGCCCAGGGCCCGGCGGGCCGAAGGCTTGCTGCGCGGCTGCAAGTCACGCAGCATGCGCCGGCCCAGACTTGAAGCGGCTTCCCGTGCGTAAAGGGCCAGCACCCCTTCAAGTTCCAGGACCTCGGCTGCAAAATCTCCCCGGCGCAAGTCGGGGCTGCTGAGATTGGGCTCGAAGGCGGTCATGGTGTCAGTCTCGAAAATCGCGCGCCTACAATACAGCTTGCCCGGCATCAACGCCCGCCCGGCCTTGGATCGAGCTCAGACTGGTCCCAATGATGGCTGTGCTGCTAGACTCCTCCCCGCGATTTCAGCTCGGGTTCTTCCCGTCAACCCCGCGCCCACCTCTGACCCTGATGAACAACTCCCAATCCAGCCGGTTTGAAACCCGCGCGATTCACGCTGGACAGCCCCACGAACCGGTGACAGGGGCGGTCATGCCCCCAGTCTTCATGACCAGCACCTATGCCCAAGATGCTCCCGGGGAGCCTGTGGGCGACTACGAATACAGTCGCTCGGGCAACCCCACGCGCGCAGCGCTTGAAAGCAATCTTGCTTCCCTTGAAAGCGGCGCGAGAGGTCTGGCTTTCGCCTCGGGTCTGGCCGCCAGCCACACCCTGATGGCGCTCTTGGAGCCGGGAGATCATGTTGTGACTGGAAATGACCTCTATGGGGGTACCTACCGGATCTTCAGAAAAGTCTTCGAGCGCTACGGGATCAAGTTCACCTTCGTGAACACGGGCGACACGAGCGAGGTGGCCGCGGCCATGACCGACCACACGCGCTATGTCTACGCAGAGACCCCCTCCAATCCCCTGCTGCACCTCTCAGACATCGCAGCATGCGCAGAGATCGCGCACAAGGGGAACGCACTGATGGTCGTGGACAACACCTTCGCCACGCCCTACCTGCAGCGGCCCATCGAGTTGGGTGCGGATATCGTGCTGCACTCCTTGACCAAGTATCTGGGTGGTCACTCAGATGTGGTTGCAGGAGCCTTGATAACCCGCACCGAAGAGGTGGCGGAAGAGCTTGCCTTTCACCAAAACGCATCCGGGGGAGTATTGGGCCCCATGGACAGTTTCCTGGTCCTGCGCGGGATCAAGACCCTGGCGGTGCGCATGGATCGGCACTGTGCAAATGCCCTCGCCGTCGCAAAGCACCTTGAGGCCTCAGACCATGTGGAGCGGGTGCATTACCCGGGCCTGGAGAGCCACCCCCAATTCGACCTATGCCGGCGGCAGATGAGCGCCCCAGGGGGCATGGTGAGTTTCGAGCTCAAGGGCGGGGTGCCTGCGGGCGTGGCCTTCGCCACGAGCACCAAGATCTTCACTCTGGCCGAATCCCTTGGGGGGGTGGAGTCTTTGGTGGAGACACCCCCGTCCATGACCCACGCCTCTATTCCCTCCGAAGTGCGCCAGGCAGCGGGCTTGATGGATGGCCTGGTACGCTTGTCGGTTGGCATCGAGCACGAAGCGGACCTGTTGACCGATGTGGAATTGGCCCTTGGAGCGGCGGCGGCAGTCTAGGGACGAAACTCCCAGTAGCTGAACAACAACTGTTCAGGATGACGGTTCATATCCGCCAAACCACTCCCTGCGGGTACTCCAGAGGCTCGCATCCTGGCTGCCCTTGAGGGTCGCTGTAAGGCCCTTGGCGGCGGCGTAGACCAGGAACATCAAGAGGCCAAAGGGCCGGGACATCGGCGACCAATGGTCGCGCAGGAGGGAGACCTTTGCCTTGATCAAAAGGGTCTCCTTGCGCACATCATTCGGCGCGCTGGCTCCCACCAGGTGCATGATCGTTGCGTCAGGCGTAATCGCTGGCCGCGCCCCTCGCACCCGGGCTCGCAGACAAAGGTCTGCCTCTTCCCCATACATGAAATACTTGGGATCGAAGCCCCCCAGCCCGTTCCAGTCCTCGCGCGAGATCAACAGGAAGCAACCCACTACGATGTCCACCTCGTGCACTGCATCGCGCTTGAAAGCGGGCATGGCTTCGGAGTTGAAGAGGCCTGAACCCGGAAAAAGCGCGCGCAGTCCAAGGGCCATGCAGAAGACGCTCCAGGGGGTCATGCGATTCCAACAGGAAGCAGCGTTCAGGGAGCCATCCCGAAAGACTGTCCGCCCCCCCCAGATGCGGGCCTCCGGGCGCGAGCGGGCAAATTCCATCAGCCGATCGATCGCTTGATCCAGAACCTCTGTGTCGGGATTGAGCAGCAGCAGGAACTCCCCCGTGGCTCCTTCCGCAGCCATGTTGTTGGCACGCGCAAATCCCAAGTTGGTGTCCGAATGAACCAGCCTCAGGCGCCCGGAAATCGTCTCCGCTTCCTGCTGCAGATATTCATCAAAAGCCTCGCGGGACCCATCCTCGGAACCATTTTCAACCAGGATCAACTCAAAGTCCGTCGACCTGGTCTGGGCGAAGACCGTGCGCAAGCTGGCGAGGGTCAGATCCTTGGTCTTGTAGTTGACCATCAGGATGGAGAGGCGTGGAGTCATGCAAGACAAAGTGTACGAGAGGTGACGCTGCAATTACGGTACCTGCTTCATTCTTTGCTCCGGCCAAGATGCAAAGAATGAAGCAGGTCCTGTAATTGCAGGTTCCCCTAGAAAGGGGAGTCCGGAGAAGTAGGCGGCGGGGCCTTGGGGGGCTCCGATGCGGGCCGTGTCGCGGGGCGCAAGGTCTTCACATCGGACCCGACTTTCTTGGTGGCTGCTGGTTTGCCTCCGCCCTGCCCGGCGATCCGTTCGCGCATGCGGCTGCCGGGCTTGAACTTGACCAACCGTTGGGCGGGCACTTCCACCGGATCGTTCGTGCGTGGGTTGCGAGCCGTACGGGCTTCGCGATGCTTGATCTCGAAGATGCCGAATTCGCGGAACTCGATGCGCTTGCCCTGGGCCAGGTCGTCAATGATCGTGTCGAGGAAAGTCTGCACGACCTTGCGCACAACGCTCTTGGTCTGGCCCGTGTCCTCGGCAATGCGCTGGACGAGTTCCTTCTTGGTGCTGGTGATTGATTCGGACTGCATGATTGGCGAGGAGGGAGTGAGGTTGATACCGTGCAATCCCATGGGACGCAAGGGTTTAGGTGCCATGTGGAGCCAGACCAGGCCCGTGCAGGCGCTCTGCCGATCTGACGTAACTACTGTACTAGCAATGGGTTATGCCAAATAACGAGGTGCCAGGAAGAAGATGGGGATTCTAGCGCCCCAGCCATCTGCGCAACCCTTGGCAGGGACGGAACTTAGGTTCCCTGGGGCAAGTCCTCGAGCTGCAGGGTGACCGGCCCCTCGTTGACCAGGGCAACCTCCATATGAGCCCCGAAGCAGCCTGTTTCCACTGTCAGGCCTTCGGCCCTCAGGCAGGTCACGAAGTGCTCCACCAAAGGCTCGGCCAGCTCTGGAGAAGCCGCCTGGTCAAAGGAGGGCCGGCGACCCCTACGGCCATCTGCGGCCAGGGTGAACTGGCTGATCACCAGGGCGCCCAGCCCCTGGTCCAAGGCGCTCTCGTTCATGAGGCCCTTCTTGTCTGGAAAGAAACGGTAGCCCGCCAGCTTGGCCGCCAGCCTCTTTGCCTGATCGGGGCCGTCCCCGCGCAACACACACAGAAGCACCACCATGCCCCGTCCAACGCGACCGATGACCTCGCCCTCAACGGTCACCGTGGCGGAACTGCAGCGCTGGACGACAAGTTTCATTTGAGCTTCGATGGCAGACCAGCTGAGGTCTTACTGGGTGTCGGTCCTCCCTAGGCGGCGACTGGAAGCTACCCGGGCGCGCAGCCCCTGGATCAGATCCGCCAGTTCGCTGCCCTCCCCCGCCACCTCAATCACCCGATCCCAGGCCTGGATCTCGGCCTCGCTCCCGCCGGGCTGCTGGGCAGCCAACAACAGAGCCTCCTGAACCCGGGGCAAGCTGTCCCCGGGCGCCGCATGGATCGCCGCGGAAACCGCCCAAAGAGCTCCGTCCGGATCGCCGCTTTCCGAACGCGCCACCGCGAGGAGGGTCAAGCGCCGAGGGCGTTGATGGGCTTCTCCCTGCAGGCGGTCCAGGATCTCAAGGGCCCGCTCCGGATCCCCTGTCCCAAGGTGCAAGGCCGCCAGGTCCAGGGCCGCATCAATCCGGTCAGTGGCCCGCACGCGCGGATCACCCTCACTTGCGAGCAACCAGCGCGCCAGAGCCGCAGGTGCGGCGGGATTGCCCTCTTGGGAATACATCCAGGCCTCCAACCGACGGGCACCCAGATGCCCCGGGTTCAAGGCAAGACAACGGGCCATGGACTCCCCGGCTTCACGCCAACGATAACGGCTGTCCCCGGCCAGGGCCAGGGAGGCCAAGCCCAAGTGAGCATCAGCGCAATCAGGATCCAGCACCAAGGCCTGGGACAAGAGCGCCTCGGCCTGTTGCGGATTCTGGGCCAGGCGGGCGGCCAGGATCAGGGTTTCGGGCCGCGGTTCCCGCTGGGCCGTGAGCAAAGCCGCGCTGGCCAGACCGCTGGCCTCGGAGGGAGCCCGCAAGAGGAGCAGGTCCTGGTGCAAGGCCAGCAGATCCAGATTCGTCGGGTGCACTTCGATCAATGCAGAGAGCCCCTGGAGGGCCTCGTCAAACTGACTCTGCTGGGCCTTTGCCCGAACCTGGGCCAGGGCCTCAAGACCATCAGAAGAAAGATCGTGGTAAGGCCGCTCCCATCCCACGACCCAAGCCTTGGGAGCCGAGGCGCAGGCCCCGCCCACTCCTACAGCGACGAAACAGATCAGCCGTCCCCAAGACTGCATTGCACACATCAGGGTTGTTGCACCGGTTTGTCGAAAGCCAGACGCGCTCCGCGCTTTTCCGTGCCATCCGGAGTACGCCAGAAAGCATCCCCTTCGGCGACCACGCGCACGCTCGTGAGGGCGGGGTTGACCAATACACTGATTTCCTCGAAAGCGCCCAGCTGCCAACGATCCAATTGAGCACCGACCAATTCGCCTCCCGCTGAGGAACGGGGCCGGGTGACTTGCAGCAAGCCTGCTGTGGTGGCCTTGGCCGTGCGCAGGAAGTACTGATCGTCGGAACGCACCACCAGGTGATCGAGAAGACCATGGGGCCCCTCGATGCGAATGCGATCCGCCAGAAGCGTCGCCGGTCGCAAGAATTCCTGGGTCCAGGCCGCGGGCTGGGGGTCATCCGCCAGATAGTTGGGATCCTGCCCCGTGGGCAGGGGCGAGTTGATGACAAGAGGATCCGGTCCAGGGCCTGAAGGGTGCAGTTCGGAGGACTTCTTGGGTCCTCCCCCACAGGCTGCCATGAGGGTCAGAAGGACCAATCCGATGCGGCCTTGCTTCATAGGGTGGTCCATGGTGCGGTGTTTCTTCATGGGGTCATGCCTCGTTTTGCATACCGGCGGCAGGCCCTGATGCCGCGCGCCGGACTCTTGATGATCGACCTGAATGCCCTCTGAAATTCAATCCTTACCTGTCCAGGACCCTAGCGCAAGCCGCAGGCCCGGTATGCCCGGTCGCGCACGATGCAGGCCCGCTCTCGGGCACGTTCGGCACCCAGCGCAAGGGTGGAATCCAGGGCAGCGGGATCGGCCAGGTACTCTTCGAAACGCTGACGGGCAGGAGCAAAGGTCTCCTCCCAGGCTTCAATCAGACGCACCTTGAGATGACCGTAGCCTGGTGCGTCCTGGCCCCCCTCACGGATTCTGTTGCGCCAGTCCTCAAGCTCGGTGTCCTCCAGGAACAAGGCCAGAAAATCCAGCAACAGGACGCCTGCTGGATCCTTGGGTTCCGAGGGTTCGCGGGAATCGGTCAAGATGCGGCCAACTGCCTTCTTGAGGCGTTTGCCACTCTCAAAAACCCAAAGGTCGTTGCCGTAGCTCTTGCTCATTTTTTCCCCATCCAAGCCGGGCACCTTCGCCAGTGCCTCGGACTCGGGCAGGCGATATTCAGGTCGCACAAAGACCTGACTACCGAAGGCTGCGTTGAAGTGACCAGCCATGTCCTGAGCCATCTCCACATGCTGCACCTGATCCTTGCCCACGGGCACAATGGTCGAATCATAGGCCAGAATGTCAGAGGCCATCAGGATCGGATAGGTGAAGAGTCCCACCGAGGGCTTGATGCCCTTGGCGGTCTTGTCCTTGAAGGAATGCGCGCGCTCCAACAAGCCCATGCCCGTGACACAGGACAAGAGCCAGGTGATCTCTGCCACCTGGGGCACATCAGACTGACGGAAGAACACTACCCGCTCGGGATCGAGCCCCAGGGCAAAGTAGGTGGCCGCCATCTCGCGCACATTGGCGCGCAGACTGTCCGCATCCTGCACGCTGGTCAGGGCGTGGTAGTCGGCGATGAAGAAATAGTGCTCACCTTCCTCCTCCTGAGAGTCTACATGCTGGCGGATGGCGCCAAAATAGTTGCCCAGGTGCGGTCGGCCGCTGGGCTGAATGCCGGAGAGAAAAGTGGTCATGGGTGCGCCGCAGCCCGGACGCCAAAGGCCGCCCGGCAGGGGAGCGGATTGTACCGCTCCACGGACCCAGATCCTTGCATCCAAAGGCCTTGCTCGCGAGGATGAGAGGCCCATGGCACGCTGGAAATGCAAACACAGGATCCCATCCATCCGGGCGCGCCCGAAGAGGCCCGCCGTAGCGGGCCTTCTGTTCCCCACCCTCGGAGCCTGCCTTGGCCTTGCAGCCTGCACCGCCCCCGGAGCGGACCTGCACTTCGCTCCGCTCTACACCCACCTCTCCCTGGCCGGCGGCGACAGCGGCATTGAAGCCCTGGGAGGCACGGCCCTGGCCCGTTGGAACCAGGAGACCGACCGCCTGGACTATTGGGCCCTGCGCCCCCTGATCTCCTGGCAACGGCAGGCTGAAAACCGCTCGTTCGCCTGGTTCCTGCCGCCCCTCGGCCAGAGATTCAAGCGCCCCGAGGAAACCGTGCACCAGTTCCTGCCGATTCTGCGCCACGCACGACAACATCCCACCGAAGGGCCGACCTCCTATCAGTTCCTGATGCTGCCCGGAATCTATCTGGCCCGGGATGCTGACGGCGACAAGAAGAGCGCCTTCTTCATATTCTATGGCAACACCAAGAACTTCCTCAGTTTCGATTCAGCCAATTGGATCCTGTTCCCGCTCTACGCTCGCTTCAGTCGCAAGGACCGGAACAGCCATCATGTTCTGTTCCCGGTCATCCAGTGGTCCGACGGCACGGGAGGCAGGTCCTGGCGCCTCTGGCCCCTCTATGGAGATCAGGGAATCGAAGGTCGCTACCGCCGCAAGTTCTTCCTATGGCCTTTCTTCATGTGGCAGACAAACGATCTGGCCAAGCAGGAGAGGTTCCACCAGAGGACTTACTTCTTCTGGCCCTTCTTCGGCATCACAGAACGGGAAGAGTCCCGGAGCTGGACGGCCCTCTGGCCTTTCTTTGGTTACACCAAAGATCGACGCACAGGCTTCTGGGCCTGGGATGGTCCCTGGCCCCTGGTGGTCTTTCAAGGAGGCGATCCCAAGCGTGCGGTGCGCAAGCGGGTGCTTCCCCTCTACTCCTACTTCAAGGACCGAGGACTCGAGTCCCGCTGGTACCTATGGCCCTTGATCAACCTGCGCAGCGAAACCTACAAGAGCCACGACCGTACGAGCGTTTCAATCTTCCCCTTCTGGCACGCCTGGGACCGCGTGGACTCTGCGGGCAGGAAATCCTCCTGGCGCAAGCTCTGGCCCCTGATACGCAACGCCCAGGACGAGGCGGGCGACACGGAGATGATTGCCTGGCCGGCCCTCAGCCCCCTGCGCCGCTACGCCTTCATCGACGAACACTACGCCTGGCTCTGGGAGTTGTATGTGGCCGAACGGTCTTTCGATCAAGTGCGCGTTCGCTCGTGGCTTGGGCTCTATCGAGAAGAAAGCGACCGGCACGAACATCGACGCTCGATTTCGATCCTCTGGGCCAGACGGGACTACACCCAGGCGGCATCCAATGTGCGCGAGGTTTCACTGCTGGCAGGTCTGATTCGTTGGCGCCAGTCGGAGCAGGCGGGCCTGCAATTCATGCGACCATCCTTCCCGGGCCCCGGCTGGCCAGGAACCCGCGTGCCCAACAGCAAGGTGCCCGCGGGGCTCAACCCGGGCCCCGTTGTATCCAACCCTCTGAATGACCCGCCTGCACCCGATAAAGAGCCGCTTCAAGGCCCGCTCGCCTCGGCAGCAGAACTCAAAGACCCGATTGACTAGGATCCCCGCGTGACCCCCGACTACCTCCCCTCCTGGTGGCCCCAGCTGTTGACCGTGCTCTTTGCCGCGGGCGTGGCCCATGCGGCCTGGCACAGCGCAGGGCCACGGGCCCTGTTGGAAGAAGCAGGGTCACGCCTGATGCTGCTTTGGGCGGTCTTCGCGCGCTTGCACCACCTGCCCAAACGCCGGAACTGGCTGCTCTCCCAGGTGCGCTCCGCAGCGATCAGCAATTTGTATGTGATCTCCCTGGTGGGTGTCTTCATCGGCATGATCTTCGCCCTGCAAGCGGGCATCGAACTCGCTCGTTTCGGTCAACAGGATCAGATCGGTCCACTGGTGGCGGCGGGCATTGCACGCGAGATGGGCCCATTCATCACTGCGCTGGTCTTGGCTTCCACCTACGGCTCAGCCATGGCCGCGGAAATGGGCACCATGGCTGTGTCTGACGAATTGACAGCCCTGGAGGTCATGTCCATCGATCGGGTATCGCTGCTTGTACTGCCAAGGGTCGTGGCCTTGGCCATCGTCTGCCCCGCCATGACTGTGATCAGCGACATGATCGGGATCATCGGGGGGGGGATCGTTGCCAGCACGCAATTGGGGGTGGGTTGGGATCTGTACCTGGACTCTGCCATCACGTCCCTGGCCGGACTGGGAGAGACCTTCCCCGTGCCAAAGGATATCTTCGGCGGCCTCTTCAAGTCATTCTGCTTTGGCATCGCAGTGGCCCTGATCTCCTGCGCCTCAGGCATCTCTGCCCGGGGAGGCGCGCTGGGAGTCGGTCGGGCCACCAGTCGCGCGGTACGTGACGCGACCATCACCATCATCGTGGCAAATTACTTCCTGACCTGGATGATCTACCGATGAGCGCCTCCTCCACAAAACCGGTGGTACGCATCAGCGATCTGCACAAGTCCTTTGCCGACCAGGTTGTGCTCGATGGTCTGAACCTCGAGGTCCAAGCTGGCGAATGCCTGGGCATCATGGGCGGCTCGGGCACGGGCAAATCTGTGGCCCTGCGCCATGTGATCGGCCTGATGCAGCCGGACTCGGGTCGCGTGGAGGTCTTTGGCCGAGAGGTTGCGGGCCTGAGTGCCAATGAACTTCGCGCCCTGCGCCGACGGGTGGGCTATGTATTCCAAGAGGGAGCCCTGGTGGGCTGGATGACCGTGGAAGACAATCTGGCCCTGCCTCTCCGTGAGCGAGGCAAACTGAGCGAACCCCAGATCGCTGAGCGCGTGGCCGAGGCCCTCGAAACCGTGCATGTGGTCGGCGCCGGGCAGAAGTTTCCTTCGGAAATATCCGGCGGTATGAAGAAACGGGTCAGCATCGCCCGAGCCCTGATCACCAAGCCGGAACTGGTGCTCTACGACGAGCCCAACGCGGGCCTCGACCCGGAAATCTCACGCTCAATCAACGCGCTCATGCGTGAGGTCTCGGAGAAACTAGGGGTCACCTCCCTGGTGGTTGAGCACCGCGTGGAATGCCTGCGCCGAGTCGCGGACCGGGTGCTCTTCATCCACGAAGGCAAGGCCCTTGTGAATGACATCACCGCGTCCTTCTTCCAACCCAGCCATCCAAGACTGATGGCCTTCCTGGGCCATGAACAGGAGTAACTCCCATGAACAAGAAACCCGAAAGAACCAATCGTTCCGCGAACAACACTACTGCCAACAACGCAGTCCTCGGCCTCTTTTTTGTGGGAGTGATTGCGGTGCTGGCCTGGTTCACTCTCTTCCGAAGCGACTTCCGCATGGGTGGAGAGTCCGGACAAGCCACCGTCTGGTTTGCAGACGCCGGCGGCCTGCGCTCGGGGGATCCGGTCTTGGTCGCCGGGGTGCGCTGGGGCAAGGTAAAGAAAATCACCTATGACGCCACGATCCGCGATACGGTCCGGCGCATTCAAGTGGAGCTCTCCCTCGATGCACCTGTGGACTTGTTTGGTGACCACAAGATCACGATCACGGACGCCACGGTGTTGGGGGGCAAGAATCTGGCCATCGAACCGGGCAACCCAGGTGCCGGAGCCTTCGCTGGAGAATGGATGGGAACCACGCGTCCTGATGTTCTGGCCACCCTGGGGTCCGTGCTGGAGGAAAACCGGGTCAGCCTGCGCGAGGCAATCGTCGGACTCGCCGATGTTGTGCGCAACGTGCAGGACGGCAAGGGCGTGATCGGCGCCCTGATCACCGATGAATCCCTGCGCCAGTCCATGGACGAAGCGATAGGCAACATCAAAGAGACTTTTGCCCAGTTGCTGGAGACCTCGCAGGAAATCAACCGGGGAGAAGGCACGGTCGGTCGCCTGATCTATGACGCGGCCCTGGCTCAGCGGATTGACAACGCCAGCGCCAGCTTGGAAACGCTTCTGGCCGACGCGCGGGAGGCTCTGGCGGATGCGCGCAAGGGCAAGGGAACGATCGGAGCACTGCTGTCCGATGAGGCCATGGCGGACAATTTGCGCTCTACCCTGGCAGACCTGGCCAGCGTCACCCGACGCCTGGCAGACGGCGAAGGAAGCATCGGCAAGTTGCTCACGGATCCCAAGATCGCCGAGGATATTGAGATCCTGACCGATGCCCTGGCCAATGGAGAGGGCACCCTCGGACGCTTGATCCTGGAGCCAAAGGTCTACGACAACCTGCTGTCGATCACCGACGACATGAAGACCTTCTCCAAGGCTCTCGCCAGCGGCGAAGGCACAATTTCACGCCTGGTCTATGACGACACCCTGTACCTGGAAATCGACCGAGCACTAGGTGTTTTGACCGGCACACTGGAAGAGGCTCGAGAAGCGGCGCCGATCTCGACTTTCCTGAACGCGATCTTCCTGGGCTTCTGATCCAGGTCGAGGCACGGTCAAAGATTGGTCCGCGCCGGATCGAGTCTCATCTCAGCCCTGTGACGGCAGCAAACGCTCAACCCACTTGCCGATCATGTCGGCTTCCAAGTTGACGCGATCCCCGGTTCTGAGATCTCCAAGGCTTGTAAGTTCCAACGTCAATGGAATCAGGGCCACATGAAAGCGCCCCTGCTCCGGCGAGATGACCGTCAAGCTGACGCCGTCGAGAGTCACGCTGCCCTTGTCCACCAGGTAACGATCCTGGCCCGGGTCCGCCTGAAACGCGATCTCCGTCCCACCGTCCCCGCTGGGCTGAACGTCCAGGACCCCGGCACCGCCGTCCACATGACCGCTGACCAGATGCCCATCGAGCCGCGCATCCAGCTTGAGGGCGCGCTCCAGATTCAAGAGCTGGCCTGGCTCAAGGCTGCCAAACCAGGTGCGCGCCACGGTCTCCGCTGTGAGGTCAAAGCTGATGTCGCCCCCCTCCCCCAGATCCTCCACGGTCAAGCAGGCGCCACTGACCGCCACTGAGTCACCCCGGGCCACGCTCCAATCCGCAAGGTCCGGCGCCTTGAGGGTCAACCTCAAACCAGACCCTTGTGCCTCCGCGGCGAGAACGGGGACGGCTGCTTCAATGATGCCGGTGAACATGGCTTGGACGATCTGGAAGTGGTAGACAGCAGGGAGGCTTCGGGCGGGGCACAGGGTACTTGCTGCCGAAAGCGGGGGCATCGCGCCAAGTACAAAAGCATGCCCATTCAACCCGGGCCCAAGCTGCCCGCAGGCCCCTTTTCGGTCCGAACCGAAGACTGCAGTCAGGCGCATGACCAGAGTCCTGCCCCCCAGGAAGCGCCTTCCAGGCTCTTGGAAGCCCTCTTTCGCCCGTTTGAGAAGGCCCCGGATCCTCTCAGCATGCCGAAACTCCCCTCTGCACCCCCCAGAGGGGGTGCCAGCATGGCACCTTATGGGATCCAATGGCCCCAAGAACCTTGACCTGAGGGGGCCTCCGATCTACCCTGCCGGGCCATTTTCCCCTGGGCAAGTGCCGCTCTTTACCATCCTCACCCTCTTTCCAGAGGCCGTTCAGTCCTACCTCACCATTGGTGTGCTGGGCCTGGCCGTCAAAAGGAAACTGATCCAAGTAGAGATCGTGGACTTCCGCGACTTCTCCCACAACCGCCACCGCACGGTGGACGACCGTCCCTTCGGAGGCGGCCCCGGCATGGTGCTCAGGCCCGAGCCAGTGGTCGAAGCGGTCGAGTGGGTCGAAGAACGACACGGCCCCCACCGCAGAATCGTACTCGACCCCGCGGGCACGCCCTTCGTTCAGAGCCACGCACGTGACATGTGCAGCGCCGAACGCACCCTGCTGCTGGCGGGACGCTACGAAGGCTTCGACGAACGACTATTGCAGTTGCTTGAGTTCGAGCCCTTTTCCATCGGCGACTTTGTATTGTCCGGCGGCGAATTGCCCGCCCTCTGCTTGCTGGAAGCAACTGCCCGCTTGATCCCCGGAGTCCTTGGGGACGAACGCTCAGCTGAAGAAGATTCTTTCCAAGACGGCGAAACGCTGGATCACCCCCATTTCACCCGTCCGCGGGTGTTTCGGGGCCTTTCGGTCCCACAGGTCCTGCTCCAGGGAGACCACGCAGAGATCGCTGCCTGGCGAAAGAAAGAAGCCCTCAAGAGAACCAAGAATCGGCGCGAGGCCCTCAACGATCCCGACAAGGCCTAACCCCTTCACAACCCAACGAACACGAACCGCTCCCAAGGAAGCGATTCAGACCGTGCGCTTCTGCGCACATCCCATTCCAACTGCACCACTCACCGCGCAACTCCTGCGTGGCACCCCCGACCCCAAGCGCCGCCCCAGGACGCATTCAAGCATGGACCTCATCGACGGAATTGAAAAGGAACTCGGCAAGTCTGAGAACGAACTCCCCACCCTACGCGCAGGCTGTCAAGTGGATGTGCACTACCTGATTCGTGAAGGCGAAAAGGAACGCATCCAGATATTCAGCGGCATGGTGATTGCGGTCCGTGGCCGGGGCATCCGGCGCTCGATGATCGTGCGTCGCATTGTCCAAGGCGAGGGTGTCGAGCGCATCTTTCCCCTGCACAGCCCCAGGGTCAAGGACATCGTGATCACCCGCCGGGGCGATGTGCGCCGGGCCAAGCTCTACTACCTGCGCGATCGCACTGGCAAGAGCACGCGGGTCAAGGAATTCCTGGGGGACAAGGCCCGTAATGTCCGCGAGCTTGAAAAGGTCCGCCGGGCTGATCTTGCCGCAGCCCAAGCCTCAGCAGCAGCAGCAGACACAGCCGACTCTGGCGAGGAGGACTGAGCCCCACGGGCTCAGCATCCAGCCTCTCATTTCAATCCCGGCCCGTAGCCCCTATCGTTGGAGCACGGGCCGGCCCCATGAATCCCACCTACGGCCCCACCAGCCCCAAGGCCTCCAAGAAGCCCCTCTGACTCCCCAAGGATCCCCGAACCCTGCCCCTTCCCGGGCCGGATCCAACCCACGAACAGCCACAGGTCCAATCCCTGCTGGCCCCACTAGAGATGGTCGAAAATATCAGCCGCAAGGTCACCCTCCTGCTAGGGCTCGCCGCCCTTTCCCTTATCTCCCTCCGGGCCCTGGGGTTCCGCATGGGGCTCGACCTGGAAGGGGGCACGCGCCTCGTCTACTCGATCGACTTCGACAAGGCCGCCCAAGAGGGCACCATCAGTCAGGAGGAGTTGGGCAACCGCGGTAAGCTGATGACCGACCTGATCTCGATTTGGCGCGAGCGCATCGACCCCACCGGTGTACGCGGTGCAACGATTCGTAGTGAGGGTGCCAACCGTGTAGTGATTGAGCTGCCCGGCAGTGCTTCATCGGTGGGCCGTTCGGTGGCCACCGAGTTGGCCGAAGAGGGCACCTCCGATGCAGCGGCCCTGATCCTGATGGGAGATCAGGACCTGCTCGATTCCTTCCCGGAAGATGGCGGCCTGATCGAAGTTGACGGTGAGAACATCCGCTACGGCATCCGCCGAAACGAGATCCTTTCGGATCTGACCCGTGGCCTGGACGGTACCCAGCGCGCGGCTCATGCAACGGGTTCCAGCGTAGTACTCAAGGCCTCCGACCCCTGGCGTTCTCGCATTGAGAGCACCGGGCACATGAACTTCTACATTCAGGCGACATCCTCCGATCTGGTCGACGCGGACCCCACCCTGTCCACCGACATCGAAGTAGAACGAGCCGCAGTCACCGCCTGGATCGACGACCACCCGGACGTACCCATTACCGAGTACAACCGCATCCTGGCCGGACGTGGCGGCGCCGCCTCGCGCCTGCGCTATTTCCCGCACCGAGCCACTGCCGAAAACCTGGAGACGCCCCTGGCGGATCGCCTGCTGGCTGTGATCATCGAAGAAGACCCCACCTGGCGCTTTGAAGGGGCCGACCTGCGCGCCGTCTTCCAGTCGGTGGACTCTTTTGGCTTCCCCGCGGTGGGATTCGAAATGGTAGCGCCCAAGCAAAGTGACTTCGGCGACTTCACTGATGAGCACAAGGAATCGGTCATGGCCATCGTGATCAGTGGCGAGATCGCCTCCGCGCCGGTGATCGAGGACAAGCTGCCTGGCCGTGGCATCATCAACGGTGGCACTGGCGGCTTCACCGGCAAGGAAGTACAGGACCTGATCCAGGTGCTGCGTTCCGGCTCCCTCAAGATCGCGCCGACCTTTGAACAGCAAGAGACCGTGGGTGCGACCCTCGGCCAGGACTATGTCAGGCGCGGAGCCACAAGTGCCGTGATCGGGCTGATTGCGGTGCTGCTCTTCACCATGTTCTACTACCGGCGCCTGGGCATGATCGCGGCGGTCAGCTTGTTATTCAACCTGGTGATCCTGATGGGCGCCATGTCCTTCATTCGCGCCACCCTGACCCTGCCCGGCGTGGCGGGGATCATCCTGACGGTCGGCATGGCTGTGGACGCCAACATTCTGATCTACGAGCGTATTCGCGAGGAACAGGCCCGTGGCCGCAAACCCATGCAATCCGCTCGAGACGGATTCGCCAACGCCTTCTCCACCATCGTAGACGCCAACGTGACGACTCTGATCACCGGGCTTATCCTGATGAAAGTGGGCACGGGACCCGTGCGTGGTTTCGCCACAACCCTGTCCATCGGCATCATCACCTCGATGATCTCTGCCTTGATAATGACCAAGTTGCTGATTCACTTTCAACTGGAGAAAAAATCAATCAAGAGTTGGTCCATGATGAAGCTGGTGGGCGACACCAAGATCAAGTTCATGGCCAAGCGCAAGCTGGCGGCTCTGCTGTCTCTGGTGCTCTGTGGTGTTGGCCTGGCTGGGTTCATAAAGACCCCGGACAACCAGAAGCTTGGCATCGATTTCCTCGGTGGTACTACCATGCTGGTGCGGGTCAACGAGCCCATGCAGAGCAGCGAGTTGCGGGACAAGTTTGACGCGGACAAGAACCCTCTCTTGGGCCAGGCCACAGACTTCACCCGCTCGGTGGAGATCTCGCCAATCCTGAACTCAGAGTCCGAGGAAGGCTTCACCGCATTCCGCTTGACCTCAAAGGCGGGGGACAAAGAAAGCAGCAACGCTTCCTTGGCAAACATCCGCACGGATGTGGAAGGCTGGCTGCAGGATGTATTGCAGGGCGGCCCGGTGGAAGGCCTGGCCGTGGTGGACGACAACGCCAGCGGGGTGCTGTACTTTGAGAACCAACACCCCCCCAGCGATGTGGTGGAAGGTCTGGCCAAGGTCGGCATTGAAGACGCCACGGTGACTGAAGACGATGACGGCAACCTCTCCTTCAGCGGAAAGGTGGCGGCTGGCAGCACGGTCGAGGACCTGGCCGAGCGCCTGCAACTGGACCTGGCCCAGTTCAGCGATGAGGCGGGTAATCACTTTGACCTCGCCTCCCCCATAGGCGAGTTGAACAGTGTTGGCGCCCAGGTGGTCAGCGAGTTGCGAGACCAGGCGGTGGCAGCCATGCTGCTGTCCCTCTTTGCCGCAGTGATGTACATCCGCATGCGCTTCGCCGAGTACAGCTATGGCTTTGCTGCGGTGATCGCTCTTGTGCACGACGTGATTATCGCCCTGGGGGCGGTGGCCCTGGCAATCTACACGGGCCTGGTGCAGGTGGAAATCAACCTCGCCATGATCGCGGCATTCTTGACGATCATCGGTTACTCCTTGAATGACACGATCGTCATTTTCGACCGTGTTCGCGAAAACCTGCCACGCATGAAAGGCAGCTTCAGCGAGGTGCTCGATGTCTCAATCAACCAGACCCTGTCGCGCACATTGCTGACATCTCTGACCACGTTGATCACTGTCAGCCTCTTGTTCGCATTCAACGCGGGCACGGGCAACGTGATCGAAGGTTTCTCCTTCGCCCTGATCATCGGCGTCATTTCGGGAACCTATTCCACGATCTTCATCGCCTGCCCGGCCCTGCACTGGTTTGAATCCAGGCGCATGGCCAAAGGCGACCACGAGGACCACACGGAAGCCAAGGCGCCGGCAACTGCGGGCGCCTCCTCCTAAGGAACCTGAGGCAACGAGGCACGACGATGCGTGGACTGCTAGGGCTCCTGATTCTGGGCGGCCTTTGTTTGCTGGCGGCGAATTGGCAGGAGAACCTCCGTTCCCAGGCACTGGAGACCAGACAGTTGGAACGCGGCATCCCCTCCCAAGAGATGCCCCTGGTCAACGGTGAAGATGGCTGGTCGACTCTGGTGTTGGGCACCCCGAGTGGCGCAACGAGCATTGCTCCAGATATTTCCACGCCCAAGGAAATTGTGCCCTCTGACACAACAATCCCCCCCAGCACTCCGGTTCAACCCCCTCCTCCCCCCCCCCAAGCGGACCGGAAACTCGTGATCGCCCCCGGCGACACCCTCAGCCGCATCTGCGAACAGCACTATGACACCAGCCGCCTGGCAGTGGTGGAAGCGCTGGCACGCTACAACGGGCTCGGATCGGCAAATCAGATTCGCACGGGCGCGACTTTACTGCTGCCAGATTTCGACCTGCTGTTGATCGAGTGACGAAGCTGCGAGAATCGAAGCGGGCATACTTGTCTCAATCACTTCAAGCCCACTCGGGCCGATGCGGTTTGGGGACCAACTCCTCAAAGGTCTCGCCCTCATCCCGGGAGACCCGCAGCTTGCTGTCGCCATCACGGGCCAGGGTCGCGGTAGCAGCAGCGTCGAGGCGCACGCGCAGTTGATACTGCTCGCTTTCCTCAATCCACTCCTCCTCCAGCACGGCGCCGTGACCGCGCAGATAAGCCAGGCTCTTGCCGTCGCTGGCGGGCAAGCGCAGGATCAGGAACTCAGAACGCGTGTCCAGGTGCTGGGCAACAACCTCAGCCAAACGATCGAGCCCCTGGCCGGTCTTGGCACTCATGAAAATCACTTCCCCCTCGAAGCCATCCGACAACAGATGCAGGGCAATCGGATCTTGCACCTCGTCGATCTTGTTCAGCGCCAGGGCCTGAAAGGGAACATGGTGGGACAGGTCATCCAGCACCTTCACCACCGCCGCCATTTGCTGGGTCGCGTCCGGGTGCGAGGCGTCGACCACATGCACCAACAAATCTGCGGCCAGGGTCTCTTCCAGGGTGGCATGAAAGGAAGCAACCAGGTGGTGCGGCAAGCGCTGCAGGAAACCGACCGTGTCACTCAGCAAGGCCAGGCGACCATCGGGCAGGGTCCAACGGCGGGTGCGCGTATCCAAGGTCGCAAAGGGCATGTCGGCCACGAACTCGGTGGCTCCGGTGAGCTTGTTCAGAAGAGTCGACTTGCCCGCGTTGGTGTAACCCACAAGGCCCACGGTGAAGCCAGTGATGCGCGAGGCCACTTCCCTGCGCTTGCGCCCTTCGATCACATCAAGTTCGCGCTTCAGGTCGCGCACTCGCTTGCGCAATAGACGCCGGTCGGTCTCCAACTGGGTCTCCCCCGGACCACGGGTACCGATGGCACCCTCGGTGCGTTCCAAGTGCGTCCACATACGGCGCAGGCGCGGAGCGAGGTACTCCAGCTGAGCCAATTCCACCTGCAGACAAGCCTGTCGGGTCTGTGCCCGATCAGCAAAAATATCCAGAATCAGCTCCGAGCGATCCACCACCCGGCAGCCCAGCATCTCTTCCAGATTACGCACCTGGGCCGGTGACAGGTCATTGTCGACCACCACTGCCGAGGGCTCGTGCAGATCCACCTCCTCCTTGATTTCTTCAACCTTGCCTTTGCCCATCAAGGTCGCGGGAACGGGCCGATCGCGCTTTTGGGTCACGCCCGTCCCCACCACCTTTCCGCCGGACGCAGCCACCAGGGCGCGCAGTTCCGAAAGATAGCCGCCGGTCTCCACGGGAAAGTCCGGAAAGACCACGCCACAGATGATCACGCGCTCGTGAGGCGCTGCGGTGGGAGCAGGGTCACGACTCATGAGCAAATCATCCGGTGATGGGACTTAGACATGAGAATCGCAAACGACAAGGCCCTTTCACTCGCGCAGCAACTGGGCCTCGGTGACCGCAACCCGCCGCAGGTCTACGCCCTCCACAAAGCCGTTGACCAGATTGGGTACAAGTTCCTGATGAAAAGCGTCTGGTCCAGGGACTGGAAAATCGGTGCGCCAGTGAACCCCCCGGGACTCGCAGCGACCCAAGGCACTGAAGGTGGCCAGGCGCGCCACGGTCAGCATGTTGATCAGTTCCCAGGCCCGGGGACTCTCCAGAGGCAAGGCCTCCACCGCCCGAGCCCAGAAAGTCAAGCGCTTGAGGGCCTCCCCCAAAGCAGGGCCTGAACGCTGGACTCCCATATCGCGCCACATGAGCGACTTGAGGGAATAGGTCAGGTCATCGAGGTTGAGTTCCACCTCATGCAGGGCATCCGGCGCGGACTCGTGGCGCAAGTGGTCCAGGCTGCTGACCGTCCCGTCAAATGCTGCGTTGGCTGCGCACCTGCCAGCCCGATTGCCCATCACCAAACCCTCAAGCAGACTGTTGGACCCTATGCGGTTGGCCCCGTGCAAGTTGGTGGAGGCGCACTCCCCCACCGCCCACAGACCAGGCACCGAAGTGCGGCCGTCCATGTCCACCGCCAGTCCGCCAATGTGATAGTGAGCCCCGGGACGCACAGGGATCGGGTCTTTGGCAATGTCGAGGCCAAAGAACCTGGCGATGCGGCTGACCGCTGGGAAGGCGCGGTGGGGATCGCTCCCAAGACCTGCCAGATGCAAGTAGACGCTGGTGTCTTCGGTGGCCACCATGCGCTCGAACACCGCCCGACTGACCACATCCCGGGGAGCGAGTTCGGCCGCAGGGTGATGGTCGGGCATGAACCGATAGCCGTTCTTGTCGCGCAGCTCAGCCCCCGCGCCGCGCACGATTTCGCTGATAAGGACCCGCGCGGCTCCGGCAATGTAGAGGCAGGTGGGATGAAACTGCACAAACTCCAGGTCGCGCTGCACAGCCCCCGAGCGTAGGCCCATGGCCAAGCCATCCCCTGTGGCCAGATCGGGGTTGGTGGTCTCGCGATAGAGTTGCCCGGACCCACCAGTGGCCAGGATCACCTCGCGTGCAGCGAAAGCGAAGCGCTGGCTCTTGAAATTGGACGCCAGGACCCCAACCACGCGTCCATCAGGATCGCTGAGCAGGTCAATGGCAAAATGCCTTTCAAATGTGCGGATGCGTGGGTGCTCTTCTAGTGCCTCGGTCAGAGCCCGTTGAATTTCGATGCCAGTGGAATCCCCGTGAGCGTGCACGATGCGCGCGTGACTGTGACCACCTTCTCGGGAAAGGCTCAGGTCTCCGTTTCCTTCCCGGTCGAACTTGGCGCCCAAGTCAAGCAACTCGTTCAAGGCCCGCGGCCCATCGCGCACCACATGTTGCACCACCTTGGGATCACTCAGGCCGCAACCAACGTCGAGAGTGTCCTGAGCATGGCTGTCGAAAGAATCTCGGGAGCCAGTCACGGCCGCCAGCCCGCCCTTGGCCCAACGCGTATTGCCCTCAAGCAACTTGCCCTTGGTCAGCACGGCAACGGAAGCTCCCGCCTCCGCCGCACGCAAAGCCGCAGTCCCCCCCGCAGATCCTCCACCCAACACCAGCACGTCGAAACGGAATTGGGGCACCTGCCGGGGATCGAACGGGACCAGATAACGACTGGCACCTAAGGAAAGGGATGCGTCCAAGAGGAAGAACTCCGAGGAATGATTATAGACCAGTCCGAGCGTGTCAGGAGCCACCGTTGGGGTGAGCTGTGATTGCCAGAGCTGGTTGTGGGCACAATGGCTGGGTACGGTTCCCCAGGCGGCAGCAAGAAGCGTGTCGAGGGGCCGGTCGCACTGGTCCCGGAGGGACTGTCTGCAACCAAGAGGCGAGCGCAGGCCTTCCTTGAGTAGAGCAGCAGGAGCCCCACGGCGTAGAACCCCCGACCCGACCCCGGTCCCTGAATGGCCGGCCAAGGGGCTGAGGCCTGCAAGTCGGGCAGCCGCCGGAAGCCCCTGAACACGAACCGGGCAAGCAAATAGCAGTCATAACCCCCTACCCGGTGGGGTTTTAGGCCAAAGACCGAACAAAACCCGTATTCGGGTCTTGTTCGGGTACCAAAAGCCGATACATTAGGTATCTGTTCGGTCTTCATACTCCGGGATGGATTGCCTGATCCATCCTGGAGCCCTTCAACCCCAAAACGACAACAAGCATCATGACCAAATTCGTCCAAGGCGCCCGCAAGGACCTGTGCAGCTACCTATTCATGGGATCCCTCGTCATCTGCACCTTCCTGGTTTGAATCAGAGGGGCGCGGCTCTTCCGGGCTTGAATCATGGGCTGGGGCCAATCAACCTGACCCACTCAATCTGGCCCAATCAACCTGGAGACCCAGAAACCAGCGAACACGAGTACCCCTTTGGTCAGACGAATCAGGACCACAGCCCGGTCAACCTGACCGAAAGATAGAGACAGAAGACTCAGCGCAAGGCCGACCACCTCAGTCAATCACCAGCCAACCAATGAACTCCGCCCCCCTGACGAAACGCCAACGGCAGATCCTGAGCTTCTACCAGGAGTATGTCTCCGAGCAAGGCATGAGCCCAACCCTTGAAGAGGTGGCCAACCAGTTCGGAATCACCAAGGTCACGATCTTCGGTCATGTGGAAGAACTGGTGCGCAAGAACTTCTTGCGCCGTGACCGCAAAGGCACCAGTCGCAGCATTCAAATCATGGGCCCCGATCAGGGCACGAATCAGAGCTCATTCGACCCGAACAGGGCCGCGGGCCAGGACTCTTTCGCCAGCTCCTCACAGGGGGCCTCAGATCGCTCCCTCGTACTACAGATTGTCGGCCAGATCGCCGCAGGTACTGCCATCGAGGCCATCGAAGACCCACAGGATCTGGATCTATCCGAGCTGATTCCGGACCACGCAGATGTCTACGCCCTGCGCGTCAAGGGTACGTCCATGATCGAAGACGCCATCGCCGACGGGGATTTGGTCCTGGTCGAGCGCCGCAGCCAGGCCCGCAACGGCGAAACCGTGGTAGCCGCCCTGCCCCCGGATGGGGAAGTCACGCTCAAACGCTACTACGCCGAAGACGGTCACATTCGCCTTCAGCCAGCCAACTCAAGCATGGAACCAATCATTGTGGAAGGCGATGTGGAAATCCAAGGAGTCGTGATCAGCGTGATCCGCAGGCTGTAGGCCTCCAGCGGAGAATCCCAGACTGTCTGCATTCGCCTGGCGGGACGATTTGCAAGACCAACCAAACACAGAACACACACCTCACCCAAGGTCCAATCCCCCCAAGGAACACTCGGGCTGCCAAGCGGGGCCATCCACCCCGTGCGCCCGGTGAGCCGCTGTCATGGTCGGCAGCGGCTGGTGCGGTGGGGCCGCCTCTCTTGGGAGGCGGCCCCTGTACCACCAGCCAGAAGTAGATGATCTCGTCGGGCTCAGGTATGAGTGCAAGACCTGGTCAAGAATGACCGCCAGGACAACGTCTCCTGGTCAGAGCCTGGTCCCAGAATCCCCGCAAACGAATCGGCGCGATTCCATGCTGCGGTCCAAGACCCACGACTCGCTGATACTCCCTGAACCACGGGAGGCTGAGTAACAGACCGCCTCGCCAGGAGGTACAGAACAACCGTTGCTCTACCTACACCTCACCGCTATCGGGGCAGGCGTCATGCGGCACGCCCCATCCTTGCCCGACGCTGACATGTGGGGCTATGGCTATCACTGGTGGGTTGGGCGTTTATCCAGCGGCCAACCCGTGGTTGCGGCCATGGGCAATGGCAACCAACGGCTGTACCTACTGCCCGAGCAAAAAATAGGCATCACCCTGCTGGCGGGGCAATACAACCAAAAAGTGAAACGCAGCAACGAGCTGCTGATGCGTGTCGTATCAGCTCTTAAGCGCAAGCGTTGATGGGCACACAGGTCCTAGTGCGCCTCGCGCTGTTGTTCAGAGGGGTCTTTGGGCTGCTTACCAGATCAAGCCTGAGACGACTCCTGTACAGTGATCCCCATGAGAATTGCGCTTCCTTTGCTCCTCTTGGTTCTGGGCCTGGGGTTCTGGTGCTTGCAACGGGGCGAACAGGCAAGCGTGATAACCAGGCAGCCGGAGGTTCTGGGAGGCAATGAGATCGCCCCAGAATTGACCTTGGCCGGGGCGGTCGATGTCAGCCAAGAGCCTCTCGTAGACCCTGCACCCCGGGCGCCGGTGGAGTCAGCCGAGGAGACTCCAGCCGATGGCCGTTTTTCCGACGCGCCCACCACGACCTTGACTGGCCGCGTGATTTGGCCCGAGGGCTTTCGAGACATGCAGCTTTCCGTCTGCCTGCAACGGGGGAGGTTCAAACGCCTCTTGCCTGTCAAGCAGGACGGATCTTACCGCCTCGAAGGAGTCAGGCGGGGGCCTTGCACGATCTCTGCCCTTCTTGCGGCCCAGTTTGGGGACAACTCGATTGGCCATATTTCTATCGAGATCCCCGAGGTCGAGTTTTGGACGGCCCCGGACTTTGACATCAGCCAGCTTGCCAAGAGGATCACTGTGCTGGTCACAGACCCCAGGGGTGAGCACATTCCGGGAGCGATTGGGGCCTTACAATTTCCCCTATCAAGAGCAGATTTGGGTCAGTGCGGGCAAAGTAACACTGACCTCCACGCGCTCACCCGAACCCGCCTGGTTCGCTGCCCCCGGGTACGGATTGGTTCACTGGGAGAACCTAAGAGATGGGGATCAGATTGTCTTGAGCTCGGCCCCGGTCACGACCTTGGAAATCACCAATCCAGAGGCTCTCCCTCTTCCGCCACTCGAGCTTTGGGTGCGTGCGGGGGGAGCATCTGACGGCACGCTCTACCAATTGCGAGACTGCATCGAGGCCGATCCTGTTTCGCTTACCCCGGACGGTTTCGCCAACCTGCCCACACCGGCGCCCGGATTGAGGACCTTGGAGGTAGCCATGCGCAGGGACGGCAAGCCCATCGCGGTTGGATCACTCGATGGTGTACTCGACCGGGCCGAGATTGTGGTCCCAAAAGCCGGCTCGCCCAAGCCTATTCAAATCACCATCGACTCCGAAGAGCTGCAGGCGATTCTGGCCAAGCTCCCCCGTTAGGGCCGCGCCGTTTTTGAGCTGCAGCCTGCCCCGGGAATGTATGCTGGCAGCATGGCCCACGGACCAACCCTCTCCCGCGGATGAGTGAACCACACTCAATCCAAGAACCACTTCACCCACGGTGTCCGACGAGCCCCGAAATGATGGTTATCACGGCCGCCAAGAAGGTAGCATTGGACCCCAATCGACCGAGTTGACCACTGTACCTAAATCTGAGACTTTGGGGATTGAGGCATGGAGAGAGCTGCTAAGAGGCACAAGGATGCGACAGCAATTGATGAGGACTTGGTTTCGTCAATCTGCATGAGCGGCTGGCGACGGTGGTTGCGCAAAATTCTTGCACTCTCGCTGGGGTTTGTTGTGGCGATGATATTCGCAGAAGTGTTCTTGCGCGTCGCGGGGGTTGTGAGGAATGTTGGCCCGTCGTACACCGTCTACGACGCTCATCTCGGAAAGCGCCTAAAGAGAAATTTATCATGTCTTCGCCACACACCGGAGTTCTCTATACAAGTCTCCACAAACTCCCTTGGTTTCCGTGGACCCGAACCGAAGGGTAACGAAGAGGGCGGAATAGTGTTCATCGGAGATTCGTTCACGATGGGGCACGGGGTTAGCGATGGCGAAGAGTATCCTGCGCTGGTATTCCGAATGCTGTCGGAGCATCTCGATGGTGGAGTGATCCCCGTTGTAAACATGGGAATGGGCGACAATGGCAATGGCCGATGGATCAAATTGCTACGCGAAGAAGTCGCTCAATTCAAACCACGGCTCGTCGTCCTGCAGGTCTGCGGGAACGACTTCCGTGACAATACAAACGAGCGACTGTTCCGCCTCAATGGAAACGAGCAGTTGCAAGAACTACCTATCCCTGCCAGGTCCTGGAAACGCCGCGTTCAGTCAATGATCGAATTCCTGCCGGGGGTCGCGTACTCGCACGTCTTCTGCTTAGTCAAGCAGGTGGTGTCCAAGTCTGGCGGTGGTGGCCAGAAAGCGAGTGACACTCACAATGAACAGGTCGCGTCTGATGAGCCCACACCTGCCGAGAAACTCACGCGTGCTTTGATTCGTCGTTCGGTCGAGATCTGTCATTCGCAAGGATGGCCGATCGTCATTCTTGTGGTTGAAGACGGGTGGAATGGTCAAACATTCGATTTTCTCGCGCGCGACCCCTCCTTGCACCTGGTGACCATCCCCTCAAAAAAAGAGCGGCCGGACATATACTTCCTAAATGACGGCCACTGGAATAGCACCGGTCATGAGTACGTGGGAAATCTGATGGTGGAGGTGATTGCCGGGCTTCCTCAATTTAGGATGTAGGTTCGGATAACGTAGGCTATTGTGAGCGCTGTCGAGGCACGCGCATGCCTTCGCACAGCGAGCTCGAGTCCAAGACACCCCCGTTCAACCGGGGCACTTTGCTGGAGGAGCCTCATCTGGACCGGCCCTTCGTGACCATCTTGGGTGACGAGGTCTCCGGGCGCACAGCTCGGGAACACTCCCGGCACCTCAGTGTGCCCCTACCCCTCATGTACCCAAACTCTCATAGGCACTGGACGCGTTTCAGGGGGCACACCAGTCCTTCTGGAGGATGAATTCTGCGCCCCAGACGAAGGCATAAAAAAAGCCGCCCGCTGCTCCCCAAGGGGTGCAACGGGCGGCTAGGAAAACCCGGCAATGACCTACTTTCGCGCATAGCACTATCATCGGCGGCACTTGCTTGACGACCGTGTTCGGGATGGGAACGGGTATGGCCAAGTACCTATAGTCACCGGGAATAAGGGGCCTAGAGCTGCATGGATATCCATAAGGATTGATCCGCAGCTCTAGGCTGGAGAAGATGGTTCGAAGTCTGCATCAGTCACCCAAGAATGGGCAACCTTCTGCCACTCACCAGGAGGCCAAATGGCCTGCTGATAGAATGGGAGAAGGTGGTTAAGCCTATGGCCCAATTAGTACCGGTTAGCTCATAACACATCGCTGTGCTTCCACCGCCGGCCTATCACCTGATAGTCTCTCAGGGGGCTCATGGGGATGATTCGTCTTGAAGAGGGCTTCGCGCTTATATGCATTCAGCGCTTATCCTTTCCGAACTTAGCTACCCAGCAGTGCCACTCCCGTGACAACTGGTGCACCAGAGGTTCGTCCACCCCAATCCTCTCGTACTAGGGGTAAATCTTCTCAATCATCCTACACCCACACCAGATAGGGACCGACCTGTCTCACGACGGTCTAAACCCAGCTCACGTACCGCTTT